>JBHLNZ010000017.1:0-50559 GCA_048941015.1 Promethearchaeota archaeon | reverse complement strand
TAAATAATTTATCTTATAATTCTTTATAGACATTGATTTTGGCAACTAATACAAGAAATATGTATTAGACTACAGTCCTACCGATATTAATTACAATTTATCTTCATCATTCTTTTTATAATCCAGTATCTAATATGATTATAGGAAATTAAAACCAAATTCTCTCTAAGTCTTTAGCATATTCTTTGGTGAAATATGGATTGCAACAGAAAGTATTAAAAACATATGATCAGATGTGTTTAGATAAATTAAAAGAAATAGGAAAGGCTTCTGCAAGAGAATGGGCTGAAGCAATGGGATATTCTAGCCCAAATGCTTTAGCAAAAGTGATCAAACGAATAAAGAAGGAAAAGCCCGATAAGATTATTATTTTAGGAAAAGCTCCTAAACGTTATGAAGCTATATAATTTATAATTCCTTTTTTCAATTAATTCTTTTGATATAGTTTTAAGTTTTGAAGTATTCGTTCTAATTTTGAAAATACCCCTAAAATAAGACTTAATTCTTTTTTTGTTATAATTGCTCTTTCAAACACGTTTTTAAAAGAAAACAAGATCTTTTCTTTTTTGTGAGTTCTAACTTTTAACTTGTTTATAACATTACTAATAATCTGATAAAGGATATATCTCTCTTGCTTATTTGCTAATAGAATTGGTTTATTTCCTCGCCCTAAATTAAGAACATTTCTTTTTTTATTAATTTCATAGAGAATAATACTACATGCATGAGAAAGATTTAATGTTGGATAATCATCATTTGATGGAATTCTAACAAGAATATCCGCAATTTCAATCTCTTCATTAGTAAGACCACGTGACTCTTTTCCAAAAACCAAAGCAATATTTAAAGGTTTTTTAGAGATTGGAAGTTTAAAATCTTCAATAAATATTGGAAGCCTTCTAATATTTCGAAAATGCATTCCCTTCGCAGTAGTGGCAACAACCAAATCGAAACTACTCATAAATTTATGAAATTTTTGTATATGATTTTCTTGATTCTTAATTTCTATAATCATCGCATTCGAAAGGATATCGCTTCCATGCATCGCGTATCCCTGAGTTTCATGGCTAAGAATGTTTTGAATGCTCTCTATTGGATTGAAAATTACCAAATTTTCAAAATTGAAATTCTTCATATTTCTGGCTATGAAACCAATATTACCTGCAGTTTCTGGCTGAACTAAAACAATTGTAAAACTTATATTACCAAATCTGTTTAATTTTTCTTTAGTTTGATCTAAATTCATTTCATTTCTTATATATTTCTCATTCAATTTTAGTTACCCCTTTTTTAAATCTAATTTAATAAATCTAATTATGTTTTTGTGTAAGAAAGTAATAATCACAGAAATATTAAATTTAATAACCAAAAAAAAAAAGGAATTAATTATTTTTAAGGTATTATTTTCTTTCTTTTTTCTATATGCAGTTTTTCGATTTCTTCCTTGATAGTTTGATACTTTCTCTTTGTTATAGGGAACCAGCTAATTGCTACTAATCCGATCATTAAAGCACAAGCAGGAAATATGAAGATCAAGCTTCTAAGACCAAAAATAGTTTGAAAAGTAGTGCCTAAAGGATCAAATACAGCCCACCCCACAGAATTAAAGACTATATTAATACTTAATATTACTAAAATAGTAGATAATTTAGTAAGTAGAGCATTAATTCCGAAATATCCTCCTTCTCTCCTTGTTCCTGTGATTAATTCATCCTCATCTATAATTGCTGAAAGAAGTATATCCCCAAAAAATATTGCCCCTGAAAGACCTAAACCTGCAAATAAAAAAGCAATAAATGCAGATAACACGTCATTTATGAACATGAATGGCGCTAGTGTTATAATAAAGGTTATCATTGATATCATAACCCCTCTTTTCATTCCAACTTTAACTATGATAAATCGCCATAAAGCCATAAAAATAGCTGCAGAAATAAAAGCAACCCCTAGAAGTAAACCGAGTAAAAATGATTCTCCTTCTCCTATTTGCAAAACGAATCTTCCATAAAGTGGAACTACTACTGGGAGCATTCCTACTACATACCAATATGTTACATTCATAATAATGAATATTCGGAAAGATTTATTCTTTAAAGAATATTTCAATGAAGCAAAAATTGATGGAGCGGTTTTATAATCTTCTGAAAATTCAGTTCTTTCTTTAATACCAAATTTAATCATAAAAAAAGCGCCAATAAAGATGATCACACTCATAACTATTCCAGCATACATATATTCGGAAATATATGCACTATTCGTCAAATCAGGAATTATAATGGTAGGAACCATAAAAGCAAATAATAATCCAATAACCGTAAAAATTTGTTTGAAAGCACTTGCTCTTGCTCTATCATTTAAATTTTGGAAAATTTCGGGAAATAAAGCGCAATAATTTAGATCATACATTGTAAAGAAAGTATCAAATAGAATCATAATAATGATAAAATATATGAAAGAAGCTATTTCCGTATTAGTTGGTGGAGTCCATAACAAAACGATAATTACACATAAGGGTATTATCGAAGCAATAATATACGGTTTCCGTCTTCCCCATCTTGTTTTTGTTCGATCTGATAAAGCACCTAATAGTGGATCATTGAAAGCATTCCAGAGAGACCATAAGATAAATCCAAGTGTGATGAGATTAACATTTACTCCAACTACAGCATAATAAAATGTAAATACATAAATTGTAAACATTTGAAGTGCTATAGCATCAGAGAATTGGCCTATACCAAATATAATGGCCTTTCTGGTCGAAAAACTCTCAGATTTTTCTTCTTTTAATTCGCTCATTTTTATTCCTAAGCAATTAAGTAAAATTTAAATTAATTAAAACTTAATCGAAGAACTATATATACATTTTCACATTTGTAATATAGTTTTATTAACTACTTCATGTAATAGTTATTTAAAATTTAATGTACAAATTAAATTACAATAAAAATGTCAGAAGAGATTTTAGAATTAATAACGGAAGCAACCTCGAAAGGAGATTATAAAAATATTGGCCGTATGGTAAGAAAAGCACGAAGAATTGGGCTCAATAATGAAGAAATCATAAAATCATTGTCGGCAGGATTAACTGATGTAAGTAAAAAATATAAAACTAAGGGAATGTATCTGGATGATATTATAAAAGCGGCAGGGGCTTTTGAAGTAGGAATTCAATCATTAGGAATTCCTGAGATTTCTAAAGAGAAGAAACCAGAAGAAAGGATCGTATTAGGTGTGATGGGAGGTCCTTGGACTATTGGAACCAAAATTGTAGCAGCAAATTTAAAAGCGCATGGTTTTGAAGTGATAGATGCTGGCTCAGATATCTCTCCGAAAGAAATTGCTAAAAAAGTAAAAGAAAGCAAAGCAAGAATAATTGCTTCGGCAATATATTTAATGCAATCAAGGAACCTTGTTAATGAATTAGAAGAAGAGTTATGGAACTTAGGATTAAGACATAAAATAAGAACAATTCTAAGTGGACCTGCCGGATCTAAAGTAATGGCAGAAAAATTCAATGTAGATGCTTATGTTAATGATGTAAATGAATTGATAATAAAAGTTAAAGAATTTTCTCATGAATTAAAAAATGAAATGACTTCATATTATCGTGTATTCACTTCAGCTAAATTTAAAGAGCCTGATAGAGTTCCTTTTATGCCCTTTGCGCAAACTTTTACAGCAAAATTTACAGGAATTCCTTTTTCAGCATATGTTAGTAAAGCTGAAAAATTTGTTGAAGGACAGATGAAAGCACTAAATGCTTTTGGTTGGGATGCAGTTTGTTTTTCATCTGATGTAGGAATGTATGCTGAGTCTTTAGGAGCTAAAATTGATTATCCTTATGATGACGTTCCACGTATAGTTAAACCAGTACTTAGTCATGATAAAATATATGAAGATTTTAAAAAATTAGAAATTCCAAATCCAATGAAATCAGGAAGGTTAACAGAATCTATAAAAGCAATAGAAATGATTAAAAAGGAACTGAAAGATGAAATTCCAATTATTGGATGGACTGAAGGACCGTTTCAAGGGGTCACTTTATTAACTGGAGCAGATCCTATGCAACTTTTCTACGTTTTAGATCATCCTGATGAATTTAGGGAAATTTTAGAATGGTATGCTGATTTTGAAATCGAAGTAGCACGTTCCATGTTTGAAGCTGGAGCAGACATAATAGGAGTTGGAGAAACTGCTGCCTATTTTATGAGTCCAAAATTTTTTGAAGATTTTTGTCTTGAACCGGAAAAGAAAGCATGTAAAGCAATTAAAAATATGGGAATGCTACCATTGATTCATTGTTGCGGTTATGTTCCTCAATGTATTCATTTTTCAAAAGAAACTAATCCCGGTGGAGCAATTCAATTTGATTATCAAGTAGATCTTGAATGGGCAAAAAATCTTCTTCGCGATAAAGTCACAATTATGGGAAATCTTGATTATAATAAATTGACGAATGCCACTCCGGCTCAAGTTTCTGAAGATTGTAAAAAACATATTGATATTGCTGCTAAAGGTGGAGGTTATTGGTTAGCTTTCGGGTGTGAAATTCCGAGAGAATTGCCATATGAAAATATGAGAGCAATTATGAGAACGATAAAAACTCAACATAAATAATCATAAAAAGAATTTAATTCTTAACAGAATAGTAATCATTGCTGCTAAAAATTAAGAAATAATATATAAATGTTTAAAAATTTTTTATTAAATATAGAAAGATTAACCTTTCTAGCTTAGAAGAGTATCTATTAGATTTGTTACAATTTAACCTATATGAAATTGATATATATGCTTAGTTCTGAAAGAATTATGCAAAGTTTGGAATTTATTAACATTAGTAATGATGAATTTACTATATTCGAATGGAAACCACCAAGATCTTATAAAAGTTATGTCCTTGATCTTAATATTTTAAAAAAGAATTCGAGTAAGGGTATTTTTTTTCACATTCATAAGGGAAACATGAAAATTGTTTACATCAGAAGCGGTAGATTAATATATGTGGCTGGATCTGATTTAAATATACAATTTCAGTTATTAGAAGCCTTAATTGAAGAAATCTTAAAAAGATTTAATAATATATATGATATAGATTCGTATTTATCATATGGTAAATTTTCTTCAAATTTATTTGACTCATTCAAACCTATCGTTGAACAGGTTATTACTAACTTTAAAAAACTCAATTTAGTAAAGCAAATAAATGTTCTATGCAAGGTTTGTAATAAAGTGCTTCCTTTAATTGTAAAAAAGAATTTCATAGAAAATGCAGAATCTCATCCTGTGCCTGTTGTTTATACACATGAGGGCCATGCAATTCTCTGTTTTATTGATAAGAATTTTGATGTACGTGGTGTAGAATTAGTAAACATCACAGGATAAACCTAAATAATAAATATTCTAATTTTTATCCAAGAATTTTAATTTAAATAATATATGTGTTCGTTTCAATCTTCTTATAACAAATAATTAAAAACCTTTTGTTACTAAGTATATTTATGGAAAGAGAGAAGAATTCCGAAGATCAAAATTTTTATGAAGACATAATAAAAAAAACTAAAACTGGAATTACTTTTCCAAAAGAATTAAGGGAAATTCTTTTCGATGCTGAAAAGGATGTTTTTTTTAAATTAACTGTTCCAAAAGAAAAGAATAAAATTATTTTAGATATTCTTTCAGAGGATGAAGTAAAATTACAAAAGGAAAGAATAAAAGCCCCAACGATAGTGGATTCGAAAATTACTATGTCAAAAGTTTCTAAAAAAGCAACAATATCTGAAGCATTAAGTCCAAATTGGGCTAACTATTTTATTTATGACTTCAAAAATCAAGATAAAGTGAAACCTATTTTAGAATCAGCTTTTTACAAATTCACTGAGACTCCAATTAATTTAGAAGATGCAATGGGGCGGGTAAAATATGCATTAGTATCTTTTTTAAGCAACATAAGTACTGAAAATTCCAAATTATATTATTCAGTTATTAGGTTTCTTATTGATATCATAGAAAAATTTGATCAAGCAAATTTATTAGACTGGATTTTTGAAAAGATTATTCCTAATATTAAGAGTAAATTTCTTTATGAATTAGCTTTGTTAGATCTCTTAGAAGCTTCATTGATAGCTAAAAGATGGGAGAAAGCAGAACTTTATATTTTTTATGTCTTAAAAAATATAGATGAATATCCTAAATCTGAAATGTATAATATTATGAACAGTTTTAAACAATTAGTTAAAACATTGAAAGATGTTGAGAGGAGTGCAAAAATTGACCTACTCCTCAAAGAAAAACTAATGGAATTCTGGGAGACACTTGTAAGTGATGATATTGACTATAAAATTCAAGTAATTGAGTTTTTAGAAGATTTACAATATATTGAATTAGCTTATAAACTAGCTAAGGATACACAAAAAAGTCTTCCCTCGGAAAGCGTGAGAGTAGATGAGATTAGAAAACTCGTCAGAAGGTTATATGTTGCTCCGATATCTGAAAACAAACCAGAATCGAGTGTAGATTTCGATGAACTTGAAGATGAAGAACAAGATGAAGAAAAAGTTAAAGAAGATGAAGAGGGTGACAATAATAATGAAAATGATGAATAAAGTATGCTAATTATATATGAATGTGTGGCTATTTTCCTTCTTTTTAAAAATAATTTATTAAAACTATATATATAAGTTAAAATTTAGTTTTATATAGATATTATTAATTTTTTTGTGCTGTTATGGATTCTGAAAAATTTGGGAAGATTTTAGAGGTAGATCTTGAAAAAGAAACCTTTAGAGAAGAATATATTAATATGGACACAATTAAAAAGTTTTTAGGTGGACCTGGAATCGCCATTGATTATTTATTTAAAAATAGGGCTTTTGAATTTGATCCATTTAATGAAAATAACCCCTTAATATTTATGACCGGACTTTTAACAGGAACATCATATCCTTGTTCTGGATTTTATTCTGTATCCGCGAGATCACCATTAACGAATATATATGGGGAGGGTCTGTCTGGAGGATTTTTTGGAGCAGAATTACGAAAAGCACTTTATGGCATAATTTTTAAGAAGAAGTCAAGCCATCCTGTTTTGCTGAAAATTGAAGATAATCAGTATGAATTGAAAGATGCTTCTAATCTTTGGGGATTTACAACTGACAAAACTATACAATCAATTCAATCTTCGTGGGGAAAAGGATATAAAATTGCTTGTATTGGACCTTCTGGAGAAAGATGTGTTAATTTAGCTTCGATAATGAATGATCATTATAGAGCAGTAGGAAGAACAGGAATGGGTGCGATTATGGGATCAAAATGCCTTAAAGCTATTGTTGTAAAAGCAAATAACAAGGTCGAATACTTTGATGAATCTAATTTTAAAGAAATTTCTAAGAACCTTTTTACTGCTTTTCAAAAATCTCCTATGGCTGAAATTCTACGTAATTTTGGGACTAATAATATCTCATATTTTGAAAGATTAAACGATGTTCCGCATAAAAATTGGACTCTCCATAAATGGCGTGAAGTCTCAAATATCTCCGGTGAAGTAGTTTTTGAAAAATTACATGTAAAAAATAAACCGTGTTATTTATGCCCATTTAGTTGTGGTCGAGAAATTCAAATAAATGAAGGGCCTTATAAAATAAATAATGCTGCCGGTACTGAATATGAGACTACTGCCGCATTTGGATCAATGTGTTTAATATCCGATGTCGAAGCAATAGCTTATTTGAATCATATTTGCAATCTTTACGGCATTGACACAATATCAACAGGTTGCACTATAGCTTTTGCTTTAGATTGCTATGAGCATGGTCTTATAGCCCAAAAAGATATTGGATTCCCTTTGGAATGGGGAGATACAGAAGCAATAATAAAGCTTACTGAATTAATTTGTAAAAAAGAAGGATTTGGAGAAATTTTGAGTCATGGTTCTCGGAGAGCAGCGGAGATCATTGGAAAAGGCTCTGAAGAATTTTTGACAGAAATTAAAGGATTGGAAGCACCAATGCACGATCCTCGTGCAATTTTTCCATTGTGTCTACAATATGCAACATCAAATAGAGGTGCATGCCATTTAAGGGGATTTGCTAATGATACCTATTCGGGATTTACTGGGTTTAAGAGATACTTTGATATCACAAAACCTATTCCAATTAGAGAGCGCACAATTGATAAACCGGAATTTGCAAGAGATGTGGTTATAACTCAAAATATTTCAGAGATTAATAATGCACTCGGTATTTGTCGACAAACTATATCATCAGGTTCACAAATCGTAGATAACCTTTTTAAATTAATGTTAGATGCCATTTACTACTTAACAGGAATAAATCTAACTCTTAATGAGCTGTTGAACATTGGAGAGCGTTTGTTTAATTTAAAGCGTTTATTCAATTGCAAATGTGGGATCTCTCGTAAAGATGATAGAATCCCACCAAGACTTCAATTTCCATTAGAAAGAGGACTTACAAAAAATAAAGTGGTGAAGATTGACAATATGCTTAATGAATATTACCACCTTAGGAGTTGGGATGAAAATGGATATCCATCTGTGAAAAAATTATCAGAATTAGACATAAATAACTACTAATATTCCTTTTTGAAGCAAATATAGTATTTATTACGACAAAAATGTTAAAAACAAAATTATGATCACCGATTTTTTACAAAAATATTAAATATGTAAATGGATAATCTATCTTTGATCATTATTGATCAGTAAGCTAATGTAGGATCATCTTTTTCTTTCAAATGTGCGAGATATTCATCGGACACCATTACTGACCAACAATAGATGGTTACATTTAAATCTAAAAACAAAAGGATTTTGAAAAATATGAATAAAACTAAATTGAGATCAAAATTAATATTAAGCGCTGTTGTTGTAGTTTTAATCTTTATCTTAGTACCAGCAGCAGCAGCAGCAAAATCAACAAAGTTAGATTTTAATGCTATTGAAACATACGCAGGTGTTCCTGATTTTCCTGTACCTGATGCATTTATGTTTATTGCAGGGCAAACGACTCATATCAAAGGTTTTTGGTCATATCATCTACTAGAAGATGCTACGATAGGAGACGATATAATCACGGGATATACATTCTCAATATTCCATGTAAAAATGAATATGGTGACTGGAAATTGGGTGCTCAATGGAAAAACCTTGTTTAACCTCACATGGTATTATTCAATTGATGATTCAATTGTTGAACTGAAGGGCTATTTCACTGGAACTATCAATGCTAAATTAGTAGGGGGAAAAATTTCCGGTAGCTTTACACTTCAAGGTTTTGAAGCTTTTGAAGGAATGAAACTTAAAGGTATAGTCTGGAGTATTAGTCCCTCAACAAATGGACTTTCTGGTACTATATTAATTCCAGATTAATAAATATTAAAAATAGAGTTAAACATACTCTTTTCCTTTTTTTTCTTTTCGAAAAATATTTCAAAATATTTGTTTAATGAATCTTTGTTTTAAGTAAAATTGCTAACTCACTAGCAAAAGATGCTAGGGGAAGTTTCATTTCCTTATATTGGTCATCCAGGCAGTGAAATAGTCAATGAATTAAAACCAGAGGAGAATGATTTTGTATTACAGAAAAATACAAGTGGAACTTTTATTTCAACAAGTCTTAATAGCTTTTTGAGAAATATGGGGATAGAAACTGTGTTAGTTTCGGGAGTAGTAACCAATTTCTGTGTCCATTCAACTGCTCGAGAAGCAGTTGATTATGGATTTCAAACGATCATTGTAGAAGATTGTTGTGCTGCTTGGTCTGAAGATATTCATTCATCAATATTAAACTCTTTTGGTTTGATTTATGGTTTTATCTTACCGTATAAGAAAGTGATAAAAAGAATTACTAGATCGATCAAAAAAACCAAAGTAGAACTAGCAACTCACTAAATTAGTTGTTAAAATTCAAGGATAGCTCCTTTAGCAGCAGATGACACTAAACTCCTATATTTCAAAAGAGCTTTACTTTTAACAGGTTTTTCTACCGGATGCCAGTGTGATAGTCTCTCTTTAATTTCATCATTAGTAATGTTTACATTTATCTTTTTATTCGGGATGTCGATAGAGATGGGATCACCATTTTGGACAATTGCGATTGGACCACCAACATATGCTTCTGGGCTAACGTGGCCTATACATGGTCCAGATGTTGCACCCGAAAATCTTCCATCTGTAACTAAAGCAACTCGCGTCAAATTACGTCTTAACATCAATGTAGCTGTAGTTGCTAATAGTTCTGGCATTCCTGGTCCGCCTTTTGGACCTTCATATCTTAAGATAATTACATTACCATTCTCAATCTTATTTTGAGCTAATGCCTCTAAAGCGTCTAATTCTGTATTAAAACACATTGCGGGCCCTTCAAATTTTAACATTTCTTTTTCTTTAATTGCAGATTGTTTTACTACGGCTCCTTCTGGAGCTAAATTTCCCTTTAGAATAACTGTTCCCCCTTCTGGGTAAATAGGATTAGTCAACGGGCGTATTATATTTTCATCTAAAACTTTAATTCTTCTTATTATTTTTTCAATAGTTTTTCCCGAAACAGTCAGACAATCTAAATGTAAAAAATTCCTTAACCTGCTCATAACCGCAGGAATTCCACCCGCTTTATAAAGATCAACTATGCCAAAATGACCAGATGGATAAACATTCACAATAGTGGGGATTTTTTTACTAAAGTTGTTAAATACTTCCAAATCAATTTCTATCCCCATTTCGTTTGCGATAGCTGGTAAATGCAGTGCTGAGTTTGTCGATCCACCGATTGCTACATCAATCATTAATGCATTTTCAAAAGATTTCTTAGTAATTATTTGTGATGGGGTGATACCTTTTTTCAATAATTCCATAATTTGTTTTCCAGAATCTCTCGCTAAAACGTATTTCATTTGAGATATAGCTGGAGTGGTAGCAGCATTGGGAAGAGTCATTCCAAATGCTTCCATTAGACATTGAAATGTGTTTGCAGTTCCCATCATTTCACATGCGCCATAAGTTGAACATTGAACACATTCAACCTTTTGTGTAAAATTATCATATAGTGCTTGATCTATTCCCTTAAAATCTGCTGAAAACCTGATTTCCCAAAAATTTGGGCCCCCTGGTACACAAATAGTTGGAATATCTAAACGTATAGCCGCCATTAATACCGCGGGATTGATCTTATCACATGTTGATAAAGTCACCATAGCATCTAATCGATGAGCTTCTACCATTAATTCGATTGAATCTGCAATTACTTCTCTTTGTGGTAAAATATATCGCATACCTTCATTTCCATTAGCCCAACCATCACAAGGGCCAACTGTGCAGAATTCAAAAGGAATACCTCCTGCTTCAAGAATTCCATATTTTACAGCCTCTGCAAGCATATTTAAATGCTTGTGGCCTGGATTAAGTTCGTTCCAAGTATTAACTACTCCGATAAAGGGTTTACTTTCAATATCTTTATCGTCTAATCCAACTCCCTTAATGATTCCTCTGGTAACATAATTAAATGGTGTTGTTTTAGTCCATTCAAAAAGTGAATTACTCCTTTTTTTAATATCAAATTCTTTATTTTCCATTTTAATGTCAGACCTTTATATAAGTTTTTAATCAAAAAAGACCCATTTAATATTATTATTTGAATCATATTCTTATATAAATTCTTAATAGTTGAGAAAGATGGAAGTATCGAAATTAGAAGGTATATTAGCAGATTATTCAAAATTATATACATGTGCAGTATCAGATGCGATAGATGAGTTAGGTTTTGAACCAGGATTTTGTGATCCAGATATCAGACCGATGTGGTCAGGTGCAAGAATAATTGGATTCGCTGGAACAATGAAAATGGTATTAAGTGATGAGCCTCTTGATCGAAATATAATTGCAAAGTTAGTGAAATTTATACGAAAAGTTCCTAAATTTCCTATTATGTGTGTTGATATGATGGGGCAGATGACTGCAGCGGGATTAGGTCAGAGTACTAGTAGGCTACTTCAAGATCTTGGGTTTAGGGGCGCTCTTGTTGATGGACCAATACGTGATATATCTCAAGTAATTGCTTTAAATTTCCCAATTTTCGCTAGAGGGATCATATGTTCATCAATTCGAGGCAGAATGAATATTGAATTAGACTCTGTAATGAAACCTGTTAAATGTGGAAATAGAGAGATAAATCCTGGAGATTTGATTTTTGGAGATATAAATGGTGTTGTTATTGTCAAACATGAAATTATTGAACAAGTTTTAATGAAGGCGAAAGAGATAATTTCTACAGATAAATGGTGGTTCGAACAATTAGAAAAAGGGCGGAATCCTGTTGATATTGAGAAAGAGAAAGAACTTCCTTAAAAGGTATAAGTTTGAATCTTCCATGGATCTATTTGCGATTTTTCATTGTCAAATTTCTCTATAACATTATAATTAAAATCTAGTAACTTTTTCGGTGATTTTATCAATTTACCCGTCAATTTAACAATATTTCTTTTAAGATCAGGATTTATTATCCTTACATAGTTATTGCCAGAACGTCTCCAAAGGTTTGTAAAAACAATAGGTCTTTCTATTGAGAAAAAAGAATTTGTTTCATTAACATAATGATAAGAACCATCGATATGAAATCCTAATAATTTAAAATTATATAAGTAAACTTCTCTATAAGCGGAATAAAAAGTATTATCATTAATAACTGATATTGAAATTTCGTAATCTCCTTTTTTCTTAATAATGTTTTTAACAATAAATTTTTCACGATCGATAAAAAATTGCTGACTATTCCTTTGTAAATATATAATACTTTTTTCTGTTCCTTTCAACCATAAGAAATCTAATGTTTGAATCTGAGATCTCTTAGTTTCTTCAATTCCAAAAGGGTAATTAATAAATGACTTTGAAATTTGAAAAGATGGAATTAAGATAACTTCTTTTATTTTATCAGCGTGAATTTGAATCTCAATTCTATTTACATTATTATATTGAGTTATCTCGAGGTTAAATATTGAACTTTTAAATTTACCTTCAATAAATATTTTATTTTCAACTGAATTTTTTTCTTGTTTTAATTCCCTTAGAATATAATCTTGAATAGCATTAAATTTTAATACATAAACCTTTGATTTTTCATAAAATATCTCTATATTTTGGTGATCTTCTGAAATTTTAATACTATATAAAAAATTCAAATTGAATTCAGCATTTTTTTTATTATTTCGGATTAATGAATAGACTGAATATCCAATTGACGGTACCTCTGGAATGAACTTTAACAAAGAATTATAATAGGTGAAATTAACTTTTTCATTTCTATTATTCAAAAGAGTATAATTTGAAGGATCTTCTAAAACTAAAGCGATCTCTACAATATCTTTCCTTTGATAAATTGTTGGATTAAAAATGAACAAGTCAATCATTTGTTTATTTTGATCTTTAGGATTTAATTTAAGAAAATTGGAAATTTTTGTTAGGCTTTTTTCAATAAATTTCTTACAATTTTTAATTATTCTTTTTTGAATAGAAATACTTAGCTCTGAAATTGGAATTCTATTATTACTTTGATTTAATTTGTTATAATCTTCTCTAGTTAGATGCTGTGCAGAATAACCTCCGGTTTGTATAAATGGAACAGCATAATTATCATGTGCTTGAGTTTGCAAAAGTTCAGACCATGATTGCTCAAAAAAGTTGTCATTTAGATTCCTTTCAAATAATCCTAAAACAGTGTTTATTATTTCAGCATTTATTAATGCTGTTTCACATTTTTTATTATATCGAAATAAATCAGTTTGATTGAAAATTTCATTTCCTAAATAGAAATCATCTCGTTTATATTTGAATTCACCATCAAGATGTATCATGTTGATTAATTCTGAAAATGAAACAAATTTTCCAAATAATTCAGAAAACTTTGAAATCCGCCAAATGTCTTCTTGGAGTGGCAATGGATTAACACAATCTTCAATTGAAGAATATATAATATATCTCATAAAAGGCCGCGAAACTGCTTGAAATAATAAATTAGGTATCTCTTGATAAAATGCTCTATGCCAATATTCTCCATTATAAAGCCCTGATTGATCCGTAATCGTTTTTATTTTTGTATCATCTAAGCCAATCCAATTTATCAATCCTGAATGGGAGCTTGGACATGTACCAAATATTCGAGTCCTAAGAGAAGTATAGTTAATATTATAACTTTTAAGAATTTGAGGGATTTGGGGATGATATGATACTTCAGTGCAATAATAGATATTATTTTTTAAGCCAAATTTTTTTAAAATTTTTAAACCATATTCAAATTGTTTTATATTTGATTCGGGACCTATAATTAAATTATAAGGTTGCGAGTAGGTAGGATTAATGATTTCAAAGCGATTCTTCTTTAACAAACTTAGAAATTTTGAAAATTTTTCTGGAAATTTTTCACTTAAGTATTCTAAACAACAAATAGCTATTTCTAGATGGTAAGGGATATGATTTTCTGAAGCCAACTCTAAATTCATTAATAATTGATCAAAAGTATAAAGAGGATAATCAAACTCACAATATGAGATATCACTAATAATTATTCCTCCATGTCCTCCAATAAGAAAAAAGATGTTTGAAACACAATCTCGCTTTATTATTAATTCTAATTTATTTAATACTTGCATGAATAAATTTTTGTTTGCTTCAGTGTAATCTTCACTATTAGCTTCTTTTAGTTTTTTTATTTTGTTTTTAAGTTTATTAAAATCATATTTAGATTTTCTAATGAGATTTTTATTATAAAAGGATAATACTAATTCTAAAATTCTCTCAAGCGCTAAAATATCTTCTTTTGATATTGTAGGTTTAATCACTATTCATCAACTTTTCTTTAATAAACCCTAAAAAAGTAAGCTAAAGAAAAATCTGGGTTCATATAAATATATTTAAAATAATTAGTATTTATAATTTAGAACATCCTATTTTTTTTCTTCATCAACTTTTTTTTCAATGTCTTTTAGTTTATCTTCAGCTCTTTTTTGTTCTTCTTCCCGCAATTTTTGCTCTTTTTCTTCAATTTTTTTCTGGGTTAGTTCAATTTCGACCTGAGACAATTCACTTTCTTTAGCCAATAATTCCTCTTTTATTTTTAATGCTTTCTCTTTTTCCTGAATTTGGATTTCTTCTAATTCTTTTTCTTTTAATTCCAAATCTAACTTTTTCTTTTTAATTTCTAAATCTTTCTTTTTTAACTCGAATTCTTTATCTAAAATTTCTTCTTCTTCTTTCTTAATAATCTTTTTTACCTTTTTAGGTAAATCTTCTACGGGAATTTCTTTTGGTATTTTAATTTCTTGTGCAATTAGTTCTTCTTTTTCCTTTAGTGTTTTTTCTTTTTCTTGAATTAATTTCTCTTCCAATTGCTTTTCTTTTTCTTCTAATTCCAGTTTTTTCTTTTTAATTTCAATTTCTTTTTTCTTTAATTCAATTTCTTTGTCTTTTATTTCTTCTTCTTGTTTTTCTAAAACTTCTTCTTCGTTCTCTTCTTCTACGATCTCATCAATTTTTTCTACCGAGACGATGGCTTTTAATATACTATCAACTACATTTGTTAATCTTTCGTTTTCAGGATCCTCTTTAGCTTTATTTGTTATTATTCGGGTAATTAAAGAAGGATTATTTTTACCAATCGTTTTTAATGCTTGTACAGCTTTTTCGACTACAAACTCTTTAGGATCATCTAGTTTTAAAGAAATTGTTTTAATTAAGGATTCGTCATCAACTGATTGTTCACCACTTGCCATGAATATAATTAACTGTAGATACGCTTCACGAACATTAGGATCTTCAGAATTTAATAATTCCTCACTAAATGGAAGAAATAAATTACATTCAGTCTCACAAATTGATTTAAGTAATAGTAGAAAGGAATATCTTAATACCGAATCTCTCTTAGATAAATTTTCAAGTAATGAGGGGAGATCTATAATCAGCTTCTCAATTAAAGATTTAATAACTGTGTGACCTCCGTGTAAATTTAATAATGTTTCTATCACATCTTCTAATCTATTTAGATAATTATTATCATTAGCATCACCAAGATATAGTGCTATTATTTTTACAGCGTCATCTAATCTTTTATCATTCACAAAATCTTTTATCTTTTCTATTTCTGGATTTACTTGACCCTTCTCACTCATTTTTTAATACCTAATTTTATTTTATTAAATTATCAATTTTATTTTTTATACCCAAATTATATAAAAATCATTATATAGGCGAAATATAATATTAAAAATTAACCTTAAATCTCGATATCTTATCAAAGGCTTTAATCCTAAATGCAGTTTAATTTTTAAATTCCCTTTTTTATCAATATAAAGGTTGACTTCTTTACAGAATTGACTTAAAGCATCTAAATCATTTGCAAAAGTATTCCAAATATAATTGTCTCTTTTTGCATCATCATTTTCTGGAGGTTTTTCACTAATTTCCAGTAAAACATCCTTAGGAAAGTAAGTTTTCAATTCAACATGATCTCCTGATATTAAAGTTCTTTCGACTTCTGGGAAATAAAGTGATGAAAACATATCACATAAACCCTTCATAATTTCTAAGTTTTTTACATAATCTCTATTAGCATTACATAATGCGTAGTTCTCATTTATAAAAATAACATGAATTTTGTCATCAAATTTAAATATAATATAACTTTTATCTTTTGTTAAATGATATTGAAAATCTTCTCCTCGATTATTGATTCTATCATCAAAAATTTTCATGATCTCTTTAAAATCTTTTTTTGTTAGAAATTTGTTCAGTTGCCTATAGTCTCCATGGAAGAAAACATCTAAAAAATCTATTAAATATAAATATGAATCAAATGGTCTATAAATGACCGTTTTATTACGAAAATCTCTTTGGATTACATTTTTATGAACACTATAACAAAATTTTGGTTGATCTTCGATTGTTAAATTATTTAATAAGCGTAGCTTTAATAAAAATCTACGGGAACACCTGGGTTGTAATGTACAAGCTACTCTATCCGTTTGACATTCTCTAAAGCATAATATATCAATTCTCTCCTTAAGTAGATCTAATAATTCTGATATGAATTTAGGTTCATGCTCATCATCCAAAAATCTTGAAATATGTTCAGCGTCTAAAGGCATTTTATCTTTGCTAAATTATTTTTTGATCTTAAATTCTTTGTTTTCAATAATAATTATTATTTAAACTTAAATTATGCATAATATTTCAATTAGATTAATGAATATATGGAAGTAAATTTAATTGAATTGCAAAATATATTAATAAGTATCATTTATATTTTTATTAAGTATATATAAAGATATCCTTAAAAAAAGAAAGAATATACAAATATGTTAAGGCAAATTCACATTTTTCATAATGGAGAACATATTTTTAACTATTCTTATGCATTGGCATTTAGAGACGAAGATTTAACAAATGTAAAAAAAATCATTCAATCTTATATAGACATGCCTATACCTGGTAAAACATTTCAAAGACCAACTTCAGATTATCAATTATTTTATAGATCTACAGAAGATACGTTATTTCTATTTGTAACCGATTTTGTGGATAACATTGATTATGTTGAATCTATAATAAAAAAAACAATGGATACATTTAAAGAACTATTTCCTTCTCTTGAAAAAATTGATCAACTCAATCTTAATAAAGATTTCTTAAATTCATTAGAAAATTTTCAACTTGAATTACATTCAAAAATTGCTATAATAGGCCCAAATAACTCTGGTAAAACTCAACTATTTAACTTACTAAAATCTGATGGAGAGAAACCTATTATGAATTTTGCTTTATCTTCAAAATATGTAATCGATAAACTATCTTTTGATTTATGGGATTTCCAATTAAAAGATAATTTTTCATTATTATGGTCTAAATTTATTAAAGGTTCTGATCTTGTTATTCTTTTATTTGATCTTTCTAATTATCATCTAAAAGTCTTAAATCATTTTATAAATTTACAAAAACAAGAAAATAAACTTTCTAAATTAATAATTATTGGAAATAAACGTGATTTAGTTTCTGATGAAGACATAAAATTAGTGAAAAATGAATTAAATGTAACTTTTTTTGAGGAAATTTCTTTAACTGAACCTGATGCCAAAGAGAAGATTAATCAAATAATTTCTAGAGCATTAGAATTGAGAAAACCTCTCCCGGACAACTTTGAAAACCTTAAAAAAGAAGCAGAAGATCTCTTTGTCGAAGGAAATCTAGTTTTATCAATTTCAAAATATAAAGAATTAATAAAAATATGTAATGAATACCAAGATTTTACATATATTAACTCTTTCAAACAAAAATTGGATGAACTTCAAAAAAAAGTAAATGAGCAAAATAAATTAAGAAAAATTGAAGAAAGTAGAAAAAAGTTTCAAGTACCTGAAAGAATTAAATTTACTAAAACAATTGAAGTAAAACCACTTCCAAAAGAAATAGTAAAAGATCAAGTGAAATTTGAAGCTCCAAGAATCTTTTCTGAAGAAAAAGAGGCAATAGCAACTAGTGAGAAAGCTGAAGATCTCACATTATTTAAGAAAGAAGATAAAGCTCCAGAATCTGTAAAGAGTAAATTAAAACCAAGTGATATAAAGGTTGATTTTGTTGTTCCTCATGCAAAACGTCCAGCGCCTCAAGAAAGGCTAATTGAAATGGAATTCTCGAAAGAATTACAAAAATCAATTGAAAGAAAGGGAAGTTCATTAAGCATTAAATTATGTGAACAATTAATATCAGAATTGCAAAGTACATTAGGTAGGCCGTTATCAATAGAAGATATCGAAATGGCAGCAGAAATTTTTGTCAAGCAAGAAAAGCTATAATCATTACTTTTATATTTATAGTTCGGCTATAATAAAGAAATCTCTAAATAATTCAAAAAGGATATTATTATTAAGAACAAATACGATAATATAAGTTATTATTAGAGCATAGAAAACTAGAATAGGGAAAAAGTAATTAATACTCATCTCTTTAATATTTTTTCGCTCTAAGTATTCTACATTATTCTTAAAATATATTCTGGTAAAAAATGTTGAGATAAAAGTTAAAGAGGTGAATAAATAGAGCATAAACAATGAAAATGTAAGAGTTCCAATCAATTTTAACAATGAATTCATATTAAACTCATTTAAAATATTAATATATAATAAATTGAATATTCCACTTAGACCTAAAGGAACTATAAAGCATATACCTGAAATAAATAATGCTATCCCAAAAAGTTTGTATTTCTTCCAAAAATCTCCTAAAATTCTTAGATTATCTTCATAAGTCTCAAGCGTGACCGGATAAAGCGTATAAAAAACAAGGAATTTACTAAACATGTTAATAAACATAAAAAAAATTAAACTTTCAAAATAAAAAGTATTATTTTCTATGTTCATAAATGAAAGAATTGAGAATAATAAAAGAAACAAATTATAATCACTCATTATTGAATAACCAAATATTTTCTTGATAGAATATGTTTTTCCATCAAAATTTGTGAATAACTCTGTTATAATATAAAAAAGAGAAATTATTAGACTAACGGAAGATAAAGAGAATATAATAAATCCATTAAAAATCAATGAGAAAGTAAACAATTTGAGGATTCTAATTAATGAAAACATCGAAATATAATTAAAAAGAGAATATAGAAACAAGTGTGTATATGAGCAATTTTGAAAATAATTTCTTAAGTGATAGATAGAAAAAGGTAAAATTCCAAAAGGTATACTTATCCCTAAAATTAAAAAAAGTGAAATCAAAATATTGGATATCTCAGATAATTGAAAACTATCAATTTCATTTAATAATAATGTATTAGACTCAAAAAAGATAATTATGATTGAAAAAGCTAAAAATATCACGATAAAAATAATACTTATAAAATAAAATTTGAGAATGTTAAATTCCTTTTTATATTCTCCCGTAAAAAAAATAATACCTAACAAGATTGTTATTGTTAAAAAACAAGAGATAAGTGCAATTAAATTTAGAGTCACAATCATTCCAATAAAATTTGATATAATAATTAATAATAGACAATCAGAAATCTTATCAGATTCGAATTCATCAAATTCGTTTTTTGAAAATATTAATAATATAAGCCCCAAGAAATAAATTAAATCAATTATAATAAATGTTCCATTAGAAATACTGAAAATTGTAATTTCTTTATTAATATCATTGATAATATGAGGAATCCAAACAGCATTGTTCAAGACGAGAGCTAGTAATATAGAATAGAAGTTTATATTTTTCCTTTTACATTTTTTATTGATAAGTAAGTTTAAAACAGCAATAAAAGGTAATAGTAAGATTTGAATAAAAATAGTAATAGAAGAAATCGAAAAACTCATTTTAATCATCTCCTACCTCTTTATTTCCTTCTAAATTCTCATCTAACTTCTTTTTAACATCTAAAAAAATAGTTTTTTCTTCTTTAACTAAAAAAAGAGGGCGGAATATTATGAATAAAGAAACACCAAGGTTAGAAATAATAACAACTAAACTTATTAAATTTAAAAAAAGGTCTTGAACGATTAAATTGAACGGAATTAGAATAGATAAGATTAAAATTGATATTAAGATTTTTCTATAATCTTTTTTGATATATATAACTAAGATTATCGATGTAATAATTAATATAAAGAAATATACTATGAATATCCAATCTTCTATGTTCAATGCCACTCAAGAATCACTCCTAAATTAAAAAGAGAATTTCTATTAATAATTTATTACTCAACCAAATTAAAAAACTTAATTAAATAAATCCAAATTTAATAAGTGATTAAACGAATAATAATTTATTTTTTCAATTTTGATATCCATTTTTTTAAAGAATATGATATTCATTTGCTAAGATTTAAAATCTATTATCCAAAAAAGAGCAAGATTTTTTTGTACTTATATACTTAAATTTTTATAAATTTGATTACATAAAATTACTTTTTTGAATGTTATGAATGCTATAAAAGAATTAAAGGAATATTTTACCGAAATAACCAGGTTAAGTTATATTTCCCGACTTTTAGAGTGGGATCAAGAAGTAAATATGAGGAAATATACCGATGTTACTGGTAGAGCGTATCAAAGACAACTTATCAGTACGTTAATTCATAGAAGAATAACTTCAGAAAAAATAGGCAAACTAATTGCTGAAGCGGAAAAACAAAAAGATTTAACATTAATTGATAAAGCGTTAATAAGAGAAGCTAGGAGAGAATATGAGCGTAATACAAAATTACCTGAAGAATTGGTTGCCGAAATATCAAAAACAGCATCTGAAGCAGGACAAGTTTGGCAAAAAGCTAAAGATACTAATAATTTCAAGCTTTTTGAGTCTTTACTTAAAAAAACTGTCGACCTTCAGTTGAGAAAAGCAAAATACTTGGATATTGGTCCCGATAATTATTCTAGCCTAATTGATGAATTCGAGCCTGGAGCGACTAAGGATTGGATTACAAAAACTTTTAATCGATTTCGGCCCACTTTAATAGAGATAGTAAAGAAATTAAGTAATTCATCTTTTAAACCAGACGATTCTATTCTCAAAAAAAAGTATAACCAAGACCTACAGTTTAAACTGAGCTTTGAAATAATAAAAAAGCTTAATTTTGATTTAAATCAAGGGAGGCAAGATTTATCAACACACCCTTTTACTACAACTTTATCATCGATGGATACTCGAATTACAACCAGAACAAAAGAAGATTTTCTTAATGAGTGCATTTTTGGAACTATCCATGAATGTGGGCATGCCTTGTATGAAATGGGCTATAGAAAAGACATTCACGATACAATATTAGCTGATGGGTGTTCAATGGGGATACATGAATCACAATCTAGAATGTGGGAAAATTTTGTCGGGCGTAGTAAGGAATTTTGGGAATATTTTTATCCTTCTTTTCAAAAATACTTCCCAGAAATCCTTAAAAATTATCCAATGGAAGAATTTTATCGTGCTGTTAATACAGTACAGCCATCTTTTATACGAGTAAATGCCGATGAGGTCACTTATGGATTGCATATCATTTTAAGATTTGAAATTGAGAGAGATCTTATAGATGGAAAGATCCAAGTAAACGAACTACCTCAAATATGGAATTCTAAGATGCATGATTTGCTAGGAATTACTCCAGCAAATGATCAAGAAGGAGTTTTACAAGATATACATTGGTCAATGGGAGCTATTGGATATTTTCCCACCTATCAATTAGGGAACCTTTATGCTGCTCAAATCTATTCTACTATTTTGAAAAAGGTGCCTGATCTTCCGGATGATTATAGAAAAGGAGAATTTTCTAGGCTTTTAACATTTTTAAGAGAAAATATTCATCAATATGGAAAAATCTATGAGACTAATGATTTGATTAAGAGAATTTCAGGTGAGGAATTAAATCCTGACTACTATATTAAATACATACAAAGTAAATTTTACCCGATCTATAAAATTTAATTAAAATCTTTTTTCTATTTTTAAATAATTGACCCTAATTTGATTACTTCTCAGATAATTATTTTTACTTGAAGAAATGAAAAAAGAAAAAAAAAGTTAAATTTAGAACTCTTTATGGTTAAAGGTTAAAATTGATATTGTTAAAATACATGTTGATATGGAGATTCCAATAATTAGTGCAAAAAAGATGGGATTAATGAAATCAAGAAAGACTGTAGGTAATATTGAAAGTGCTGTTAATTGATTTCCAAGATATACAGATAATATCGCGGCTACAGGTACTGATGAAACTAAAATTCCAAAAAGCATACCAATTGAGCATGAAATTGCCATACCTGATAAGCTTATGAAAAGTGATTCGAAAGTTTGAACTAAAATATCTTTTGGTAGAATCCCAATAGTTATTCTATCAACTATAAATCCCAACATTAGAGAGATTCCAGTTGCAATAATCAAACAAAGATAAACTGCAAAAAATTTTGCTAATAGAATACTACTTCGTCGAACTGGTCTGATTAGAAATAAATCATATACATGACGACTTTTTTCACTTGCAATTGAAGTACTAAGCATGGCAGCAGCAAGAGTTCCTCCTATACTTGCAATTAATATTGCTACTAGAGATGTAATAGGAAAATCTTCCGTGTTTGGGATAAAGTGAAGCAATAATGATAATAATGGTATTCCAATCCATAAAATTATCATTACTTTTGATTTATAAAAACCTTTTAATTCATCAAGAAAAAGAATTCTCAGACTCACTTTATATCTCCTCCGACATATTTTAAGTAAACATCTTCTAAACTCGGTTTAAGTAATCTGAAATTATGGATTTTGCACTTCTGGTCTATTATAAGTTTAAGGATATTATGAATACAATTATCTAATTCTTCATTAGATTTTAAATGAATCAAATCTTTGTTTAATTTAACCTTCTCAATACTTTCAACATTAGAGATATTTTCAATGCCTTTGCAGTGATCGGAATTATTAGCATATTCTATTTCAATAAGATTACCCAATTGAAATTCATTTTGTAATTCATCCGGCGTTCCTATCTTCATAATCTTACCATTATTCAGAATTCCAATTTTATTGGCAATATCTTGAACATCGGATAGTATATGAGATGAAAATAAAATAGTTTTTCCTTCTTTACTAAGGGTTTTTATTAAGTTCTTTAATTGATATCGACTAAAAGGATCTAATCCCGAAAGTGGTTCATCTAATACGAGAATTTCTGGTTTGGTAAGTAAAGCTTGAGCTAATCTTAATTTTTGTATCATTCCGCCTGAAAGATGAATTATCTTTTTATATCGCACATCTTGTAGATTTACAAAATTTAATGCTTCTTGAATATTAGATTCAAGATCTACTGAGTTTAAGCCACTTAAGTATCCAAAAGTTTTGAGTAAATGATCAACAGTTCTCCATTCTTGAAATCCTACATCTTGAGGATGGTAACCTAATACTTCTTGAAGACTATTTAGATTCTTTGTGATCTTTTTGCCTCGAATATATACTTCTCCTTCATAATCTTTAATTAAACCAACTAAAATCTTTATCGTAGTTGTTTTTCCAGCTCCGTTTGGACCAATATATCCAAAGATGTCTCCCTTATCTATAGTAAAGGAAATATGATCTAATGCTAATAATTCCCTATATCTCTTGGATACATTAAAAAATTTGACAAGTTCCTTATTATTTTCAGATAAGCTTTGTTGCATGTTTATTTTTCTTACTTCTTATTTTCAATTAAATTAATGTAAATTCAAATTCTGCTTTTATTAAATTTTTCCCTTCCAAAAATTAGATATAATAGTGGTCCAATTAAATTTAGTATTATTACTATTAAAGCCCATCCAATTTTGCTTTTCCTTAACTTCTTTGTGCTTTTACTTATGTTAATAAGACAAAATATCATTAACGTTAAATCTACTACTAGTATTGATATAAAAATTAACATTAAACCTAACGACATACTCATTTTCTCTCACCTTTTAGATTTGATTTTATTATAATAGTCACTTCGACTATCATAGAATAGAATAATTTAAAAAATATAAATGTTACTATTTGAATAGAAACATTTATTATAATCGAAATATTAATAAGCTTATGGCAATAAAATCGGAACTTGGACCTTTAGAATTAAAAATAATGCAATTAATGTGGAAAAATCATTCATCAACCGTAAGGGAGATATACGAGGTGCTCTCTAAAGAAAGAAAAATAGCTTTAACCACAATTAGTACAACTATGAATAGGTTATTCCAAAAAGGATTTTTAACAAGAGAGATCGAGACAGGGAAAGGTGGACTTTTTTATATTTATAAGACAAAAGAAAGTAAAAAAGGTTTTGAAAAAAAAATTTCACAAAATCTGGCAAAACAAATAATCAAATCTTATGGTAATATTACATCAATGAAAATTATCCAAGAAATTTCAAAAAATTATAATGAAGAAGAACTTGATAAAATTTTAGAAGAATTAGAGCGTTTAAGAAATTCTAAAAGCGGTGAAGAAAATTCAGATTAGAAGTTTATCAATATATCTGATTTTGATTACATATTTCTTGATCACATTTTTTTTACCAATTATTTGTACTGCATTTGAAGCAGCACTCCTAATTTTTGTTTATCATGGTCTATTATTTTCGATCGGAATTATTTGGTATTGGGTAGGGGGTAAATCAATCCTAAGAAAATATGATATTAGATTGCTTAATGATGAATATCCTGTATTGCAGGATTATATCTTCAAATTAATTAGGGATATTGGATTAAAAGTAAAAGTTAAAATTGGAATATTAGATGACGCTTTACCTAATGCTTTCACACTATTTCTTAGCCCAAAAAAATACTTAATTGTTTTTTCAATAGGTCTTTTTGAAAACCTTGATTTTAATGAAATAAAAGCCGTTACTGCTCATGAATTATTTCATATAAAAAATAAGGATGTTTGGTTAAAATCACTTTTCATTGTAGGAAGATTCCTATGGTTTCCAACAGGGCCTATATTAGAGTCATATATATCACGTTCAAGAGAAATTCAAGCGGATTTCGAAAGCTCTCGTATTACAAGAGATCCGCATTCATTAGCAACAGCTCTAATAAAAATGGTAAAATGTTATATCTCGAAACCAGAATTAACGTTCAAAGTTACTAAATTATCAAAAAGTTTCTGGATAGTAAATAATAAATATAGAAAGGATGTTAACTTTATAAGAACAATCCTTTCTAGGCATCCGTCCATAGAAAGTAGATTAAAAAGACTTTTAGAGATGAAGATTTAAATCAGAAAAAGGCAAATTTTAATTATTTGAATTTTTTTCTTTAAAGCTCTTCTCTTCTAAGAGTTATCGTTAGAACAAATTTATATATATCACTTGCCATATTTTATTAAATTAAGTTTTATCTTTATATTATGCTTATTTCTGAAATTAATATAAAACTAGTGCTTTTGGGCTACTGGGGCGTTGGAAAAACATCTATAGCAAACTCTTTTTTACGTAAGGATATTCCGAAAATGTATATTCCCACTATAGGCTCAAATATAATGCGAAAGGAATATCTTTTGAAAGATAATCATCTTAGGGTTAATATATGGGATGTTGGAGGTCAAAAAACTTTTAATCCCCTTAATCCTGTTTTTTTTACTAATATAGATATTGCTTTTTTAATATTTGATTTATCAAACCCAAAAGAGACTCTTCTTGAAATTCAAAAAACATTACTTCCAAATTTAAAAGAAAATTCACCAGAATGCATAACATATTTAATAGGAAACAAAGCGGATTTACTGAAACCAGAAAATTCTGATATGTTAATTAACAATATCCGTCAATTTCATAAAGAAGAATTTCCTATAATTTTTACTTCAGCTAAGAATCAAGCTAATATTTCAGAAGCTTTTGATTTAGTAATTTATGAGTTTTTAGAAAAGTTAGAAATAGAAAATAATAAACATTTTGTTGGTATCTCTTCTCAATTTTTGAATTTGGTGAAAAAAACAGAGGAAGAGTTAAAGAGTCCAATCGTGAATTTAAATAAAGTTGATTCGAGTATTTTAGAAAAAAAAATAACTCCAAAAATCACTAAAAAAATAGTAAATTCAGATCTTTTTGAAGATAATGAAATTCAAGACCAATTAGAACCCTTAAAATTTCAACGAAGTTCTTTAGAAATAAATATGATGAAGAACAACATTATAGAAGCATTTAATAACAATCTTATAAATATTGAAAATTTAATTTTAGAATTAAAAAAAACTCCAATAGACTCTTTAATTAAAAAAATTGAAAATACTAGAAAAGATCTATCTCATTTTAAAGATGATTTTGAACTAAAGTTAGATATGATATTAAATTTGAATAAAAAGAGAAAAAAAGTTGAAGATTTGAATTCAAATAAATAAAAAGGGTGATAAGTAATCCCAAAGAAAAATTACACTATTAATGCTAAAGATATCAACAAATTAAAAGAGAAAATTGAAAAATTAGAAAATGAGAATAAGGAAATTAAAAAGTTTATTGATATGGAATACAAACAAATTGGGAATGAGATAAAGGACATTAATAAAAATATTGATAATAAAACTAAGGAAATTAGTTCAAAAATCGTTAATGAAATTAATGAAATTAATAAAAAATTAAAAGATGAACTTGAAAAAACGAACTCTAAATTAGAAGATGTACTTCAAAAGATCTCTGATACCTTAGATAAAGAGATATCCTCCATTAAAAGTAATCAAACTCTAAATCAAGAACAATTACAGGAAATGATAAAAACCCAAGAAGATATTATAACGGATATGGTTAAGAAATTAAATGATGAATTTTCTAAACATAAAATTGGTATTTTAAAGGATATTGAATCTGTTAAGAGCCAACAAGATGTTTTAAAAATATCTTATACAATTAATGAGAAAAGATTAATGGAACAAATTAAAGAATTGATCTCTAAAGAATTCAGCAAAAGACTTCACGGACAAGAAGGAGAAATTTTGCTTAAAACTTGGATTGATGAATTTAAAGAAATTATAGAAGATTTTGATAAGTTAAAGAAACTACAGCCAAAAGAATTTTCTTTGAAGTTAGCCGAAATCTCAAATACTATTGATTTATTCAAACAAAAACTTCAAATAGATAAATAGAAAAATAGCGGAAATTAGATTAACCACGAAGTTTTGGAGGCGGAATATAAACCTTTCTCATTCCTTCTTGTAAAGAAATAGCATTCTCAGGACAAAAGTGAGCACAGATTCCACAGCCTATACACCAATCTGGATTTCTCTGTGCTTTATCCTCATCATTTAGCTCAATAGCACCTATAGGGCATTTCTCAACACAAGTTCCACATCCTACGCATAAATCCTTATTTATAATTGAAATATAATTTGTGGAATTTATCATGGCTGTTGATCCTCTTCTCCACCAATCAAATGTACCACAACAATCTTCACAACAATTGCAAATACTCGTTTCTTCTTTCGAGATATCAGAATGCGGATGCCATGCTTTATGTACTAAACCATCGCGCTCTGAATCTTTTATTATTTTTAAAGCTTCTTCCTGCGAAATCAATCTCCCAAAACCTTGTTCAGCAACATATTTAGCAGATTTTCCAAAAGTCAAACAATTCTCTCTTAATTCAGTTTGCTTACATGGATTTCCTAATAAATCTTGGTGATGTCTACAAAAGCAATATCCTACAGCAATGATTTTAAACTTTCTTATGATATCTTCTACTTTCTGTGTTGGTACTATTAATTCTTCTGGCGCTTCTATCTCTTTATTAATTTCTATTTTTAATTCTTCACCAGCTACAGTTTTATCTAAGATAGGAACAGTTCTATCGTATGGAGGCAAATTCTCAAATAAAGTTAAAATTGTATCATAATTTTCTTGGATAAAATCTGATAATTCATTGAAAAGTTTCGCAAATAGCATTGCTAAATCTTTATTTTGTTTATTAAATTCTACTTTTTGCATAAAGGTATATTCAAATGCACCCACCATTACTAGAGGCATCAGTCGATAAACCATTACCCCCTTAGAATTTGGTTGATTAAAAAGGAATCCTATTTTAGCTAAACTTTCTACATGATTTAAAATTTCATCTTCAGACAATTTGCTACTTACTTTTAATTCTTCCATAGTCTGTGAAGGTTTTCTCCTAAAAGCCATAATGAAATCTAGATCATGTTCATTTAATAAGATCTTCAAAAGTTCAATCATGGTATCGTTAATAGGAAAAGGAAGGAACCCTGCTTTTATAATAACTCGTGCAGCTTTTCTATATTTTTCTTCTAACATTAAAATTCAGTTAAATTTCTTAGTTTAAATGATAATAAATTTTAAATTATTGAGAAAAATAAATAAAAAAATATATAATTAATTATTATGGAATTCTATTAGAGAAAATTGGTCTACTTTAATTATTTATAACTCAACATTTTTAATTTTAATATAAAATATAAGTAAGAATCTGAAATTAATATCATTATAGTAAAAAGAAATAAATAATAGAAACATCATAAAAAAGTAAATAAAAGGTAAATACAAAAATGTCTGAATCTGATTTTAGAATATATTTGAAAAATAATGCAGAAGCAGTCTATGCGAATCTAAATAATAAAAAAGAGTTTTTTATCACTGTTGATAATGTTTCTGGTAATTATATACCACAAGTTAGAGTAAAATTGTCAGGGCCTCCACAGCTTAAGCTTTTAGTCGCTTCAGAATGGTATAGTGGAATGCCTGCTGGAAAAAGTTCTAATCGATTATTTACAATATTACCTAAAGAAGAAGGCATTTTCACTTTAAAAGCAACGCTTCTATCGAAAAAAGGACATAATATTGAATTTCCATTTGAAGCGCGAGTTGGAGTTCAGGCACCAACCACATTGAAGGTATTGAAGGAAGAAGTCACACCAGTGATCGAAAGTCAGAAAAAAAAAGTAAATTGTCCATTTTGCCATGAAAAAATTGATGAGGATGCTAATTTTTGTCCTCATTGCGGTTCGAATCTAGCTGATAAAAAAGAAGAAATGAAAGAGGAAGCTTCAATCAAACACTGTCCTAACTGTGGAAAAGAACTTCCTATTGATGCAAAATTTTGCGCAAAATGTGGTTCTAAGCAAGAGTAAAATTATAATTTAATTTTCTTTTAATTTTATATTATATTATTAGTTAATCTTTAGCATTTTCTGAATATGGGGCGCCCTAATTTAGAATTAAAATCCTTTTAAGAATTTAACTATTTTTAAGAGCCATTTTACGGGTATTAATGATATAAGAAATAATTATTGGTTAATAAATATGTTAAAATTACTTTTAAAACAAATAAGATTTAATAAATAAAACCAATTCTATCTAACGATAAAATTATTAGTATAGTTGTTATTTATGGTAAATGCTCTTATAATAGGTCATGGAGCTAGAGAACATGTTATTGGAGAAACCTTGACTAGATATGGTGCTAAATTATTCGCTTTTATGAGTTTTAAAAATGCTGGTTTAGATGATTTAAGTCAAGGAAGAGTTAAAATTCATTCTGAGACTGACTTTAAAGAAATTATTGATTATTGTAAAGCTAATTCAATTGATTTTGTTATTATTGGTCCTGAAGCTCCATTGGTAGTAGGAATTGTAGATGCAATTGAAAAGAGTGGAATTCCTTGCGTAGGTCCCAAAATAGAAGCTGCTCAACTAGAAGGTTCAAAAGTATTTGCACGAAGTTTATTGGAAAAATACAAAATTCCATCCAACATTTTAAGTAAAAATTTTAGTTCTATGGAAGGTGTAGAGCAATACATAAAAGATATAAACGAAGAAAATTTAGTTGTCAAACCTGATGGGCTAACTGGTGGAAAAGGTGTAAAAGTTTATGGAGATCATCTTTTTTCAAGACAAGATATGCTAGATTATTGTCAAGAATTAGTTAACCAAAAACAGTCCTTCTTATTAGAAGAGAAATGCGATGGTGAAGAATTCACCCTTCAAACTTTTGTAGATGGTAAAAATGTGGTTGGAACACCCTTGGTACAAGACCATAAACGAGCTTATGAAGATGATACTGGACCTAATACCGGTGGAATGGGTTCATATTCTATGCATAATCATCTTCTACCATTTATAAGTAATTCTGATGTCGAAGAGGCTATAAGTGATATGAAAAAAGTTGTTGCTGCTGTTAAAGCTGAGACTGGAGTAGAATACAAAGGTTTTTTATATGGTCAGTATATGAAAACCGTCAAAGGCATCAAACTAATAGAATTCAACGCCAGATTCGGAGATCCAGAAGCCATGAATGTATTACCACTTTTACAAACCGATTTTATTGATATTTGTATGGGTATAATAAACGGAAATTTATCATCAAACATAGAATTTAAAAATAAAGCAACTGTGTGCAAATATTTAGCTCCAGAAGGATATCCAATTTCTCCTAAAAAAGATGAAAAAGTTGAGATTAAGAGAGATGAATTAGAAAAGATTGGTGCAAAATATTATTATGCTTCTGTATATCGAGAAGGTACTAATATATTTACTACGACATCTAGAGCAATGGGAATTTTGGGTATTGCGGATTCTCTTGAAGAAGCTGAAAAAATAGCTGAAAGAGGTATAGGGTTTATAAAAGGACGTCTTTTCCACAGAAAAGATGTAGGAACTTTAAGATTACTCCAAAAAAGAATTGATCATATGAATTCTATTCTTAGTAAATAATTCTTACTAATTTTATATTTTATAATAAATAGTTTATAAAACAATAATACTTACTAATTATCTGATATATGAGTTGGCATGAACAAAACGTTAATTTTAATGCATTAATACGACAGATCTTTCATGAGAATGATAAAGAAAAGCGAGCTGAAGCAGCTCGACAACTTGGTTTTTTAAAAGATGGTAGAGCAGTTAATCTACTTTGCAGAGCTTTAAAATTGGAAAGGGATTCAATTGTATCCAATAGAATAATTGAAGCAATGGGTAGAATAGGTGATGGAAGATCTACACTAATAATTCTTGAGAAATTAAAAGAGGAACTAAATAATACTGATCCTGATAAATTGAAATTAGTCTATATCATTGAAAGCTTAATGAGAATTAAAGATAAAAGAGCATTACCTTATATAGCTTACTTTCTAAACTCTGATGATGATGAGTTAAGAAATCTTTCTGAAAGGGCATTTGATGTTATAGAGCCAGATTGGCGTGAAATCGTTAAAAAGGAGAGAAGGGAAAAATCTATTCAAGATATTTTTAAAATTAATCTATAACTCGATAACAATATTTATTACGCAGAATTTATAATTCCAAATAATTGGAGACTCTTCTTAGTTCATTATTTACTTTGAAAATATTTTTCATAATATTTCCTCCCTTTTCTGATTTGGTTTAATCGTTTTAAATTATTAATTAACAGAATGCTCCAAAGAATAACACTAAATATCATTATTACCAAAGCAAATCCTCTTAAATAAAATGAAAATGATAAAATAATTAGCAAGTAAAAAATATAAGCTGTTAGCAGTGTAGATTTTCGCTTTGATTCTTCAAGGAATTCATTCTTTTTTAAACTTTCATAACATCTACAACAAATTAATGGAATTTCAATATTGAATCGCTCTTTATAATATAATTTATGGATTACTGAAAGCATTCTATCTATTCTATTTCCACATAACTTACAGATCATAATTTTTCGATCAAAGCGATCTAACTCTATTTTATCAATTTCAGACTTAGGGAAATAACAATCATTCTCATTGTAATGAACACAGCTTTTACAAGTTAATAATCTTTCCATTTGCTTCTCTTGAAAAAACGTTTTATTTGGTATTTTAAAGAAAGGAAAGTATGAATGAGATTGACATATTACACGGCCTTTTTCATCAATCTCAAAAGAAGGTTCAATAAATGACATGATATTTAAAAGAGATTTTATCATAAATAAAATAATTTAGATGATTTATTTATTTAACCATTATTTTTCATAAGCTGTTTAACTATTTTACTGAGTAGCTCTTAATCATTTGATTGGTTTTAACTCTAAATTTATCTGTCTTTTTGATTCCTAGCAAAAATTTTAGTATTATAGAAGCTTATACAAAAATATAACAATATCTTAATTCAAAATTAAAATATTACAGGTTTTAATCCAAAATGGCATCAATTTCAGAAGCAAGTTATAATGTTGGTCATATTTTAGCTGAAAATTTAGATGATTTAATTTACATCCTTAATGATAATTTTGATTGTGAATATGTAAATGATAAAATTCATCAACAAATCTTAGGGTATACAAGTTTTTCAAAAAATATTGCAGATTTTGTTCATTATGGGGATCTGAAAAAAACTATAAAATTTCTTAATAGAGCTTTAAAGACGGGAAAAGCAATAGAACAAATAAGAATACGTGATAAAGATAATTATAGATATTTTGAAGTTAAAGGAAAACGTTTCTTAGATGATGATAATAATCCTAAGATTTTGATGATAGCACGTGATATATCATATTTTAAAGAGTTAGAAAATAATTGGATTGGAAGGGAAAATAAATTACGTCAATTAGCAGAAACATTACCAGAAATAAGATTCTGGAAGCTTTTACAACCTGAAAGTGAAAAATCTGCTTTTCATAAAACAAGAGAGATGTTAGATATTGTAATTGACAATATTCCTCATTTAATATATTGGAAAGATACTGATTTAAATTATTTAGGTTGTAACCAAAATTATGCTTTAGAAAATAACATAGATGATCCAAATTTTATTGTAGGTAAAAAAGATATAGAAATGCCTTGGTTAAAAGGGAATGTAAATCTAGTTCAAGAAAAAGAATATCGAGTAATAAAAGAAGATAAACCTGAAAGTGTTATTGAGTTATGGAATTTATCTAATGGGAGTGAATCTTGGTTTGAAATAAATAGAATTCCTTTACATAACATCAAAGGTAAGGTTGTAGCTATACTTGTAATTTATAATAATATTAGCGATAGAAAATTGGCTGAACAAAAAATCAAGGAATCAGAAAAAAAATATCGAAGTATTCTAGAAAGTATAAGCGAAGGGTATTTTGAGGTCGATTTAGAAGGAAATTTTACTTTTTTCAATGATAGTTTATGTGAAATCACAGGTTATCAAAAAAATGAATTATTAGGTAAATATTATGCGGAAATGACTAATGAAGAATATAAAGAAAGAATTTATCAAATTTATAATGATGTTTTTAGAACAGGTGAAGCTCAGTCTTCATTTCAGTTCGAAACCTACAAAAAAAATGGAGAGAAGGTCATTGCAGAATCTTCAGTTAATCTCAAGTATGATTCTCAAGGAAAAAAGATAGGATTTTTTGGAATTGTAAGAGATATAACCGAAAAATTCAAATTAGAAGAACAGTTAAAACAATCTGAGGAGAAATATAGACTTATCTCTGAAAATGCTTATGATTTAATTTCAGTACTAAATCAAGAATTGAAGTTTGAATACATAAATGAAAATCCATTATTGATAACTTTAGGGTATGCTAAGGATGAAATCATCGGTAAATCTGTCTTAAATTTTGTACATCCTGATTATAAAAAAACCGCAATTAAAAGTTTAGTTGAAGGGCTTGAAAAAGGAGAAGGCGTTCTCGAAATTTTATTAAAACATAAAAACGGTCAAGATGTATGGATTGAAGTGAAAGGAAAACGATTCTTAGATAAAGATGGAAAAATAAAAGGAATTACGATAGGAAGAGATATTACCAAGAGGAAAAAGATTGAACAGCAGATTCTTGAATCAGAAGAAAAATTGAGAGTATTAAATAGAGAACTTGAAAATCTTGTTTCAGAGAGAACTAAGGAATTAAAAGAATCAGAAGAAAGATATCGTCATTTATATAATAGTTCACCCTATAGTATAGCAATTCTAAATTTAGATGGTGAAATAATTGATATTAATTCATCTACAACTAAATTGTTTGGTTATGATAAAGAAGATTTAATTGGTAAAAATTATAAGAATCTTTTTAGTTTATATCCTGAAGATACAAAAGCTGCATTAAGAGAAATACCTGTTTTACTCTCAAAAAAACCTAAATTGGAGCCATTTGTTAAACCTCAAATCATAAGGATTTACAATAAAGAAGGCAAGGCTCTCTGGGTCGAATCTCAACTCTCAACTATTAAATTAGAAAAAGAATATATCATTCAACTCATTACTCAGGATATTACTGCAAAAAAACTTGCCGAAGAAAAGCTCAGAGAATCAGAACAAATTCTAAGACAACAGAATATTGAATTGAAAGAATTAGATAGACTAAAAACAGATTTTGTAAGTATTGCTGCTCATGAATTAAAAACACCGCTAATATCAGTTGGAGGATATGTAGATTTAATATTGATGAGAGAAAAGAAAAATCTTTCTAAGGATATCGTAGAGGATTTAAATCGAGTATTAGGAAATGTAAGAAGGCTAGAAAATTACGTAAATAGATTGATGGATGTTATGAAAATAGATGCAAAAAAAATGGAGCTAGTTCTTAAAGAAGAGAATTTTTTAGATATTACTATAGAATGTATTAAAGACTTAGATTTTCAAATAAATCAAAAGAATATAAAATTAGATATAGCGATTGATCCAAATTTAAAATTTGAAGTTGATTCATTCCGAATTTCACAAGCTTTATCAAATATTATATCTAATGCTATTAAATTCTCGCAAGAAAAAGGTACCATAGAAATTTCAGCTACATTAGAAAATAATAACTGTTTAGTAAAAGTTAAAGATTATGGAGAAGGGTTAACATTAGAAGAAAAGAACAAGCTTTTTGGTAAATTTGTCTCATTAGGGAGAAGCGCTGAGAATTTTTCAACATTTGAGAAAGGTAGTGGGCTAGGATTATATATTGCGAGAGGTATAATAGAAGCACATGGAGGTAAAATCTCGGTTCATTCAGAAGGGAAAGGAAAGGGGGCAGAATTTAAATTTTCTTTACCCCTTAAAAGATAATTAAGTCCTCTCATTTGGATTATTTCTTTAATAATAAATAGAAATTTAAGGATATAATATTACTTATATCTCAAAACTTCAAAATATTATTCCAAAAGCACCAATATTAAGGAAACAAATCTTTAATGTCGACAATAATAATCTCCGAAAAAAATAAAGCAGCTCAGGCTATAGCGGAAGCTTTAGGACCTGTTAAAATATTAAAAAGAGATAAAGGGATAAATATTTATCATGTATCTTCAATGAATTTGTATGTTATTCCGTTAAGAGGACATATTCTTGAATATAAGAATACTGAAGCTTTTAAAAGTTGGACGGATAGCAACCCACGGGAAATAATTACTAATGGAGATGCTATAAAAAAATACCCTATTAAAGGCACTCGTCCTTTTATCCAATCACTAAAAGAATTTTCGAAATCAGCAGAAAATTGTATAATTGGCACTGATGCCGATATTGAGGGATGTAACATTGGTATTTTCGATGCTTTACCCTATATTAAAAAGTCTAATCCGAAAATTAAATTTTCACAATTATGGTTAAGTTCACTTCAAAAAAGCGAGATAATAAAAAAGTTTAAGACTTTAATTGAACCCAAATATAGTTGGGCAGAATCTGGTGAAGCTAGAGCGATAATAGACGCGATTATTGGATTTTCAGCAACAAGAGAAGTTACTAATACCCTTAAACCGTTACTAATTAAATTAAGAGTAAAATTCACTTCAATAGGTAGAGTTCAAACAAGTTTATTATATTTAATTTATTTAAGGGAAAAAGAGATTATAACTTTCATTCCAGAGCCATTTTTTACTCTAGATGCAATTTTAATTCATGATAAAGGAACATTTAAAGCATATCATGAAAAAAATCCTTTTTCTAAAGATAAAGAACGTGAAGTTAATAAAATATTTCTTAAAATAAAAGGTGAAAAAATTGCTCAAATTTTAGATTATTCGAAAAATCTTGTAAAAAGAGCTCCTCCAGCACCTTTGAATACCTCAAAAGCATTGATTTTATTAACAAAAAATCTGAAAATATCAGCAAAAACTGCTTTAAGTATTATGAATAGCTTATACTTGAATAAATTAATATCTTATCCTAGAACAGACACTGATATCTATAAATCAGATTTTAAACATGAAGATATTTTAAAAGATTTTTCTAAACATACCCTATATGGACGTTATACGGATAATCTTTTAAATAAAAAAAGAATGATACCTACTAAGGGTAAAAAAGATGCAGGAGATCACCCTCCTATAACTCCTCTTGAAAGTGTAGAATTGGATGATTCGAGATTAGAAAATAGTTTACAAAAAAGAGTATATGATTTCCTTTCAAGACATTATCTTGCGTTATTCGGAGAAGATGCTACAGAATCAAAACAAAGGTTAAAGATATTAATTAAAGATGAGCCTTTTAAAGCTGAAATTGTTACTTTGATTTTTCAAGGGTTTCTAGAAATAGTACCATTTTTAAAACCTCACTATGACACAAATATTCAAATTCATGGAGATACCATACCCATTCAAGATATCTTACTACATAAAAAAGAAACAAAACCTCCTCCGAGATATAGAGATAATACATTGCTTAAATTGATGGAGAAAAATCATTTAGGCACAAAATCTACCAGGCCAATGATAATAAATATTTTGCAGAAAAGAAGATTGATAAATCGTTCTAAAGGGCAATATTTTATTACTGATTTAGGAAGTTTTTTAATTAAAAACTTGATAAAAATATGGCTACCTTTTTTAAAACCAGAATTTACTAAAAGTGTAGAAATAAGACTAGAAAGTATAAAAAATGAAGCGCGAAAGATGGAAGATGTCATAGCAGAAGTAAAAAAAGAATTTTTAACTTTGTTTGATAAATTTCTATTGAATAAACCAAATTTTTTTGAAAATATTAAAAATTTTAAGGTTAAAGAACATAATTTAAGTAGCACAACTCGTCGTGAATTTGTTTCTACAACTTCTCTATGCCCATTTTGTAAATCGAATACTATGAAATTTATTAATTTAAAAAATAAAAAATTTTTAGTTTGCTCTAATGAAGGATGTAAGAAATTTCTATCTCTACCAAAAAACGGTAAAATTGAAATGTTAAATTCAACTTGTTCTTTATGCGGTTTTAATGTTTTTAAAGTATCTCTTAAGAAAAAAAATTCTGTATATACATATTTTTTATGCCCCGATTGTTGGAGAGAGGGTTTAAAAAATAAAAATGGGAAAGGATTCTGCTCGAATTGTGAATCTTACAAAATTTATCGAAATAAATGTGTTAAAAAATAAAAGAATTAAAATTAAGGTTTCATATTTAGTTAAAATAAAATAAAGTTGGTTATTTTTTAATGAATAAATTTGGATTTTTGTCAGGAATCTTTACTATAATTTTAGTTCTTCTACAATTTATTCCTTTAGGTTTAAATTTTGGAGTTGAAGGTGTATCTTCCATTTGGTTATTAAATTATTTTGGCATTTCTAATCCAGTTCTAAGTTCGTTTGTTAAATTTCCGCTTGAAATCGTTCGTTATGGAGATAAACAGATTTATTTATGGGGTATGATTAATGGTGATGAACTTTATTTATGGTTTGAAATTAATATTACCGCATTCATCTTCTTATTTGTAATTTCTATTTTTATAGTAATATTTTCAATTATTGGCAGTAAAAAAGAAAATTCAACAGGAAAAAAGTTAACAGCTTTTAGTTTCATCGCATATATTATTATTATCTTATATTTAATTATTGGAATCCCCATATATAGTCAAGAAATTCTTGGGATTCAATTTGGATACTTCGATATATTCCTATATTTGAACTATGGATTTTATTTTTTAATCTTGAATTGTATTTTAGCATTAATTGCTTTATTAAAACATCCTTTAAAAGAATAAGGTTAATAATATGACAAGAAAGTTAGGAATTATAGGCGGGCTAATTGCTTTTGTTTTAGCTATCTTTAGTGAAATCCCAATTTATCCTGCTGAAGATTGGGTAATCGATTTCAAAATTTTTACCTTAATTGACACTGAAATCTATTTTTGGGGCTATATTCTAAATGAAAATGTTGGATTTAGCTCAATGCTTCTTCAATTTCCTGAAAGTATTCTTGCCTTAACAATTTGGATTTCAATTATTTTAATAGGATTAATTTTAATAATGGCTTCAACATCAAAAGCAAAAACCTTGAATTCAAAATTATTATACAAAATAAGTATCCTTTTACTGTGTTATCTATTTATTTTATTTGGGATTATAATATTGATACAAATCCTTATTGATTTTACCCAAGTTTTTTTTGTTATAGGTTTAGGTTTCTATTTAACAATAATAATACTAATACTTAATATAATTACTTTAAGATCATTAAAAAAGGAATAAGAAATAAAAATTGCAAAAATAATTCAAAATTTTACTCTAATTTAAATCTATATTTATTGTAAGCGGCACGCGTTAAACCTACATAATTATCTGAAATTTTATAATGCATTTTTCCATCAATCACTTTCTTTTCTACGTAATCATTTCTTAAGATATGATTTAAAGAATTTACCATTGTACCTAATGTCACTGCCCCCATAAATTTTTGTTGCCTCTTCGCAATCCTTATTAAATCTAATTCTGAATGCCAATTACCATCAAGTAATCCAACTAAAATATCGTTTTTAACCGGTGTTTTGATATCTCTAATTTTATTAAATAATTGGGAATAATCAGGTTTATAATATTCCTTAATAATTTCATGTCCATCTGAATTATGAATTTGAGAATCTTCTATAATAATACACCTTTATGTATTACTTTAAAATATAATATCAGAATATTATTATTAATAAGGTGTAATATGCTTGTAATATCAATAGAATACAAATTAATTAGATAAGTATTAGTATTAAATATTTTATAATAATCCTTCTGGAATCCCTTTATTATAATATTGAACACGAGTTATCCAATTTTTAGAAAATTCTGGTATCAAGGCTAATATTGACCCACCAACCCAAACAGAAAAAATTCTTTCTCTTGGCGCTATTATTTTAATTGTTTGGCTCTTTTTTTTCCTTCTCGCTAATTCTAATTCTAATTCTTGATAAATTCTCGATTTTAAATTTGGAAACATAGAAGAGCCCCCTGATAAAAAAATATTATTTAATAAGTCAGGCCGAATATCTAGATCACAATCTTCAATACAATCCATTATTGCCTGTGGCAGAGGATCGACTTCTAATTCTAAAGAGGGATTGAATAAGAGTTCTGGAACTTCAAATCGTTCTCTACTTAATGTTATAGTTGATCCATCTGGTAAAGAATAGGGTTTTTCATATTGTTCAAATCTTTTGAGATCTTCTTTATAATCCAATGATACGAAACATGCTTTTTCTTTTAAAGCTCTAACTAATTCTCTTCTAATTGACGAATCTGCAGAATAGCCAATCTCACCAAGTATTTTTTCCATATATTTAGTTAATTCTCGACCACCTATATCTAATATGCGAATAGCATGATCTAGCTTATATCCTTCATAAATTGGTACAATTCTGGTGATACTATCTCCTATTTCTATAACCAAACCCGTTTGGAACCCTCCGGAATAGAGGGTTAACATAGAATCTAAAACAGGATAAAATGCATTACACTGATAATGATCTAAAAAAAGATCAAATAATCTTGCTAAATCTTTATACGGGAAAAGAGGATGGACAGCAAATAATACGTTAACTAGACTTGGATCTACTCGCAAATTATAAAAAATATAATCGATAATTTTTTCAAACGATATCCAATCTTGTATGATTCCTTTTTCAATCGGATAAAAAATTTTATACAGGCCAAGAGATTGAATTTCATCACCTACATAAAATTCTTCTTTTTGGGTTTCGCCAATTCCAAAATCAATCTGTTGATATTTTGGTTTTCCTACAATTGTGAAAAATACCTGACTTGGTGTATCTTCTCCAGCAAATCCAACTTTGGACGCAAATTGCCCAATATCTAGTACAACTGTAAAATTGCCCATAATCTAAAAAAAATATTTTTTTATTACAATTTTATTTAATCATTTTTTCAATTAATCTATTTGTTTTTACATTAATAAATTAATAAGATTCAAGCTTATTTTAGCAAAAATGACGCGCTTTAAACTAATAAAATCTTTAATGGCGTATAAGTAGTTTCTGGTATAAACGCTTCTCCATAAGAGGCATTTATTTCGTTTCCTCTTAAAATTGCTGTATCTTCTGCCCAATCTAATACTCTTTGTAAGACTTCTTTTTGAGAGATATAGACGTTATTAAAGATATCTTTTTTCTTCTTCCAATATTTATCTATATCTACTATTACGAATACGGATCCTTCGATATATTCAAATTTACATGAAGGAGATTCATAATAATAGACTCCTAAAGGAATCCAGTTCCTCTCATGTCCACCATAAGCCTTTCCCGTAGAACAGTGATAAATCGCTTCTCGTGTAATAAATGATAAATTACGATGTACACGATGAAAATCTGTAAAATGCGGGAGTAATATTATTTGGGGTTGAATTTCTCTAATTAAATTTGTAATCTGAGAAATTATCTCTCTATTAATCTCTAAATCAGGATAGTTTAATTCGATTAGTTTACCCCTTATAAATTTTTTTACCAAATTCAATTCATGTTGTCTTTGCTCCAAAATTCTTTCTTTTTGAGTTGGTTTCGCATATCCACCTAAACCACTCGTTGCTATAACAACTATTATTTCAGATCCTAATTCTTGGTACTTAAGTATTGTTCCGCCACATGAAATAATTTCATCATCTGGATGACCTGCGAATATCATCATTCTTTTCGGGACCACGATCGGAATATCATCTTCACAAAAAAGATATTGAGAATCATTCATCGAATATTATTGGTATCTTAAAATATTAAAATCTTTTTTGTACTTTATATAAAGATTTGATAAACAAAAATGCCAAAGTGAAGAATAATAGAGTTCAATATTAGAAAAAATGGTTTATTTTTTATTCTCCTCTCATAATTTTCTTTAAGCGGTTTAATTCTTCTAACATCTCGTCGCGAAGAGAGCTTAAACCTCCACCGGGTTTTACAGCTACTGGCGCAGCTGGTGACGCAGGAGATGTAGGTCCTGGGGCTCTCGGAGGTCCTGCAGAGGGTGCTGCGGGAGGACCAGATCTTTTAGCAAAAGCAGGTGCTTTAGTTACCCCCCCTGGAGGGGCTGCAGGTGGCGTACCTCCCGAAGTAGGAGGAAGTTTTGGAGCAGGTGGTAAATTTGGTCTCTTTGGCGGTCCAGATGTAGGTGCTGCTGGTGGTCCAGATGAAGGTGTCTTAGGAGGACCTCCACTTATTGGTTTTGAGGGAGGACCAACTTTTGGAGGTTTAGGAAGTCCAGATGAAGTAGGAGGACCAGCTGCAGTTGTTGCTGCTGGAACTCCAGGGCCACTGCCTCCACCACTTAAAAGATTAAATAAAGTACTAGCTGCTGCTGTTTTCGCGTTTGAAGAAGGAGCAGCAATTTGTTTAGAGGAGGTGCTAACTGTTTGAACTTCTGTTTCAACCGTAACTTCCTTCAAATCTTTTAATGCTTTATTCAATGATTTTACGAAGTCATTTATTCCTTTTACAGTATCTTCAAGATCATCTTGTAAAGAAGTCAAACCTTTCTTCATAAAATTTATTACGCGTTCAATCTTTTTTTGTTCTTTTGAAACCAAGGTAAAATCAAATCCTCGAAATTTATTGAAAAGTAGTTTACTATATACTTATAGTGATAATTCTATTTTATTAATTTATATTTTTGTTTTTATGTAATTTATAATTTTTGAATAGTTAAACCATAAATGATGTAGAAACTTGCTAAAAACTTAACTAAAAAAAAAAACAATTAAAAATCCTAAATCTAATAATATTATATATCATATTTCATTAGAAATTTTAATAATTATTTTTTCAATATTAAAAGGTGTTAAAACCGAATGCCTAAACGTGAATTATTCATTAAAAGAGTTTATGAAATCGTTAATGAACTTAAAATTCCGCTAATTGATGAGCGGGTTTATGATAAGGTAAATTTTGGAACTGGAGCTGCTATTGCTCGAGTTGTTTTTAAATTTGAAGAAGATGAATCTGTTATTCGTGGTTTCTTAGGATTGGCAGAATATTTCCATACTGTGGTAATTAAGAAAGGAGATCAATTCTTCATTCCTCACGCTTCGATTCTCTTCCAACTTATAAGTTCATAAATTTTAATTTTTTTTACTTTTCTTTTATTGGATAGCTTTACCTGAATTCAAATTCCCATGGTAATAATTTGATTTTTTAATGATATCAACAACTTCAGATTCAGGAACATCATACCAATATTGGTAAGCATCAGCTACAGCAAACCATGCGGTATTCCTAATATTTGGACAATAAATATTATCAACTTCCTGTTCAATTCGTTTAATCGTATGTTTTGGAGCAGTAGGAACACCTATGAATAGAGCTTTCGGTTGATATTTCTTAATCATTTTAATTGCTGCTAGCATGGTGAATCCTGAAGCTAGACCATCATCTACTAAAAATATTGTTTTTCCTCGAACAAAAATCTGATAAACTGTTTCTAGGTTCTCTGGTTTGTTGTAATACTTTAATCTTTCTTTTATTTCTTGTTTTGTTAACTCTATTGATTGTTGAAGCTCATTATTAGAGAGATTTAGTTGATTTAATAAGGGATTATTTATCAACACAGTTCCATCAGTTGTCACTGAGCCGAATCCTGCTTCAGTATTCCATGGGATTTTGATTTTTCTTACGATTAAAACATCATATTTAATATTAAGATATGAGCAAAAGCCCTCAGAAACAGGAACGCCTCCATTTGGTATTGCAAAAGTAAAAAATAGATCTGGTGTAGACTTCAAATTATTACATAAAGTCTGGTCTTTATCAAGTATGAATTTAGCTAAAAATTTACCTGCTTGAGTTCTTGAGCTGTATCTTTTAAATGTCATCTAATTAATTGATGTAATATCAATTAGATATATAATTTTTATTAGTCTGAATTAAAATCATAAAGAAACTTAAAGGATTGGTGCTTACTTATACAAATATGTCTAATTCTACTACAATTATATATATTCAGATGAACTAAATTATGAATAATAAAAAATCTTTTTTTTAAAAATTCTAATAAAGGGTTTAGTTCAAATGAATAATAAAAAAACAAGAATAAGTTATATATTTGTACTCTTTAGCATATTATTAATAACAACGATTTTAGGGCAATTAAGTCCAATAAGTTTAGCTGGACCTAATATTCCTGAAGAAAATGTTCATAATGGATGGCATTGGGAAGTTAATGAAGGAGATGAATTATATTATGAAGTAGAGTGCATTATTTCCAATGAATCCACAGGTGAAGTTAATCAAATGTTCAAGGATATTTGGATTTATAATATAACTTCTATAGAAAATGTAACTCTTGACTGGCATGGTCTTAATGAATTTTCGCAATTGAATACTACACAATTATTTTATAATGCTAGCAGCGATAAACTTGAAGCTTATACCCAATCCTCTGAATTTGCTCTTTTTGGATATAATGATTCAGATACGATGATGAAACATAAGTATAGAGCAGGGTATAATGGGATGGCTTTCATTCTTCCTTTAAACGGTTCAAACAATCTCCAAGTTGATATTCTTGATGATATTTTAAATGAGACTTATTATTATCCAATGGGTCAAACAACCTATAATCAATATGATTATTATGAATCTGATCCTAATGAGAACCGGATTTATTTCTCTAACTCAACTGATCATTTCTTTCTAGATGGGTATTATTATAATAATGGTACTTTAAAAAATGGAACAGCATTTTTAATGGCAAATATGGGAAGCGGACCAGTGCATATAAATACTACACTTAAGCGAGTATTTGATTATAATATTACTGATGAGCTGGAATGGGGCGTAAATATAGGAGATGAAATATATTACGATTTTTTTGAGGGATCAGACTGGATTGGTGATGCTGAAGAAAAAAGAATTAATATCACAGATATTTCGAATATCATGGTTGAGAAGAGTAAAAATAGTTTTGGAAATAACACAGTTCATATGATGTTTCAAGCTGTATATGCAGATATTTTTGATTGGAATGGAACTGATTATGAACTAGATGGTTCAGATGTGATTCTTGCTATGGCAAATAATTTTTATCCTCAATATTTTGATTCATTAGGCTCAAGCCCGAGCTTTTTATATCCTAGTAATTTCGATAGAGAAGATTTTGAATTTATGTGGAATAATGATACACTTCGAATATTGGAAACTCCCTTTGATGAGATATATTATACTGAAAATAGTTATTTTGAATCGTTTCTTAAAAATTCTACAGGAACTACTTATGGCCATGTGAAAGTAGATAAGTCAACTGGATTGACTGTTTCTTATTTGGTTAAAGATGAACCTTATATTCAATATTATCAACTCAAAACTCAAACTCTTGTTGATTGGACATTAAATGTGGGCGATAGTTTTTACTTAAAACGGAATGGAGGCGAACTTGAAGATTTAAGGGTTTCTATTTATGAATCTCACTCTGTCTTTGTAAATATGACTGAGCTTGTTAATGATTATGGTTATATGGGTGTTCCTCTAACTGTACCCTCAGAACAACCAGAACTACAATTCTTTTCTTATCTGGAAGCTGATTTTGAACTTTGGGATATAACTACAGAATCTTGGGTTTGGGATGATTATGGTATAATAGCAATTGCTAATATTTATTGGCCTATTTCTCCGTTGATATTCCAAGCAGGTGGACCACCTATATTAATGCCTGAAAATACTGTAGGTTCAGATCTTGAAAATCTATTTGATATGTTTAGTCCAGTTTATGATGATATTACATACTCAACCGATTATGTGATGTTAAGAAACTCAACCTTAGACAGGGCACTTACATTTAATTTTGATCCCACATCGGGAAGAATTATTATGATGCATGGATGGATGACTATGCCAGTACCAGGCTCAGAATGGAGTTATGCGTCTATGTACCCAAAATTCAATGAACAGTTATCTACTGGTATTAATCAGTTTACTCTTCAAAGTGATTTCATGTTAGACATTACAGTTGATATAGAACTTAATGTATCTATTGGAGCTCCTACACCTCAATATATTTATAGTGTTATACCTTTTAATCCAACCAACATAACATTACCAAATGGTACCGCTTTAGTATTTTTTGATCAGCTGATAACTAATTATGGATTAATTGATGGAAACATAACCTTTACTATTACTTTTCCCTCATCAATCGATTTGAATCAAACTGAATTATTCTTTTTTGCTTTTAATATGTCGGGAACAAATCAATGGGATTCACCACCGTCTGATTTTTACGATGCAATAATCTATGATTATGAATCTAATTCTATTACTTTCCAAACTGAAGCTTGGGGACCAAATGCAATAATTTCTGCTTTTGCATACATTGATTTAAGTCAGGTTCCTGGAATACCTGGATATGAGCCAATTTTAATTTTTGGCTTTACGGTTGTAGCTCTTTTAAGTATAATTGCATCAACTCAAAAGAGAATAAAAAAATAAATCTTATTTTTTTTATTATTTTTATTAGGCACACCTAATTTGTAGCATTTTATTCACTTTTATATCTACTTAATGGTTAATTTGGTTATGGAAATCAAGTTTATAGCATATTTTAAAATTCTTGAGGTATATTAAGAATATTTATATAATTATAAACCTTTAAGAAATTAAGAAAAATGAATGATAATGATTCTATAGAATCTTCTGATTCTGAGGATGGTTTATGGAAGCTAAAGACAATAAGCTTAAAATTGTTAAGCAAACATTTCCTTCAGAGATTATTTCAATTTTGGGAGATATTCTCGCAGGAATTGTTCTCTCACTTCTAATTATACCATTTGAAAGTTTTATTATTTTAATTTTAATAATACCCGCATTGCTTTCACTAAGAGGAAACATTAGTGGTCCATTTATCGCTCGAACTTCTCGAGACTTTATAATAGGAGAATTTAACGGACGAACATGGTTAGAAAATGTATTAGCCACTTATTCTCTTTCATTAATAACAGCATTTCTTATTGGGATCATCAGTATTTTATTAAATTTTGTTCTCATAAGGGTATTTATTATTCCTATCGGACTAATTGTCGTGATACCTATAATCTCAATAATATTAACTTTATCCATTTCTATTCCATGTTCCACATTATTGAATTATATCGCGTTTAAGCGTGGTTTAGATCCAAATAATGTTGTTAATCCTATTATGACAGCGATTGATGATTTCTTCACCGTTATTAGCTTTTATTTGACAATAGTAATGTTGGGGGTGCCGTAAATGGACTATTTTAAAAAGATCTTTAAAGAATCAATTATAATTGTTAGTATATCATCAATTATGGGAATGGTTTCAGGAAGTCTTTTGTCTAGAAATGAAGAAATCCTTTATACTTTCCCTATTATCCTTTTAGTTTTACCTTCATTAAACTCATTAATTGGAGATATGTCAACTGTATTAATCTCTCGATTAACCTCACATCTTTATATTGGTACAATTCAAGCAAAAGTTCAAAAATCGGACAGATTGAAAGAAGACTTTTATGGATTGTTAATAACAATATTATTAAGCTTAGCTGCATTAATTACGTTAGGTTATATCGTAGGAATGATTATAGGCATAGCAATTGTGAATCCTTTTTTAATTATAGGCATATTGTTATTGACCATTTTATTACTATTTTTTATCTTATTCATTATTCTATTTATTAGCGCTATCTTTATTTTTAAACGAGGGAAGGATCCTAATAATTTTTTAATACCAATTGTAACTTCTGCTGCTGATTTTTTAACACCTTTATTTATTATCATATTTATCTATATATTTATTTAGAAAAAAATCAAAAAAGAGTGAAAAAAGGAAAAGATGCAAGGTAAAAAAAGAAAGAAGTTTAAATATCAACCATTATCGTTAAAAGAAATATTGAAAGAGATGAAACAACACATAGATCTCATGATAGATTTAGCATATAGTGCTATAAAATTTGGAAGTAAAGAAATTGCTGATGAAGCTTCTAAAATCGAGAAAAGAATTCATGAATTAACATTCTTATTGAATTTACAAATTATTCAAACACAGGCAGGTGGTTTTAAGGAAGCTAAAAAATTGGAGCCAATTGTAGTCATGGGATATTCTATTGATAAAATTTCTGATGCTCTCGCTGATATTGCAAAAGTAGTGTATATTAACAGTGATATATGTCACTTTACACAATTATTTTGGGATGAAGTGCCAGAGCCTATTGTTAAACTTTCAGTACGCGAGAATTGTGGATTTATAGGAGAGAATCGCCAAAATGTACATTTTAGATCAAAGTATGGAGTAGACTTAATTGCTATTAAAAGAAATGGAGGTTGGATTTTTAAAAGAGATGAAAGAATTCAAAATAATGATATCTTAATAATAAAAGGAGAACTTGAACCGATTAAAGAATTGAAAAATATAGTATGTGATGAAGAGGCTATAACCTTTCAACTTGAAAAAGAACCGATACAAAATGAGTTTGATCTAACCGATCCTGAAATATTTGAAGAAATTCAGGAACTTAAGAAAGATTATGTTTATATAACAGATATCTCTGAAACTATGATTGAATTAGCTTTAGCAGCTCTATTTTTTAACAGTTATGAAGTTGCTGAGGATGTAATAGAAATGGAGGAATTAATGGATGGTCTTAACATAGCATTCGAAAAGGATCTTCTTTATTTTGCTCATATGATAGAATCACCAAGAGATCTCACTGGAATAATGCGAATTGTTTTTTCATGCGAACAGATTTCTGATGCTGCAGCAAATATAGCTGAAAATATTTTAAAAGGATTTGAACCTCATGCAGTACTTCAAAAAGCTATTGAAGAAACGTCTGAAGTAGTAGTTCGAGAGACACTTTCGGAGGATTCATATTTTAAAGATAAAACTTACAAAGAATTACAAAATAAGCGTTATAAAAGGGGTTTTCATATAATTGCATTAAAGAGAGAAAATAAATGGATTTATAGTTTCAATCCTGATTTTATTTTCGAACAAGGAGATTTATTAATTGGATTAGGACCTAAAGAAACTGTAGAACAATGGAAAAGGTGTGTACATCCAGAGAAATATAAGGAGGATTAAAAAATTAGGGGGAAATTTGATATGGATATAGAACAAAATAGAGAGCATTTTCATAATATTATAAATGAAATTAATAAAAATATAAAATTAAATTTAGAATCACTCGATTTTTATAAAATGAACGATCTAATTGAAAAAATCGTTAAGATATACGCTAGCAATAGAATGATCTTCATCTATGGGGCAGGTAGATCAGGATTTATTGGACGATGTTTCGCCCAACGACTAATGCATTTAGGAATTAAATCTTGTTTCATTTCTGATGCAATCACATATCAATACACTAAGAATGATTTACTTATTCTAATTTCTGGCAGCGGAGAGACTACTTCTACTGTAGCTATAGCTCAAAAGGCAAAAGAAATAGGAGGAACAATTATCTTGTTCACAGCAAATTCTATGAGTTCAATAGCTAGAATCTCTAATTTAATAATTGAAATTTTGGGTAAAAGTAAAGATAAAGCACTTTTAGAAATTACTTATGCTCCGTATACGACTCTTTTTGATATTTCAGCATTTTCAATTTTAGATTCAATTGCAGGAGTACTAATGAAAATATTAGGGGTAACAGAAGGAGATATTAATAAGCGACACGCTTCTATTGAATAAAATCTTAATTATATTTCAGCACCATCTTTAAAATTAACAAATATTATCAAAACAAATAATTATGTGATACAATTGCATGAATTTATAACAGTAAAATATGTTTCTGAAAAGAAAGGTAGAGGGGCATTTGCCTGCAAAAATATTAAGAAAGGTACAACTATAGATATCGCACCAGTTATCTTAATTCCTAATGAAGATTATGAACAGATTCAAGATACAATAATATATCATTATTGCTACATTTGGGCAGATCCAAAACATATGCCAGAATTTGAAAATGCTATTACGTTTAGTAAAAGTCAATTTATTAATCATTCTTATAAACCAAATGTAGCATATTTTTATGATTATGAAAATAAATCAATTGAATTTCAAGCTATAAAAGATATTAGCAAAGGAGAAGAATTGACTATGAATTATAATGGACTAGTAAATGATAAAACTCCTGTCTGGTTTGAAGTAGAAGAATAACTTATTTTATTAATGACCTTAGGGTTGCTAAATTCATTACGTCTTCTTTTAAATCTTTGCCTTTTGGAGTTTCTAATATCCCAGGATGATCAAGAAATCTATTATCATTTAGAAAAAAGCCGAAAGGTTCTTTTCCTATTTTTCCTTGACCTATATGAGTATGGCGATCAATTCTCTTTCCTAATCCCTTTTCAGAGTCATTAAGGTGGAAGGCAAATAAGTATTGTAAGCCTATTATATCTTCAAATTCACTCCACATGTCTTCATACTTTTTCTTGGTTGTAAAATCATAGCCAGAAGCAAATGCGTGACAAGTATCAAAGCACACTCCAATTCGATTTTTATCATTAATCTTATCAATAATATGCTTTAGATGGTGAAATTTCCGCCCTAAATTATGACCTTGTCCGGCAACAGTTTCTAATAAGATGATTACATTTGAATTTTTAGTCTTGTTAATTAATTTATTTAATTGGTCTGCAATTCGATTTAATCCTGACTTTTTTGATTCATTTTCGTCTTCATAGTTGTGGGTTCCAGGATGCATTACTACATAATCTAATTTAAGTTGCTCAGCTTTAATTAATTCATCTAACATTGCATCATAAGATTTAGAAAGCTTTTCTTGATCTGAGGTAGCTAAATTAATTAAGTAGCTATTATGAGATAATAATGGCCAAATTTCCCCTTTACATTCTTCCTTCTTTTCTAAAAATTCATCAATTTCTTGTTGTTCTAAAGGTTTAGAAGCCCAACCTCTTACATTTCTAACAAAAAC
>JBHLNZ010000081.1:0-12645 GCA_048941015.1 Promethearchaeota archaeon | reverse complement strand
GAAACTGATAGTACTGTCTATGTTGGATCTTATGCTATGTGTTGTCCTGTAAAACCTGGAAATGCAAAAGCGACTTACAAAAATGGTATACTGAAAGTTGATGTCCCATTTAAAGATCCTATGGAAAACGCTGTTGATGTACCAATAGAATAGAATTTTTTTTTCTTTTTTTTTAATTTATATGAATGAAAACGTCGACATAAAAAACTAATATTATTTTTCAATCGACATAATTCTGTAACAATCCATTAATAGATTTATTTAAATATAGATCTACCAAATATTTTAATGTTCATACCTAACCGTGTGAACGTTGAGAAGAGGTATTAATACCTCAATGTACAGCTACCAATTGAAATACTATTAAGTATGACAATTTGGTATTAATCGCACTTTCATTGGATGAAAGGAAGACTATATCTCCGGATATAGAATTAAACAATAGATTTTCGAATCTTGCGTTTAACGGTTAAAATCGTACATAAATCCCAAAGGAATTATGCAACTTTATATCCCAACCTATAAGGGGTGTAAAATCGATTGTTAGGTTTTCGGATCTAGCTATCGGCGATGATAACTGCACTTTCAGAAAATGGGAGGAAGAATTGCATCCTCGGATGTAAAAATCGGATAATAGTAGGAAAATCTTTGGATTTGTTTATTCGACGATTAATCAAAAGCAATATTAAAAGAAATTGTGTGTAAAAGCACAATATGAACAAAAAAATGTTAACCATTGGTTCATATCTGGTGTTCAATCCAGCCAATTCGCGAGGATTGGTTTGATTATCTTAGGATAATACCATTTAAACGATAAGAAATTATTGTTTGATTGGTGATTCTTTTACCGGTGCTTGTTGAGCTGATACATTGAAATTTTCACACCTAGCGTGTGGAAATAATAATACCGCTGCAATGAAGAGCCTAGGGAATTCGTTGCACTTCTCGACACCTTTACTTTTTTTATCTTTACTGTATATTTTATTAAAAGAATTGAGAAGGTTTAAAATTGGTAATTTTTATTTAATATTCAATATCAATTTCTTTAATATAGTCAAACGCGGAATAAGCCGCAATTACTCCTTCAGCTACACCAGTAATAGCTTGTTTAAAAGGAGAATCAGCAACATCTCCAGAAGCAAAAATTCCTGGTATATTTGTTTCGGATTTTCGATTTATAATTATTTCTCCCCTTTCATTAATCTTTACTCCTATCCTTCTTGCCAAATCTGAATTCGGTTTCGAACCAATTTCAATAAAGACTCCATCCACTTTAAACTCTTTTCCATTATCAAAAATTACTGAACTTACAGCTCCATTCCCCTTAATTTCGATAACATTTGTTTTGTAAATTATCTCTATTCTTTCGTTTTCATAAACTCTCTTCTTATTAATTGGCTCTGCTCTAATCTCTTCACCACGGTATATAATATAGACTTTTTTAACATTCTGACTTAAAAATAAAGCTTCTTTAGCAGCAGAATCACTCCCTCCAATTACACATACAATTTTATCTTTATAGAAGGGACCATCACAAGTAGCACAATAAGATACTCCTCGTCCAGCAAATTCCTTTTCGCCAGGAATACCCATCTTTTTACGTTCAGAACCAGTAGCAATGCAAACTGTTTTTGCTTTAAATTTTTGAAAAAAAGAATGTAATATAAAATAATCATCAGTTTTTTCAATACTTTGAATTTCATCAGAGATATATGGAATATTAAGAGAATCCATATGATCCTTAAACATATTCATTAATCCTTGCCCACTGATAGATGTGATTGCTGGGTAATTTTCTACTACATGTGTAGTGGCAATCAAACCCCCGAATATTTTTCCAACGATCAGAATATCCATTGCAAATCTAGCAGCATAAATAGCACAGCCTATTGCAGCAGGACCTCCCCCTAATACGATTAAGTCATAAACCTTTTCTAAATCAATACCATCCATATCAATATTGAACACGAATATTACCTCCAATTAATTCTCTCATGATTTCATTAGGTCCGACCATACCCACCAGTGTTTTTTTATCATTAATTATCGTATATGGTACTCCAGCAGCATCATAATATTGTCCAATATCCGGATTTGCTGTAATATCTATAATAAGGGATCTTATTTTACCTCCAGAAGCTAAGGCAAATTGATTAGATATTGTTGCGACTTGAGGACAATAGGGACATGTATTTGTAATCATCACTTTAATAGTAGTTGGTGAGATTCTATCTAAATTTTGCTTTATTGTAGCCTCATAATAATTTGGTGCTCCCGCAAAGGTAAATAATGCTTGAATAAAAGGTTGGATTTCAGCACCTTGAGGTGCTGCTAAATATCGAATATACTCAATCCCTTGCTCATCGATAAATAAAATTGTAGGAACTCTCTGAATGTCATATTTTTCTACGAATTCAGGATTTTGATCTATTGATAACTCTTCAATTGTTAATAAGCCATTTGAATTCTCTTCATAAACTCTTAACAAAGACATAAACTGATCACAATCCATGCAAGCTCTTATTTTAGTACCATCAGGTTTAGCTGATTGAGAAGTAAACACTTTTAACTTAACTGGTTTCGTTAATTTTGCCATTTCTCTTCTTATAATTTGCTTATATTTTTCATCTTGCGAAATAATTAACACCTCCTTAATATATTATGCATACATTCCTCCTAAATCTCTTTCTCCTTTAGTTAACTTATCTAGCAGATCCTGAGGAGTAAACATCCCATAAATATGATCTTTATCATTTATTATTGTATGGGGGACTCCTTGCACTTGATACTTCATTGCAATATCAGGATTTAAATTAACATCAATAACATCGACAGATAATTTTCCCTTGGATACAATCGCAAAAAGTGTAAGAACCGGTACAGTTTGGGGGCAATATGGACATGTTTCAGAAACAAAAATCTTCGTTTTCGATTTAGAAATCTTCTTAAGATTGGTAAGAATTTGATCAGCATAAAACGGTCTTAAACCTGAGAAATATTGAATACTTTTTATGAATGGAACAAATTCAGCTCCAACGGGATGTGTCGAATATCTTATTACTTCATAATCGTTTTCATCTACAAATAATATTGCAGGTATTCTTGAAACATCATACTTTTTAGCCAACTCTTTATTTTCTTCTATAGAGTATTCTTCAATTGCTAATTTACCTTCTGAATACTCTTCCAAGATTTTTAATAATTCATGAGCTGATTCACAAGCCATGCAGTTACGAGTTTTTTTATTATCCTCTTGAGTTTTAAAATCTGTAAATAATTTCAGAGTTACTTTATTCTTTAATTTCTTCATTTCTCTTTTTATATTTTCAAGCTCATTTTCTGAAAATAACACTAAATCACCCTTTCAATTTATTCTAAGATGTATATTTGAATTTAGATTTAAAATATTTATTCGTTTAAATTATAAAAAATAACCAAAATAATGTGTTTTGGAATAATCCTATTTATCGACTTTCTTTTAAGATTTATATCATTTTTAATTAAAAGGGAAATTTTTTTTTTTAGATTAAATTATTCACTAGCATGAAAAATATTATATGTTTTGTATATGATACTTTTGTTAATTTTGAAATCGCTCTCGTATGCCATTATATTACACAGGATGAAGATTTTAATGTTATATATGTTGGATATGAAAATTCGCCTGTTAAAAGCTTAGGAGGAATGAAAGTTACCCCTGATATGAGACTTAATGAAATCTCCTCTCTAACCAATGTTCAAGGAATAATTATTCCAGGTGGAGTTGAACGAGTTATTAAACCAGAACTAAAGAATTTAATTTTGAAACTAATGGAGGAGAAAAAGATGGTGGCAGCGATTTGTGGAGGACCAGAGTATCTAGCAAAATTAGGCATTTTAAATAAAATAAAATACACATGTTCAATGACACCTGAAGAATACAAAGAAATGCATGAAGAGGACCCTTTCCCTCGAGCAAATTATATCGATAGTAGAGTAGTGAGAGATCATAATGTGATCACCGCTAAAGGAAATGCATTTGTCGATTTTGCATTAGAAATCTGGGACTTTTTAAATTTATATGATTATGAAACCGAAAAAGAAGAATGTAAAATACTTTTTTCAGCAGTTTAACTTTACAGTTCCATTAATAAATCACATGGATCTTTTAATTGATAACTTATCTTCCTTCCAAAAAATTTTAAAATCCAGTAAGCATCAGGACAAAAAGTTGTAATATATCCATCCTTTCCCAATTCTTTTGGAATAAAACCTCCATCAACCTTAAAATCTTTCATTCTTCTAATGGCTATTTTTTCAGCAATATCAACTCTCAGTTGATGTCCTACACCTCCCCCACAGCAGTAATGAGGAACATCTACTATATTATAACCACTTTTTTCATATAATTCTCTTAAACTGTTTTCAATTCCTGGAAATTCTATATAAACTAAAGGACAAGCATGCTGAAATATTAAGTTACCTGATTTTTTCCTTTCTAAAGGAGTTAAATATTCTGTAAAGTATTCAATTTTAATATTTAGTTCACTATATTCTTTTTTGAATACCATATAACAACTGGGACAAACAGTAATAATCTTTTCATATTCATTTTCTAAAAAGATCTTTTTATTTCTTTCAACAAGTTTTTCATAAGTATCAAATTCTCCGGTGCATAAAATAGGATACCCACAACATATCTCTTGTTTTAAAATGGTTAGATCAATTTTTTTTTGAATTAGATACTTTGCAATATTTTTTCCATACTCAGGCGTTTTAACTGTCGTGAAACATCCAAAGTATAATAAAGTTTTAGAGTTATTATTAATTCCTTCTAAATTCTTAATTCTGCTCTTATTATATTTAAATGGAGTACCATATTTCAGTAATGTTTCTATATTTTCGTTTAATCCTTTGATTTTATTTCCATCATATAGAAATTTTTGCTTTAGTAAGAACCTTTCATTTTGAGTTCCACATGCACCGCAATGAATGCAATTGTACAACCTATAATAGTCATCTTGTTCAAATTTAAACTTATCCTTATTTTTTAAAAGTTCAATTACATCTTCATTAGTTAGAAAATGGTCAGGATCAACGTCTCTACATGGACAAATATAATCATCCTTCAATTAAAATCAACTATAATAATAATTCAAATAAATCTTTAGCCTTTGGGTTAATCTTACATAATTTACTAAACCTATTTAATATCCACCAGCATGAAGGACAGTATGTTGTTGCATAATTAGCATTAGATTCATCAAAATCCTCCATTCTTTTCTTAGCTATGGCTTCAATTATATCTGTTCTGTGCATATAACCCAAACCTCCACCACAACACCAATGTGGGATTTCAGATACTTCATATCCACTTTTTTTTAAGATATTATTAATATATCTATCAACTCCTTTTCGACCTCTGTTCATCAACTGACATAAGTGTTGGATGCTTACTTTACCAGCTTTTTTCTTATCAGAAGGTTTTAAAAAATCTGAGATATAAGTGAATTTAATATCAGTATCCATTTCAGGTTTATAATATTTACTAAAGAGATAGTAACAAGCAGGACAAAGACAAATAACCTTTTTATAATTCTTAAAAATTTCTATGTTCTCTTTTTTACATATTTCAAATTCTCTCATCGAACCACTAGCAAACCAAGGCCATCCACAGCAAATTTCTGTTTCTAAAATCGTGAAATCTATTTTGACTTTTAATAAATACTGAATAGCATGCTCAGTATATCTGGGTATTCTAATGGTGGAAAGACATCCCATAAAGAAAAGAGTATCTGAATCATTAGATATACCCTCTGGTCTCTTTATACGCATTTTATTAGATGGATATGGTGTCCTGAATTTTTCAAAACATTCAATCATATCATTAAGACCTTCCACTACATATCCTTCTTTTAGAAACTTCTCCTTTAGAAGTATTCTTTCGTTTTCTGTATCACATTCACCGCAGTGAACACAATTGTAAAGTTTAAGATAATCTTCTTGAGAGAAATTTATATTATCAAGATTCTCAACCATCTTTTTAACTTGATCATCATCAATAAAATTTACAGGATCCACTTCTTTTGTTGGAAAATTGTTTCTTCCCTTGATTCGCTCTTTCAAATTTATGCACTTATTATAGCAATATTAAACCTCTAAAATAATGATCTGAGGGTTATATTAAATATTAATTTTTGAATTTTAAAGTAATTATTTATAATAAATTGTAAGTTTTTAAATTAAGATTATCTAAATCTGCTTTTAATAAAATTACAGTTAAAGGCAATTTCTTCTAACATTTTAAAAGTTAATTTATTAAATCCTTACAAATTGTAAAAGAAATGGCTAATTAGATTAACAGATTAAGAATTAGTATCATTTTTATTAATAATTTTTAGTGATTATCTTTATAAAATTAATTCTATATTGCATAATTAAAAATCAATTAATTAAGTGTTTTATTATGTATAGAAAGATACTATTAGGAATTGATGATTCAGAAGATGCAGTACGAGCGGCTAAAAAAGCTATTGAACTTCAAAAGAATTATGGTAGTGAGGTAGTAGCTTTTCATTCAGTTTTACATCATTTTTCAGAAATAAACCCCAGTTTAATATCTATATCAGGAGGAGGCAGCAATATTGCATTAACTATACATGAAGATTATATTAAAAAAGGAGAAAAAATTTTAAAAGACTTAAATGAATTATATAACCAATCAGATGCAAAAGTAGAAACAAGATTAGTATATGATATTCCTCCTGAAGATTATATTAAAAAAACCGTGAAAAAGGAAAATTTTGATCTTGTAATTTTAGGGTGTAAAGGGCATCATTCAAAGATAACCCGTTCAATTGTAGGTACAGTCCCATTAAAAGTAATGAACGATACTAATTCTGATGTACTGATTGTTAGATGATTTATTTTAAAATATTATAAAAAAATATTAACTTTATTTTATTATTTTTTTTTCTATTTTTTTAGCATCTCTTCTATTCAACCATTTTATAGTTGCTACCTTTAGGAAGTTATTTCCAATAAACGCGCCAAGAGCGAACACCCATATAAAACCTGTTAATACCCAACCAATTGGGGCCATAAAAACTCCAGTTGCAGCAAAAATAGTTGCAACTACTTGGGTTGATTCGCAAGTGATAAAGAGAATTTTTGATGGAAAAGGTCGTTTCCAAAAATTATCTTTATCAGTTCTCGTAAGATATATCGTCATATGACCTGCTACAGTTAATTTCAGGAAGATAAATGTCTGAAGTGTCGCTAAATCAAGTAGAAAGACATACTTTCCAATTAAGAATATTGAAAAGCTAAAAGCAACCCCAGCAAGTCCTAAAATCGAAGATAATATTAAAATTCTTTGCATTCTCCATCTAACTGGTTTTTCGGCAATTCTTGTATTATCAAATGCAATTGTCATTATCGGTAAATCATTTAGAAGAGCTAAAATGACGATCATTATAGCAGTTATCGGGTAAAATGAGAAAATTGTTATAGAAAGGACTAAAAAAATAAGAATTCGAACAGTTTCTGCAATTCTATATACTGCGTAACTTTTCATTCTTTCAAAGATCTTTCGGCTTTCTATTGTCGCTTTTACTATAACTGAAATACCCGGATCGGTTAAAACTATATCAGCAGCAGATTTTGCTGCGTCCGTCGCATTAGAAACCGCAATTCCGATATCCGCTTTTTTTAAAGCAGGAGCGTCATTTACACCATCACCAGTCATCCCAACTACATGATCTTTATCTTGTAGAAGTTCTACAATATGATATTTATGTTCGGGATATACTTCAGCAAAGCCATCAGCATTCTCAACTAATTTTATAGTATCAGAGTCACTTTTCCCTATAATTTCTGAAGATATTACTATATTTGTTCCAATTCCTAAATTACCAGCAATTTGTTTCGCAATCTCTATATGATCTCCCGTTACCATTTTTACATTTATTCCCAACGATTTTGCTGTTTTTATTGTGTCGAATGAATCTTCTCGTGGTGGATCATGTAAAGCAACGATACCAACATACTCCCATTTACCTTGACTGTTAGATTTAGCTACTCCAAGTGCTCTAAATCCCACCGCTGCGAAATCTTTTCCTTGATCATTAACTTTTTGCTGAAGTGCTTGATCTCCTTTTACTAAGGTTAAAATAACTTGAAGAGCACCCTTAGAAATCTGAACTTCTCTGCCATTTTCATCTCTTACCGTTGCTTCTGTTCGTTTTATTATAGGATCAAAAGGTTTGAACGATACTAAATTGTATTTTGAGAACAACGAATCTCGTTCTGGATCTTCTTTTATTTTGACAAAAAATGCATCATCAATCGGATCCTTGCTTTCCTCTTTTGATGCTAATCCTCCATACAGAATTACATCATTTTCTGAATAATTACTCATTGGTATGACCTTAGCTATTGATATTTCATTTTTTGTGAGAGTTCCTGTTTTATCGCTACATAGAACATCTACACTAGCTGCTTCTTCAATTGAAAGTAACCGACTTACAATTGCTTTCTTTTTAGCCAATTCCATAGCACCAACTGCCATTGAAACCATCATTACCGCAGGTAAAGCAACTGGAATCGCAGCTACTACTAAAACTAGAGCAAATTGGAGTAAACTAAAAACATTTTCTTTTCCAAAAAATAAAAAATCTCTTAATAACCCTACAACTAATACTATAGCCACAAGGATAACTGCTATAATAATAAGATAATTACCAATCTTAACTATTGCTTTTTGAAAGTGGCTCTTTGTTTTTGCTTGTTCAACTAATTGTGTAGTCTTACCAAAAAACGTATTCAATCCTGTTCCTACAATAACACCATCCATTTCACCCTGACGAATTATTGCACCTTCATATCCCATATCTGAAATTTTTTTGTCAACAGGTAATGATTCTCCAGTTAAAACAGACTCATCAACTGTAAGATATTCCCCATCAATTAATTTTACATCTGCGGGTATAATATCTCCTAATCTAAGATGAACGACATCTCCCGGTACCAATAACCTAGCTTCTATTTCAATCCATTTTCCATCTCGACGGACTTCAGCTCTCAATGCTAATTTTTCTTTTAATAATGCTATAGCATTATCTGCTTTATTTTCTTCCCAGAATCTAACAATACTATTTATGAAAAGCATTGCAGTTATTATCGCAAAATCATCCCAATGTTCTATTATTATTGATAAAATCGCAGCAACTTCAATCATCCAAGGGATAGGACCCCAAAAATTTTTTAGAAATTTTACAATCGGTCGAACTTTTTTCTCAGGAATTTCATTATAACCATATATTTCTAATTTTTTTTCTGCATCCGCTTTACTTAATCCCAATTTATTAGTCTTAAGCTGTGAATAAACGTCCTCTATATCCATCTTTTTTGCTTCTTCTGTGGTTATTATGTTTTTTTCCAATTTTTACACTTCTTTAATTTATAATATAAAATAATTCTGAATTTTGAATCAGAATTTAACTAATTGTATTAAACCTAAAAGATACACATTATCTTATAAAGATTTATTCTAAAAATTATAAAGGAGAATCTTAATTAATTAGTTTATATGGCCTAATGCGACATATGTCAGCTTAGGGAGAAAGGTAGTAGATTTAATCATACTAGATTATTTAAAGAAATTTTCTCTTCAAAGATTTTTAATAAATTCTATTTTTATTAAAACAAAAAGAAAGAAAGCAATAGTAAATCGCTAAGAGGATCGTAATATATTATCTTTCTTTCAAATAGTAGGTTTAAAATCCAACATTATAACTTTCCCATAATGGTTGCTTTCTCAACTTATAAGATTTTAAAGCATATTCTTCCACCATTCGGTTAGTATTAAAGTATGCACCTAATTTGATAGCCTGCTTCATCATTTCTCTCCACTCCTCTTGGTTATTATAATATAGGGGAATAATTTCATTTTCTAATTTTTGATATAGATCTTCAACATCTACTTTATCATCCGCTTTTTCAGCACTAGGATCAGAAGGTTCAGGACCAATAGACCATCCTCCTTTACCATTTGAAAGTTTAAATCCTTCAATCCACCATCCATCTAATACGCTTAAATTTAAAACACCATTCAATGCAGCTTTCATCCCGCTAGTTCCACTTGCCTCAAGATATCTTCTAGGATTATTAAGCCATATATCAACTCCACTTGTTAATAATTTTGCTAATGCTATTTCATAATTCTCTAAAAATACGACTCCAATTTTATATGAATTCCATAGATAATCACTAAAATCAAATATATTTTTAATAAAAGATTTTGATTGAACATCGGCTGGATGAGCTTTTCCAGCGAATATTAATTGAGCTTTTCCTTTCATAATTTTAGCTAACCTCTCCATCTCGGAAAAGATTAGAAGAGGACGTTTATATTCAGCAAATCTTCTCGCAAATCCTATGGTTAATAATTTATTATTTAATAATATCCAAGAATGAGATTTTTCATATTCGAGTAAGTCACGCTTAGCTTTATTATGTGTTCTCCAAAGTTCAAAACTGTCAAGACTTTCTGCATTTTCTAAAAGTGTCAAATTATGATGCCAATCTCTTCCAAACTCATTATTAAAAAAATTTCTCATATATGGTGATAACCAATATCCAGCATGGACACCATTAGTAATAGAATCAATCTCATAATTAGGAAACATTCTTTTAGTAACTTCAAGATGTTTTTTTGAAACTGCATTGATATATCTACTAAAATTTAAAGCTAAAATAGTCATATTAAGAGTATCTTTGCCAGCAAAATCTCGTATATTATCGGGTAAATAAGATCTAAATACATCCCTAGCTAAATTATAATCAAATTCCTCAAGCCCCGCTCTAACTGGCGTATGTGTTGTGAAACAAACTCTTTGTTTAACTTGATTTTTATCTTCATATCTTTTAAGTAATTCAAGTATTAAAAAAGCAGCGTGTCCTTCATTTAGATGATAGGTCTTAATATTGTTATAACCTAACTTTTCTAGCATTCTAAGTCCACCTATTCCTAAAATCATTTCCTGAGCAATCCGTTGAAATTTATTAGCATCATATAAAATATGGGTGAGATTTCTCTGCCAAGGTTCATTATCTATTAAGTCTGTATCAAGTAAAATCACTGGTACTATATGACCAGTTCTTCCTATAATGTTATAACACCACGCTTCAATAATTATTGTCTTATCTTGGATATTAAGTTGAACTCTTTCATTAATTCTCTCAAAATCATCACTAAAATCCCATTCCATATCATGTTCGACTTGATATCCTTCTGGTGTAATTTCTTGATAAAAGTAACCTGCATTATAAGTTAAAGTGACTGCAACCATCGGTACACCCATATCTGCAGCAGATCGTAGTGCATCTCCCGCCAAAATACCTAAACCACCAGAATAAATTGGAACACTACTCTCTAATGCTATTTCCATAGAAAAGTAAGCAACTTCTTGATTTCGTTCATTATTAATCTTTTATACACCTTATTTATTGTTTTTTAAATTATGAATTTATTAGTATAGGTGCTTTTATAAGGATAACCTTTAAAAAATTTAAATTTGCTAAAATTTAAAAATCCATTTAAAGACTCTATTAAAATTTTTTAATCAAAGAATTTATAAGAGCCGTTCATAAGAGGATCTCTATCTATAGAAAAATACGTAAAAATAATGATTAAGGTTAAAAAAAAAAAATTTATTTTGCTTATAGTTTTTCTTTTAATAACTATACCATCAGTAAAGACGAATAATAGCTTGAATTATGTAGGAATTAAAGAGAATCAAATATTTAAATGGAAATTAGATATATCAGAGCCTTCCTTTACACACTATAATGATGATGCAACTCAATATATTAATTATATATTTGGAAATGATGAGGAAGGGTATAAGATTGTTATTAATAATATCTCAGAAGAACAAATTATTGATGGTTTTAAATTTGTAGTAGTTGATTTCAAATATTATAATAACTCTGATTTTAATTCTAAAAATTGGAATTTAATTAATAGCCATAACACATCAATAATTTATAATTTTGATTATAATAACTACAGTTTAAATTACTTCTTAAGCACACCATTTTTTGTACCCACTAAAGTAGATTGGGATAATTTATCAACTAAATTCACAAGTGAAGCTGCTTCTATACCATCATTGGAAAATTATAATATTCAATCCAGAGTTAACGGGATCTCTATTGAGTTAGATTATAATGATACTTACAAAATTCATATCATACTTGATTATAATATAAACGGTATTCTTAAAACTCTGAAATTATATTATAACGAATTCATATCTTTTAATTTGATTTTCGCAATCAGTATTCCGGGTACCCCTATTTCACTTATTTTCATGACTATTATATTAGCTGTTATCGGATCTGTTTTGATGATTAAAAGAAAATTAAACAAAATAATTTAAAAAAAATTTTTTTCTTTTATAAGAAAAATTTAAAATTATAAGATTAGTATTCCTCCAATGGTTAAAAAGATTGGAGCGAAAGCTATAGAGATAGTATTTAATAGTTTTACTAAAATATGTAAAGAAGGTCCAGCAGTATCTTTTAAGGGATCTCCAAAAGTATCTCCAACTATTGATGCTGAGTGAGCATTAGAGCCTTTTCCTCCTAATAAACCTCCCTCAA
>JBHLNZ010000080.1:0-12718 GCA_048941015.1 Promethearchaeota archaeon | reverse complement strand
TATATTAAGAATGATAAAGCTATCAAAATTTTTTAAAACGGGAAAAATAGTCTTATTAGAGTTTATTAAATAAAAACAAGTGCTATATTGTTCTCTTTTAATAAAATTCAAATTCATAGCTTAATTTATTTAAGTACCCTATGTCATGGATTATCAAATTAACAAATTTTGGTTTAATTTTTGTCTCAAAAGAATAAAAAGATTCCCAATAAAGATCATTTTCTGCATTCAATCTTAAATCCTAAAAGTATTGCCATTTTTGGAGCCAACAATAACTTATTAACCACTATGGGTTCAATGCAATTAAGAAACATTCGTGCGGGAAAAGGATTAGATGATAATATCTTTCCTATTCACCCAAGATTAGAAAGTGTCCAGGGTTATAAAGCATACAAATCAATTATGGACCTACCAATCATCCCAGAGATGGCATTCTTAATTTTACCAACCACCGTAGTTCCAGAAGTTATGGAACAATGTGGTCAAAAGGGAATTAAACATCTTCTTATAACCTCTGGTGGATTTAGAGAGAGTGGTTCTGAAGGTATAAAATTATCGAAAAAAATTGATGAAATTGCCAAAAAATATGGTATTAGATTTATTGGTCCTAATTGTTTAGGAATCTATAATGGTTGGTATGGATATCCTGAAAAGGAAAATGCATTTTTTAATACTTTTTGGCCTTATGCTATTCCTCAAAGAGGGAATGTATCTATTGTTAGTCAATCAGGAACCATTGCTGCTCAAACTTTTTGGCATGCTAAGGAATATGGCGTTAAAATTAGTAAATCATTATCTGTCGGTAATGAAAGAAATATTGATATGGTTGATTGTTTAGAATATTTAAAAAATGATCCTCAAACTGATGTAATCGGACTATATATTGAAGAAATTAAAAGGGGAAAGCAATTCATTAAAATAGCTAAAGAGATTACTAAAACTAAGCCAATCGTAGCAATTTATGCAGGAGGCACTAAAGCTGCTATAAGATCCATAAAGAGTCATACGGGCTCAATAGCAGGTAGCCAGAAAGTGTTTAAGGCTGTTTTTAGGGAAACAGGTATAATTCAAACAGACCTGATTTTGGAATTTCTTTATTATTTAAGAGCTTTTTCTTTCGCAAAAGAATATAATGTCTTTCCAAAAGGAAAAAGAGTAGCAATTGTTACTGATTCAGGAGGAAGTGGAAGTATGATGGCTAAAACAGCTGAACTTTATGGTTTAGAAGTACCAGAATTTTCTGATGGTTTAAATGCAGAGATTTCAGATTTGATACCTTCTACAGCAAGTGCAAATAATCCTATAGATGTCACTTTTGATGTTAATTTCATGAATCTGTTTTATAAATTTCCTAAAATTTTAATGAAATCAAATGAAGTAGATAGTATAATAGTTTATGGAGTTTTCGATTTTGATGAGGTGATAGACACGATGGAAAAGTCAGGTATGATTATTAGTGAAGAGATGAAAACAATGAATGAAATGATAGATAATGCAGTATTAAGACCAATCAAACGATTAATGAAAAAATATTCTATACCTGTTTTTTATGCAGGACCTTTTCCCTATAAATATCCTTGGTATCAAAAATTTATCTCATATGATGTCCCAATTTTTGAATTGTGGGATTATCCTACGAAATGTCTTTCAGTACTTTCTAAATATGTAGATTATCGTAATAAATTGAAATAATTATAAACCGTCTATCTTTTAAAAAAAATTTTTATACGGAAATTTTTACTATATATAAAAAAATGATACAAATAGAATAAATCATAAATCTGTATTTTTATTTGTATCAAATTCAAATAAATTTCGTTATTTAAATAAATTAATTATATAACACTTTAAAAAGAGAGTTTTCTTTAATCTTGAGTGAAGAAAAATACAAATTGTTAGCAGAACATGCTAATGATATGTTAATCATCATAACTACTGATTTTAAAATAGAATATATTAATGAGAAAGTACATCAAAGGATAATGGGCTACAATTTTGAAGATCTTAAAAATAAAAATATAATTGATTTAATTCATCCAGATGATATCAAAGGAATTCAAGAGTCTTTTGATCAAGCAATCAGTAAAGGAGAAGGCTTCGTACAAGCACGGATTAAGCATAAGAATGGGACTTATCTTTGGACAGAAAGTAATGGTAAAAAATTCATTGATGAAGATGGAAAACTAAAATTTATGATTATAACAAGAAATATTACTGAACGAATAAAAAGTGCTGAAAGAATTAAAGAATCAGAACAAAAATATAGAGATCTTGCAGATTCTTTACCAGAGGTTATTTTTGAAATAGATTTAAATTATCAAATAACTTACACAAATTCTGCCGCATCTAAAAAATTTGGATATTCAGATGAAGATTTTAATAAAGGACTTAATGTTTTTCAATTCATAGCACCTGATGATAAAGATTACCTTTTAAAAAATTTAAAATCTTTAGTTAACGGAGATTATGTAGAACCTCTTATTATAAAGTTAAGGAAAAAAGATGGTACCTTTTTTTATGCAAATATTTATGGAAAACGAATTTTCAAAAATAATAGAGTTGTTGGGATAAGAAGCATAATTCATGATATAACAGAGATGAAAATTGCTCAACAAAAAATCGAAGATTCTGAAGAAAAATTTAGAACAATAGCAGAACAATCTCTATTGGGAATTTGTATTATTCAAGATGAAATTGTTAAATATGTAAACAACAATCTTGCTGATTTATTAGGTTATAGTGTGGAAGAAATTATAAATTGGAAACCAAGCGAATTTTTCAAGACTATTCATCCAGATGATAAAAAAATGGTTATACAATTAGCATTAGATTTAAATAATGAACTAAAGGATGGAGTAAGATCTTATGAAGCTCGAGGTATTAAGAAAAACAATGAAGTTATTTGGTTAGATATATATTACAAAATCATAAATTTTAAAGATAAACCCGCATATTTAATTTCTTTTATGGATATTAGTGAAAGGAAAAAGGCCCAAAAAGAATTAAAAGATTCAGAAGAAAAGTATAGGTTTTTATTTGAGAAGTCACCAGCATCTATCTTATTAATTGATATAACTGGTAAAATAGTTGATTGTAATCCGTCATTAGAAAATTTGATTGAATATGAAAGAAGCGAATTGATTGGCAAAAGATATGCTACCCTCCCAATTGTTCCAAAAAGATATTTACCTGTATTATTGGAACGCCTTAAAAAAGTTGGAAAAGGGGAGCCTATTCCTCCTATAGATCTGGAATTATTTAAGAAAGATGGTACTTCAATATGGGTAAATATTGAATCAACCTTTGTCAAATTTGGTGATAAAACATTTATTATGATAATGGGTTACGATATTTCTGAAAAAAAGGAAATTGAGAAAAGGTTAAAAGAATTAGATAAACTTAGAAAAGATTTTATTGATAAAGCATCCCATGAATTAAAAACCCCTATTACTACAATTTATGGTGCTTATCAATTATTAGATACTCTTTATAAAGATGAATTTAATAAAGAACAATTAGAAATTTTTAAATTAGCATTTGGTGGAACAAAAAGACTTAAAAAATTAGTTGATGATTTGCTTGATATTTCCAGAATTGAATCAGATAAATTTAAATTAGAGAAAGAAAAAGTCGATTTAAGTGAAATGGTAAAGCAATGTATTAATGAAATAAGTTATTTAATAAAAAATAGAAATCAAACATATACGTTATCTATTCCTTCTCCAATAATTTTAGAAGTTGATAAATCTCGGATTGAACTTGTTATAATAAACTTAATTTCAAATGCTATTAAATACACACCAGTTAATGGAAAAATTGATATCAAATTAGAAAGATTAGATAATTTTGTAGAATTTACCATAACTGATACTGGAATTGGACTTATGGAGGATGAAATCAACAAAGTTTTCCAAAAATTTAGTAGAATTCATAAAGGGTTATATACAGAAACAGAAGTTGGATTGGTAAGTACAGGATTAGGACTTCATATTTCAAAAGAGATTATTGAATTACATGGTGGACTTATCTGGGCAGAATCTGAAGGAAAAAATAAAGGTTCAACTTTCAAATTTAGACTTCCTAGTACTTAAAAGGTTAAATCATTTAATTTTTACAAAAAATAAGTTTAAACTATCGTTTTCACTAATTATTTATATAAATTTTTATCTATTATATTTAAGATCGTAATTAATGGATTAAAATAATTATTTAACCGTAAAAATTAAATATTCAATGAGAATTCCATTTTGTCGCTTGAATTTTATAATCCTCCTTCGGCAATTTTAGCCTCGGGGACTAAGGAAGGTGTAGAGATTGGAGGCACTAAATTAATAGTTAGTATTGACAGTGCACACAATTTCTATAATGAAGGAATTATTTATACTGAAATGTCCTGGGCTGCTTTTTATGATGAAAAGGGATTGGAAGATCAAATTGACACATTTACTACGATGGAATTTGATTCTATTCGTGAAGATCCAGAAGCATTAGTAGATGCTATTATTAAAACAATTTATCAAATAATAAATAATCGTAAGATATTTTACGGAATAGCCGATTTTGAAGTTGATGCTTTCCTTGATGCAAGTTCTAGTGTAATTCCTGGACTTAAACTCGATTATGCTATTATAAATAAATTACTTGAAGCACATAAGAGGTCTAGAGAAAATGAATTATTTCCAAAAATATTAGATGATCGAGGCATTAAAAAAATCAAAGTCGAGTTTCAAGGTACAAAGAAACAACATGTTCATATTAAAGGCTCAAAATTAGAGGATTTGATAAATATGTTGAGATTAGCTAAGGGATTTGCTGTAGGACTTGTTTGCACCTCTCGGAATGCCGCAAATCTTTATATCATCAGCGATAATATAGTATTCAGCAAAGACGAAATACCTGAAGTTTATATTGATGAAGATAACATTAAAGTTATTGAATACGGTATCAAGAAGAAATTATTATTTCCTATAAGTTGGTTTAGAATTGATATAGGCATTCGTTCTTTGGAAACTCTTGAATTATGGGACAAAATTAAAGATCACCCTGAACTTAATAAAGCTTTAAATTATTATGAGCGTTATATAAATGCTTTAGTTTATAAAAAATTTAAACAGTCTACACAAACTCACAAAATAGGAAGAAATTTAGAAGAGGATTTCTATAACTTAACTTCTAAAGAAAGAAAAAAAGCGTTAAAAGATATGGAAGATGCTATTAAGATTCTAACCGAACATTATAAAGAATGAAAGTTTTTAATCTTTTAATATTCTTGGAGCTTTAAAATAACCGTCTTTTTTATGTTGAGTATTTTTCAATACTTCTTCATTTGTAAGCGATTTCCAAGGTATATCTTCCCTGAATACATTTTTTAAACCTTCAATAGGGTGAGTCATTGGTTCTATATCTTCAGTGCCAATCTCATTAATTTTTTTAAAATAATCGAGGATTTTATTTAATTCATTAGTTAATTTCTCTTTCTCTTCTTCTGCTAAATCCAGTAACGCTAATTTAGAGAGGTGATCTAATTTCTCTTTTGAAAATTCTTCTTTTTCTGACATTATTAATCCTTATTAAATGTAAGGCTAGAAAATTTTTATATTTATTCAATATAATCAAAAGTTTTAATATATAAACTGTTCTTTACTTAATTATGGCTGGTAATGAAGATTTAAAATATGAGATTCCTAGTTACGCTTTTATTTCCCTTGCTCGAAGAGGTATGGAAAAGATTTCTTTAGATCAGTGCTTTTTAAAAAATTGTGATAATGAAGATCCTAAATTATTAGAGCCTCTTAAGAAAGAAGAAAGTGAAGATGATCAAAAATTAATAAAGAAAATTTATATTAAGTGTAAAAAGTGTGGTGGTACTTTTATTTTAAAACTTGAAACTTTGAAAAAAGTTGCTAAATCAACAAAAGGTAATGAAGGACCTTTATCTATGGGTTTAGTATACGCTTTAGATGAAAATGGCCATGATTTAGGACATATAGGATATTTCTAGATCATATGTTATAAAATAATTAATTTTAATCCTCAAGAATTTCAAAATTTATTAGTTTATTTTTAAAAATTAATCTTTTGATACAGTCAAACGATTAAAATTAAATAAATAAACTGATTTTTATTTAATATTAAAAATTTCACTTTATTTTACTAAATGTCGACAGAAATAGGAGAACAAAACTTATTAAGAAATAAGGTTTGGAGAATCATCAATATTACTCAAGCAAATCAGTTATTTGTCCATTCAAAAAATCTGGAAATTAAATACTTTGATGAAAATAAGAATAAAATCGGAACAAAAATTCTCCCAGAAATATTAACTCTGTGTGTTTTAAATGCTATCGTACCCAATTCAGCAATGCTTTTAATTGGAGGCCATGGTGGTGGCAAAACTACCCTGGTTAAACTACTAGGACGAATGTTTACTTCCTTATCTTTAGCCGAAATTGAGAATTCAATTATTAGAGGTCATCCCCAATTGACTGAAGAAAAATTAGTTGCTACTTTGAAGTTAGGAAAATTAATGAAAGACGGTGAAGAAGAAGTTATTTGGCGAAAATTTGTAACCAATTTTTGGAAAATTATTGATGAAGTCAATAGACTTACCCCTTATTCTCAAGATATCTTATTATCTCTGCTTGCGGAAGGAACTGTGAAATATTATGATGAGATTACTAATATTGATAAATATTCATTGTATGCGACTATTAATCCACAAGATATTGGCACTTTTGAATTATCTGGGCCTTTCTTGGACAGATTTGGAATTTCAGTGCAAATTTCAATGCCCGCAAGTCAAGATTTGGCACTAATATTGAGAGGTAAAGACGAAAAGTATAGTGGTTTCGAGGAGCTTATTCAGGTCCCAAAAATTTTAACAATTGATGAGTTAATGGAAATATGGTATTATGTGAATAAAGTTCAATTTAATGAAAAAATAAATAGTTATATTCATGCAATAATTAGGGAATTTACACTCTGTGCAAGAGTAGATAGGGGAAATTCAGAAGAACTGAAGCCTAGTGGAGGATTATGCTCTGGATGTCATTTTAACACACCTCAAAATATATGCAATAAATTAGATTCTATATTAAGCGTTAGAGCCGCAAAAGATTTATTAAGATATTCAAAAGCTTTAACTTGGCTATTAGATCTAAAAAAAATTGATATAAATATTATTAATACAATTGCGCCTTATGTTATTTCTCATAGGGTTATCTATTCTAAACGTGAACTTGAAAAAGCTCCCTTTTGGGGTAATAAATATCAATTTTCAAAAAATATCCTAAATTTGATTCAAAAGAGGTATCTAAATCGAGAAATCTGTTATGAAATAGTAAATAGATTTAGGGATGGAAATTCTAAAGAAAATGATTTAAAAGAATTAAAAAATTTTGAGAAAAATGATCTAATCGTTCAATTTGATTTGTTGCCTTTTGTAAATAATATCAAAGATAAGCACTATTCAAAATTAGCTAAAAGAGTAGATGAAGCGACTCGAACAGGAAATATACAGGAATTATCAAAGATTAGAAATAAATTGATTGAAGATATCGATTTTCCAAATAGAGCTTATTTAATTGATTGGTGTAATCAGGAGCTTTATAAACAAACTGTAACTGATTACATCTTTAAATATTACTATCATAAAGAATTATGGGCGGATATTGTTTCAGAATTTTCGGATTTAGATAAACCTTTAAGTGATGCTTTAAGTAAAAGACAAACAAAACAAATACGCACTGAAGATATATTAATTGAAATTAATATTACCGGTACTGATGATGATTCTCTTGTAAATATCCAGGTTTCAGGTGGTTCAGAAGCCTTAAAATTAAGAACCCTTTTGGATAATCTCGATTATATTCAAAAAGAGGATTAATAATCCTAAAAATGCTTAAATCCAATAAAAAAAAAAATTTTAGAAGAAGCACACCGGAACTTAATTCAAAAGAAAGAAGATTAATTGAATTTGCTAAAAGAGCATGGAATAAGGCAATAAAAGAATTTTATTTCCCCCCTCTAAATGAACCAAGATATATCTTTGATTATACAAATCCAGAAGGATTTTATATCGATCTAGAAAACAAATGGCAAATTACGATGAATTTAGCCCAAACACCATTATTTAATGAAGATAAAGAATACATTGATTATTTTTTTGCTATAATTCTTCATGAAATTTCGCATTATCAAATAATTCCTTACGACGGACTTATTAATGCTAAATTATTAAAAGCAGCTATGAAATATGTTAATCAAAATTTTGCACCCGTTGTTGTGAATGTTTTTTCAGATCTTTTAATTGATACAAAACTAAATAAAAAGTATTCTAACCTGATTACGTGGGAATTAAAAAAAACATATCAACATATTATCAACAAAAATGGAAATAATCTTAGTAAATTTTCAATTTTTTTATTTCTTGCTTACGAAAATCTTATGAATATTGAGATTCTTAAAGATGAGGCCCCTTCTGAAATTAAAAACTTAGCTAAAAAAATTTCTAATATCGTTTTAAAAAATTTTGAGGACGAAACAAAATGGGAAGAAAAAGTTGGCAAAGTAGCATATCACTTGAAATCTTTGATAAACAACACTTTTACTATAGTTGGGAGTGGATATCAACAAAGATCAGGTAAAATTAGAAAAAAATCTCCTTTTAAGGGAAAATCTGAAATAGAATTTCCAGTAGACATATTAGAAATCATGGATAATCCTTTAGAGAACAAAAATTCTGATAAATTAAAACGAGACAATGCAGATGAATTAAGGCAAAAAGCAGAAGAGTTTGCAAAAACCACTCCATATTCCGAATTTGGGGCTCCTGCTAGTCAGGCAGGTATTTTAATTGACGGAAATCCTTTAGCTACATGGTATAGAGGATTAGCTCAAAATCTTATTGAAATAAAAATCTATGAAGAAAAACCAATTGGCAATTTATCCGTGTATCCTGAAGTTTGGCGTATAGGTGAGCCTTTCGAAGAATTAGATTTAATTCAAACCCTTTTAACGAGTCCGATTATAATTCCAAACATTACTACAAAAAAATGGTCAAAAAAAGAATCTTTTGGACAAATAGAGGAAAAAAAAATTCCTGATCTTTTAATCGTAATCGATTCTTCAGGTTCAATGAATTGGAATTATACTTCGACGATGAAAAGTGGAAAAGGACCATATCATATAGCACTTATAGCCGCCTTTGCATCTTTACAATATGCTGCAAGTAAAGGGGCTAAATTTAGTGTCATCAATTTTTCAAACAGAGCAGATATATGTCAATGGACTTCAAACCATCAAGAAGCAGAAAACACCTTATTAAGATATCAAGGAGGAGGAACAGTTTTACCAATAAAAGAAATTGCAAATCAATGTAAAAAAGCTAATCATAAGGTTCTCGTTTTCATAATTACTGATTTTGGCATTTATAATTGGATCAAAGCTAAAAAAATGATGATGGAATTAGCCCAAAAAGATCATAAAATTGTAGGTTTTTTCATAGGTTCATCTAAAATACCAAAAGAAAAATTTAAGGAACTAATAAATAAGGTTTCTCTCTATCCTATAGAAACCATTAAAGATCTCATAGATTTAGTAATTCAAGAAGTTAAAAGATATTATTAATAAATAGCGAAGAAGAAATTATTCTAGTCTATTTACTTCTCGTAAATACATTTTCATAAAGTATCTTTGGCTTTCGCAATATAGAAATTTTTGCTTATTATTTAGATGTGTACAATTTTTCAAAATTGCTTGAATTTCTTTTAATAATTGTAAATTTTCACTAACAGAATTTTTAGGGATATTATCGACTCTTTGTTTAAGGTTCTCATTGAGTTCTATCTCATAAAATAAGTTTTTTAAATTGAGAATTGGTTCAGTATCACCTATTCCTGGACTTACCATAGTTTTTTACCGCAAGAAAATTTTATAATCTTAATTATAATGAATATATTCTGCTGTGATAGGACGGAAATATCCACATGTATATGAAAAACATATAAAATCGGTTTTTGAAATTAAGTGTTATACACGTAATATCTCCTTCAAATGAAAATAGAGCTTATTATAGCGTATTAATCATTTAAAAAAGCAAAAAAAATATAAAGAAGTTAAAAATATTTTTTAACCCATTCTTCAAAAGTTTCTTCTCTAAGTTGTTCTGCCCATAAAATTTTGATATTAGGTTCATTTGGGATTATTCCCTTTTGTTTTAATAAAAGGAAAAACTCATCAACTATTTTATCAATTAGAAGACTGTATGTTTCTGATGTATTCATAGTACTTTGAATTAATTTACTAATTTTTTCGTTAGACCTAACATAAGGTTTTAAATATTCTTCAATTAACTTCTTTGCTTCTTTGTTTAATTTTATATTATCTTCTAAATTGAGGATAGGAAAATTAATTGAATATTTGCCATTTTTCAATGAAATCAAGTTGTACCATTCCAAATTTGATAAATGATTTCTAATAGTATCTTTTGACCACTTGTATTGTATATTAGGTTTATATTCTTTTTGAGTAATAAGAAGTGGTTTAGGAGAGAATTGTAGGCTTTCATAAATTTCGTCGAATGACATTGAACCTTTAGATAAAATGGTTAATATGTCCCTTTTTACCTTGTTATCTAAAACCCATGGTATTTCTGGATCATCCCACGGTTTCGCTGTACCAAAATCGAACCATGGTTGAATCTGATCAATGAATATTTTACCAGAGAAGCGATATTGATTATACTTAGTATTTTCCTTCATTATATATCCTTTTATTAATTGAAAATTGAAATCATAAAACTTCTAAAATCTCTGAAATTAATAACCAACCTTTTCTTTCATGTATAATATTACCATTCTCATCAATTACAAATTGTCCTGGCCCTTGTTTCTCCCAGCCTTCATATTCTCCATGTTGAATACCTAATTTTGTAGCTTCCTTAAATTTATGTCTTACTTCCATAACCGCACCTGCATTCATTAAACCTAATCCATATTCTGCGTATAACTCATCCTTAGACGAATATATTACAGGGAAATCGATATTATATTTATTAATATATTCTTTTGCAACTTTTTCACCAGATTGAGTTATATATAGTAATCTAGCTCCTTTTGCCTTAATTTTAGACACATCCTCTAGCAAAATATTTAAATCCAATTGACAAATAGGGCATCCAAAATATCTACTGAAGATAAGCACAATCTTTTGGGTTCCAATTAATGTTTCTAAGTCTATTAATCCTTCGTTATATGAGTTTAACTTAAATAGAGGTGCTTTATCTCCAACCTTTAAATTATTTTTTCCCATTATCTAATTTCCTCGGTATTGAAATTATAATTTAAACAATTTAATTATATTTATAATTTTGTATCTTCTTGAAGCATTGCTTCGATTAGTATATCTGTTGCTTCTGTTTCTGAAAGACCCCTAGCCATCAATTCATCTAACCATTTTTGAGGGAATCTCCCTAAAGATGCTTCGTGTGATACACTTGATGTTGGATCTATAGCCCGAATAAATGGACGAGCTCTGCATATTGAGCCTTTTCCTAAAACAATCTCACTACATTCAACGTGTCCATTACAATGAGGAGCATTACCTTCTGTAACTCCATACATTAAAACTTCACCTCCATCTTTAGCAGCTGCTTTTAATTTTATCACACTTCTAGCGTTTTTTCCTTCAAGAAAGACAGAATCCCGTATTCTAATAGAATCATTTTTATTCTTCCCGTAAGCTTTTACATTAGATCTAATTACACTATTGTCCAAAGCATATATATCAATCAGAATTTTGACGTTTCCAGGAGTACCTCGAGTGAGTGTAAAATTGTTTTCAAATACACTATTCTCTCCAACATACATATAGGCAACTGGAGCAACTAAAGCTCCAGAATTCTCTCCATGATAATGAGTTTCACTATATGTAAGATTACAATTATTTCCAATATAAAAGTGTCCAAACATTTTATGTATTAACCCATTAGCATTTGGAAAGCTACAATGAGCTTGAATCTTTACTTCAGTATTATCTTCTGCTATAATTCTAGGGAAAATTTCTTGAATACCTGTTTCCTTATTTACTCCAAAGCACAAATGAACTGGATCTTCATGCTTTGTACCTTCCTTTATAATGATATCAGCAATGATGCCATTTGGTATTTCTCTACCCTTAAGAATGATTCCATCTACTTGATCTATTCCAGAAATTTTATTGAAGTTTAATAATAATTTTGCCCCCTTACCATGTCCTGGTAAGAAATCTCGAATATTAATGTTATAATCTTCTAAACTTTGAAGAATATCGTTTGGATACTCGCCATTACTCATGATTTTTCTTCCTCTCGAAAGATTCTGTCAATATAATCATCATCAAAACATGCTGCTTCATTTTTAAATAGGTTCCTTTTACACCATTCTTTTAAACCTGCCTTTGCACAATATCGAAGCATCACTTTTGGAAACTCATCAGTTAATATAGCATCCCCTCTCCATAACAATGTTCCATAATCAGCAACCATCCCTATATCTTCTCTATGAGTAATAAGTAGAATTGTCATATTGAGTTTTTTTATCTTTTCAAAGATATTCATAAAATCTTCTGTGATTATAACGTCTAAACCAGAATCCGGTTCATCTAATATGATTAATCTCGGTCTCATAGCAACAGTTGCTGCTAATTCAATTCTCTTTCTTTCTCCGCCGCTTAATGTCTC
>JBHLNZ010000079.1:0-13096 GCA_048941015.1 Promethearchaeota archaeon | reverse complement strand
AGATAAAAGATATGCGTCTTTTAGACTCCACTAATTCCATTTAATCGTTTAAACTAATTATTTATATTTCTCTAAAAGTTTTTTTGGAGAAAATACTCCATCTTCAGTTATAATTCCTGTAACTAATCTAAAAGGAGTGATATCAAAAGCATAGTTTAAACATTCAACTCCATCAGGCACAATTTGGACTTTACCTAATACTGTACTTACTTCACTTGCGTCTCTTTGTTCAATAGTAACATCATCAATAGTTTCATTAAGAGAGAGAGTAGACGTAGGTGCTGCTACATAAAAAGGAATACTATTATCATTTGCAGCCAAAGCTACTAAATAGGTCCCAATTTTATTAAAAACAGCATCAGAAGTCACCCTATCTGTTCCAACAATTATCTTATCGACTTTTCCTAATCGCATTAATAAACCTGAGGATGTATCAGAAATAACATTCACAGGAATTTTATCGTATTGCAATTCATAAGCAGTAAGCCTTGCCCCTTGTAATCTCGGTCGAGTTTCGTCAGCAATAACCCTAATTTTTTTTCCTTGTTCTATTGCAGTTCTAATTGGAGCTAATGCCGTACCATATTGAACTGTAGCTAATGATCCTGCATTACAATGAGTTAGAACTACATCACCATCATTTAAAAGTTCTGCCCCGTGTTTTCCGATACTTTTATTAACAGAAATATCTTCTTGAGCCATTATTTGAGCTTCTTCAATAACAAGGTCAGATAAATTTGAAGGATTATCTGGATAAGTACTCATAATCTTCCAAATCCTGTCTACAGCCCAAAATAAATTAGAAGCGGTTGGTCTTGTATTACGTATGATATTAGCAGCCTGTTCCATCATTTTTAAAAATTCAGCTTTGGGTAATTGTTTATATTCAAGTGTAGCAAGTGCCATCCCCATCGCAGCTGCTACTCCAATAGCGGGTGCTCCCCTAATATTCATAATTTTAATCGATCTTGCTAAATCTCTGAAATCTGTAAACTCTAGGAATTCAAGTTTATGAGGTAACTTGGTTTGGTCGATCATACGTACTCGATTAGCTGTCCATTCAATTGAAGGAATCATAATTATTTTAGAATTGAATGTTAATTAAAATTTATGAAAAATAAAGAAAATGTAAACCATATAGAAGTTTCTATTAAATAAGAGAATCTTTTAATCACCAATCTCTAATTATTCTTTGCATTCTTGAAACTTTTTTAACATAGCTAATTTTACAAAATTCAGTTTAAACGATATTCATTATTATTTCGTTATTGTTCCTCCTATTTTTGGTTTATAGCCCATATATTATTATAACAATTCATAATAGTATACTTAATTAATATTTAGGATGAAGAAAATTTGATTTTACATAAAATTAAAAGTGAAGGTATTTCATCTATTTCATATTTCTTAGCATCTGGAAATGAAGCATGTGTAATAGATCCACGAAGAGATGCGAAAGTTTTCTTGAAATTAGCATGGGATGCTGAAGCAAATATTAAATATGTTTTTGAAACACATCGTAATGAAGATTATGTAGTTGGATCTAAAGAGATAGCTGATGTTGTAAATGTTGAAATTTATCATGGACCCGGATTGGAGTGGAAATATGGGAATATATTAAATGATGGACAAGAATTTAAATTAGGGGTTTTAAAAGTTAAAGCAATTCATACACCCGGACATACTGATGAGAGTACAAGTTATGCAGTTTATGATACATCAACAGGTAAAGAAGCGATTATGATTTTTACTGGAGATGCCCTCTTTGTCGGAGATACTGGTAGGATTGATATGTATGGGGCTGATTTGGCAAAAAAGAATGCAACCAATTTATACGATAGTTTATTCAATAAGATCTTACCACTTGGAGATCAAGCGGTGATATTACCTGCTCACGGTGCTGGTTCTGTATGTGGAGCGGCAATTAATGAAAGAGAATTAAGTACAATTGGATTAGAGAGACTACAGAACTATAGTTTACAGTTAACGGATAAAAAGGAGTTTATAGAATATAAGTTAAGCGAACATCATTACTTCTCTCCTTATTTTAAAAAAATGGAGAAATACAATTTAGAAGGACCTCCATTATTAAAAAATTTACCTAGATTTAAGCCTTTACTTCCAGGAACATTTAAGAAAGAATTTGAAAAAGGGGGGATTGTTGTAGATACACGTAATCCTGCTTCTTTTGGCTCTGCACACATAAAAGACTCATATAATATCTGGTTAAAGGGTTTACCTTCTTATGTAGGATGGGTTTTACCATATGATAACCCAATACTTCTAATTGTAGAAAATTTTGTTGATCTAAAGAAAGCCTACAAATACCTCTTAAGATTAGGATATGATAACATAAAAGGATATTTAGTCGGTGGAATAATTGCCTGGTACAGTAATAATTATCCAACAGAAACAGTAGGCATGATAACTGCTGATACTTTAAAAGAAATGTTAGATAAGGATCAAGATTTTCTACTTATTGATGTAAGAGGTGCTCCAGAATTGAGTGAAGGATATATAGAACAAGCAATAAATATTTATGTAGGCGAACTTGAGAATAAGCTAAATACTATTCCAAAAAATAAAAAGATTATAACAGTGTGCGGTAATGGCGCAAGAGCGAGTATGGCGACGAGTATATTGAAGAGAAATGGGTATAAGGAAGTATATAATGTGTTAGGGAGTATGAAAGCTTGGTATAAAGCTAATTATCCGATAATAAAATAAATATGGAAATTTTAACCAATTTATTGTCCGATTGTTTAAGTTTCATGGGGTTAAGCTGTATTAAAATTTAAAAATTAATGAATTAAAAGAATTTTTATTTAGTCTTTTTAATTCATAAAGAGAATTTTTATTATTTTTTTATTCATACTTAGATTAAGTTAATCAAAATTTTGGTGAGAAATGAATGGAAGATTATGATGCATTAGAATTTTTAAAGAATGCACAAAACACGCTCCAAACTTTAGGAAAGATTCATCCCGAAGCTATGAGAGGATTTCAAGAATTTATGGGAGGAGTCAAAAAGTCGGGAGCTTTATCCCAGAAATTCAAGGAATTAATCGGTGTAGCTCTTTCAATTGCTAAACAATGCAAATTTTGTGTTGCTTGGCATGTTAAACGTGCTTTAGAAGCAGGAGCTACAAGAGAAGAAGTTATTGAGACAAGCATGGTTGCTGGAACTTTAGGAGGAGGACCCTCATTAATGTTCACAAGTTATGTATTAAAAGCATTGGAAGATTTTGGAAAATGAATTTATTAGTTATTAATAAGAAACTAAAGAGGTGATGAATTTGGTTGATATACTTAAAAAAGAATTAAATATGGAGTTTAATGCAGCTGTTGCCCACGTGGAGAAGATAATTGTTGAAGAAGGTTTTAGTCATATGCTTACGAAATCTATTGATGAAATTTTTAAAAAAAAGTTAGGTATTGAATACGACAGATATACAATAATATTAGCATGTGCTCCACAATATGCAAAAGCAGCTTTAGATGTATCAAAAAATGTTGGTTTATTATTTCCTTGTAGTTTTGTTGTCTATGAGGAAGATGGAAAAGTATACGTAAGTCATTCATCAATAATGAAAATTGCTCCAGAAGTAGGATTAGCACCTTTAGATCAAATGAAACCAGTCATTGAAATGACAGGAAAAGGTGTTCATACTGCATGGGAACGATTTTAAATTTACTTCATTTTTTATTTTTTTAGTCTTTAAATAAGATATAAAAAAATATTATAAGTATTTCAAATTAAATTCTATATTTAATTTTAAATTAAAATTGTAGTTGTAAATGGAAGCTTATTGGTTAGGTGTTCTACTAGCAATATTATCTGGAATTTCACATTTCTCAGGAATGCTAATTGAAAAAGTGATAATAAATAAATTACATCCTGATGCAAAATTAATGCAAAGCTTAGTGAGAAGTCCATTATGGTTAAGTGCTTTATTTATTCGTTTTGGATTGGGGACAATTTTTTTCTTGATGGCCCAAGTGTTTATTGGTCCAGCAATTATTCCAGGTTTAATGGCTTCTGGATTGATAGTACTCGCAATTGGTTCAGTGAAAATTATTGGGGAGAAATTAACAATATCAGAAGTTGCTGCAATTCTGATGTTAGTTATTGCTATCACTTTACTTGGATTAAGTGAATTTTCAATTGAGTTGTTTGAATTTAATTTATTAGAATTTCAATTTATTAGTAGATTGACTATTTTTACATTACTTTTAGTATTAATGGGGATAATACTTCATTTTATTCAATCTAAATACGGAAAATTTAGGGGAATTTTATTAGCATTAGTGTCAGGATTTATGTTTTCTTTATCGAATTTTTGGACCGGAATATTGATGGGTACTATTGCTAAAGTTTTTAGTGGATTGTTTAATGCTGGAGAATTAATCCTCTTTATTATCTCAGCAATAGTTCTTGTTGTGGTTAATTTACTTGGAGTAACTAAAATGGCTGCTGCATTGAGGTTTGGTGATGCAAGTAAATTAGTTCCAATACAAAATCTCCCTACTCAAACTACTCCCTCAATTGTATATTTTTTAGTGTTTTTATTGCTTCCGCCAAATTTTTTGTCAGTTCCATTTTTCATTATAGCCATTAGTTTAATTATAATTAGTTCATTTATTTTAGCAAAGCGACAAGCACAGTTAGACAAGATAAAACAAATAAATTCATTAGAATAATGAGATTTAATTATTTTATGAAAATGTCATGATAAACAATGGAAAATGATAACATTATCAAAATTCTTCAAAAAGAATTACCATGGGATACTTTTTTATCAAATATGGAGCTTGAGGGCTTTATTAAAACAAGGTCTCCTAATTTCTCCCAATTATCTAATATAATAGAATATAAAAAATTATTTCTATCTGGAAAAGCAATAGTTGTCAATGATAAAATTCAATCTTTAGGACTTCACGATCCTTCTCATCTATATTTAACACCCTATATACTTTTTAGACCTAAAACTGAGAAACAATTAAAAATTATTATTATCCATGCACATAAGTTAAAAATTCCAATAACCTTTGCTAGTGGAAAAACAGGTTTATCTGGAGGATACTCAAATTATGGTATTACAGTTGATCTTGCGGATCTACATACTTTTAAAGAACCTTTCAAAATTAACTTTAAAAAGGAAGAAATAATCACTGAACAGAGCGCTTTAATTTCAGATTTAATTAAATATGTTCAATATTTCAGCGATGGAAAATATATTTTTCCAATTCAGCCTGCAAGTGCTTTAAAACTTCCTGTAAGGCTGGGAGGAATTATTTCTTCAAATGCTAGTGGAATAACCTCAGGAAAGCTTGGATCTGCTAAAGATTGGATAATTAATATGAGGATAATGATCCCAAATGGAGATATTTTAGAAATTGATAGAAATAATCAATTATTCAATAAAGTTGTGGGTGGAAATGGTTTTTATGGTGTGGTCTTAAGCGCTTGTTTTAGATTATATCAACCTAATAAAGATTTAGAAAGAGCTATTTTATATGGAGATAATTTAACTTTTGCTTTTAACGGTTTACAAAAAGTTCAGGATTTTAAAATTTTTCCACTCGTTAGTGAATTTATTACATCACCCATTACCTTACCAGGAAAATTTAGTAAGCTTGCTTTAGAAGATAAAAATTTGAAAGTAAATTGGGCTGTAATAATTAAAGGAACAGATCTTGAGGTAAATAAATTTATTAAAATAATGGAAAATGAAACTGCATGTTATTCAAAAAAAATTATGGAAGAAGAGTTCCAATTATATATGCAAGAACGATCATCTTTTGCTTTACTAATTCAGACTTCAGAGGATGATAAAAATTATATTGCTTTTCCAGGATTTGAAGATATTTTAAGTCAACCAAAATATTTACCAGATATAATAGACACCATAAATGAAATTTTTACAAACCATAATTTTCATAAGGTTATTTTTGGTTATGGTCACGTAAATTTTCGTAGAGGAAAAGGTCTCTTATTACATATGAGATTACCTGTACCAATTGATTATTTTTATAAAGAAAATTATGAAAAGGTAAACGAGATTTGTGAAACCGTATACGAAGTAATTAATATATTACAGAATCGTTTTAATATAAAACATAAAGCAGAACATAGTTCAGGACCTTTCTCAATTTGGTTAGATCCTAAATTTAGGGGGCTTTTAAAAGAAGATATAAAGAGAGGGACCGCTTTCGAAAACCCTCATTTAACCATCTATGATGAATTAGAGCAAATAACGAACAGTATTAAAAATTCCATCAACATTAATCATTCATTAGCTGAAGATAAGAAAAAGGAATTATTTATTAAAGCTATGAGTCTTTATATAAAAGGTCTTTGAAATAAGAATTCTAATAAATTGAAAACTAATTGTTAAACTCAATTTAAAACGAAAAAAAATGAAAAACTCCTCGAAAATAGATTTAAAAATTGTAAAATCACCAATAATTTCATGCTCTAGAAGAACTGATATTCCCGCTTTTTTAATGGATTGGGTTATGGACCAAATTAGAAAAGGTTATGTGAATGTCGCAAATCCGTTTAACAGAAAACAAATCTACAAGGTATCTTTGAAACCAGAAGATGTGAAATGTTGGGTTTGGTGGAGTAAAAATTTTGGTGAATGGATAAACTGTTATAATCATTATCCTGAGATCTTTTCACGATATAAAGGTCATTATTTTCAGTTTACTATCAATTCTCCATCAGAATTAGAAGGAAGTATTAATGTATCAATAGAAGAGAGACTTAATCAACTTAGTTGGCTAATTGATGAATTTAAAATCGCTGCTATTAGTTATCGCTTCGATCCTATTATTTTTTATAAAAAAAATGGCAGCAATGAGATAAAAAATAATCTAAATAATTTTGAGTATTTAATTAAAAAGATCTCATCATTAGGAGTAAAGGAAATGATTTTTTCCTTTGCTACGATTTATTCAAAAGTCGAAAAAAGGATGAGAGCAAGAGGTTATACTCCTATTAATTTATCACTATTAAAAAAAAAGGAGATTTTGAATAGACTTATAGAAATATGTAATAAATACGATGTTCAGATGAAAGCATGTTGTCAACCAGATCTTCTTAATGTTAAAGGCATTGAACAAGCACACTGTATTGATGCATATAAAATTGAAAAATTAATTAATGAACCATTACCAAAAATTAAAGATACCGGACAAAGAAAATTTTGTGGTTGCTTCAAATCAAAAGATATTGGAGGTTATTCTGGAATTTTCCGATGTAAACATAATTGTACTTATTGTTATGCTTCACCAGCAAAAAAGTAAAAAGTTTTAATTATTTATTTGAGGAATTGAATATTTTATGTAATTCCCAGAATGGTGGAACGAGTTCTAAATCCATTAGTATGTCATAAAAACAAAATGCACCCCATCTATCAATAATTTTGCCCTTAGAATTAAAATATAAAATTGTTGCTCCCTCGAATTTTACTTCTTTATTAGTTGCTTCAAATCCCCACGCAGTGCCTTTATGTGTACCTTGAGCAAGATAACGAATCCAAACTTTATCAGTTTCTGCTTTAATTTCGATTATATTATATTTTAGATCCGGAAAGATTGAACGAAAATAGTTAATTTCATGTTTAACTTGAGCAGGCCCTTTCTTATTTATACCAATCCAATTAGGATCATAATCAGAATCAACTATTTCATCTGCCATATTCAAATTTCCCTTACTCCATAAATCATTAAACCAAAGTTTTCCAATCCTTTCAGTTTCTTTTATTTCCATAATTTTGTCTCATTATAATCTAAATCAATTAAAAAAAAAAATTAATTATCGTGTAAAAATTTAGGTAATAGTTAGTCTTCCTATAAATCTTTCATATCTAAGGTTAGAGGGAAGTTTATCATTATTCAATAAATAAAGTATCCAACCATGAATCTCACTTTTAATCAAATTCTGGAATTCTTCGGAATATCTGATTTTAGCAATACTTTGAAAATCAATTTTAAATGGATCTTCGTTTAGCATATAATCAGCTTCAGCCATAACTGCTTCCATAATATCCTTTATGTATATTTCTTTATCTACGTGATGTAAACATCTAACTAATGCTCTAACCACTAACATGAGATAAGACTTTAATCGCTTCTGGCCTACTAGCATAAACTTAAAAAGTCGATTAAAACGCTCGATGGCATATTCATATAAGAAATTATCAATCTCTTCTAGCTTATTTTCATCCATGTTTTAATCATATAAGTTTTTTTATTTAGATTGGTAAATTTAAAAAGAATTAATGCTATAAAAGATTAAGCAACAGGAGATTAATTTCGTCTAATTTGAAGGTAAAATATGAAAAAAAGAATTTAGAGTGGAGAACCTTTCTCATTCCAACCTCTAATGTTATAATATTTTGTTACTAAATCTTTAAGGGGTGGAACATTTTTACGCGTTCCCCCTTTATCAATAGGCTTAAAAAACCTGGAACCTATGGTGTCATCATCTTTCGTGATTCCACATGAGATGTTAAATTTTCGCTTTAAATTGAATATATTTCTTCCTGCTTCCATCCATTTCTCTATTGTATAATTATTTCCTGTAATTGCATTTAAAGCCTTAACCCATGGTCCAACATAGTTTGAATACCAGAATCCAAATACACAACCTCCCGCTGCCGAATATGCTTCGCAAGCATCTTGCATTTTGACAACCGCATCTACAGCTTCATCAATAGCAAAACGATCTACTTTTTCACTTAAGCTTATGTCTATTTTACGGTTTGCCATTGAGGATAAATGCATAGGTTCGTAGCAATGATAAGCTCCTCGTGATGATGTAGCATAATCTAAAGCAGTCATGTTATTACATCGAGGTTCATGTGCAGGAATTTCAAGTCCTTTTCCGTGTGATTCAAGATCCTCTGGCAATTTATTGTTTCGACAGAATATCCTAACACCCTCAGCTAGTTCATCTCCAATTCCCTCTCTTTTAGCTATTTTGAAAAATAGTTTCTCAATCGCGCCAACTGAACCCCAAATTTTAAATTCAGTCGGATTTTCTGGATCAGACTCAAAACCAAGGTCTTTAAGTTCAATATTAAGTAATTTTCGTTCTATAGCTTCAAGAAAAGCTCCAAGAGTACTACCCAAAGAGATAGTATCCATACCTAAATCATTAAGAATTCCATTCCATTTAATTAATGCTTCCAAATTATCAATAAAAAGTAATGATCCCATCATTGCAAGGGTTTCATACTCAGGCCAGGCCACCATTTCACCTTCATAATCTATAAAGGCTCTACAAGCAACAGGGCAATTAAAACAAGCGTAATGCTTAATCTTAAATTTTTCTTGAAGAGCATAAAACCCAATCTTCTTTGTACCTAGCCATTTACTCATAGTATAATTCTTTATTGGAACATCACCCATACCTACGTAATTATCCATATGAACTAGAGTCCCTGTATCTTTCATTACGTTTGCCATGGGATCTTCTTTGATCATATCTCTAATTTCTTTCACGGCATCATTTAAGAGAGCTTGATTATTTACACTTACTTGACCATCGCCTTTAATCGCAATTGCTTTAAGGTTTTTACTTCCCATAACTGCTCCCATTCCACATCTTCCAGCAGCATGTTGAGTTTCACTTATTATTGCTGCGAATTTTACTAAATTAACTCCTGCAGGACCTATTGAAGCAATTTTTATATTGCTATCTCCAATTGATTTTTTTATCTTAGCTTCTGTTTCCTTTGTTCCGGCTTTCCATATATCAGAAGCATCTATGATCTCGACTTTATCATTATTAATCCATAGATAAACAGGTTTTTCACTTTTTCCTTGAATGATAATATGATCAAAACCTGCGCTCTTCATTTCTTTACCAAAAAAGCCTCCTGCTGAGGATTCTCCTAATATTTTAGTAAGAGGTGATTTTGCCATTACAAAATGCCGTCCACAAAAAGGAACACTTGTACCACAAAAAGGTCCTACGGAGAAAATTAGCAGATTTTCACCATCAAAAGCGTTAATATTTGGTGATACTTCAGAATTGAAAATAGCAGCTGCAACTCCGGCACCACCTATATATTTTATCTCATCAGATTGAGTCACATCTTCAATAGAAATTTTACTTGTAGCTAAATTAACTCTTAAAATTTTACCCATTTTTCTCACTTTAATTAAAATTCAAAATTACTACTATGATGTTCTACTTTTTCATATATTAAATTTTTCATATTGGAAAATTAACAAAAAGCTGAGTAGTTCAATTCTTATGTTAAATAAAATAAAGATATAAATACTCATAATGTAAAATAATGTATAACAAATATTTGTAGAAAACGTAAAGTTTATTAAATTTATTAAAAAATGAAGCAATTTATGTCGAATGGATATTTTGGTAAAATTTTATGCATTGATCTTACGAATGAATCAATTAATGAAGAAAAAATACCTAATCATTTATATCAGCAGTATTTTGGAGGATATGGTTTAGCCTGTAGGCTGATTTATGAAAAAATGCCTTCAAAAACAAATCCATTATCACCAGAAGCAATTATTGGATTCTTTCCAGGCTTATTGACAGGAACGGTAACACCCCTCAGTGGACGATATATGACAGCAGGGAAATCCCCTTTAACAAATACTTGGGGTGATGCGAATTCAGGAGGATATTTTGGACCAGAGATTAAGAATTGCGGTTATGATGGAATACTAGTTAAGGGTGCGGCAGATGATCCTAAATCCTTCATGATGATTAATGGAGAAAAAAAATTTTTAGATGCATCTGATCTATGGGGTTTAGATACAGTTGAAACAGAAAATAGAATAAAAATGATGTATAAAAATGTAAAAGTATCATGTTTAGGTACAGCTGGAGAAAAAATGTCTCTAATTTCAGGAATAGTAACAGATAAAGGTAGAATAGCAGCACGATGTGGATTAGGTGCTGTAATGGGCTCAAAAAAACTTAAAGCACTTATTCTTAAAGGAAGTGAAAAAGTGACAATAGCAGATAAAGAGGCATTACTAATTGCCACAAAAGGATATAATAATGAGACCAAAAATTCAAATGCAGTTACTATTTATAAGAATTTAGGTACAAGTGGTCTAAACTTTGCAGCAGGACAAGCGGGTGATTCTCCCGTTAAAAATTGGGGTGGAACTTCTATTGATGATTTCCCAACTGAAAAACTCCAAAAAATCTCAGGTGAAGTCTTAAATAAGTACAAGCAAAAAGAATATGGATGTTTTTCCTGTAGTGTACAGTGTGGAGGAATATTAAGAGTACCAGAATTAGGTTTAGATGAAACTCATATTCCTGAATACGAGACATGCGCTGCTTTTGGATATATGTTACTTAATGATGATCCTTTGTCTTTAATTAAGGTAAATGACATGTGTAATCGTGCAGGAATAGATACTATTTCTACAGGAGCGACAATTGCCTTTGCTATTGAATGTTATGAAAATGGTATTTTGACTAAAAATGATACCGATGGCTTAGAATTAACTTGGGGAAATTCTAAAGCGATAGTTGAAATAGTTAATAAAGTAATAAAACGTGATGGTTTTGGAGATATTTTAGCTGATGGTTCAAAAAAGGCATCGGAGGTAATTGGTCAAGGCTCTGAAAAATATGCAATGCACTCAATGGGTCAAGAGCTTGCTATGCATGATGCTAAATTTTTCAAATCTTTAGGTATGAGTTATGCATTTGATCCTACACCTGGAAGGCATACTACACCCAGTATTGATTTTATGGCAATGGGGCCTCTTATAAAGCCTGATGGACTCATTGAAGGCTTCAGTCTTCCCAAAAGATGGAAACGCGCAGGGGAAGATAGATATGAGGCTCAAAAGATTGCTGTCGGTTTAAAACAAGCTACAAATGCATTAGGATTGTGTGATTTACTTTATGTCTATCAAAAATATCCTCTCAGAGAAGTTATTAAAGCGGTTGTTGGGTGGGATCTTTCAATTGACGAAATTTGTAAAGTAGGATATCGTATACATACTTTGAGACAAGCATTTACCATTCGAGAAGGAATAATAATGGCTAATAATGAAATACCGGGAAGAGCAGTTGGAAATCCTCCTTTTGAAAGTGGACCTCATAAAGGAAAAACAATTGATTATAAAGAGGATTATAAGGGTTTTTGTAAAAAATTTGGATGGAATACTGAGAACGGGTATCCTTTGAAAGAGAGTTTAATTGAATTAAATCTGGATTTCGTAATAAAAGATTTATACTAAATTATTTTTTTCTTAAATTAGAAATTATTAAAACTAAAATCTGTGAAGTGTGACTTAATTCTATTTTTTTCTTCTTTGGTTAACCATTCTTTATAATTATATAATGGATTAATTCCTATTTTCTCTGGTTTATCAAGCCAAAGCGGATTATAAGTTAATAATGCGATTTTATTTAATCCTAATGATCTTAAATAACTTGCTAATTCATCTAAATTCTCATCTGTATCTGTAACAGAGGGTATCAGCGGGATTCTCGGTAATACTTCTATATTTTTCTTAAGTAAATCTTCAAAATTTTCAATTATTCTTTCATTTGATACTTTACAATATTGAGTATGTAATTTTGGATTATATATCTTTAAATCAAAGTAGATCAAATCTAAATATGGTAAAATTAGTTTATTAAATTCAGTTCGATTATAAAATCCACATGTCTCTATACAGACGTGTATATCATTTTTTTTTAATAACATTAATAAATCATGGACAAATTCAATGTGATATAGCGGTTCCCCTCCCGAAAGGGTTACTCCTCCATTAGAATTATCAAAAAATAATTTGTCTTTTAAAATTATCTTTACTAACTCTTCAATGCTATATTCTTTACCTACGAATTTTAATGCATCATTTGGACAAATATCAACACAATAACCACATAAATTGCATCGACTTCTATCAATACGATATATATAATCAAAATCTATAGCGTTTTGTTCACATCTGTTTAAACAGAACTCACATTCGATACATTTATCGCGATCAAAATATAGCTCTTTAAATGGAGATTTAGCTTCTGGATTTTGACACCATACACATGAAAGTGGACAACCTTTAAAAAAAACTA
>JBHLNZ010000016.1:0-52074 GCA_048941015.1 Promethearchaeota archaeon | reverse complement strand
CTCCTTTTTTATTTACTATTATGTAATAATATTGCTAATAAGTGAAGAGTTGGTTTTTATAAAAATTTTTCCCACAGCTATTATATGGGAACTTTTTCCCTCCTTTTTCAATGCGCGAAAAGATTATGAATGTTTAGATTGGTGGCTTTGCCATAAAAAACTTTAATTTTTTTTAATTTTTTATTTAATAATTTTTATTTGATCTTTACATTTCTCATTAATAACTTTTAATCCTATTTCACTAACTTTTTTGGCTAAATCAGTAATTTTCCACTTCTCATATCCTTTCACGAAGGTTGAAAAGGTATCTTTTAATGGTTCACTCCATTTTTGAGGGATTTTCTTAGCACCAATCTGTGCACCTATTATTGCACCAATGTTTCCACAGTTACAATCTGTGTCTAATCCCATCATTGCAGATGTACAAATAGATTTCCCAAGAGGATCTACACTATTCTGTGCTCCATATAGCAAAGACAAAATAATTATACCTATGTTGGGAAGTACATGAACATCAGGGGTATGAATATTAGGCTTTATTTCAGTTAAAAAACTTAACCTTTTAAAATCATTAATAGGCGTACTTTTTACTAAATCCCTTCTAACTTTATTCCAAAATCTAATTAATTCTCTTCTTCCTTTTATATAATCTTCCGGGAATTGGGAGTAAATATCCATAGCGTTAAGAATAAATTGAGTATATAAACTATTTTCTTTTTTAGGAATAAATTCAAGAGCTATTTGAATATTTTTTTGAATATTTTTCTCAAAAAAAGCTTGAGAAATTAACACTGCAATAAAAATTTCACCTTCAATTCCAATACCAGAATGGGAGATACATCCATCTGTTTCTGCATATTTTTTTGCCATAATAGGGCATCCTGGAGTAATTTGACCCCAGATCTCTGCTCGCATTTGGGCGCCAACAGCGTCAAAATATTCATTATTAAACTTTCCTGATTCTGGTGGCCAGATTCCTGCTCTCAAATTGTCTAATGCCACTTTCTCAGCAGTGTAATTCATTTTGTATAAGAGATTTATCCATTCTTCGGCGATATCTTTTGATGTAAGATTGATTCCTTTCTTTTCCAATGCAATTAATGCACAAATCTCATACATCTCGTCATCATTCACATAACTTAAATTTATAGGTTCAGGAAAATGAGTTATTTTACCATATTTTCTTTTTATATCATAATAGGGCATGAATTCTACAGGAGCTCCAACAAAATCTCCTGCTATACGCCCTATCCAAGATCCAAGAACTTTATTATAATATTGTTTATATGAAATCTCTCTCATACTAAATTTATCCTTTTTCATAACCAATAGATAACTATAGCTAAACAAATGGAGCTTTAATTTTCATTATAAATAAAAATTATATTAGCTCTTTATAAAATTTCTTTAATTATTTTAGGCACTTCCCAAGGAGTATTAGCAATATAAGCTCCAGCTTTAGTTAGAGCTTTGATTTTTCCTTGAGCAGTACCGAAGTCTCCTGAGATTATAGCTCCAGCATGTCCCATTCTTTTTCCTTCTGGAGCACTTCTTCCTGCTATATATGCTACAATAGGTTTATCAACATTATCTTTAACAAATTCTGCTGTTTTTTCTTCTTCATCACTCCCAATCTCACCTATTAGAACTATAAGAGAAGTTTTATTATTAAAAGCATAATATTCAACAGCTTCTTTCATTGTTTTCCCTCTCACCGGATCTCCCCCAATACCGAGATATGCAGATACGCCAATTCCAGCATTTCCTATTGCTGTAGTTATTTCATATGACAATGTACCACTTTTTGAAATAATTGCTACAGATCCAAAATGGCACATTTCACTAGGCATTATTCCTAATTTAATTTTATCGGGTATAAGGATTCCTGGAGAATTTGGACCCATTAGATGCAATCCTCTTTCTTGAGCCCTCTCCACAAGGCGTATCATATCAAAAACAGGCACATTTTCAGTAATAATACACGTGAGTTTAATTCCAGCAGATAAGCTTTCTTTGACTGCTTCAAATGTAAATCGTGCAGGGACAAACACAATACTAGTATTGCAGCCAGTCTCTTTTATAGCTTCTTCGACATTGTCATAAACTGGAATTCCGTATACCTTTTGACCTCCCTTCCCTGGAGTAACCCCTGCCACTATTTTTGTTCCATAATCAAGCATCAATTTGGTATGGAAATTTCCCTGATTACCAGTAATACCTTGGACTAGAACTTTAGAATTCTCGTTTATATACATTTATTTTTCTAGCACCTCCTTGACCTTTTGCACAGCATCCATAACGTTCTGATAAGCATTTATTCCTTCTTTTTTCAATAGTTCAATTCCTTTAGTATCATTTGTTCCAGTTAATCTTATGACTAGAGGCGGAATTTCTTTAAAATCCTTTAAAGCTTGAATTATTGCTTCAGCAACCACATCACATCTTGTGATTCCTCCGAAGATATTAATAAGTATGCAATTTGGATTCAATTTAAATAATAATTCCAAAGCTTTATAGACTCTTTTCTTACTTGCACCACCTCCCACATCAAGAAAATTTGCTGGCCTTAATTCCAAACTTGAAAGTAAGTCTAAGAGTGCCATAGTCAAACCCGCACCATTTGCCAAAATGCCAATATCACCATCTAATTTAACAAATGAAAATCCCGCTTTTTTAGCTGTCGTTTCTAACTCAGAAAGTTTTTTCTCTTGTAATTTTCGTACAATTGGTTGGCGGAAGGCAGAATTATCATCTAGGATCATTTTTCCATCAACAGCAATTAAACCAGACGGAGTTAGAACTAATGGATTGATTTCAACTAGTTGAGCTTCTAATTCTTTAGTAATTTTCCATAATTTCAAAAAAATCTCTTTTGCAGAATCTATAAGCACATTTGAGAAACCTAATTGCTTAGTAACTTTTAATGATAAATAATTTGTTAAACCATCTTTATAGGTAAAATTTTCTCTAATTATTAATTCAGGATTACTTTTTGAGACTTCTTCAATATCAATACCTCCTTCTTCACTTGCAATAATAAAAAATTGTCTTCCTGAGGCATCCAATGCTATGGAGCAATAAAATTCATGTTTTATATCAACTAACTCTTCAATTAATATTGCTTCTACACTATAACCTGCAACTATTCTATTGAAATAATCTTTACAGAATTTTATTGCTTCTTCTTTAGTTTGAGCAATTTTAATTAAACCCGCTTTTTTTCTACTTCCAATTGCAATCTGAGATTTTACAATAGCTGGAAAAGAAAAAAGATTGATTTTTTCTTCTATATTTTCATTTTTTAAAATAACAATGTGTTTAGCAAGAGGTATATCAAATTTAGCAAATAACTCTTTGCTCTCGTATTCTAGCAGTCTCAGCTTTTACTCCTCCTTAATCTTAAGCAAGAAAAACTTCTATATAATGATTTTTCTAATTTTATTAATAAAACTATAATCTACAATTAAATAAATCTTAAGTTAAGATTTCTTAAAAGCCTATTATTAGATATTTCAACTTGATTCACCTAAAAAGATAAAAATAAATTCTTATATTATATTTTAAACAAATTCGTGGGTTGACTAAAAAATAATTATGAATATAACTGTAAATTTTGAAGATACCCTTCAATTAAACATAAATAAAGCATTTGAAGTTACTCTCCAGTGGGTAGAACACCAACATAAAGCAAAAATCAAAAAAATCTCTCAACCCACCTTTATCAAGGCTAAACAAGGTACGATGATGACCAATACAGGACATGATCCAAATTGGAAAAAAAGAATAAGAATAAATCTCTATGATTTAGGAGGAGTGAAAACCTTAGTCAGAATTGAAGCTAGTCCAATAGCACGTAATATATTTAGAGTAGAAAAACTCAAACAATCATGGTTTGAAGGACTTTTTTCTCACTTATTTTCATTACTCCATACTATAGAAACACCTTTAACGCAACAAGTTCAATCTAAGCTCGATCATAAAATTCATCATTGTCCTAATTGTGGAAAAAAAATAGATGAATATACAAAAATCTGTCCTATGTGTGGAATTGATATCAATTAATTGAATATTTTACGAATTAATTAAATTCGATCTTTCTTTTTTCATAAATTTTTGCTCTATAAAAAAAGTTTTTTAACTTCTATTGAATTACTTCAATAGATTTCTAAATTCTAAAAGTGAGGTCTTAAATCATAGAACCAAAGAGATTATCACAATTAACGGGTAAAAACTTAAGATGTGCAGCAATGCCATTGGGAGGTATTGGTACCGGCAGTATTGCAATTGGAGGAGATGGCCTCCTTAAGCAATGGCAAATTACAAATACTGTAAGGCATAATGCTTTTGTTCCAAATAGTTTCTTTGGAGTTTGGGTGAAAAAAGAAGGAGAACCAAATGATAAAGCCATTTCTAGGGCACTAATTTGTCCTAAAATTCATGAAGATCCTAGTTTTAAACCAGCTGAATCAGTAAGTGACCATAAGATACCACTTGCTGCTAAGGAAATGTTTGAAATTCTTCCAGGAGTTGAAGAAATCGTATTTAATGGGGAATACCCTATAGCATTTTTGGACTTTTTAGATGATTCATTTCCTATCGAAATATCTCTTATGGCAACCACTCCTTTCATTCCATTGGACCCCAAAAATTCAGGTTTACCACTTATTGTTTTTCAATTTCAATTGCATAATACATCTAATGATCCCTGTGAAGTTTCTCTCATTGGAAATTTTCTTAATTTACTAGGATGGGATGGCTTGAAAGTATTTAAAGGAACTGAAAGTATGCTATTTGGGGGAAATGAGAACAAACATAAAGAAATAGGAGATTGGCATGCTATTGAAATGAAGTCAAAATCGCTTTTGAGAAAAGACAAAAGGTTTGGAGATTTAACATTTGCTATTAATCAACCAGATGCTATGGTATTAAATCAATGGGATGATCTAAAAACTTTTTGGAATTATTTTTCACTAGAGGGAAAGTTCCCTAGTTCGGTTTCGGAAGAAATAAGTCCCATTGGCCATACTTGGGTAGGAAGCCTTGGTTCGAGAAAAATTATAAATCCAGGTGAAAAAGTTGAAATTGAATTTTATTATACATGGAATTTTCCAAATCGAGTTAAAGATTGGGTAATTGATAAATCTCAAATTCCAGACGAGAATACTGAATTTTGGATTGGTAATCGTTATAATGAATGGTTTAAGAATTCAATTAGCGTGATGAACTATTTTCAACAAAATTTTAACTACTTAATGAAAAAAACAGAGATCCTGCATGAGGTGTTTTATACAATGGAACTTCCCCCTGAAGTTTTGATGAGCATAATAGCGTCTGTGTCGACTATAAGAACACCTACATGTTTTTGGATGAGAGACGGTTCTTTTCATGGTTTTGAAGGATGTAAAGGCGCTTCTCCTACGTATGAGAAATATTCGGGAGGATGTTGTCCATTAGATTGTACTCATGTCTGGAATTATGAATTTAGTTTAGCATATTTATTTCCATCACTTGAAAGAACTATGCGTGAAACTGAATTTAAGACGCAGCACGATTCCGGATATATACCCCATCGATCAGTTATTCCTATGTATTTACCTCAATTGCGTAAAAACGGAGATTGGGACATGATTGGTCCCGCAATAGATGGAATGTTTGGTACTATTCTTAAAATTTATCGCGATTTTCTAATAACGGCTGATCTTGACTTCCTAAAAAAATCATGGCCAAATATTGACAAGCTAATAAACTATATTTTTGAAAATTATGATAAAGACAAAATTGGAGTTATTTATTCAGAACAACCAAATACGTATGATTGTACATTATATGGAAATAATACCTTTATCGGTTCACTTTATTTAACAACTCTCCTAAGTTGCGAAAAAATTGCTAAGCTTTTAAATCTTAGTGAAGATTCCAAGAAATTTCGAGAGATCTTTACTTCAGGAAAAATAATTTTAGATCAAGAATGCTGGAATGGTGAATATTATATTCAAAAATATGATAAAGATCAAATAAAAGAACATCAATATGGGATTGGTTGCCATTCCGATCAACTTATCGGGCAATGGTGGGCATTTCACCTTGGATTAGGATATATTCTGCCTCCCGAACATGTTAAAAAAGCGATTGATTCGATTGTAAAATATAATTTTAAGAACCCTCTCAAAGATATCGATCAAGTCATCAAAATTAATAAAAAAATAATAGAAGTATTTAGAATTTTTGCTTCAGAAACAGATTCTGGTATCTTAAATTGCACATGGCCTCATGGTGGTAAACCATCAATCCCAATACTTTATAGTAATGAAGTCTTTACAGGCATCGAATATGAGATTGCCGCACTATGTATATACACGGGAAAATATACAGAAGCTTCACATATTTTGAAAGCAATCCGCAAACGATATGACGGAACAAGAAGGAATCCTTGGAATGAGGTGGAATGTGGAGATCACTATGTAAGAGCGATGTCATCCTGGACCTTATTGAATGCTGCAACAGGTGTGGTTTATATAAATAAGGTGAAACAGTTTCAAATTAGACCCAGAATTAATGCTGAGAATACAAAATGCTTTTATATCACTAATACTGCTTGGGGTCAAATAATTCTCCGAGTTGATAATAAAATAGTATGCTCAGTATCTGTTTCTTATGGAGAACTCGAAATTAACTCATTAATTCTTAATCATTTAGAACCCTTTAAATTAAATAACGGTTCTGTGCTTATTAAAGAAATTTTTAATGGAGAAGAAATACTTTTAGAAGCGAAAATCGCAATTAAAAACAGAAAAGCAGAATTATTTCTAAAACAATCTATAGTTTTAAAAGAAGATCATCAGTTATATATTGAATTAAAATAAATTGTTAATCTTTTCCACATCCGAACTAAATGTTAGATCTTTTTATTCTTTCTTTAATAGAATATTAATCAAATATTAAATCAAATTAGAATGATATAAATGGATGACCATGTAAAAGAAATTTTAAGCTCGAATATTATTATTGATACCCTTAGTCATGGACCATTACCATGGTCTGATGATTTAGTTGCTGCATGCGATGAAATGTTAGCTCGCGATATGAACCCGTGGGATGTTATTCCAGAATTAGTCATAAAAATCGCCTATAAAGTTGTAAATGAGCCGAAATATTTTGATAATTATGTAAAAAGTTGGAGGGATTGTGGAGTTAATTGCGTGAGCTGGACTGTTGGTCCAATGCATTCAAAACCTTATTCATTTGAAGGGGTATTTCATAATTATTCATTCATGACTTATATGCTTGATAACCGAAAAGATTTTTTTCTAAAAATATTAAAAGCCGAAGATTTTGAAATAGCTAAAAAAGAAGACAAAAGAGGCATTATTTTAAATTTCCAAAGTATGCAACATATTGGCACCGATATTAATCTTGTAGAACTTTATTATATGCAAGGTATTCGAGTCATGCAATTAACTTATAATTCTAAAAATGCAGTCGGTACTGGTTGTACTGCTAGGAGGGATAGAGGTCTTACCGAATTTGGTTTGGATGTTGTGAATAAAATGAATGAACTAGGAATTATTGTCGACGTGTCTCATTGTGGAATGCAAACATCTATGGATGCGGCAATTAATTCAAAAGATCCGATTATTGCTTCTCATACTTTTTCAAAGAGCCTTTATGATCATGATAGAGGAAAAACTGATGATCTTTTAAAAATCGTTGCTGAAAAAGGGGGCTATATAGGGGTTTTAGCAGTACCAGGGTTCCTAACAGCTAATTCGAAAACAACTATTAATGATTGGCTTGACCATGTTGATTATATCGTAAATCTTATTGGTATAGATCATGTTGGTATAGGTACTGATTATTATGGGTTTTCTGTTCCAGATAGTTTAGCAATCAAAATAGGGGAATTCATGGAAGTTTTAGGTTTTAGACCAGAACATAGAGCTAGTTTTTTAGATAAAGTTGAAGGATTCGAACGTTATGTAAAGTTTCCCAACTTAATTAAGGGACTTATTGATCGGGGATATAGTGATAAAGAAGTAATTAAATTAGCAGGTTTGAATTTTCTGAAAGTATTTAAAAATGTTGTAGGTTAAAATAATAATATTGAAAGTAAATAATAACAATAATGGAAATGAAATAAAAACAGAAGCCCGCAAAATTAATTCTAGAAATTTTATTATCTATTATCTGAAAAGAATTTTTCATTATATCATTATCTTACATGGAATAATGACAATTATCTTCGTTCTTGTATACCTTGGGACGGGAATAATAATCGATTTTTACATCTTTTTTTCTATCTCTGTCTTTATTGTATATGGATTCATAATTTTTGGCTTAAGTTTTCTATACCGACCTGATATTGAAATTTTGTCTCATAAACCTACTCAAGAAATATTATTAGAGGGCAAAACATTGCAAATTTATTGGTATATTTTTACTCATACTAAAGCTGGTATTAGAGAAATTCAAAAAGCTTTAAATATTTCTTCTTCTGGAACTGTTTCATATCAGATATCTAAATTACAAGATGCTGGAATTTTATCAAAAGATGAAGTAGAAGGAAAGTATTACATAAAAGAAGAAGTTAGAAGAGGGATACTAAAATTTTACATTCGTATTGGAAACTTAGTAATTCCAAGGATTTCATTATATTTGATCATCTATGTTTTAGGTTTCATTTTATATTTAATACTTGCGGTCATCAGTCATGATGAATTTTTAGCAGATCCTATGAGTCTGTTGTTATTATTTTTTTTAATGTTTGGAACTGTTCTTCTTATATTCCAATCTATTAAAGTTTGGAAAATAAAACCAATATCATAGGTATTAGGATAAAGTTTTTTTTATCTTCTTTTTCTAATAATCTTATAAATAATTAATTTTTAAAGAGAGGGTTAGAATAATTAATCATAATAATTTTATGAATTGGGAGAATCTTGGAATTGCTTTAATAACTGGCGCATCTAGTGGAATTGGAGCAGCTTTTGCTCGAGCTTTATCTTCCCAAGGTTTTAAAACAATCTTAATCGCACGAAGAACAGAAAAGCTAGAAAAGCTAGCTCTCCAAATAAAAGAGAATACATCAAATGAATCTGAAATCTTAGTTGCAGATTTATCCAAATTAGAAGATATAATTAAAGTTTCAGAAAGGATTCAATCAATATCTAACATTGATGTATTGATTAATAATGCGGGATTTGGAACAAGAGAATACTTTGAAAGGATCCCTGCAGCTGTACATAAAGACATGATATTTGTGCATAATTTAGCCCCAGTATTATTTTGTAGAGCAGTTCTACCGAATATGATTAAACGAAATCGTGGAGTAGTAATCAATGTCTCATCTATGGCAGCTTTTACTCCAAGACCCCGACATGTAATGTACTGCTCAACAAAAGAATTTTTAAAAATATTTTCAGAAACATTACAATATGAGATGCATGACACAAATATAAGAATTCAAGCTTTATGTCCAGGTTTTACTAGAACAGAATTCCATCATGTAGGGTATTTTAAAGACTATGATATAAGTAAAATTCCCCAAGAAACCTGGCTGTCTGCTGAAGAGGTAGTAGAGTTGTCTTTAAATGCATTCCAAGATAAAAAGGTAGTGTTTATTCCTGGGAAAGCAAATCAAAAGTTTATAGAATTATATATTGATCCAAAATTAGGAAAAAGAACAAGACAAAATTGGATTAAAAGAAGTAGAATTCCAAGAAAATGATCTTCTGTTTTAATTTTATTTATAGTATATTAATATAAACTTTTTTTATTGTTTTTTTCCTAATTACATTAACAGAAATTATTTAAATTGAGTAGGTTAAATTGAGTTTTCGAATAGAGAAGGATGTGTTAGGGGAATTAAAAGTCCCTGTAAATGTTTATTGGGGAATTAATACTCAACGTGCAATTCAAAATTTTAAGATTAGTGGAAAGAAATTTCCTCCTGTTTTTCTTAAAGCATTAGCCGAATTGAAAAAGTCATGTACATTAGCTAATATTGAACTGGATTTAATCGATCATGAAAAAGCAAATGCTATATTAAAAGCCTTAGACGAGATTATTGTAGAAGAAAAATATTTAGATCAATTTCCAATTGATATTTATCAAACTGGTAGTGGAACTCAAACTAATATGAACATGAACGAAGTTATTGCTAATCGAGCTAATCAGATATTAGGCTTTCCTATGGGCAAAAAACATCCTATTCATCCTAACGATCATGTAAATAAATCGCAATCTTCTAATGATGTAATTCCCAGCACTATGCATATTTCAGCGCTACATATGTTACAAAAACTTTTTCCAACATTAAGTAGGTTAAAAGAGTATTTAGAAAATAAGATTGAAGAATTTAAAGGTATCGTAAAAGTAGGTAGAACACATCTTCAGGATGCTGTACCAATACCATTAGCATTGGAATTTCAAGTATATTTAAGACAAATTGAAATTAATATACAAAGGTTGAAATATTCGTGTGAAGAATTACATTTTCTTCCAATTGGTGGTACTGCATTAGGAACAGGACTAAACGCTCATAAAGATTTTGCTAAACTTACTGTTTCTCATCTATCAAAAATAACAAATTTACCCTTTAAAGTTAATCCTATTAAAGCAGAAGGGATATCTTCACACAACACAATTGTAAATGTAAGTGGCAATCTTAGATTTTTAGCTTTATCACTTATGAAAATGGCTAACGATATAAGATGGATGGGTAGTGGGCCTAAAGCAGGTCTTGCTGAATTAATTTTGCCTCAAAACGAACCTGGCTCTTCAATAATGCCAGGAAAGGTCAATCCCACGCAATCAGAAGCTCTAATACAAGCATGTCTACAGGTTATAGGAAATGATACAATTGTGTCTTTTGCTGAAGCATATGGCAATATTCTAGATTTAAATGTATGTAAACCTATTATGATTGTTAATTTGCTTGATTCAGTCGAAGTATTAAATGGGGGAATCAACTCTTTTGTGGATCACTGTTTAATTGGTTTGAAAGCAAATGAAGAGCAAATAAATGAATATCTAGAAGGATTGTTAATGGTTGTTACTAATTTAACGCCAATAATTGGGTATGATAAATGCTCTGAAATTGCTCAGAAAGCTTATAAAGAAAGAAAAACAATCAAACAAGTTATTAAAGATATGGGACTAAAAATTGATAATTTAGACGATCTATTGGATCCAAAAAAAATGGTCTAATCTCAATTAAGGCGAATAGAATATGTCAGAAAAAATGTCATTGGAGGAAATACGCGATATAGCAAGAAAAAAGATGATGGGAATTTGCGGTGTATATAAAGAATGTGATGGAGATCCCATGAGGATTTGTCAAGGTCAAAGTTATGGCAAATCTCTTAAATTCGGAGGGATAGGAAGTGGTGCTAGTTTTCATAATAATATATTAGCATTAAAAAAGTATAACCTTAAATTGAGTTTAATTGGAGAACATTTCGAACCAGATACTACTTATGATTTATTTGGAAATAAATTAACTATGCCTATTATGGGAGCAAGTGTCGCAGGAGTGAATAGTTTTGGAGGTGAGGATGTCATTAAAGAAGAAGATTTTTGTCGTGCAGTAGTTTTTGGTTGTAAAGAAGCTGGAACATTAGGTTGGCGTGGCGATACTTATACCTATTCAATAGAAAACTCTTATGGAATTGATGCTATTGCTGAAGCAGGTGGATGGGGGATAAAGATTGCTAAACCAAGAGATCAAGAAATGATTAAAAAAATTTTTAAAAAGGCTGAAGAAGCTGGCTGTATAGCTGTTGGTATTGATGTAGATGGCTGTGGTTCGTATGCTATGCAAACTCATAATAAACCAGTTTTTCGAAAATCTATTAATGACATTAAAGAATTGGTATCATCCACCAGATTACCAGTTATAATTAAAGGAATTATGAATGTTAAAGATGCCAAGAGCGCTTTAGAAGCTGGGGTATCAGCTATAGTAGTCTCAAATCATGGAGGAAGAGTATTAGACCATACTCCTGGAACTGCGGATATCCTTTCTATGATTGTGAAAGAACTAAAGGGAAAAATAAAAATTTTAGTTGATGGTGGCATACGCACGGGTTATGATGTTTTAAAAATGCTTGCTTTAGGTGCAGAATCAGTCTTAATAGGAAGAGATATCGTTCGTGCTGCTATTGGAGGAGGTATTGGAGGTGTAAAGATTCAGATGCAATATTTGCAAAAGACATTAGCGAAAGCAATGAAAATGACTAATTGTAAATCTTTAAGTGAAATCTCTCAAGAGATTTTGATAAAAAAATATTGAATTTACGTTTTGTAATTACAAGATTGAATCTTAAAAAAGAGTTACTTCTTTTTTTTCTTTTTCTTCTTCCTTCTCTTACCTTTTGTTTCTGGTTCAGGAGTTATATCTACATCAATTTCAGCAACAATAAAGGCAAGATAAATAGGAGCAGCATTAGTATAACGATGGTCATTAAAAATACTAAACTTAATATCTTTTATATTACAGTATTTATCGCTAGTTTGTAAGATTTGAAGATTTCTGTTAACTGCCTTTGCAAAATCTGAAGGTTCATTAAATGTACCGCCTACAGCATATATTTGATCCATTCTGACGACTTTTCTATCTTCGGGGCTCTCTTCCATGATTAACGAAAAAATTTTTTTAGTATACATTAATTACTTATTCATTTCTATTAAACTATTTTGGTCTTACTAATTTACGTTTTATGAGTCTTTTGCTTTAAGTTGACACTATTAGAAATGTTCAAATGATTTTTTTATAATATGAAAAAGCTTTTTTATATTTTGAAATTTTTAATTTATTTATTAAAAGTTAATGAGATTTAACGGTATGAAAGATCTTTCTGATATTATTGAGATAGGTTTGAATGAAGTAAGTGGAAAATATGCCTGGGATTGGATTGCTCGGATTAGTCAGTTTAATCGAAGAATAGGTTCAAAAGATTTTCATGAAATTGTCAAACAAATAATGAATGAATTAGAGAAATATGAACTTGATGAGTTACAGATTCATAAATATCCTGCAGATGGCAAAACTAAAACGTGGGAATATATAGGTGCACCAAGTTGGGATGTAAAATCGGCAGAACTTCGATTAACTAAACCAAAGGAAGAATTAATATGTAGATTTCAAGATATTCCTATGTGTGTATTAGGTTATTCTAAAAGTTGCAATGTGTCTGCTGAATTAATAGATGTAGGAACGGGAATCCGAGAAGAAGATTATGAGGGAAAGGATGTTAAAGGAAAAATCGTATTAATGTCTGCTCCTAAGTTATTAGTTACAGCTCAATATGTAGAAAAAGGTGCTTTAGGAGTTATAGTATATCCTACTCCTGAGAAAGCAGCTGGTTATCGTGATATGACTGTTTATAACAGATTTCCGATTAAAGCGGATATTTTGGAAAAAAATACTTTTGGATTTAGTATAACTCAGGAAAAAGCATTGTATTTAAAAGATCTTCTAAAAAAAGGGCCTGTTTTCATCGAAGCTAATATTAATGTGGATGTATTTGATGAAAATCTAGAAGTCATATCTGCTGCGATTTATGGGAGTGAAAAATTAGAAGAAGAAATTATTTTAACTGCTCATTTGTGCCATCCCGCACCAGGTGCTAATGATAATGCAAGTGGTTCTGCAGGTTTAATTGAATTAGTCCGAGCATTAACTTCTCTAATTAAGAAAGGAATATTAACTAGACCAATAAGAACTATAAGATTCCTTTGGGTTCCTGAATTTGATGGAACATTTCCTTGGGCTAAGGAAAATGAGATTAGAGTAAAGAACTCCATAGTTAATTTGAATTTAGATATGATAGGAGAAGATCCTATGAAAATAGGAGAACCTTTCGAAATTTGTCATGCACCTTATTCAACACCTTCAATACTAAATGATATAATTCGATATTATACAGAAATCATAGCAGATCACCCAAAAGGTATAGAAATTAATGGAACTAAAGTATGCATGAAATATAGAATAATACCTTTTGCAGGTGGGAGTGATCATCAGGTTTTTGTGGATACAGCGTTAGGTATTCCAGGAATAATGCTTAATCATTCCGATCCTTTATGGCATACTTCATTAGATACCATAGATAACTGTGATCCAACTGAATTAAAACGTGTTATTGGGATCGCCTTCTGTATAGCTTACTTTTTTGCTACAGTAAATAATGAAATGTTTTATTATCTTATTCCAATTCTTGAGAGAGGATTTTATGACCGGTTAGGTAAAACAAAAGGGTTATTAATGAAAATTTATAATCACTTAAATAATGAAAAAGATGAAGTTCAGAAGGAAGAGAAAGCATATTTTGGTCTAGCTTTAATAAAGGCTTCAGATCATTATGAGAAAGAAATATTGGAATCATTTAGAAGATTTGGACCATATAATGATGATAAACAAGAAATTCTTTCTCTAAAACAAAAAGAAATAAATCGCTGGACTGAAAATCAAAATATTCTATGGATTGAACTCTGTAAGGAAGTTGGTATTAATATAAAGTCTCATAATGAACCAGAAGAATTCGCCAACAAATGGAGTCGAGCTTTTCTTGGAGTTCCTAATTTTATGGATCTCTTATCTATTGCAATGTCAAGTCAATATCAAGATATTAAAGCTCCAGAGCCTCCTGAACTCTGGTTTGGAGACCTACATGAGATTCAAAATTTAGTTGGTTTATCATATGACCTTAAAATGATATCAGCAATGCTTTCATTGGAATATCAACATTTATTTTATCCCAGTGAATTGAATAAGCTTATGAAATTTTTAGTAAGTAAAGAAATCTTAAAAGAAGCTTAGTTTAATTTACCATAATATATTTCAGTATCATATTCTAATCTTATTAATCCATTTTTTTGGTATTTTATAAAAATTTCCTTCAAATGTTTTATCATCTTATCAAAAATTGGATCATTTTCTAAGGGAATATAAGAAGCAGAAAGTAATCTACCTTTTAAACCTTCAAAATCAAATTCTTGATAATTATAAAATTTCTCTTTCTCATATTTAATAAATTTGTCTATATTATTCTCTCTTTTTCGTGTTTCCTTGTAATCCTTTGCGTATTCTAATATAAACTTTTCATATTCTTCTGAAAATTCGCTGTTTGCCTTTTTACGAGTATTCCAAATTAAAATAATATATCCATTAGGTTTCAGTATTCTCTTAAATTCACTTTTAGTTTTTTCTATATCAAACCAATGAAATGCTTGACCAGCAGTTATTAAATCAATACTATTGTCATTCAGTTTTGTTTCCTCAGCAGAACCATCTATACTTTTGAAGGTTGAGTATTTACTTAACAGTTTTTCTCCAGCTTTTCGCATATCCGCATTAGGTTCAATCCCATAAACCAAATTTCCATTTTTTAAAAAAATTTCACTTAATATTCCAGTTCCAGATCCAATATCAGCAATTACAGATTTTTTTTTTAAAATTCCTTTTTCAGTCAGGAAACTTATTATTTCTAAGGGATAACCAGGACGATATTTTATATAATTTTCAACTCTTGAAGAAAATCGAGTTTTTGGGTTTAGAACAAATTTTTTATTATACATCAAACCTCAACTAAGAAAAAATAAGATAAGTAAAAAAAATTTTTATTGAAATAAATTACTTAGAATGTTTTTGTTTTATTAATGTAAGTTTTCCACCAGCCATTAGTTCTTCTAAATCCTGTTCACTTAGTGAATGAGTTAATTCGAAATCTAATCCTTTTGAGATATTCTTTAAAATTACCCTACCTGACTTAATGGTGGACAAATCAATTTCTATCTTATCTCCTGATTCAATTTTAGAATAATCATCTTTATTAACAAAAGTTAAAGGAACAATTCCAAAATTTACAAGATTAGCTAAATGAATGCGTGCAAAACTTTTTACTATTACCGCTTTTATACCAAGATATTTTGGAGCAATAGCAGCGTGCTCTCTACTTGAACCTTGTCCATAATTATCTCCTCCAATAATGAAGCCTCCTCCTTTTTCTAAGGATCTATCATGGAACTTTTCGTCTACAACATTGAAAACGAACTTGCTAATTTCAGGTATGTTTGATCGGAGAGGTAATATTTTCGCACCAGCGGGCATTATATGATCAGTAGTAATATCATCTTCAACCTTGAGCAATACTTCTCCTTCTAGCTTTTCAGGTAAAGGATTAAATTCAGGTAATGGTTTAATATTAGGTCCTCGAATTATATTAACTTTTTTGGCTTCTTCTAGTGGTATTGGTGGAATAATTAAATTATCATTAACCATGAATTTTGTTGGCATTTCTATCTTCGGCATTTTTCCAAATGTACGAGGGTCAGTCATTTTTCCTGTAATAGCAGTAGCAGCCGCGGTTTCTGGACTTACCAAATATGCTTGAGCACTTTTTGTTCCAGAACGTCCTAAAAAGTTTCGATTGAACGTTCTTACAGTAATAGCATCGCTTTTAGGAGCAAGCCCCATTCCGATACACGGACCACATGCATTTTCAAGAATTCGACCACCAGCTTCGACTATGTATGCTAATTCACCTGAATGAATTAAGTGATCAACTACTTGACGAGAACCAGGAGATACAGTTAAAACAGTATTTAAAGCAATAGTATTATCTTTTAGCATATTTGCCACAACCTTTAAATCTCTTAGTGAAGAATTAGTACAACTTCCAATACATACTTGGTCCACATTTAATCCTTCAATTTCTTTTACTGTTTTTACATTTCCTGGACTGTGAGGTTCAGCTACAAGAGGCTCTAATTCACTTAAGTTTATTTCAATGATTTCATCATATTGAGCATCTTTGTCTGGTTCTAAGCTAACCCATTGTTCTCCTCTTTCTTGAGCTTCTAAAAAATCTTTAGTAATCTCATCTGATGGAAATATGGATGTAGTAGCTCCAGTCTCAGTACCCATATTAGTTATAGTTCCCCGTTCAGGTACTGTCAAAGTTTTAATACCTGGACCTGTATATTCCAAAACTTTATTAACAGCACCCTTTACTCCTATTCTTCTTAAAACTTCTAATATTACATCTTTAGCAGAAACAAAATCAGGAAGTTCACCTATAAGATATACATTTACCATCTTAGGCATTTTTAAGCGAAATGGTTCACCTGCCATAGCAGCAGCTACATCAAGCCCACCAGCTCCGATAGCAATCGACCCTACTCCTCCACCTGTTGGTGTATGACTGTCACTTCCTAATAACGTCTTTCCAGGTCTTGCAAAGCGCTCTAAATGAAGTTGATGACATATACCATTACCAGGACGAGAGAAATATAACCCATATCTTGCAGCAATACTTTGTAAATATCTATGATCGTCTGGATTCTTGAAATCTGTTTGTAGGGTATTATGATCAACATAGCTTACTGATAGTTCTGTTTGTACTCGATCGACGCCCATAGCTTCAAATTGCAGGTAAGCCATAGTGCCAGTCGCATCCTGAGTTAAAGTTTGATCAATTTTAATAGCGATATCTGATCCTTTTTCAAGAGTCCCTTCTACTAAATGTTGTTCTAAAATTTTTTCAGTTAACGTTTTTCCCATTATCTAAAACCATTTTTGAATTGTTTAGCGATTCTGGATATTAAAGTTCAAAATATAATAAAAGTCAAAATTTTATTAACCTTATCTTTTAGAATTTAAGAGCTATACCCACTTTTATCCCCTTAATTTCAAGTATAAAATTAATCAAATTTGTCATTTCAGATTAAATATTTAAATTTATTAACATCGCTAACTAATATTATTTACAACATAAACATAAAGAATTTCAGCTAAATGGTGACAGATATTACTCAATTACAAGGAGAAAAGGATACTTCTAGAAATATTAAAGCAGAGAATTTAGTAAGAGAAACAAAAGTCCTTAATATAGCAAGATTAGCTAAGATGTTAGTAGATTTATTTGGTTTGGATGAGCCATTCAAAAAAGTGGGGAAAAGAGAAGGTCAGGAAATAGAATTATACTTAAAAGAATTAGATGGGTATATAACTTTCATTTTAACTTCAGACAGGAACAAATTTGATACTCTAGCTGAAAAGGCGAAGAATCCAGTAGCAACAATAGTAATAGATGTAAAAGAAGAAAAAATTCTAAAAGTTATAAGCGATATTATAAAATCTAAAAGCAATGTATTTGGTCTATTGAAGTTATTGAAGTATATAATTCCAAGAAAAGCAAAAATTAAAGGATCTTATATTGCCGCAATTAAATTAGTAAGATGTCTTATGATCGGAAAAAATGATGTATATAAGAAAAAAAAATGAGGTCTAAAAAAATTGAACCTTGAACATGATTCTTTTATAAAAATAGCTAATGATATTGAAAATCAATATATTAAAGATTGGCAAAAATCCGGTAAAAAGGTTATTGGTTTTTATTGTACTTATATCCCTGAAGAATTGTTGTTTGCTGCAGATATTTTACCTTTTAGAATCCGCGCTACAGGTAATAAAGACACTGAACTAGCAGATATTTATATGGTTAGATTCACATGTTCATTTGTAAGGGCTACATTAGATTTAGCATTGAAAGGTGGTTATGATTTCCTAGATGGTTTTTTAGTGTGTAATAGCTGTGATCATAGCAGGCGGATGTTCGAGTTATTTGATCTAAAGGTTTTTAAAAGAGAAGGTTTTAATAAAACAGTTCCTCGTTTTTATTTAGCATTACCTCATGTTATAACTAATGAAGGATTTGATTGGTATAAGAAAGAAATTGAAGAGTTTAAGAGAGAAATCGAAATAGCTTATAATTTAAATGAAATTAGTGATGAAAAATTATTACATTCTATCGAAATCTATAATGAAAATAGAGAATTACTTCGTGATTTACACCAATTAAGAATCCAAGAAAATCCAAAACTCACTGGAACTGAAGCCCTACAAATTAATATGGCAAATGCTTCAGTTTCAAAAGAATTTGCAAATCAACAGTTAAAGAGAATAACTAATTTACTAGAGGAAAGAGATAGTCTTAATGTTGATGGTAAAAAAAGGATCCTTCTAGTAGGGAGCGTTGTTGATAATATTGAGTTCACTCAATTAATAGAAAATTCAGGAGCTTTTATAGCATCAGACTTTTTATGTTTTGGAACAAGGAACTTTATGGATGATATAGAAATTAAACCAAATATGGATCCAATTACTGAAATTACACGTCGATTATATTATAGAATTTCTTGCCCTAGAATGATGGATGACCACAAAAGACGCTTGAATTTTTTAAAGGAACAAATTAAAGAAGCAAATATCGAAGGAGTAATATTACAGAGAATTAATAATTGTGATTTACATGGATGTGATAATATGCTCTTCAACCACGAATTAAAAGATTTAGAGATACCTGTTTTAAATATGGACAGAGAATTTTATCAAGCAGATACAAGTCGCCTTCAAACTCGTATAGAAGCGTTTTTAGAAATGATTTAAATTGATATAAGTGTTAGTTAATGGTTAGTATAATAAAACAAGGGGAACAAATAACACCTTATAAAATGTTATTAAAAGCTGTATCAACAACGAGAGAATTAGTTGAAAGAATCCTCCCTGAAACTGGCATCCCTTCTTTAAATATTGGTTTAAATAAAATTGAATCTGTTTTAAACCGTTATATTGATAAAGTATATGATGGTTTACCTGTAGTTGGCTATCATTTTTCATTTCCATCGGAATACCTCAAGTGTTTTGATTGTGTTCCTGTATGTATTGAGGGTACTTCATATATATTGGCTACTTTTTTAGAAGGTGGAGTTGAGTATTATTATGATTTGATGAATAGTTGGGGTCACCCGTTTCATACCTGTACTTCACAAAAAGGAACGATGGGAATGACATTAGACGATCTTTTCAAGTTTGATGCTTTAATTTGTCCAACTGCTCCTTGTGATTGTACAATTGCTTCATATCCCTTCTTTAAATATGAAAAAAAATTTCCATTAGTATTAATTGATGTACCTTTTTTACATAAAGAAAAAAGTTATCAGTATTATGCGGAGCAAATAGAACAGGGCTTATTTGATCTTGGAAAAATTATTGGTCAAGAACCAGATTATAATAAGTTAAAGGAAGCAATTCAGATTGAAAATCAAGTTAATGAATATAAACTAGAAATATTCGAATTAATTAAAGCCAAACCAAGTCCGATTGAGAACATTTTTAATGCAGTTTCTGCAGGAGCTTCAATTATTATACCTGGAACTCAAGAAAACCTGGAATTTTATAGAGAAATGTTAGAAATAATTAAAAAAAGGTATAAAAATAGAGAACATCATGCGGGAGAAGAAATATTTAGATCTATATGGCCATACATGATAACTTTTTTCTCTATTGACCTCTTGGAATGGTTAGATAGAGAATTAGGATTAAGTGTATTATTCGATATTTTTAATTATAATTTTTCAGATCCAATCAATACAAAAGCAGGATTAGACACAATGTTTTTAGGTATGAGCAAAAAGGCCATGACTTTTCCGATGGTAAGACAGTCAACAGAATTTTTTGATCCCTTTCTCGATTATTGCGTAAAATTTGCTAAAAATTTTTCTGCGGATTGCTTTATATATACCCAAAGCATTGCTTGTAAACAATTTGGTGCTGTTCCACAACTTCTTCGTGAAGCATTAAAAGATGAAGTAGGAATTCCAATGCTCCTTATAGAATTTGATGCTGGAGATGCAAGAATGACTTCCTTAAAAGCTTTTAAAGAAAAAATTAGTTTTTTTGTGAAAACCTTAATATAACACATTATCATTCTAAATTATGAAAATAAAGGGTGAAATGATATAAATAGAGTTGATGCAGAAAATAGAATTATTCCATACAAAGTATTAAATCAAGCAATTACATGTACTCATGGTTTAGTTGATGGGATTCTTCCAGATCATGGAATCCCCTCTTTAAGATTAGGGTTAAAATATATAAAATCTGTCATGGATGATTTGATTAAAAAAGCTGGAGAAGGTTTGCCAATCATTGGTCATCATTTTTCATTTCCCACAGAATTTTTATATTGTTTTGATTGCGTCCCAGTATGTATTGAGGCAACATCTTATTTGCTAGCAACTTTATTACCAAATGGAACTGAACCATATTATGATATTATCACTAACTGGGGTCATCCGTTTCATACTTGCACTTCACAAAAAGGTACAATGGGTATGACCCTTGATGATTTATTCCAATTTGATGCAATAATTACTCCAAGTGCTCCATGCGATAACACCTATAGCAGTTATCCTTTTTTCAAATACCATAAAAAGATACCTCTAATTGTACCCGATCTGCCATTTTTGAAAGCAGAAAAAAGCTACTATTATCATGGAGAGCAAATTAGAATTGGTTTAGAACAGCTAGGTAAAATTATTGGACAAGAACCTGATTATAAAAAATTGAGAGAAGCAATAAATTTAGAAAATCAAGCAACAAGTTATCAATTAGAAATATTTGAGTTAAAGAAGGCAAAGCCATGTCCTATAGAAAATATGTTTAATGCAATGGCAGCAGCGGCAACGATCTATATGTCAGGAAGGCAAGAAAAACTTGAATTTTATAGAGATATGTTGGATATCGCTAAAAAAAGATATAAAAAAAAGGAGCATCATGCTGGAGAAGAGAAGATTAGAAGTATATGGCCATACATGATTATTTTTTTTGATTTAGGGTTATGTGAATGGTTGGATCGTCATCTTGGTATGTCAATATTATTTGATATCTTTAACTATAATTTTGCTGACCCAATTAATACTACTTCTAGCTTAGAAACAATGCTTTATGGTATGGCTAAGAAAACTATGGAAGCTCCAATGACTAAACAGAGTGCTGAATTTTATTATCCCTTTTTAGAAGATTGTGTGAGATTGGCGAAAGAATATTCAGCTGATTGTTTTATTTTTACATCACATATCGGGTGCAAGCAATTTGGTAGTGTTCCCCAACTACTAAGAGAGGCGCTAAGGGATGAAGTTGGTATTCCTATGCTACTTGTTGATGTAGATGTAGGAGATGCTCGTTTTGCTTCAGAAAAAATCATAAGAGAAAAAATAAAGCTTTTTGCTCAAACTCTTTTGTGAATTTCAAATAATTTTTTTATTTTATTGTATTCCCGTAATCATTATAACTAAATTGGATTGATTGAAGAAAAATGAATAAAGCTTTAGAAAAACTCTCAAGAGAAGAATTGATTGATTATATTGAAGATCTTTCTAAAAATTGGCTTGCTATAGATGGAATTTTTAAAAGAAGTCCTTTAAAACTATAACCTGGTTTCAAGCCGTTGAAAAAGAATATGGTATTGATAAAGCGATTGAGTTAGATGTTGAACAATGGAAAAGGTTTACTGTAATTGAAGCTAAACGCATAATGAAAAGGTTTAAAATTCCTGAAAATGGAGGAATACCCGCTTTAATTAAAGCGTTACAATTTCGAGTATACGCTAATATTAATGTACAAGAAATTGTAGAGATCTCTGAAAATCGTTGTGTATTTCGAATGAATAATTGTAGAGTTCAGCATGCTAGAAATCAAAGAAATCTTCCTGATTTCCCATGTAAATCCGTTGGACTTGTGGAATATGGTGATTTTGCTAAAACTATTGACCATAGAATAAAAACTATATGTAATTGTTGTCCACCAGATATTCACCCTAAGAATTATTATTGTTCTTGGGAGTTTATTATAGAAGATTAATCTGATTTAATATCTTATTCTTGGATCTATAAGACCATAAATTAGATCGGTTATTAAATTAATAATTATGAAAGTGATAGTTGTTACGAATACAATAGCATTGAGAACCCAGTAATCTGTATTTTGAATAGCAGAAACTAGTAGTTCACCTACAGCATGTAAGTTAAAGGTGGTTTCAGTGAGTACAGCTCCTGCTAATAATCCTCCGAAATTTAAACCTATTATTGTGATAGTAGGAATTAAAGCATTTCTACGAGCATGTGCATTTATAACGTCTTTTTCTTTACAACCCTTTGCTCGAGCAGTTCTAACATAATCTTGTTCTAATACCTCAAGCATACTCGAACGTGTCTGTCTGGTAATGGATGCTAGCGTAATAAAAGATAAACACATAATCGGTAAAAATAAATGATATAAGTAATCAAAAAGTAGATCAAATCTTCCTGTTATTAAGCAATCAATTATTCGAAAATTAGTAATTACTTTAGGGTCACCGATACCTGCTGTTTTAAATCCTACAGCAGGGAAAAGATCTAGTCTGTATCCTAAAAGGTATTGAAGCAACATTCCTAGCCAGAATACGGGAATAGAAACACCTACAAGTGCAAAACCACGATAAATAGTATCTTTTGCTTTATTTCTATGCGTGGAAGAAATAACCCCTGTTTTTATTCCAACAATTGATGCAATTAAGATAGCAATAATAGTAATATCAAAAGTTCTCGTAAATCTACCCATCACTAAATCCCAGACTGGTGCTCCCTTAGAAATAACGACTGAGGTACCCCAATCACCTGTAAATAAATCCCTTAAATAGACAAAGTATTGTTCTATAATTGGTTTGTCCAATCCAAGTTCCTTTAATTTTGCAAGATACATCTCTTCAGTAAATATTTTTGGAAGGTGATTTATAACAGGGTCTCCTGGCATTAATCTTGATAGAATAAATGTTAAAGTAAGGACACCAAATAAAACCGGAACTAAGGCAAGTAATCTCTTAAAAATATATTTTAATAAATTCATAAATAACTAACCTGATTATCTTTTTACCAAAATTATTTTTTTATTAAAAAAATTAAGGAAAAATCTACTTTTATTAATTTTGGTAAGATTTATCGTTCAATTATTCGAACAACACAATTAAATGATTCATTTTTAATTAGATCTAACTAAATGGCATTTATTTACATCCTATATTAAACCTTATCCATAATCAGGAGATTTAATGAATAAAATTTATATCTAAAACAAAATTACAGGAAGTTTGAGTAAAAATACTTATTTCATTCAAAGCAATGGTTCTCAAAAATTAGTTTTATTATAATGGAGTCATTTTATTAATTAATTTAAAAAATTCAAGTTGTGATTACTATGTTTGATAAGTCTAATTGTAATATCTGTGAAAACATCGATTGTTTAACTAGATGCCAATGGATAAATTTCTCAGATTTGGAAGAAGCAAGGAAAGAGAAAGATAAATTGATAAATGGAGAAAATTCAAGGGTTTTATCTGAATGTGTAACTTGTTTTGCCTGCGATGAATATTGCCCTTATAACTCACACCCTTTTGATTTAATTACTGAACTACAGGAGAAATACAATTCCCTAGCTATTACTCCTCAAATACTAGAAAATACAATTAAAAGGTTTGCTCCTCACCCTGAATTAAGACTTAAACAAATTGATCCTAATAAACCTGTATTAAATAAATGTGGATTTGGAAGAGTAAATGAGAATAGAATGCAGGGAAAGCTTTTCGATAATTTACAATATGTCAGCGGACTATCTTTTTTTTGTAATTTAATGTATCATCATTATGCCCGAGATTCAATTATAAAAGAGAGAGCCCCAATAATAATTGAGAACATTAGAAAACAAAATATCAAGGAGATGATTTGCTACCATGATGAATGTTATGGATTTTACGCTTCTTATTGCCCTCGAAACGCTATTGAACTTCCAGAAGGTTTTAAAGCGATTCATATCTATGAATATCTTTATAATTTTCTAAAAGAACATGAATCTGAAATAACTAAATTGAATAAGAAGATCGCATATCAGAGATCATGTTCTAATAGATTCAGTCCAGAAATAGACAATTATGTAGATAAAATCTGTGATTTAATTGGAGTTGAAAGAGTAAAAAGAAAATATGATAAAGAAAATGCAATGTGCTGTGCTGGTATTTTTGCGACTATAGGAAAAAAATCTCTCACACGAAAAGCTCAAAAAGAAAATGTAAATGATATGGTAGAACATGAAGCGGAAATATGTGTATATATTTGCCCCGCGTGTTTAGATAGTCTAGGATCTTTAGTTCAAAGAAATGGAATAAAAAATTACCTACTCAGCGATTTATGTAGAATGGCACTTGGAGAAAAATTAGATTATTAATTACTTGTCTTAAATCAAAATAAGAACTCTAAAATTGGTGGAATGAAAAAGATTTTTAACTTAATAAACATAAAAAAACCTAATAGATAAACGAAAAAATTAAATTTGGTAAGTGTATAATGTCTGAAGAAGAAATAAGAACAAAAATTAGCGATCTAAAAGATGATATTACTCGAATTGAAGAAGATGCCTCAAAAAAAGATGCTAATGCAGAAAAAGAGATAGAGATGGATTGGGATAACAAAATTAATGATACAAAATCTAAACTCGACACAGCAGAGGTTGATCTTAAAGAAGCTAAAGAAGAATCTGATAAGTGGGTAAAAAAAAGGGATAGACTCATTGTTGAGACAAAATCATTAAAAAAGCAACATGAAAATCTGCTTAAGGGTAAGGATGATGCATTAAAGAAGAAATTGACTAATATTGAAAAGGAAAAGAAAACTAAAATAAAGGAAAAAGAAAAAGAAATTAAAAATTTGGAAAAAAAATTAGAAAAGTTAGAAGATGAGAAATTAAAACAAAAGATTACTGAATAATTGTATAATAGAGTTAAATCTTCTTTTTTTATTTTTAATTATAACTGCTTTTATGAAAAATTAACATTTATCATGATATTATTAACAGGTTTTGAAAAATTTGGGAAGTATTCGAATAATATAAGTCAAGAAACGGTCAAAGTTTTTCCACAAATATTAAATAATATAGAGTTTAAGAAATTAATTTTGCCTGTTGATTGGGATGCTAGCCTTAAAAAATATATAACTGTATTGAATTTTCTAAATAAAGAACTTGATCTTGTTCTTTTAACTGGAATTCATTCGGGAAAAAAATTTTATTTAGAACTGTATGCTTGGAACTTTAGGTTGGGTAAAGATGAAAATCATAAGTATAAGTTTGGGTTTATAAAATTTGGAAAACCTTTAAGGGTCAAATCTAATATCGATATTGATCAACTAATTTATTCTTTTGAAAAAAAGACACAAATTTCAATTTCTAGTACACCCAACTTCTATTTGTGTAATTTCATCTATTACTGGGCTCTAATATTATCTCAAGATAAATATCCAGTTACCTTTTTACATATTCCAAAAAAAGAGAATTTGAATAATTGTATTGAAATTATAGAAAAAATTACTATTAAATTAATTCAAAAAATTTGAAAAAATATTACTTTTAAAGATTGAGAGGTAATTTTTGCCCTTTTTCATTTAATAGATCTTTTGACATACTGGATTGAAGTTTTAATTCATCGTATAACCAATTTAATAGTCTCATCTTCGCATTATAAATCTCAATTTCTTCTTCAAATAATTCCATCTTTTAAAGTCTAAAGTATTTAATTTAGTACTGATCTCATTAGACTCTAAATCACATATTTATGATTCTAATATCTCGATATTACTCTGTATTATCAAATTTTAATTCATCAAAAGAGGGAATATCATAAAAATCATCATAAAAATTTGATCAAATACTCTTACACTATATTAAAAAGAAATAAATTAGTTCATAAATTACTCTATAAAAAAAATATTATCTGAATAATGACAAAGAAGATAAAAATACCCGAGCCTGAAGATGGTCTTAAATTTATTGATGCCCATTGCCACTTACCTTTTCCACGCTCTAGTAAAACTGATAACCTTCCATCAGATGAGCAACAATATCTAGATTATTTTAATATAGGGGGTTTATATCTAATAACAAGTTCAATTGACAATATAACTCTTAAATTAATTTTAAATTTTATTGAAGATAAGAAAAATATTGGATTTACTTGCGGTTGGGCGCCTCAGACAGTTACTTACACTTCTAAACAAAAATATAATGAAGAATGGAAAAAATGGGTGGATTATATTACAAATAATATAGAGAATTATTTAGCTATCGGAGAAATTGGCTTAGATTTTCATCATGCTCAAACTTTGGAGAAAAGAAATAAACAAATTGAGGAATTGAAAAAAATTTTTGAATTAACTATTGATTTCGATAAACCTTATGTACTTCATGTGAGGAATGCAGGAGAAAATGAATATGATAAAAACAATCCAAAGCATAGATTTAATAAGCAAGATGGAGCTACAAGAGAAATACTTAATTTAATCAATGATTATAAAATTAAACCTACCAAAGTTATGTGGCATTGTTTTTCAGGACCAGATCCCTATGGATTAACTTTATCTAAACAAGGATTTTATCTTTCAGTACCAAGTTCTGCTTATGGGATTAAAAGATGGCGTGATGCAACGAAAAATGCACCTTTAAGTTCACTATTAACAGAGACGGACAGTTATTATCAGCATCCTTACCTTAGAAGCCCTATTAATGTTCCTTCAAATGCAAGATTTTCTATTACTGCAATATCTTTTTCGCATAATATCCCGCAAAAGGTTGTAAGTGAACAAACAGTTGAAAATGCTAAAGATTTTTTTAACCTTAGATTTGATTGAATCTTGCCATTCATTTTATTTCTTTAAAACATGTTTTTCTGGAGTGAAACAGAAAAACTCACCAATAAAAATCTGCTCATTTTCCCTAAAAATCTCAACCTTGACAATTATTTTTTTACCCTCCCTTTTATCGACTTTTGCTTTTGCTATTAAGCTCTCTCCTTCAACTATAGGTTTTGTGAACCTTACATTTGCTCCTCCTAGCACTACATTAGGATGATTGACAGCAAGCATTGCGGCATAATCGGCTAAACTGAATAAAAATCCTCCATGGATTAGGCCAGTTTCATCAGTTATCATTTTAGAGTTAGTTATTAGTTTAATTGTAGCTGAATCTTCATTTAATTCAATTGGAGTGCCGCATAATTGATTATTTATTAGTTTATGAGTTTTTTGAATTGTTAAAGTCATAATGAAATAATTAATTAGAAAGTTTATAAATATAAAAGAATCAATTAAGTATACTTCTTTAGGTAGAAATCATTAAATTAATGATGAATATTTTAATAACCTATTATTCAAAAACAGGAAATACCGAAAAAGTGGCATATAGTATAGAAGAGGGTTTATCAGGAGAAAATGTTGTTATTAAGCCAGTAGCAGAAGTTGACCCCTTAAATATACACTCTTATGATCTGGTTATATTAGGATCAGGTATATACGCAAGTCGTATTGATAAATCTATTTTACAACTTATTAAAAAAGCTCCAAAATTACCGCAAAGCTTTGCATACTTTTGTACACATGCTAGTCTCGATTTTTATCAAACACCATTTGATAAAGTTACGAAAATTCTTAATGAAAAAAATTGTTCATTGATTGGAGAATTTGACTGTATTGGGGAAAATATTGGAATTCCGATGGAAAAGAGACTAGAGATGATAAATCAGTTACCTGAAGATCAAAGACAGAAAGCGAGAGAAAATATGCAAAAAATTAAGGGTAGACCAAATGCAGAAGATTTAAAAGAAGCAAAAGAATTTGGCCAATCTCTTATAAAATAACTTTTTTTTCAGAAGTTAACTATAAATTTAATTTATAAAAAATTAGCCTAACTTTAATTTAAATATCTGACTTTAATATTAATTCATAATCACATAAAAAATATTTAACTATAAAAGTGAAAGTAAATGCGTACACGAAATATAATTCTTATTTTTGTAGCTTCGATAATAGTTGGTGGAGGTTTAGGTTTTGTAATAACTGGATTTGCGACTTACGGTACCATAGAAAACTCATTCTCTTTTTATTATGAAGGACTACCTTCCCCGATAGAAGATCTCGATTTAAGCGCTGATATCGCTAACCTTGATATTCAATATAACACTTCTGCAACACCATATGTCGTAGAAATAAACGTAGATTTGAAGATTTCTGGTTTATTTGCAGCGGGAAGAAAATATACAAATTTCTTTGCCCCCTCTACTGAATGGTGGGTAAATACAACAACTCCTAATACTTTCGACATGAAGGCAAAACCAGGTGCTTGGTTTGATCCCTCTCATTGGTTTAGTTCCTATAACGTAGAAGTTGTAGTTATACTTAGATCAGACTTAATATATAATCTCGATGCTGCTACAGGTACCGGATCTATTGAATTGAACACACCTGATAATGTAACTCTAAATGGAGTATCATCTTTATCTGGTACTGGTAGCATTAATCTAGATTTCTCGAATGGCACAAAACTTCTAAGTGACTTATATTTAGAAACTGGAACCGGAAATATTGTTTTGAATAGTGTAGAAACTAACTTCACTCATGGTATTATAGCTGATGCTGGTACAGGTAGTATTGAATTAAATTTCAACGATTGCATTATGGGCTATGACATTTTTGCATCCACTGGAACTGGAGGAATTACATTAAATAGTAATAACATGGAGTATTCTATAAATTGTGATTTATCATTAGAAACTGGAACTGGTAAGATCACTTTACTGATAAATCAAGATGCAAGTATGGGAGCTAATGTTACCGGATTATTAAAAACGGGGACAGGTAATATCATTATTACTTATGAAGATACGAGTTCTCTTGTTGGAGCTAGCTTTTTTGGTGATACGGGTACAGGTAATTTTAATCGTATAAATTCTGGAGGATTTGTAGATCCATCATATAACCCCTTTGACTCTATTGATTTTTTTACAAGTAGTTATAATTATGATTTTAGTTTGGAAACTGGAACTGGAAATATAAATGTAGATGGCTCTAGTTTATAAAATTCTATTTTTTTTTCTTTTTAATTAAAATGATATATTTCTATAGAAAAAGTTGAAAAATAATTTATAATTCGTAAATTTCAGGTCTTCTATCTTTTAATGTAGGAGCAGAAGCTCTTTTTCTTTTCCTATGTAAAAGTTTTAAATCTAAATCTGCTGTGATAACCGCTTCCTCATTCTCATTAGCTTCAATAATAATCCCATTAGGATTCCAAGGAGGCTCACATGGACTTAAAATCGCTGATTTTCCCCAACCTTCCATTCCTTTAAGAGGAGGGTTTCCTACTAAACAAGAATGTGCGATATATACTTGATTTTGAATTGCACTTGCTTGAGAGCAATGCCTTACCCTCCAAAAGCCATGTTCATCCACAGTATTTGAAGGGCAAAAAATAATTTCTGCTCCTTTCAAAGCATAGGTTCTACAGACCTCTGGAAATTCCATCTCATAACAAATGGCTAATGCTACTATTGCTTTCTCAGTTTCAAATACTTCTAAAGTATTACCAGGTATTACACCTATTGCTGCTTCTAATGGAAAGAGATGAGTTTTTTGGTGAGTGAAAATTTCACCGTCTGGACAAAATATATATCCTGTATTGTATTCTTTTTCATTTTGAATCACTAAGTGCGAACCTGCTACAATATATTGCCCCTTTTTCTGAGACAAATTTTGAAATAAGGTTAAATATTTTTCCGTATATTGAGTCACTCTACTTATATCATTATCTGGTATGATATATTGGAGTTCTAAAGTAAATGTCTCTGGAAATATAATAAAATCTGAACTTGATGCTTTATTGATAAGTTTTTTAACATCATTTTCAAAATCATCAAATGTTCTTATAGGTTTATAAGAATATTGAACCACAGAAACTTTAACATTATCCATTTAAAATCACATCCTTCTTTGTAAATTAATATCTTTTTTAATTAAAATACCTTTATTTGTTTCCTACTGTTCCTTTTTTCAAACATTTTTCAAATATAAAATTCTAAAATTAATTGAATATTTTCCTAAATTAATATTCTAAATTAGAAAATATGAATGTGAAAAATGGAAACCCCATTAGACATAATTATTGTAGGAGCCGGACCAGTAGGTATTTATTTAGGTTGGCAGTTAGCAAAGAAAAAGTATTCAGTTCTCATCATCGAAAAAGATTCCAAAGAAAAAACAGGTTCAAAAATGGACCAGTTTCATTTGGAAACGATGGTATTCAAAGAATATGGAATACCGCCTCCTGTTGAAGGAACTGAAGAATTCATTACGAAATTTCAATGGACTTCTTATTATGGACCATATGGAAAGTATCAAAAAGTCATGAAATATCCAATAACTGCTATGAGATTTCAATTCTTTGTACAAAGATTAATCAAATTAGCTGAAGCTGATGGTGTTAAGTTCCAATTTTCAACTAATTATAAAAATCCAATAATTAAAGAAGATAACCTAATAGGAATCGAATCAGAGCAAGATGGAAATAGAATTAAATTTTTTGGAAAATTAGTTGTAGATTCAACAGGTACTGCAGCAGTGGTGAGAAGATCATTACCTGAAGATTTTGGAATAGAAACTTTTAAGATTGAAGAAGACGAGAAAATGTATGTTATTCAAAGAGTGATTCAATGGATAAATCCAGATGAACCTCACCCTGGGACAGGAGAGTATGAAGAATCAATTTCATGGCTTTATTATAAAACTTGGGTTGCACCTCATTTCATAGAGAATGGAAATATTTTCGGGGGTGGTCAACCAGGAGGTTTCGAGAATACGGAAAAAGCTGCAGAAATTTTTCTAAATGAAGTCCCCTTCCCTCCTTATAATGTTATTGAAGAACATCGAGCTACCACTGCTTATCGCCGTTCACCTTTTTCTTTAGTGGGTAATGGATTTTTCTGTATAGGTGATAGTGCCTGTATGTCTAAATCATTTAGTGGAGAAGCAATAGAATCCTCTTGGCGTGCTGGTTTAATCGCCATAAAAGTTATTGATGAAACATTACGACAAAATTTAGAATTAAATCGAGAAAACTTATGGGGCATAAATATTCAATATTTTCGTAATCAAGGTTCAAAACTAGCTGCTTTATTAGCACAAATTCCTGGAGCTGCTAATACTACCAAAAAGGATGTATGCTATCTTTTCAAAAAAGACTTCATTTTTAGTGCTCGAGATTTTACATCAATGTGGGAAAAGTTAGAGTTAGAAATTAGTTTTAGCAGAATGTTGAAAATCGTAGCATTATTCGTATGGGGATTAATATCACGGCAATTTTCCCGAAAAGCACTATCTACAATGCTTAAATATATGAAAATATCGGGAAAAATTCTAAAACATTATGAACAATTCCCAGAAAATCCAGCTAAATTTAATGAATGGGTAGAAAAAGCCAAAGAACTATGGAACCCTGTTGAAAAAATGAAATTTACATTAACTTCTTAATTATATAAAAAAAAAATAAAAAATAAATGAATAAAATTTAAAATTTTGTACCGCAATAAGAACAATACTGTGCTGAATCTTTTGCTTTAGCAGTTCCACAATTTGGACAATACTTTACTTGTTCTTCTGTACTTTTTGGTTGTTCTCCAGAAACGACTTCAGTGTGAGTCATTTCACCAGTACTAGATGAGAATTTGCCCCGTAAAAGACCGCTGGCTTTTAGGTCTAATACAATCGCTTGTACATCTTTTATCGTAATCCCTGTTTTGGTACTAATTTCTTCAATTGTAGCATTAGGAGTTGCTTCATATTCATATAAAACAGCATTTCTTAATTTATCTCTGTTAACCCAAGCAGCACTTTGTCCTATTATAATTGCAGCAGCGATTCCAAGCCACACTATACCAAACCAATTAAAATCGTATCCTTGAAGAGGTCGAATTAAAACATCATTTAGACCCCAATAAATTAAAATTCCCGCAATGATTAGAGCACAGATACTAATTCCTTGAGAATATTGGTTTCTTTTATATTTCATGATTTCCAGCCATTAATTTAAAAATTGATCGGTTAGTGACTAATAAACATATTTTCATAAATAAATGTTATCTTAATAATCTAAAAACGAAAATCTTGGTTACCTATTCTACTGAAACGGGGAATACGGGAAAGGTCACCAAATTTAAATTTTATATGAAGATTTTATTCTACTATGAGCTCAGCTGCATTTTTTAAGAAAATTAAAAACAAACTATTACTTTTTCTAATTTAAATTCTTTTTAAACTTATTATAAATCAAACTAAATTAGGGAATTGCATGTCAAAATCAGAAAAAATCCCAAGAAGAATAATTTCGGCAATTATCCTTCTAACTTTTTCAGGAGAACTAGCCTGGGCAGTTGAGAACCAATATTTTAATCTATTTATTTATAATGAAATCGCCCCAGTGCCGTTTTATGTTTCATTATTAGTTTCTATTACTGCTGTTGTCTCAACCTTAACTACAATATTCATGGGGGCTCTTAGCGACAAAAAAGGAAAGAGACATATTTTCTTTATTGTAGGAATGACCTTTTTTACCCTTACCACAGCAATATTCCCATTCTCAGCTTCTTTTGGCAAATTTTTTGGTTCAGTAGCAATTGCGGTATTTATGGCAATCTTATTTGACAGTATTATGTCATTTTTTGGAGCAACTGCTAGTGATGCTACTTTAAATGCTTATGTTACTGATGTCACAACTCCTGAAAATAGAGGTAAAATTGGTTCAATAAAAGAAATCATGTTTTTCGTTGCACTTTTAATAATTTATGGTTTATCTGGGATTCTTATTGAAAGTCTAGGTTATTATCTCTATTTTATCATTATTGCAATTATAGCAGGAATCTTTGGTATCCCTGGTGCTATTATAGCTCCAGAACCAGAAAATTTAAAACCAAACCAACAAGGATATTGGAGTACAATAAAGGATACGTTCAATCCTAAGACTTTAAAAGAAAATAAGGATCTATTTTTAGTATTATTGAGCTGTGGTGTATGGGGCATCGGTTTCTTTTCATTCTTTCCATTCATATTAATTTATGTAGAACGATATTTACTTATTACAATTGATATAGCATCATTAATCGTTTTTATTGCTTTTGTAATTTCTATTATATTAGCTTTTCCTACAGGAAAATTAGTTGACAAAATTGGACGTAAAAAAGTAGGTATTGTCGCAATAGTATTTGAAACTATTTCATTACTACTTTTTGCTTTCTCGAGAGACACGATTTTTATCATTATAACCGTTTCCTGTTGGGTATTTGCATATCTAGCATTTAATATAGCAACAAGAACATGGCTTAAGGATCTCTATCCAGAAGAAAAACGAGGACAATTTCATGGCTATTATCTAGTTTTTAATATTTTAATAGGGATGGTTGTTGGATCTTTGTTAGGCGGCTTCATCTCTGAAAGATTTGGATTCTATTTCGAAACTGTAACAAAGTTAGGATTATTACCAGGTTTTATACCACCACCGCTGCTTTTTATTGTATCTGCTCTAATAATCTTAATTTCAATTATACCCCTATTACGAGCGAAAGAATTAGAACGGTAAAATAATCTTAAAATTTTTTTTAACTTTTTTTAATTTTTTTAAGAAGTAGGGAAAAGACTTCAATTAGAATCAATGAAATTAATATCCAAAATAAAATATCAAATATTAGAAAAGCCCATGTAATATTTACAACAGCATCAGGGGATATTGGTTTGCTTAGCCAATAAAATGGATAACCCCATTTTTGTATACCTATTATTGAGGTAGTTGGATAGGGTATTAAACCTGTAATTAAGCTAATTATAATCCCTAAAATTATTGATACTATAGCAATTATTTTAGCTTTCATTACATTTTCAAACATTTAAAACAATAAAAAGATTAAGAAAAAAATTTAAGTATCATCTCTAATATTCAACCCAAATTGGTCCTGCGTATGCATGCCTACCATTATCTCCTACAACACGTACAAGATAATAATCAAATCCACCTGTATTTAGGCTACTAGGATCAATTGGATTATCACTATAACTATTAATATACCATTTTCCATCTTTTTCTATGCAATAAGACTCATATGAAGTTCCTGTGATTGGATCTGTATCTACGACTGAAGCATTATAAATTGGTGTAGAGATTCTAACTGTTTGCCATAAAATACCATTTTTTATAATCTCTATTGAAGCGTTCCAATTAGGTATCCAATTAGGTGGTACTGAAGCAGCTTCAGATTTTAAAGCTACTGGTGCCCCATCTTGGGCTAAAAATATATTAATTTCTCTATGAGAGTTTTGATTATTAACAATCAGAGTCGAACCATCTCCAACACTGGTATTATTGATTGTAAAAGTTAGAATAGGGCGACCATGGTCTGAACTGGCAAATATTCTCTGATTTTCAAAACCACTAAATACTCCTTCTCTCGTAAGATTATCGACAAATATAGCTGTTAAACCCCCAGGATATGGGTGTTCATTTCTTGTATGCCATAAACTGAAAGGACGTTGGTGTCCAATATAAGCTCTAGTATGGCTTAAACTATGCCCTGGATGACCATCATGTTCATCACTAGCAGCATATAGAGTTAATCTTTTACCCATTGTTAAAGCATCTACAATTGAGGAACCGTTTGTATATTCAGGAGGTGGATGAATAGCTCCCCGATAATTCAATTCATGTCTCTGTTCGAATAAAAAGTCACCATGCACAGAACATACTTCGGCAAGTTTAACATATTTAGGATTTATATAAGTCCAATCTTCCATATAAGATTTTTTAGTAGTATGATGTGGAAGTGCAAGTGCCCGATCACCAGTTTCAGAAGTAAATTTATCTAGTGCTTCCCATAACGCATCTGTAGTGGGCACTGTCATATATGAAAGAATTGGCTTTTTCAGTAATTGATTTCCACTAAATATACATATATAATGACCTGTTCGAACATTCGTCCATTCTATTCCATGAAATGTCACAAACTTTCCCGGTTCATAGGCTTCATTCGTAGAAGATTCTAATCGATCAAGTGAACCTGGAGCGAATAACATAATCTCACCATGATCAGTCAAAGCATTATAATCAAGACAAGCTATATATCTGGCAAAATAGTAAGAATGATCTGCAGTACCTGTTCCATCAGAAAGTTGAGAGTGAGTATGAATATCACCCCAAACAATCAATTTCTCATCAATAGAATAGTTAACGACTAAAATTGGATTACTATAGTAAGTATTTTGAGTAAAACTGTCATTTACTAAGATATAATGAATACCTAGAGTATTAATGCTCATCTGAAAAGCATGTAATCCATTATCTTCTCCATCTTTTATGCTATATGCCATATCTGAACCAAAAAATTGTCCAGTAAATGTATATGGCTCTGGTAAAGATGCGTTTGGATTATTAATAGTATTATAATTTGAAAGGTTATAAGATTCAACTGAAAATTCTACTGTACCTTTATAAGTCGCGCTCAATCGTTCAAACTGATCCCATGCTTGAACTGTAATATCGAAAAGATCACCTTGATTAACTTTAGAAGGGGCATGAATCCATAGAAGTCGAGTTTTATTATCAAACATCACACCAAAATCTAAACTTACTGAACTCCATAGCACTAAAGGTAAAAGTATTATAATCATTTTAGTTCCCAATCTTACCCTAGATGGATAGCTTTGAATTTTTTGAAAATAAATTTCTTTAATTTTCCCTATAAATGAAATTTTGGTTTTTAGAATTTCAATGCATACTAATATCAAGAAGTATGATAAAAAAATAATTAATCCAGTTCTAATAGCTAACTGAAGTGGAGAAAAATCTTTATAAAAGTAAACAAAGAGAGTTATAAAACTAACAGCAAATGCTAGTATTAAGCCATTTCGCTTCCATGCGCGATCTTTAAAAATGGTAAAATAAATTATACCAATTATTAATCCAATCCAAGACCAAAAATACCAAAAGTAAGTAAAAACTCCAAATAAGTAAAGAAATAACCGTGGAATTCGCCACCAAGGAGACCAATTCCTTATTTCAAGATTTTTAAACATATAATTAATAATTAGCTATAGCTCTATAAAAAGATATAAAATAAAAAATAATTTTTTAGGATTCTTACTCTTTTGTAACTTCAATATCGATTTGATCAATGATTTCCATTAAATCTAATACTTCAAAGTCAAAATGATAGTTATCATTTGCGTCACTTAAATTAGTTCTACAAAAAGGACAAGTTGATGATACTACGGTTGCACCTGTGTCTTTAGCCTCTTTTAATCTCTCACCCGAAACTTCTATTGCCCAATCTGGATATCCTATTTTTACTCCACCACCAGCACCACAACACCATGCAAAATTTCTATTTCTTTTCATTTCAACTAATTTAAGCCCTGGTATATGCTTGTAAACCTCTCGTGGAATTTCATAAATTCCCATGTGACGTCCTAAATGACAAGGATCATGATATGTAACTGTTTTATTATATTCGGATTTGAATTTAATTTTTCCCTCGTCTAATAGTTGTTTTACCAGTTCTACTGTATGATAAACTTCAAAATCTAATTCTCCACCAAATCGTTCGAAATCTCTTTTAATAGTTTTATAGCATCCTGCACAAGACGTAACAACTTTTTTTGCTCCCGTATTTTTAATCTGAGCAATATTATAGTTCATATAAGCATTAACAATGCCTATTTGTCCTGTTCTTATCATTGGACTTGTACAACAATGTTCATCGATTAAAGTAAAATCAATATTCGCTTTTTTTAAAAATCTAATTGTAGAATCTCGTAAGTTTTGTTGGCGATAGTTAGAAGTACATCCTATATAATATACCCATTCTGCTTTATCTGGTAAGTCATATTTCTTTTTTAATTCTGAATTATCTGAATTTGGTTCATCATAGGGATTACAATTTTCCTCGCATCTAGATACTAAAAATTCTTGATTTTCTGCGGGGCCAATATGTTTAACCGCAAGCTCTCTTAAAGCTTCGATCATATCGACGATATAATCAGCATGAGGGGCATTGCAAGAATCAATACAAGCTCCACAAGTTGTACAAGCAAAAATTGGATTTTTTAAGTCTTCATTCCATTCTAACTCCCCATTTAATAGGCCTCTAATAATTCTAATTCTCCCCGATGCCCAGTATGATTCAAATAAGAATTTTTCTCCTGAAGGGCACATTGGCTCAAACTCCTTATAGGAATATTTACAAGTACTACATTTTATGCATCTTTCGAATGCCATCTCAAGAAATTCTTTTCCAAATAATGACTTATCTACTTCAACCATTTATGTGTTCCACCTCCCTGGATTGAAAATATTGTTTGGATCCATACAATTTTTGATCTTTTCAAATAGTTTGAGCCAACCAGGATTAATTTTTTTCCTTAATTTAGCAGTTATCCAAGAGGGGGTCTTATATGGAATGCATCCTAATTCTATACAAACATCCGCAATTTCTTCCACTAATTTCATCATTCTTTCTTGATCTGTATATTTATTGAATCGAAATATTGGCCTGAATATCCCATAATGACCTCCTTTCATTATCTTAATATAATTAAAGGGTGGTACTTTATGCTTTTGGTATAATTCATCAGTTTTCTCAATTAACTCTTCAAATTTATGCGATGGAGCATAAGCACCGAACCATGTAAGACCACTGTATTCATGTAATGAAAGTATTTGAGAAGGTAAGTCGTAAATATTACGTGCTTTTAAATTGAATAGTTTAGAAAATTCTTGATAATCAATCAAATGAATATTTGTGCCTTTTTGATTCAAATCATCCACAATCTTTTTCAGAATTTCTAATTTTGCTTCCAATTGCTTTTCTGTTTTACCAGATATGGGTATTACAGCAGTATAGGGAGGTTCTCCAGGATATCTAACAGGTTCAGGAATGCCTACTTCCATTTTAGCTACCTCTACCGAGAAAGCAGCAATATCATTAATAATTTCTGCTCTCCCTATCTCTCTTAAAAATGGACCAATATCAGTTAATCCAAAAAAAAGTGCTAGTTGAGGTTTCTCAAATCGTTCTTTTGGCCATAGTTGAACTGAACACTTAGTAACTAATCCTGTCATACCCTGCCAATTAACAAAAAGCCCCATTAAATCTGGCATCGGATAACGACACCACCAGCTATCTAGTGCAGCATCATCTTTTCCATAAAAACATGATCCGATTCTAGCAATCTCTCCATCAGCAGTAATAACTTCTAATCCATTGATGCCATCTGCCATTGATCCTATTTTTGCACCTAGATTTGTCATTCCACTCAAAAGAGCATTTCCAGCAACACCAGCATAAGGTGGGGCATTGGGATAACTATATCTAAGGTTTGGATAATTTTCATCTAAATATTTTTTCAATTGTCCGAAAGTTACTCCTGGTTCCAACAAAGCATACATCATATTATCATCAATATATAGAATTTTATTCATTTTTTTTCCAAAATCTACAATGATGCCTCCATAATCAGGAATAGTTAAGCCCCCTACATTATTTCCTGTAGTATATGGAACAATTGGTATTAGATATTGATTGCAAAATTTTACTAATCTAACTAATTCTTCGACATTTTCTGGAATCACTACGAAATCGGGCATATGAGGCTCATTTTCAGTCATATCAAAGGAATAGGGATATAAATCCACTTCCTTATTAGAAACGTGAGTAGTTCCAAAGATTTCTACTAACTGTTTATAAACATCATCTTTCGAAATTTTTTCAAAAATGTTCCTTTCTTTAGTTGTAGTTATTTTTATCACCTTGTTTGCTTATTTAATTCATAATATTTTAAATTAGGTTCAGCAGCAACCATTCCCATTGAGGTTACAAAGACATTAAAAAATTTTGGCATGATTTTAGGATCTTTTTCTAAACCAATTAATTCCATCTTCTTTTGATCCATTGCTTGTATTGGAGTTAATCGTCCATAAGCAATATCAAGCATTGTATTAATGTGTATATTAAGTTTTAAATCAAAATCATCTGCTTCTTTTCTTTCGAATCTGATATCGCTTCCTTCAAAGATTACAGTGACAGGATAAAATGGGTCGATATGTAAAACGATTTTTTTATTCCAATTTTTTACAGTTTTAATAAATTTCTTATCATCTTTTCTATAAGAAAAAACGTTATGTAAAGATAAAGAAATCAAATCATCTGGAAATTCTATATTTAACATCTTAATCTGTAAAATTAATTTAATTATATAGGTAAATGAAGTTCTGTTATTAAATTATAAATGTTTAATGATTAAAAAAAAACGTTATAGTACTTCTATGCGTGATACAAAAAGTTATTTTAAGAACAACTATGTAATTAAATTTATAATATCTTTTAACATAATTATTCCTAAAAGGTGAATAAACAATGATTAATGGAAAGATTTTAAATGAATTGGAACACATTGTTGGCGATAAATACGTTTCTGATACACCAGAGATAACATATTTATACCATTATGATTTTATTACTGCTGAACCTGAAGGTAAATGCGATATTGCGATAATGCCGAACTCAGCAGAAGAAGTTCAACAAATAGTTAAGATTGCTAATAAATATAAAATCCCAGTCGTTCCTTGGGTTTCAGGTTTAAATTTTGGATCTATTGCTACCCCAAGAAAAGGAGGGATCGTAATGGATCTAAGGAGAATGAACCGAGTTTTAGAAGTAAATGAAGATGATATGTATGCAGTTGTAGAAGGAGGAATAACATGGGCAGATTTAAGAGGGTATCTTGATAAAAATCATCCTAATTTTCGAGCTGGAATAGCTTGGTCACCCCCCGGTACTGGGGCTGTTGCTTCATGTTTATGCTACGGAATGTTCGATTTGGGTATGTTAGGAGGGACAGGCGCAGAATTCATAAATGGTTTGGAAGTTGTTTTAGGAACAGGTGAACTAATACGGGCAGGTTCGTGTAGTTTATCTAATTATTGGTATGGTCGACAACCTTTACCAGATTTAGCTGGACTATTCATTGGATGGGAGGGAACTACGGGAATCGTTACAAAAGCATCACTCAAATTATGGCCGAAATTACCATATAGAACAGATTTTGCTAATATTGCTCAAACAGTCGATAAAGGAGTGTCTATGATGCTTAAGCTTTCAAAAGCAGGATTAGGAATTGTAGATATATGTTCCTTAAACTTAGGCTGGACACAATCTCTTATGGGATTCGAACAGAAGAACGTAGCAAAAGATCCTTTAGAACTGGGTTTACCTGACTTTTTAGGACTTGTAACAACTCAAGCTTATACAGAAAAGCAACATGAAGCACAATGTGAAGCAATAAGAACAATTTGTAAAGAATTTGAAATAGATCCTCTAACTACAGAAGAACAAATAAACAACTTTCCTGAAAATATGATAGGAATACTAAAGCATCTAACACCCTCAACGGGTGGAGGAACACCTGTTCAATTCTGGGGTATATGGGATTTCATGAGAGGTGGGGGAGGACAATGGATTGGCTCATATTGTTCAACTAGAGACATAATTGAATATTATAATTTATCAAGAAAAATCTGCTTGAAATATGATAGACCTCCGCAATTTTATAGTAGAATTTTATTTGGGGGACATTATTGTGTAGCTCGTACAAACGTAAATTTTAATAAAGATGATCCTGAAGATATTAAAAAAGCAAGAAAATGTTTATATGAAATTCATGATGTTGTCCAAAAATTAGATGGAGTTGTAATGTACAAACCTCCTCTTTGGGCTGTTGACTATTATAGAAAGAAAACCTTGCCTGCAACGAATGAATTAATTCAAAAAATAAAAAATTTATTGGATCCTAATAGCATTATGAATCCAGGTCAAGGAGTTGGAGGTAAATAACATGCAAGAAAAAATGAAATTGTTAGAAGGGAAAGGAATTACTGAAATTACAACAGCCGCAAATAAGAAGATACTTGAAAGATATAAAGATTTTAAATATTATCGAGACATTTTTTACCAATGTGGTAAATGTGGAACGTGTAGAACTGCTTATCAAGAGAAATTTATGTCAAAAGTTTGTCCTTCTGGAGAATTTGGTAAATTTGAAGCCTATTATTTGGGAGGAAAAAATTTACTCTCATGGGCAGTTAATACAAGCAAGCTCAAATGGACTAAAAATCTTATAAAAATATTTTATCAATGTTCTCTTTGTTTAGCATGTACTCAACAATGTCAAATCCCCGAAATTCATCATTATGCTGGGGAATGGTTGATGGCGATGAGAGAAGAAGCGGTTAAAAGAGATCTAGGTCCAATGGTGGAACATAAAAAATATACTGAACACGTCATAAATAATTATAACCCTTATATGGAAAAACATGAGGATCGTCTAAGATGGGTCCCTTCACACATTAAAAATTCATCAGATGCAAAAATAGCTTATTTTGTTGGTTGTACCTCTAGTTATCGAGAGCAGAATATAGCTATAGCAACAGCAGAAATTTTAAACACATTAGGAATTGAATTTAGAATTTTTAAAGAAGAAGTTTGCTGTGGATCTCCAGTATACATGACAGGTCAGACAGAAAAGGCATTAAAAATTGCTGAGAAAAATATAAATACTTTTAAAGATGCAGGTATTCAAAAAATAATTACCTCTTGTGCTGGTTGCTTTCGAATGTTAAAAGAAACATATCCCAATAAATTTGGACTTAAACATGAGTTTGAAGTAATTCATTTACCTGAATATTTATTAGATAAAGCAAATAACAACGAATTAAAATTTAATAAAAAGCTAAATATGAAAGTAACATATCATGATCCTTGTCACCTAGGACGACATATGGGAATTTATGAGCCCCCAAGAGAATTACTAAAGAAAATTCCCGGGATTGAGTTAATTGAAATGGTTCGAAATAGATATAATGCTTGGTGTTGTGGATCTGGTGGAGGAGTCCGTTCGGCATTTAAAGATTTATCTGAGTTTGCAGCAACTGAAAGAATTAAAGAGGCAGAAGAAACTCAAGCAGAAGCGATTGTATCCGCTTGTCCTTTCTGTGCAAATCAATTTAAATCTAATATCAAAGATTCACTTCAAGTTTTTGATATTGTTGAATTGGTTAAAAAAGCTTTATAAAAATATTAATTCTCTACTTTTTTATTATTCTTATAGATTGAATTTAATACCAACTATATATTACTTAGCAAAATTTCTTTCAAATTGTATGCAAGATAAAATTTTTCTTAAAGATATAAGTAATTTTTTCATTAAGGAGAGAAATACTAGGAAAAAGGTAAGAATTTATCAATCCCAATCTAATTTTTCAAATTATTTTCAGAAATTTAAAATTAATGTGGAGTTGAATAATAATAAGGAAATCATATTACAAGAAGAAACTAAACTTGAGTTGGGAGGGATTAATAAGAATTCCTTTTCGATAATACACATCGTGGATGATTCAAATTTAATTAAGGATGGAAATATAACATTATTAGGTCATGAAATTGGAGAAATTGAAGAATCTAAAATAGATTTTGGTATCTTTATTTTAATCGCTATAAATGATAATCATAGTAAAGAAATCGAGGCATTAAAGCATCTTAATTTTATATCAAATGGTATTGAAGGATTTATGATAAGAACGATTCCTCGAAGGTTCTGGTGTAGAATTAATTCTATAGTCATTGATAAAAATTTTTCTTTTGAATTTTTAGGAAATGCTATTATCTATTTATATAGGCAAAAATTTGGAAAGCTGATTAAATCCATCGAGATTTTTTTTATTAATTCTTATCCATCTTCAATCCAAGAATTCATTGAGTTATCTTCAGAAATAATTAAAAGATCCAGGGAGAACTGGAAGAATAAAGTCGAACAATGGAAAAAAAGAGTCGATTGTGACTATGATTGGGCTTGTGAAATATGTCCATATCAAGACGAATGTAGTGATATAAAACAATTATTGAACAATAGGGACAAGATTTAAAGTCAGATGCGAAGGTGAGAAAAAATATCTAATAATCCACTAATAATTGCTATAGCAGGAAAAGGGGGAGTTGGGAAGACAGTGATTACCACATTAATAGCTAAAGCACTTATTCAAAAATTTAACTATAAATTACTATTAATTGATGCCGATCCTACTCACCCTCATTTAAGTAAAATGGTTAAAATTACTCCTCAGAAAACTCTTGAACAAGTAAGGGCAGATGCTATCGAAAGAACATTAAATAAAGAGAAATCTATTAAGGATTTAGCTGAGAATATCGATTTTGAAGTTTATAATGCTATAAATGAATGCAAAGATTTTAGTTTATTTTCAATTGGTCAACCTGAAGGTCCTGGTTGTTTTTGCCCTTCTAACACTTTATTAAAAAGAGTAATTGAATCGATTTCAAAAGATTTTGAAATTGTTTTAATAGATTGTGAAGCAGGTTTGGAACAGATTAACCGAATGGTAATCGAAACAATAGATATCTTATTAATCGTTGTAGACATGTCCCTAAGAAGTATCGAAACAGCTTTATCTATTAAAAAAAGTGCTGATAAATTTACGAACTATCAAAAGTTAGGAATTATTCTTAATAAGGCCAGAGGAGATTATTCTAAAATTATAGATAAATTAAATAGCCTTCAATTACCACTTTTCGGACAAATTTCTGATGATCATTTAATTAGAGAATTTGACTTGGAAGGTAAAGCATTAATTGATTTACCATTAGATACTTCAAGTTATAAAGAAATTGAAAATGTAATTAAGTTTATTTTAAGGGAATAAGCCTCTTAATTCATGTGTTCTTGCTACTTTTTTAATTGCAATCATATAAGCTGCATTTCTTAAAGAAATTTTTTTTTCTTTTGCTAATTTCCATACACTTTCAAAAGTCTTTAAAAGTATCTCTTTCATCTCTCGATAGACCCTTTCTAAATCCCAATAATAAGCATGAATACCTTGGATATATTCAAAATAAGAGACTATCACATCTCCCGAACTTGCTAAAATATCTGGAACAACCATTATTCCTTTTTTATTCAAGATTCTATCTGCTTTGCTAGTGACAGGACCATCTGCGCCTTCAAGAATAATTTTACAATCCACCTTTTCAACATTTTTGCTTGTAATCTGATTTTCTATGGCAGCAGGTATTAAAATATCACACTTTATACTAAATAATTCTATATTCGTAATATTTTTTAGATTTTTATCATTAAAATCTTTTAATAATTCTCCTTTTTCTTTCCATTCTATTAATTTATCGATGTTTAATCCTTTTTCGGAATAAATTCCTCCAGCAGTTTCGGATATTGCGATAATTTTACAACCAGATTCGAACAATTTTTTTGCAATTACCAGTCCTACTTTTCCAAAACCTTGAATTACAATATTTAATGACTGTAAATCCCAATTTAGCTTATTACACAGAGTTTCAAGGATATAAAACAATCCAATACCATCAGCATCCGCTCGTCCAACAGTTCCTCCGATTTCAAGAGGTTTACCGGTAACAACACCGGGAACAGATCTGCCTTTTTGCATAGAATAAACATCCATAATCCAAGCCATTGTCTGCTCATCAGTATTTAAATCAGGTGTAAGAATATCTATATCTGGACCAATAATGTTAATAATTTCTGCTGTATATCTTCTGGTAAGTTTTTCTAATTCGCTCTTAGACAATTTTTTTACATCAACACGTACTCCTCCTTTAGAACCACCGAGAGGTAGATCAAGGAGCGCACATCTATAAGTCATTAAAAAAGCAAGGGCTTTAACATCGTCAAGGGTTAAATCTGAAGCATATCGTACACCTCCTTTCGCTGGTCCACGGAGTGTGGAATGATGAACTCTATAACCTTCAAAAATTCTCAAGGAACCATCATCCATAATAATCGGAATAGATACAATTAATGATCTCTCAACACGTTTTAAATACTCAATTGTATTTGGATGAAGATTGAGAAGTTTAGCAGCAATTTCTAATTGCTTTTTCCGAGTTTCATAAGGATTTGGTCTTGGAATCATTAATAATTTACCTCTAATCTAAATAAACATAGGAATTTAAAAATATTAATAGTTTTATATGATAACCTATAAATTCACAAGGCAATATTGTACGAACTTTAAAGCATCATATGCGCAACCACTTGAATCTAATCCGCCTAATTCATTAATCAACTTTTCATCAATCATATTTCCATTTAGCCATAGATCTTTTAAGTTCATTAATGATTCTAATCCACTTATTTCAGTAATTTGATTTTCACCTAAATCAAGAGTTTCGAGTTTTTGAATGGTCTCGAGGCCTTTTATGACAGAAATTTCATTATTAGATAAAAATAGCTTGCTTAAATTGACTAATGGATATAATCCCTTAATTTCGTCTATTTTATTTTGTTTTAAGTTTAAAACTTTTAAATTTGATAATTTCTCTAATCCTTTAATGCTTTCAATCTGATTTGAAGTAATCCACAGAGTTTCTAAATTCTCAAGGGTATCGAAGCCTTTCAATTCTTCTATAGAATTTTCATTAAGATATAATTCTTTTAGGTTGCTTAGATTATTTAAACCTTCAATTTCTTTTATCTTATTGCCTGCAAGATTAAGCACTTCTAATTGTTTTAAATTATCAAAACCGTCAATTTTCTCAATCTGATTTCCGGCAAGCCATAACACTTTCAACTTATGAAGAGAATCTAAACCTTTAATCTTTGAAATCATATTCCAAGACAGATCTAACTTTTCAAGAGAACTAAGGCTATCTAATCCCTTAAGCTCACTTATCTGATTTCCCCTTAAATATAATTCATTTAAACTTGAAAGATTATCTAAACCCTTTATATCTTCAATTTGATTTGAAGCTAAATGTAAGATTTTCAAATCTTTTAACTTATTTAGTCCAGATATATTTTCGATATTATTACTCCCAAGATTTAAAATTTCTAATTTCTTTATTGTTTCTATTCCTTTTATTTCTTGTATTTCATTTGAGCTTAATTCTAAATGCTTAACTGATATTTTTTCTAAACCTTCAACCTCTTGAATATTCGTAATTTCCAGAAGTCCTAAATCAAGAAAATCATTTTTAACTTCAAATTTTTCGCCCTTATAGATGACGTAATTCATAGAATTTCCACTAACCAAAAAAAAATTTTAATACTAAATATGAAAACTATCAGAAATATATTAATTTCTATGAAATTTATAATTTTACTTTAAATTCTTGATTAGTAATCAGATATAAACAATAAATAAGTTAGACAAAATATGATTCAATATCATTATTCATATTCTCAATTTCATGAATGGTCTTAAAAAGTTCTTCTTTAGGTATTTTGAGAGGCTCCAATAATTTATTTGCCATCTTTATATATTTCTGTCGAGTTTCAATTGAAGCAAGGTTTTTTAATTTTGAACTGAATGAATAAAGGCTTGAATATACATCTCGATATTGTCCCTGTGTCATAGAAGCGCCATATAAACTATCAATTGCATCTTTTAAAGATTGTTTAGTTCGTAATAAATAGTGTTCCAATCTTATTTTTCTATCTTCAATTTCATCAATTATGGTTTTAGCAATTTTTTGATATTCAACCATTGTCCTCTCATCTTCTATAGATTCTGCAATATCGATAACTCTTTGGCATATATTAAATTTTTTAAGAAAATTGCTTTCATTTGAATATAATTCAGATAAAATTCCAATCTCTTTTGAGGACATTTCTCTTTGTTTTTCTCTTTCTTCCCTTAATTGTTCAGAAAATTTTCCTCTTTGATTCCAAATTGATTTTAAAATATCTCCCTTTTTTTCGATTAATAGTAATGGGTCTACTACTTTTTTTTCTGAAAGTATTAAATTATTAACAGCTTCATCGAATTCTTTAAAATTATCTGCTTGAACAGTCCCTTCTATAAATAATGATTTATATTTCAATATTAATTCGGACATTTTTTCACTAATTCTATCAATATCTTTAAAATCTTCCTTTTCAGCGACTAGTACTAAATCTATAGATAATTCTGAGTGATTAATAACATATGCATTAAATTGTCCTAATCCAACTGTTCTTATACTTTCCATAGCTGTTCCCATAACTCCACCAAGGAATGTCTTTAAAGCTGTATAAAAAGAACCGAATAGATCCATTTGTCTTTCATTTGAAACGTTTAAATCTTTGTCATATAAAAGATCTCCAGTTTCAGAATTATAAATAAATATAAAATACAGCATTTAGCATTCCTTTACCGATATTGTTTAACTTTTGATTTAGATTATATGAATATATAATCAATCGAATTATTAAGTAATAAAGATAATGCAAAGTCCAAATGTTCATTTATTTTATAATTAAAAAATTTATAATTTTTTTTTACTAATTTTACATTAATATGATATTCTGTTTAAATTGTAAAAGTCTTGTACGTGGCAATGAAGAAGGATATTATTATTGCCATATATGCAAAAAAATGACATATTTCATGACATTAAGATTTAAATGATAAACTCAGAATACCCCGAAAATTAAATAAAAACTAAAAGAATGATGCTTGTATAGAAATATTAGATACAAGTTGACTACCCTTGTAAGGGTTTAGATTTTTCAAATCCTATAAGAAATTTTAAATTATTACAAATAGTAGAAGATAACTTATCCCTATTTTATGTAATTGACATTATCTATTTAAATTATAAAATGAACTTTTTAAAACCATAATGAGCATTTGAATAATATGAAAGTAGTAATGTGTAAAGAATGTGGTCTTTCAATAGAAAATAAAGAGCCTGGTAATTATTATTGTGAAAACTGTGCAAAGGAAATGAAGTTTTTTCAAGTTCAAGCTTTTTGCGGAGCTAAACCAGATAATGAGCTTTATGAGCATAATGAAGCCTAATTGACTAATAGGAACGGAGAAGCAAAAAAATATAAAAATAAATTCCTATGTTTTATTTCCTTATAAACAAGCATTAATATTTTAAAAGACAAATCGTTCTTTAGTCATATGACAGAAGCACTATACATGGATAATTCATATCTGAAAACATGGGACGCAAAAGTTGTTAGTATAAAAGACGGTAAATATATTGTTCTTGATAAAACTGCTTTTTATCCTAAAGGAGGTGGTCAACCTTGGGATGAAGGCTATATAATAAAAAATGAAGAAAAATATAAAGTAATCTATGTTGGAAAATTTTCAGGGGAAATTAGCCATGAGGTTGATAAACCAGGACTTAAAGTCGGCGACCAAGTTTCCTGCGAACTTGATTGGGATAGACGATATACTTATATGCGTTATCATACTGCTTCACATCTCATTTCAAACATTCTTTTCAGAAGAGCAGATGCAAAGATCACTGGAAATCAAATAGAATTGGATAAGACACGAATGGATTTTTCTATGCAAAATTATTCACCTGATAAACTAAAAGAGTTTGTTGATGAGGCGAATAAAATTATTAAAAAAGAATTAGCGGTATCTATCGACTATATGGATCGTGAAAGTGTCCTGAAAAAACCAGAATTAGCAAGGCTGGCGATAGGGTTACCAAATGAAATTAAAGAGTTTCGCATTGTTAAAATTGGAGATATTGATGAACAAGTAGATGGCGGAACACATGTAAAAAACTTGAAAGAAATTGGTGAGATTGAAGTAATAAAGACTGTAAATAAAGGAAAAGATAACCGAAGAATTTACTTTATTCTTAAATAAAGCATTCAATTGAAACAAATAAAGGTTTATAAAATTCGATCATTTTTAGAAGATTACATTTCGTTTTTTGATAAAAAAAGAAAAAATATTATATAATTCATTATCATATCTACTTCTTATATCATTATTATAAATTATTTTAGAGACCCATACATTTTTACTCAAAAATTAGGTATAGAGTTAATCATTTAAGGAAAGATGGTAATATATGGAACATAAAAAGGGAGATAAAATCAAAAAAAAAGAAGGATTATTTGGTCTAAATAAAAAACAAATAGCTTCTATTGGTATAACAAGTATAGTTGCATTCGGTATTATTTTTGGAGGTACTATTTTTGTTTTACAATTAACCGAAGAAGAGGGTGATCATCTTATTTGTGCGATAGCCTATTATGGTGAATCAATTGATCCTTTAATACAATCAATGTCACCAGATACAATTATATATGACCAAGTTATTGAAGGATTATATATTAGTGATCAATTTACTAAAAATTGTCCAACTATTTATAATTTGGCAGTAAATGACAGTTGGAGTCCGGACTATTTGAATTTCACATGCTCACTAAGAAAGGGAGTTAAATTTCATGATGGAACCGAATTTAACGCTACAGCGGTTAAATGGAATTTCGATAGAATTCATAGGCTACTAGATAATCTGTCATGGCCATATGCGTTCATTAATAATGAAGGAGATACAATTATAAATAAGACACAAATTATTGATGAATATACTGTAAGGTTTGTATTAAATAAGCCTTTCGTTCCTATCAGGGAATTATTAAGCGCTTGGAATACATATATTTTATCACCTACTTCTACTCCTGAAAATGACTTCTTAGATAGTGAAACAGATAAGTTAATTGGGACCGGTCCTTTTATAATGGGTTCAATTACATTAACTGAAGAAAAATATATTGATAAGGTAACCTTCACAGCTAATCCAGATTATTGGGGCGGAGAACCACAAATAAGTAAGGTAACTCTCATACAATTAAGTAGGGAGGAAAGGTCGGAAGGATTGGCATCAGGTGAGCTTTCATATTCCTATGGTTCTCATGATCCCGAGTTAATTGAGTGGTATAGGAATCTTCCAGGGTATACTTTAATAACGAAAACATCTAAAGCACTCAAATTCATGACTATGAATAATGATGTTTTTCCTGTAGAAATGAGAAAAGCATTCTCATATGCTCTTAATTATTCATACTTCTTTAATGTATTTACCGCTGGACTTGCAGTGAGGGTAAAGTCACCCCTTTCAAAAGGGTTGCTTTATTCTAATTGGGAAGATTTTAATCTACCTGATTATGACATTACTATAGCACGACAAACTCTGATTGATGCAAGCTGGCCAAATACTACAGGTCTAACTGCAAATAATAATGTAAGTGCAGGTAACGAGTGGGAGCAATTAGTAACAGATGGGAACCCCCTTGCGATATACAACTTTTCTATATCAGTAGAAGATGGCATACCAAACGGAGCTCATATGTTTATATATAATACAATTTCCAATGATTTTAAACATATAGGTGTAAAAATTGAACCACTTTATATGTCAAGATGGGACTGGTATATTAAACTTATGACAGGTGGAATGGAATTTTTTTATTCAGGTTGGGCTCCTGCTTTCAATGATCCGATCGATAATATCAATCCTGTCTATTCAAATAAATCAGATGGTATATTTAATCATCTTAATTTTAGTGATCCGCAAATACAACAGTGGATTGATGATGGTATAGAAGAATTTAATGAAACAAAAAGAGAAGTAATTTACTTTAATATTCAAAAACGACTCATTGAAGAGCTTTATCCTGTTATATGGTTAGATTGCTCATACGATTATGATATTTGGGCTTCAAATATAAAAGGTATACCCCACGAGTTGCCTTATTTTAAATTTATACTTAAACATGTCTATATCGAAAAATAGACAAATTCTTTATTATTTTTTAGGTAGGTTCACTGTAAAGATTCCAAACATAATTTCCATCTATTTGATATAGAGTTATATTATAGAAATTAATAGCAGGGAAATCATAAGATATGAATTCATGTCCAGATAAGGGAGTGTTATAATTAAATCCCTCCCAAATGCATGAATAGGGAGGTATGCTGGTATAATTATACAATTTAACAAATGCTCCTACATTTGGAGTATAGTCTTCATAGGTAACATTGATAAATCCTGTATTAGTTATTCCTTTCACAGTTATATTCGCACCCATTTCGTCGTATTGGGTAATATCAAATAATGTGTTTCCTCTATCATTATCAATAATCCAACTGGAATTTCTGATATATTCTACATTGTAAGAATTTAATGTTATATTTCCTGTATTAGTAGTTCCAGTAATATTACCCGCCAAAATACAACGATCGAAATCAAGTTTAATATTCCCGCTCATACTTTTAGTTATCAGATTCTCAATTGAAACGCCAAATGGAATCTCAGTTTTAATATTTCCTTCATTAGAGCTTGCAGTAACATTAAAAACAATTTCCGCCCTAAGAATTACAAATATATTTATATTTCTACTGAACCAATTTGATGCCTCTAACCATTTATTCGATTTTATTGTAATATTAAATGTTGCTGGAGTGCTTGTTTCATTCCAAACAATGTCAAAATAGTCTAAGTAAGA
>JBHLNZ010000078.1:0-13318 GCA_048941015.1 Promethearchaeota archaeon | reverse complement strand
ACTTATATAAAATATAGAAATTAGAAGTTATTCATTCTTAAATTAATCTCTTATTTTAATAAAAATATCTAAGAGAAAAATATTCTAATTACTCAAACACATCATTGAAAAAAATTTAATGAATTTATGTATATAGAATCTTTAATTAGGAAACGATTAGGTTTAAATAAGTAATTTTTAATTTAAGAAAAGAAAATTTTAAAAAATATATTTACAAAGAGATATAGACTTTTCTTTGATTCCGAGAAAAAATCTTAAAAATTGAAAGACTATGAGTTTTGAAGAAGAATTAACAAGAATTAAGGACGAGATAATAGAAAAACTTCCTGCTGATATAGTTGTTCAAAAAATTGAATTTGAAGGTCCAGAAATTGCAGTTTATTCCGAAAATTCAAATTTTGATGTATTAGAAAGTTCAGAAAGTCTGAAGGATCTCGCAAAAACAATGAGGAAAAGGGTGGTTTTTCGCTGGAATGTTGAAAAACGTAAGGATCCTTCTGAGACAGAACAATATATTCGAAATTTAATTGGAAAGGAAGCTGAAATTTCAGATATTGAATTTGATCATACGCGAGGTGAGGTAATAATAGAATCAGGGAAACCAGGTTTAGTAATAGGTAAAAAAGGTGTTAATTTAAAAGAAATAAGAGCAAATACTTTTTGGCAGCCTAAAACTATCCGTACTCCGCCATTGACATCTATAACTATTCAATTAATAAGAGGAATGCTTCAAAAAGAAAGACAAAATCAAAAAGACATTTTATTACAAATAGGAAAGAGAATACATCGACCTCCTCTCTTTAAAGATTTAGATATTAGATTAACAGCACTGGGTGGATTCCGAGAGGTTGGTAGGTCCTGTATTTTAATGCAAACTAAAGATAGTAATGTTTTAATCGACGTTGGACTAAATGTTGGAAATAATAATGACAAATTTCCCAATTTTGACCTTCCCGAATTTTCCTTGAGAGATCTTGATGCTGTAATAGTATCTCACGCTCATTTGGATCATTGTGGGATGGTCCCATTTCTTTACAAATATGGATATAGAGGACCCGTATATTGTACACTTCCAACTAGAAATCTTTCTACTATGTTGCAATTAGATTTTATACAGATCTGTGAAAAAGAAGGTACTCCACCACCTTATTCGAGACGAGATGTAAAAACTACAGTATTGCATACAATTCCTCTTTCATGGGGAAAAGTTACAGATATTGCACCAGATATCAAATTAACTTTACATAATTCAGGTCATATTTTAGGATCTTCAATGGTTCATTTACATTTTGGAAAAGGAGGGTATAATTTTGTATATTCTTCTGATTTTAAATATCAAAAAACTAGATTACTTGAAAGGGCAACTGTGAAGTTTCCACGTGTTGAAAGCCTTCTAATTGAAGCTACTTATGGTGGGCCTCAGGATCGAATTCCAAGTAGACAAGACTCAGAACGAGAACTTAAACAAATATTAAATTCAACCCTAAAGCGTGGAGGAAAGGTTCTTATCCCAGTATTAGCTGTAGGCAGGGCTCAAGAGTTAATTATCATACTTGAAGAATTTATTTCAAAAGGCATAATTGATAGAGTACCTATATATCTGGATGGGTTGATTTCTGAAGCTACAGCAATTCATACTGCTCACCCTGACTTTCTTAGTTCGGATTTAAGAGAAAAAATCCTACATCAAGGAAAAAATCCTTTTTTAAGCGATTTTTTTACTACAATTAGTACTCAAGAAGAACGACAGGATGTTATTATGGGGGGCCCGTGTATAATCATGGCTACAAGTGGAATGTTAATTGGGGGACCTTCGGTGCAGTATCTTAAAAATTTAGCCGAAGATAAAGATAATTCTCTAATTTTTGTGTCGTATCAAGTTTCAGGGACACTTGGGAGTCGTATTCAACGTGGATTTAGAGAATTTCAATATATAAATGCTAAAGGGCGAACTCAACTTGTAAAGTTGAATCTTAATGTCTTTACACTTGAAGGATTTAGCGGGCATTCATCAAGAAGTCAAATCTCTCAATTCTTACGCAGAATACAACCAAGACCAAAATTAGTGATTACTAACCATGGAGAAGAGACCAAATGTGTTAGTCTTTCTACGATGATCCATAAAAAGCTGAGGAAAGCTACCAAATCACCAAAAAACCGAGAAACTATTTTACTAAAATAATTACCATTATTTCTTCTTTTACTTTTAAAGTTAGTTCTGCGAACTTTTGATTGCAAAATAAATCTTGGATAAAGCACCTCAAGAAAATTTTTTTAAAAAACAATTATTTATTTATTTAAAATTTTTCTTAGTGGTATTTTTGAGATTTAAAAGTATCAATTTAAAAGATCAACGAATTACTTTAATAAGGCACATCGTTCAAATTGTTGCATTTCTAATAATAAATTATCTAATACTTGAATTTATTTTCTCGATAAATTTATTAAGTTTAGAAAATCTCGTAAAGGTTCTGCCTATTTTAAATTCACCCAGAAATCCACTTTCTAAAGGTGCTGGTATTCTGGAATACATATTTTATCTTTTAGCTCAAGGTATTTTTCCGTTTCTTCTTATCGCAATATTAATAATCGTTTTGATACTTACAAATAGATTTTTTTGCGGGTGGATTTGCCCGATTGGAACAATTCAGGATCTTTGCGCTGCGATTCCTGTGAAAAAAAAAATAGTGAAAAATCAAGGACTCCTTAATCATAAATTTTTACTAAATATAAAATATGTCTTTATAATTGTTCTAGTTATTATTATCGTCCCTTTAGGAGTTGTTAAAAATACCAATGCTCTATTTTATTTGCAATTTAAATCACAATTAGGCTTATTTGCAGATAAACCAGTAGGATTTTTCTCATTATCAGAATTTATCTTTGTACAATTACCTAAAATAATTGCAGATATTTTTTTAAATGCAAGTTTAGAACCTCTTTTTCCAAGTTTTTGGGGCTTTCTGATTTATGCTTTTTATTTCTTAGTTATTATCCTGTCATTTTGGTATCCTCGTATATATTGTAGATATTTCTGTCCATTTGCTGCTATTGCGTCTGTCGTTACTGATTTCTCATTCTTGAAATTATCAAGAAACCCTGTAAAGTGTGTCGGAAGATCGGAATGTGGATTATGCGAGCGAATCTGCCCAAAACAAATAAGAATTCTTGATGAGCCTTTTGAATTTTTTACAGGTAAGGGAGAATGTAATTTATGTTTAAAATGTAAAGAAAAATGTCCTTACGATGCAATAAGTATAAAGTTCATAAAATTTTAGGTTTTAACTTTTTAATATTTTACAAAATTATTAATTAAATTTATTTAAAAAAAAATTTAAGGAATTAGAATAATCTCAAAGAAATCCAAAATTATTAAGATTAAACAGAATAATTCCATTAATATCCATAAATTCCTTTTTAAACTTCTTATTGTCTTAAGATGTTTTCCAGAATAATTAATTATGTTATAGATAAAAATCATAGACCACGCTGTTATCATGAACACAATGGGTAATATTAATGCTATTAAAGTGCGCCCTGCGAAATCTAAAAAATATTTATAACCAAGAATGGAAAAAGCCGTCATAACAAGTGTAAATCCAAGACCAAATGTATATTCTGCAAAAGTTAAGAATCTAAAAATTTGCTTTTCTGGAATCTTTTTTGATTTTACTTCAAAATTTGCTTTTGAATTTGCTGAAACCGAGTTAACAAACAAAAGGAATGAAAGCATTAAAAGAAAACTGACTGAGATGATTCCATGCGAAGGTTTAAATTGCCAAATTAAAGCAAGGATGGTCAATACAGCGCCGATCATAGTTGTACTTAGAATTATCCAATCTTTCACATTGATTTTTGTATTATTTTGCTCATGTATCATAAAATTTCACTTATCTATTTTTACAATTATATTCTATACAAATAAATTAAAGAATATAAAATGCTTAATTGAATCAAACATTATATTTAGATTTTTTTTAACATTGTTAATTATATTATACTTTAATTTTTATTCAAATGAAAATTTTAAAGGGTTAAGATTAAAATAATAGCTTTATTTTTAGGTATTATAAATCAAAGATTTGTCAATAACTTCTAATTTATTTGAGGTTTCAATAATGGATCATAGTAAAGTTGAAAAATTTAAAAGTCTGCTTTCCGATGATCACTTAATTGGACCTTTAGGAATTAGGAATTCTCAAGCAAAAAGATTTTATGAAGAGAATGATGATTATCCAGATGTTAGACCTCCATTTTTTCGTGATGTTGATAGAATAGTTCATTCACTCTGCTTTTCTAGATATATTGATCGATCTCAAGTATTTTTTAACCTAAAACCATTTAATGCGAATATAACTCATAGAAGCCTTCACGTTAAATTAGTATCTAGGATTTCTCAACAAATTGGAAGGATCCTTAAACTTAATACAGATTTAATCGAAGCAATAGCTTTAGGACATGACCTTGGCCATACTCCAGCAGGCCATTTAGGTGAAGTTATTTTAAATGAACTTAGTCGATCTTATAATTTAGGAGGTTTTCTTCATAATGCTCAAAGTGTTAGGTGGTTATTTTACCTGGAGAAAAGGTTTCCTAAAAAGCCAGCAAGAGGTTTAAATTTAACATTACAAACTTTAGATGGTATTCTATGTCATGATGGTGAAGTTAACGAGAGAGAACTTAAGCCTGTCAGAATAAATGGAAAAAATTGGGAAGATCACTTGAGAGAATATAATGATGCGTTTAGCGAAAACAATATAAAAAGGATTCCTATGACTTATGAAGGAGTTGTAGTCCGTTTCTCGGATACTATAGCTTATATTGGAAGAGATATAGAAGATGCCATTTTACTTAAGTTTATAAAAAGATCGGATATACCAACAAAATGCAAAAAGATTTTGGGAGACACCAATCGAAAGATAATATATAAATTAATAATGGATCTAATCAGTTTTAGTTACGAGAATGAAATTATAGGTTATAGCGAGAATATATTTAATGCTCTCAAGGAATTAAAAAAATTTAATTACGAAAACATATATAACAAAAGAGATTTGTATTATAATCATGATTCAGAAATCTCATACATGAAACAACTTAAAGAAAAATTTGAATTGATTTTTAAAAGCTCTTTGGATGATTTAAAAATAGAAAATTATCAAGCTCCAATCTTTAAAGACCATATTGAATATATTGACGATAAAAATTATAGTACTTATTATGAACCTTTAAAAAGGAAGCAACAGCTCCCCTTAATCGTCAGAGATTATATAGCTGGAATGAGTGATAAATACTTCAATGATATTTTCGAGAGATTTAAAAATCGGGAATAAAATTAATTGAATCTCTGTCTGGAGCATATTATAACTAAGAAATTGGTTTAGTTTAAAAATCTATATTTTTAAGATATAATTATAGATGGATTACACAAGGAGGATATACTTATACGGGGTTTTGTTTGTTTCAGTCACGGGGTTTTAACCCTATACATAGGGTAAATTTTAAAAATAGTTTTAAAATTAAATTTTTAATGATCCTCCCTTAAAATTTAGTGTAATCCAATAAAATATAAAATCATATTACAATAAAAATCTATCTCAAAATGATTATCATTTTTTTGTTAAAGAATCTTTAAAGAAAATTTTTTTAGATGCCTTTTATTTATAATAATTAATTTTGAAAAAGCCCGGTGGTGTAGTGGCCAAGCATTTGGGACTCTGAATCCCGAGACCACGGTTCGAATGTTAATGAATTTGGATCATTAATCGAAATTCCGTGCCGGGCTAATTTTAACTCATTTTAACCCGTTCTTTTAATTATATGATACCCAAATTGGCTTTTAACTGGTTGAGAAATTTCACCGATCTGCAATTTAGTACAAGCATTCCAAAATTCAGGAACCATATCTCCTTTTGAAAATTCCCCTAAATTTCCACCTTTGTTTCTACTTGAACACGTTGAATATTCTCTTGCTATCTTTTCAAAATTAATTCCGCTAATTATATCTTCATATAACTCTTGAGCTTTAGTAAATTTATCAACTAAAATATGAGATGCTTTAATTTTTCCACCCTTAATAGGAGCTCCTCCCTTGGAAATTGAATTTTGCGCTTTTTTACTTTTCTGAAAACCCTTCCCATACTTATTTTTCCCCATAAACCATCTCCCTTTTGCTATTAATTCTTCCTTTTTTTTCGTTTCTTAATTCTGCACTTTTCTTCATTATTTGCAAAAATAAATCCTTTGTGGTTGTTGGGGGTACAAAATCTATATCCTTTTTAACTAAAGATATTGCTTTTTCAGGGCAGCTTACAACACAATTACCACATCCAATACATTTTTCAAGATTCACAGCTGCAATATCACCCATTAATTCTATTGCATCCATTTGGCAACGGTCTAAACATGTCTTGCAACCAATGCATAAATCAACATCAACTTCACCAATGTAATTAGAATAAATAAATTCATACGGTTTTTCAATTTTCTTTAAATTAACTAGAAGATCACAGCAACAACCGCAACAACAGCATACATAATTCGGTTTTTGAGAATTCGTTGGTTGAATAATTAATCCATCTTCTTGTGCCTTTTCAATAATTTTAAGAGCTTTAGTTTTTGAAATCAATCTTCCATACCCCCGATAAACAGCATTTATGGCAGAACTATTAAATGTAAAACAATGTTCACGTGTTTTTGTTTGTTTACACGGATTACCAAGGAGATCTTTACCTTTTTTACATATACAATCTTCCACAGAAATATTTTCCGCATCTTCAATTAATTCTCTTATAAGATCATAGGTTGCAATATTATGATGTGGTTCAATACTTTTTTCAACGGGGATTGTTCTTAATTGATTTATTTTTGTACTCATAAACTCCTCTCTAAAGCCTTCTTCCATATATTGTTCGAAATTTTCATAGAATTCTTTTGTCATCCTACCTACTTGATATTCGAACATACCAACCACTAAAAACCAATTTTGATATAAATTTTTATAAGTATCGTGTTCTTCAATTCTTGTTATTCTAATCGCTCCTTTTTTATGCATTCTTTCTAAAATCCCTTCAAGCTGTTCTTGGGTTATATCAAATTTCTTCACTCGACGATATATTGTTTTTAATGGTTCAGGTACAAATCTTAAATTAATTGCGACTTGGGCTTCTTCAGGAGTGAATATGAATTTTAACAATTTTAATTCTACACCTGATTGGGTGGAGGGAAGTCCGATAGGTAATTTATCAAGGTGTTTCTGTAATTTTCGATAAATTTCAGGATCTATTACTTCAATAAATGATTGTTCTTGACTCAACTTTAGGTACTCTAATAATTAATATAAAATTTAGATTATTTGAATTATAATTTCTACAATTATTAAATTTATTCTTTTAATAGATAAATTTCTAATGTTATAAAAAAAAGAGAGGTTTATTTCACAATTGCATATCTAAAGTTCTTGATTTCTTCGATTCCATTTATTTCAACGACAATTTTTTGAAAATCCTCAACACTGGCTTCAACTAACATAAATATTACTAGATTTTTTCCTTGAAAATGTTGATGTTTACTAACAATAAGATTATTAAATTCTATTTCGATTTTATTTAACTTTTTTAAAACATTTGATTCATGATCAGCAACTATTACCATGTTCCCTAATATTGTTTTACTAAACGTTCCTAAATTATCTAAATTTTCAATATTTGAGATTTCCATCGTTGACATTAATCTCAATAATGCATCTCTAATCAATTTAGATTTATTTTCATACTGATTCCTTGACACTAGTTTATTAATAAATTGTTTGAGATTTTCATTAATAGATATTGAAATAATTGGAATTTATACCACCTAATTTGTATTAATACGTTTTTCTATTAATATAAATAATCTATAACTTTGTATATAAATATTCTTAACTTATTTTATTAGAACAAACTATAATTTTATAGCTCGAGAAATTACATTCTTAAATTTTTCAACATCTTCCACTAATTTATCGGCATCTTCATCGCTTATTTTATCATCTTTCCCATATTTATTCAATTGAGTTAACCAAAACTCTATTCTTCCTAATATAGCTTGATTGTCGCCAATAAGGCCCCTTAACCTAACAAATGTATCATGAAGTTTATTTCTAATGTTTTGAGCTTTCCATCTAAGCATGCAATAATCAGAAATCTCAGCCAGATTTTGTGTAATAGCCATTACATCAATAGTTTTTTCTCTCTCTTCTGATTTGATTTTTCTAATAATGTTTATTTCTTCAAACAAGAGTTCAATGATTTTTGCTAAGAATCCAGTTAATTGGCCAGAATTTCCACACCATACACGTACTTCTAGAGATTGGCTATTTTCAGAAACATATATCCTTGTAATAATTCGTCCTCCAGTAACTTTCGCTTCTGAACAAAACCAAGCTTCTGCTTCATAATTACCCTTAGCATCAGTTCCTTCATGAGAGGTAACAGAGCTAGTTTCAAAATTTTTTAAAGTTCTAATTGCTGCTCTATATGCTAATCGAGGATCTAAGTCAGCTATCAAAAATGCGCGTGCATCATTGGGTAGAGTTTGAATTGCAATTTGACAATCCTCAATTGAAGTTAGGGATGTACAAACAAGTGGGCACTTTATTTGTACTTCCTTTTTCCGAATATGTTGTGTATGCTTATTTCCTTTTGCATCTTTATAAATAACTGTACCTCCAATATTTGAAATACCACATTCTTTAGGTTCTAAGTAGAAATCAACACCTCTTGAATTTTTCGATTCGATAACAGGGATATTAATTAAAGGTTGTTTTATTTTATAGCTTGTAGGGACGTCTAAGATCACTTTTACATTATTAATTGCCATACTACTATTATTTCTAACGGCTACTTTAAAGTGAAGTTGTCCTCCTTCAAAATCGTAATCTCTTACTACTTCAACTTTATCTTCATCAAGATCACTAATAACTTTCTGTTTTATTAGCTCAGAAGGAGTTTGAGTTTTAGGTACACTATATGCTACAAAGATACGTTTTGCCATATCAATGTAACCATCAATATCGCCACGTCCAATCAATTGGGCTAAATTCTCTTCAATGCTGGATTCAGTCACTCCTAATCTATTTGATAATTCACGTAAAGGCATAGTTCTATAAGCTCTAGCAATTTCTTTTATTTTAGTTTCTAAGAATTTACTAGTCATAAATTCTCTTCTTTGAGTAAATAGACCTTTTATTGAACCGCTTTTAATCAATTCATGGAGACTTTTTCTCGCTAGCTCAACAGCTATTTTTAAATTTCTAGCAAGTTTATTTAATTCGAATAATCCTGCTTTTTTGGCAAAATCCTGAATCTCCTTATAAATCTCACCATGTGTAATAATCTCGTTTCCTCTATCTGCAAAAAAAGCATTAATTGCAGAGGTTCTCATCAAATTAACACAGAATGATTTAGTCAATTCAGTTGGAATATCAAAATTGTTTGCTATATCTGTAATGGAGATTCTTCCTTTTTTATTTATTTCATTGATTAAGCCATCCATGATATACTTCTGAGTATAATAAAACTGCTTATTTTGAGAAAATGAACCCTTTATTTGATACTGACTAATCAATTTATAAATGACTTTCAAAGCTATTTCAGAGCTCATATCTAGCATTTGACTTAAGTCAACTACTTTAATGATACCATCATTTTGAATTTTTGCTAATACTTTTTCTCTCATTTCTGGAGAAATATAGTAAAACATCTGATTTTTTTGATCTATGATGCCATAAATACGATCTTCATCAATATATTGATTAATTAGTTTGATCATCTGAGGAGCAGCAATATTAAATGAATTCATAATCGTGGAAAAGTTAGTAATATGTGATCTTCTTAAAAGCTCCAAAAAGCAATTTGGACATATTTCTTTTCCAATTATGTGTTTAAGAGATCTGCGACACAAATCTAGTTTATATCCTTGGATTAGGTTATATTTTGTGGCTTCTCTTGCTAATCTCTCCTTTGTAGGGAAAAATAAACCGGGTGTTTTTAAATATGAATTCCAGGCACAGTTTGGATCCGTGCACTCTAAATAATACTGACCAGATGATAATCTTTCTAGTTTTAATAAAGCGCTGCATTCTGGGCATTTACTATTTTCAACGATAGTACAACGATAATTCTTTTCAGCAGCGCTTGCTTTGGGATAGAAATGATTATGTTTTTTACAAATCCATTGTTCCGTTGTAGCCATATGGTTTATACAAAAACTTGATTTGCATCTCTCACAGGTGAAATCAATTTTTTCATTTTCACAAAATAAACATTTCATCTTGTAATTAACTTCCATTGTTTTTAAAAGATAAAGCTGAATCTATAATATATATAAAAATACTAATATAAAATATTAACATAGACCAACTATTGATTAGGGAATTTTTAATAAATTTTTAATTTTTTTGTTTAAGAGTAAAAGTTTCTCGATATTTTTATATATTCTGCACTGGGAATACAGAAATTTGTAAAAAAGATAAAACCATTACTACAGTATTAAATACAATTATTATAGAAATCATAATATAAAAAATAGTATTCCTTCTACTATCTTTTGGTTTTACAATGTAAGAACTGCCATGTTTTGCTAAAGCTAAAGGAAATAATCCTGCAAAAGTTCCAAGAGAAAAATATAATACGACTAGAAAGCCTTCAATGAAACCATATCCTAAAGAAAATTGTAGACACTGGGTATATATTATTAGTTCAAAGATACATGGAGCAAATCCTGCTAAAATACCAAAAAGATATGGAGTTTTATTTCTTTCCCAATTAAATGTGGATATACTTTTTGAATACTTAGAATGAGGCATGTAATCTCGTCTAGTTATAAAAAATAATAAAAATATGCCTGCAAACATAGATGTAAAAGCTCCAAAAAAGTTTATCATAAAACGATCGGGTATTAATCCTGGAATTATTAGTCGAGGGACTAAGCTTACCAAAATGGTTCCGGAAGCTATTATCAAATTTGAAGTAATCAATCCTATACCATACAAGATTAAAATAAGTATACTTTTTTTCGGATTTTTTGCTATACCAAACGACCAGAAAAAGAAAATCGCCTTATCTTCACATGGAATGGCTGTATGGAAAATTCCTAATAAAAATGCGGGTAAAAAAATAATTAAATATTCTTGCATCGATTTTTAGCCTATTGGTTTCAATAAAATTTATCTCTCAAGTTTATTTTAAATTTTAAATTATTTAATTTTAATCATTTTTCTATATAGAATTTTTAAAAATTGAAACCGAGATTTTATTTTCATAAAAAGATTTTCCAATAATTACTCCAGCTATACCAATCTTTTTTAACTTTAAAATATCAGCTTCATTTCTTATACCTCCAGCTACAAATAAACGATTATTTCCAATATTATTTAACATCTGCTTAATATGTGGAAAGTCTGGTCCCGATAAAGTACCATCGTTGTCAATTGAAGTAAATAGTATATTAATTACGCCTAAATCTATAATTTTTTTAACATAATCATACGGGCTTTTATCAATTTCTTTTTCCCAACCTTCTATTGCGATCTTATTTTTTTTATAATCTAATGCAATAATAATTCTGTCTGCTCCTATTGTTTTAATTAATTTTGGTAAAGAATTCGGATTCTTCACTGCTAAAGTTCCGATTATTATTCGATCAACACCTTTTTCCAAATATTCAATTGCAGATTCAACTGATCTTATTCCTCCTCCAATCTGAATTTTAACTTTATTGCATGTTTTTTCTATTATAGTGTTTATGATCGCTTCATTTACTTTTGAACCCCATGCTCCATTCAAATCTATTAAATGGACTCTTTTTGCTCCATTGTTTATCAAAAAATCTATACTCTCGAGAGGATTTTCATAATATACCTTTTCAGTTCCCTTTAATCCTCTATATAATCTTACACACTTTCCATCTTTGATATCAATAGCAGGAATAATTTCGATTGTATTTCACTTATTTTCTTTATTTTGAATTAAAATGTACTTAAGTATACCATAAAAAGTTAAAATTAGAAAGATTGTAGGTATAAAGTTAAATGGAAAAAGAGGAAATATTATTACAGACAATCCCATAATAATCAAATTTATGAAATTAAAGAACATAAAACTTGGTTTTATAAATTTTCTCGTGATTTCAGAATCTTTAGAATTAAAAATGATAATAAGTAATAATGGTGTAAAACTTAGAAGATGATGATCCCAAGTATCAAAATAGACTAATAATGTAGTAAGAATTCCTAGCAAGTAGCCGTAAATTAAGGAATTATTATCAAATCTCCGTGTGATATAAAATATGAATCCTATACCCCCAAATATTATTAATACAATTACTAGAATTATCATTTGATTATACCTTAAACCTAAGAAATCACAAAAATTAATGATTATTTTTGATAGACTAAAAGAAAAATTTATTTCAACTGGATAAGTTCCCGTGAAATTAGTAGTGATAAAATTATCCCATAACTGAGGAATTAAAAAGAAATAGATTAAATTCAAGGATAAAGGAATCAGACATCCAATAATCCTTAAGATACTTTTGATTACTTTTACCTCAAACTTTTTACCTTTAATATTAAAACGTAACAAAATTAAAAATGGAATCAGTGCTATAGTAATAGGTTTTACGAGAATGCTTATTCCGATCAGTAAACTAGCTACAAATTCCATTTTTAAATTATCATATTTAATAAATATAAAAAGAGATAAGATAATCATCAAATTTACAATAAGATTATTCTGCCCTAAGAAATAATTTGATATTTGAGGCAAACCCACTAAATATAGGCATAAATAATTTAAAATCCTTCGATTTATTTTTTCAGGATTAACCTCAAACGTTAATTTTATGATTTTATAAATGTAAATGCAAATTAGAATATTGAGAAATAAATTGAAGATTGTAAATGCAATAAATCCCATATCAAATCCCATAAAATAAAAGGGTATAAAGAAAATAACTGATAATGGGAAATATCTATAAGGATAAGGATAATTTGCCTGGTTATAAAGTTCACTAATATCATTGATAAAAGCCTCAGTCGCTTTGTAGAAAACCTTAAAATCACTCAAATTCTCAAACCAAATTAATATAAGAATAATTGAGCTTATCATATATAAGATATGAATCAAGAAGGAATACTGAAAAATACGATATTTAAATATTTCTATGACCTGTTTTTTCATAGGTGTTAATTTAGCTTTTAAATCCATATATATTAACCATTAATTTCTTCTTTTATTATCCCATAACTTTTTTATTAATTTCGCCTTTCTATATAAAT
>JBHLNZ010000077.1:0-13433 GCA_048941015.1 Promethearchaeota archaeon | reverse complement strand
GTGACAGGTGATTGGAATGAAGAAGAAATAGATATTGCAGCGAATATGCTAATTGAAATAATTAAAAAATACGATATTAAAATTCCAATTATTTGCCATTTTGAAGAGGATGGATACCTAAAAGTTATTAATAAGGTTATACATAACGTCAAAAATGATATAATTTTTACTAAGGTTGATAGAAACCTCACTTCCAGCAATTCTTTAGATTCCCTTAAGAGTCTGATAGAAAAATATAAAGATCGTTTTATACCAAAAGAATATTTTCCAAAAAATAAGGATTTTTTAAAATCATGGCATAGAAAGATTGTAAAAGTGATTGATTATCAGTTTGGAAAAGGTTATGGAATGAAGTTTACTAAAAATAGAATCATAATGAGAAGAACTAGAAATGATTCAAGTTTAGAAATATATGAACAATCAACAAATAAATTTCTGGGAAGATTTTTGAAAGATATTGGACAAATTGAATTGAGTTTAAATGGGGCGAATATTATTTATCAATTTGATAATTTTTCGAATAGCTTAATATTCGATGGAGATGAAATCAGTGGAAATACATTATTTCGCCCTGGAATAATAGATTATAGTCTTGATCTTATTCCAAATAATTATGCCTTCGTATTAAACAAGAGCAGAAAGAAAATTATAGCTGTTGTAAAGATGTTAGTAGGGTCGAATTATATAAAAAATGCACAATCAGGAAAGATTGCTGAAATATATGAAAAACTTAAATGATGAGAACCTTTTAGTTGAGAAAGTAAAATATTTAAGAAAAAAATCAACGGATAAAAAGAGAAAGAAATCAATTCCTCCTTTAGATAGACCTGTTAGTTTTTGGATAAAAGAGGATCGTCTTTTAAATGGTAAAGGGAAAGAATTGGCAATTGTATTAAGAACAAAAGGATGTAGTTGGGCTTTAAGTGAAAAAGGGGGGTGTTCTATGTGTGGATATATAAACGATTCTTATTTACAAGATATCGATCACGAAAATATTTTAAAACAATTTGAATTTGTACTTCAATCGAAATTAGAACAAATTAACTCAGATCAAGAGGATTATGTATTGAAAATATTTAATTCGGGAAGCTTTTTTGATGATAATGAAATTTCAGAACAAATTAGAGAAAAAATCTATAAAAAAGTTGCAAATATCGATAAAATAAAAGAAATTGTTGTGGAATCAAGACCTGAATATATTTCAAAAGCAAAATTAGAAGCAATGCAGAATCTAATTAAAAATAAATATATTGAAATAGCAATTGGACTTGAAACTGTCAATGATAAAATAAGAAATCAATATATAAATAAAGGATTATTATATAAAGATTTTTTAAAAACAGTTCAGATTTGTAAAGAGTTAAAATTTGGGATAAGAGTCTATTTATTATTTAAACCTCCATTTCTTAATGAATATGCGGCTATAGATGATTGCCTTAATTCAATTGAAAAACTTATTGATTTAAAGGTTGATACTATTTCTATTAATCCTACGAATATTCAAAAGGATACACTAGTAGAACTTTTATGGCTTCAAAATAGATACCGCCCTCCTTGGTTTTATTCGTTATTTAAATGTCTGATAAAAGCGAACAGCGATATCAAAGGAATAAAAAATGCAAGAATTATATCTGATCCTTCAGGAGCAGGAAGTAAAAGAGGTATTCATAATTGTTTGAAAAGAGATTGTAATGAAAATATGATTACAGGACTAAAAAATTATGTTCTTTCTCAAGATATTACCCATATTCAGAAGATAAAGGATTCTGCTAAATGTGATTGCAAAATTTTATATCATTTACAAAAAAAATACCATTAATTAGTCAAGAATTCACAAAAATGTAAAAAATTATTATATAAAGTGATTGATCAGAAATATTAATCAAATAATTATAAATAGTGAATTTTGTACTTTTTTAATAAATTACTATAATAATTTATGAACTAATTCGTTAATATAATTGTAATTTTCAGACATTTATTTGAACAAATATCGAACTTTTTCTAATTTGTATAAAAAAGGGAAAAAAATGGGTATATTTAAATATAACCCATCAATTTTCTATTGTATATCTCAAATATCAAGTAGGGTAATCTCTTGTTAAATTGGGTTAAGTTAGATTTTTTCTATCTCGGGGAATCAAAAAAGCATGAAATATTTAGAGCCAAAAGATGGAATAAAAACCTAGAAAAAATCCTTAACAAATCAGTATTTACAGAAGAATATAAAGAAATTGGATATATTAAAGAGATTTTTGGTCCCGTAAAATTTCCTTTTATCTCTATAAAAAACATATCTAAAATTCAAATTGACTCAAACTTAAAATTATATGCTAAAATGAAATAATATATTTTATATTTTCTTAAGTAATGAATGTTTAAAAAAGGGTGTAGATGATTTCGAGCTGGAATGAAACTAAAACCATCATTAAAGAGAAGCGAAATTTGGAGAGTAATATCTGTACCGAATGCGGTAAAAGTATATTACATGATGAAAATAGAGGATTATTGGTTTGTGAGGAATGTGGTTTAGTTCATTCCGAAAATCATATTGACCACGGTCCTGAATGGCGTGCATTTGATGCTGATCAGAAGAAAAAAAGAACAAGAACGGGTGCTCCAATGACTTATATGATTCATGATAAAGGATTAAGTACAATGATTGATTGGAAAAATCGAGATATATTTGGAAAAGAGATACCCGCGAAATTAAGGGGTCAAATATATCGATTAAGAAAATGGCAGAGCAGAATTAGAGTTTCAGATGCTACTGAAAGAAATTTAACATTTGCTCTTAGTGAATTAGATCGCATGGCTTCTAATTTAGATCTCCAAAAAAATTTAAGGGAGTGTTCAGCAAAAATTTATAGGGACGCGGTTGAGGCCCATTTAATTAGAGGAAGATCAATTGAAGGGGTTGCTGCGGCTAGTCTTTATGCAGCATGTAGAATGTATAAAGTTCCAAGGACTCTTAACGAAATTGCAGAAGTTGCACGAGTAAATAAAAAAGAAATAGGACGTTCATTTCGCTTCATTTCCAAGGAATTACTCCTAAACCTGAATCCTACAAAACCACTAGATTTTTTAACAAGATTTATTTCCGAATTAGAATTGTCTCCTGAATGCCATAAAATGGCAAAAAAAGTTATTAAAATGGCTGAAGATAGGGGTTTAACTTCTGGAAGAGGTCCAACAGGAGTTTGTGCAGCAGCAATTTATGCTGCTTCTTTACTTACAAAAGAGAGAAGAACACAAAGAAAAATTGCTAAAATAAGTCAAGTTACAGAAGTGACAGTTAGAAATCGCTTCTCCGAATTAATTGAAAATTTAGACCTCGGAATTAAATTAAAAAAAAAGGAATAAACTCTCGAAATTATATTTGAATTTCTATCTTCTTTAAGAATTTTAAAGCATTTAATTCTTCTTCTTAATTGGAAGAACCGTTCAAAATCTTGTCACTATTTAATTAAAATGATATCACCATAATATACCATTTAATGATTTAATTTTTTCAATTCTATCCTATCTAATAACGATTTTTGATAGGTCAGATCATATGAAAGCTGAAACGACGAGGTTAATAAATCAGATTGAGGTAAATTATTTTCTACACAGAATTAAAAAATATTTCCCTAACTTTGTAGCAGGAGTTATAACTGACTGGAATGGTTTTCCTATTGGATCAACAATTTCAAAAAGACTTTGGATTCATGAAAATACTTTAGCTTTATGGGCTGTGTCAAAGAATAAAGAAAATAAAGATCTGATAAAAGATCCGAATTTAGTACAATTGAAATTTGATATAGACAGGCGTAAAAGATATAAACTGTTTATTTTATTAGAAAAAACTAAAAGTTATAAAAATGGAGTAAAACCATTAAAAGATTTGATTAAAAATCAAGAATTGTTTTAGTAATCCAATTATATTAAATTCGCTTAATAAATGTTTATGTTGTAAAAACGCGCAAGCTTTTAGTTAATTAAATTTTTATAGTTAAACTATTACTTTTATAGTATATAAGGAAGATGGGTTAATTTAAGCATTCACTTTAAATAATTAGTTATCAAAATATTAAGTCTAAAACAATATAAGATATGAAAAAGTGAGTTTCTTTTGAGTTATTCACAAGATGAACACAGATTGAAAAAAATATTAAGTGATATTATCAATAGTACACCTGGGTTGAAATATGCTATTATTATTGATGATACAGGAATAACTATTATGAGTGAAGCTAAATTTACTTTTAAAAATGAAGAAGACATCTCTGTAGAAAAAATTGGTGCGATTGGAGGAGCTGTTTTTACTGCTGGGGAAGAACAGGGCCATATTTTAGGCTATGGTGATATTGATCTTCAAATTACAGAATATTTCAAGGGAATGATATTTTCTGTAAAAGTTGGTAAAGGAGTTTTGTGCATTGCAACAGATAAAAATGTACAGATTGGTTATGTAAGAGCTTTAATGAAAAAATATGCTTCAAGAATAAGTACAATATTGAATCGTTATCTTCAAGAAGATAAAGGGGAGATTAATAAGGAATTAAAGGAACTTTTTAGTTCAGATAGTATCAGTCTTCTATGATATATTTTCTGTAGTATAATAGAATCTTTCTTTATTTGGCATATATTGTTGCCTAAAAACACTAACACTTTTTTATCATATCAAGGATTTACCATAAATATCAAAAAAGTTCTCTCGTGTTAGGCGTTAATTTCTATGCTTTTATGGGTAAATAATCATTTCTGCCCAAGGGTACTGACTCATACTTCATTGCAGTGGAAGATACCATTGCTTAGTCAAGAGCCCATTTTATGGGTAGTGGATTTTTTGATTATTAAATTCAGGATGTCTGCATTATTTTGCACACATAATCATTTGTTATCATATGTGCCCTCGAGAATGCTAAATTTCCATCATTATTTCCCAAATTATAATAAAATCATTAAGCTAAAAAATTTAATCATTATTTTGTCTAATTTATATTTATAGATTTTCATTTTAAGATTTATTTAATAAATCTAAAAAGTCATTATAGGATCCAACTAAATTCATAACAAGTGGATTCTTCAGTCCTTCTTTAGGAGATCCTTCATATATTTTTTCACCGTTATGAAGAAAAAGCATCCTATGTGCCCAATTTTCTACAAAAAAGATATTATGAGTTGTAAATAATATAGTCATATTATTTTCCTTTCTTAATTTTTCAAAGATTTCTAGATGATTGTATATCGATTTAAAATCCAGATTAGCGAAAGGTTCATCCAAAATTAATAATTTTGGTTTCATTACTAATAAACCAGCTAAAGCAGCTCTCTTCTTCTGACCCCATGAAAGGTCAAATGGAGAAAAATGTTTAAATTCGGTTAAATCTACAGCATTTAAAGCCCACATCAATCTACTTTTTACTTCATTTTCATTAAACTTCAGATTTCTTGCCCCGAATGCTATATCTTCTTCAATAGTTGGAGCAAAAAGTTGATCATCTGGATTTTGAAATAAAAATCCTATTTTCTGTCTAATTCTCCATAATTGTTTTTTATTTCGAGTGAGTAGTTCATTGAATACTTTAATTTGTCCTGAGTTTGGCTTCAATAATCCTACTAAAAGTCTTAATAGCGTAGTTTTACCTGATCCGTTATTTCCTGTTAGAGCATAGACGGAATTCTCTTCAACATGTAATGACATGTTTTTAATCTGAAAAGTTGAATTATAACTAAAATTTAAATTATTAACTTCTACAGCCAGAATAATGCGAAAACCTCCTTATAGATCATATCTAAATCGATAAGAAAAATAAAAGAAAAAATAACAAAAAGGAAAAAAAATAAAAATGCAAAATCTAAAATTTTAAGCTTTTTTGTAACAAAAGTAATCTTTCCTGTAAATCCTCTCATTTTCAGACTTTCATACAATTTTTCACTACGTTGTAAGTTATGAATTAAATTTTTACCCATAATAAATGCATGAGTCCTAAGTTTTAGCCAATAACTCGTTAAATTTTTGCCACGTAATTCTTGAGCCTCTAGAATTTTTCGATTTGAGCTTGCTAAAATAGGAATGTAATGTAACATGATAACTATACTCCCAATAAAAAATGAGGGGATTAGTCTAATTATTATTAAAGTTTCAATGAATTCTGAATATGTTAATGAAGAGAAGAAAGTCATAAAAGTAAAGGCTGCTCCAATTACTCTTAGAAAAATAAGAATTGCCAAATTTAATCCTTCTGAGTAAATATTTATAGTAAATCCTAGTTTAATTTGAAAAATAAGAGAATCACCAATGTAAAGTGGAATAAATATTGTCAGTATCAATAAAAAAGGAATTAAAACTCTTAACTTAAAGAGAATATAAAAGACTCTTAACTTAAAAACAATATTTAAAAAAATGGTAAAAAGAATTATAGTAAATGCCAAGTAAATATTATTAATTATTAGAAACGGCAAAACTAAAATAAAGGGTAAAATGAATCTTATGAGTGGATGGATTTGGTTTAAAAAATTTTTCTTATCTTCATGTTTAAACGGTAGGATTCCTTTCAAAGCATATATACTCTCTAATTTTTAACTTAATTCTATTTTACAGCAAGAATTTATTACTTCATACTGGATTATAAAATAGTAACATTATTTAAAAATCATACTAAATTACAATTAAATATTATTCATTAAAGAAAAATGAATCTATAATAAAATATTGGTAGTTTAAAATTGCACATTCCTGACGGTTTATTAGATCCCATTACTTTAGTAGTTTTATGGATTATAGCGATCACCATTATGATTATTGGGTATTTTAAAATCAAAAAACTCTTTGAAGAAGAAGAATCTGAGAAATTGATTCCATATATCGGAGTTTTAGCAGCAGTAATATTTGCTTTCCAATTTGTTAATTATCCAGTACCGGGAGGAACTTCTGGGCATTTAGTAGGAGGAACTATGATTGCTGTTATTTTGGGACCATGGGCTTCTGTAATAGTTCTTTTTTTAATCTTAGTTGTCCAGAGTCTTTTTGGAGATGGAGGGATTACAGCTTTAGGAGCAAATACATTTAATATGGGAATAATTGGTGGTATCATAGGCTTTTTTATTGTTAAAGGATTGATTTTGATTTTGAATAGAACATCATGGAAGAAAATAACAAAAGTCACGCTTGCTACTGCTATTGGTTCTTATATTGCAATTGTCCTAGCTTCTTTTATTTGTGGAATTGAAATAGGAATTGCTGGAGCAGTTCCATTTTTGATTGCAGTTTCAGCAATGGTTTTTTGGCACCTATTTATTGGAATTGGAGAAGGCATTATTTCAGCATTAATAATTTTTTATATTTATAAGGTTAAACCAGAATTCATTACTACAGAGTCTTTCTTGGGGGTAAAATAGAGATGGTTAATATTAATAAATATAAATGGCCATTAATTACAGTAGTAATAATTGTAGCTGTATTAATGTTAATGATTGCTATCGGTTTTACTATTGGAATTCTTTCTGAGAACCCAGATGGCTTAGAAAGAGTTTTAATAGACAATAATAGCGAATCATGGCTTGAAAACTTACCATCTCCATGGATACCCTTCTTAAGTTGGATTCAAAATGAATATTTAGCAGGGATTATCGGTATAGTGGTTTCAGTAGGATTAATTTTATTTGCTTTTTATATAATAAAATACAAGAAAAAAGAAACTATATCATCTCAGAAGCAAATTTAAATTCATAATTATCTGTTTAATTTCTATTTTTTTCCTTTCTTTAAATGAATTTCGAAAATTTATAAAAATATTTATTTCTTAAATTTATTAAACGCTCTAATCCCTATTATGAAAATTATAGTAGAATATAAGGTTAATAATCCAAGATTTATGAGAGTCTCTGGATAAAATAATGATTGTCCATTCAACAAAATATTCTGTAAAGCTACTACCGCAAATCTAGTAGGTAACCAAGCTGCCAAATTTTTCATAAAATCGCCAAACAGTTCAAGAGGTACAAAAATACCACTAACCATTGCTAAGGGGATGATTATAATCCACACTCCACCACCAGCTGAATCAGGATCCTTAAATACAGGTGCTAATGCGAAAGCTAATGCTAGCAATAAAAATGAGAACAAAAACATTGTCAATATAATGCCGAAAATCATGTCGAAAAGGGAATTAACAACAGGATTCCACCCAAACAATGAAAGGATAAAAGATCCAATACCAAATTGCAAAAATACTAACATAATATTCGATACAATACTTGACAAAATAAGTTCCCAGTTTTTAACTTCTGTGGAAGAGAGGCGTTTATATATGCCTTCTTTTTTTTCTCCAGTTAGAATAATCAACGCAAATGAAAGAATTGTCATAGGTCCATATAATAAATAACCTGGTGCTGAAAAAGTGATATTATTTACAACTGTACCTACTGTACTTCTTTTCTCATGGTTTATTTTAATTTCTGCTGGATTATTATTAACCACTCCTGATAATACCTGTACTATTATATTTTCGACAGTTGCTTGAATTGCTGGGGAAACAGTTTGCAGAAAATAAATGTCAAAACTCATGGATGAAAATTGAGTCGAATTATCAATAGCATTATTATACTGCTCTGGAATACTAATATTAGAAATTGCACCTAAAATGTGAAAATAATTATTTGCTAGCGATTGTATTGTTCCTATTACATAATAATTCTTTGATATTGAAGTTCCATTTCTAAACATATAGCTCATATTTACATTTAAATCATTATCTAAACCAAATAAAAAATTTTGGTTTAAAATGAGCATTCCATCATATTCATAATCATCGAAATTTGTGATAATAGTATTGGCAGTAGCTGAATCAGGAATATAGGTAAACTTAAAGATACCTGCTGTTGTTGATACTAACGATATATAAAAATCGATGACTGAGAAGTTAGCCGAACTCGATGAATCATTATTCCAAAATGCTATATCCACAAAAGAACGACTTTCTAAATATGATTCGAATCCATCAGGAAATACTACATAAGATATTATATCCCCTTCTAGAGATGCATCTTTCGCATCAACAATTGATGAGTATTTTAATAATTGAATTCCAGTTATATCATTTGTTATATTGAAAATGTAATCCAAATTGTAATGAGGATGCTGAATGTAATCAGCTGTTGTATTATCATTATCAACCCATCCGATATTATATGTAGCAGTAGTATCACTAAAATCTATCCCCCCAAAAATAAATCCTAATATTAAATAATACAGGATAGGGATAAAAATTAAAAAGCCAATCGTTTTAGGATTTCTAATAAATCTTAAAAGATTTTTTTTTACTAATACAATAAATCTTGACATTTTTAATTACTCCTCCTATTCTCTTAAAGATCTTCCTGTTAAAGCTAAAAAAACATTTTCTAGACTATTTCTTTGAACTCCAACATCAACAACCTGTAGATTGTTTTGTGTGAAAATTTTCAATATTTTACCAATTTTTCCAATACCATCCATAGCACTAACTCGAGTTAGCATCTCTTCTTCTACATAAAATGCATCTAAAACATATTCATTATTCTTTAATTCCTCAATAGATTTCAAAAGATTTGATTTGACCCCTTCTATTTTTAAATTAAGTAAATCTCCTTTCCCTATAGTTTCCTTTAAATGTTCGGGTGATCCTTCTGCGATAATTTTTCCATGATCGATTATTGCTAATCTGTCTGAAAGTATGTCAGCCTCATCCATATAATGAGTAGTAAGAAAAATAGTTTTATTGCGAGATTTTAATTCGAAAAGATAGTCCCATATAAGCCTCCTCGTTTGAGGATCTAATCCAGCTGTAGGTTCGTCTAGAAATAGAATATCAGGATCGTGAACAAGTCCTATTATTAAATTCAACCGTTTTTTCATGCCACCACTTAATTTTTCTGCTTTGATTTTTCTTTTTTCTTCTAAGCCGACTTTTTTAATAAGCTCATTTGCTCTTTTTTTAAGGAGGTTAGAATCAATACTATACATTTTGCCAAAAAAAATTAAGTTTTCGTAGACTCTTAGCTCATCATAAAATATATTTTCCTGAGGAGCAATACCTATGTTTTTTTTCACTTCAGCATGCTCCTTTACAACATTATAACCGGCAACATACGCACTTCCAGCATTAGGTTTCAAATAGCATGACAATACATTAATCATTGTAGTTTTGCCAGCACCATTTGGACCAAGAAATCCGAAACATTCACCTCTTCTAATTTTAAAGGAAATTCCATTTAAAGCTTTAACATTCTCAAAGTATTTCTTGATATTAAATGCCTCAATAGCAATATCATCCCTTTGCTTATTTTTTATAGTGTTTATTCTTACTTCCATTTTCTAAATTCCTTTTGTTTTCAATTATAAATTGATCAAAAATTTTAGATTTCTAATTGATTTTCACGAAATTTTCAGGTAGATTCTTAATTAAAAAAATTGTAGTCCAATTTTTCTTAATTCAATATAACAAGACTAAATATTTATAATACCAAGTGTAGAACTTTTTAGTAAGGGTTTTTTTACTAAGGAAATTAAGTTAAAAATTATTTACTAAGGAAATAATTTATAATATAATTAGATATGGTGAATCCTACTTTCGTAAAGAAAATGATGTAGTATGACTTTAGATGAAAAAATGAAATTTAAGGAAGAAGTTATTGACGAAGAAGAAATATTTAAATCTCTTAGTCATAAAGTTAGAAGGGATATTATTAAAATAGTAGGAAATGAAAATGGACTGACATTTTCTTCAATTCAAAAACAAATTGGTACAATAGACTCACCGACATTATCTTATCACTTGAAAAGTTTAATTCCATTGTTAAATTCTAAAGAAAGTAAATATAAATTATCTTATATAGGTAAAGCAGCATTTAATCTACTTTCTAAAACAGATCAGTCGCATGCAGTTTCTAAATATAAAAAAAGGTTTATTTATGCATATCTCGCTACAGTTGCTTGTTGGTTAATTGCTCAAACTTTAACACCAATATTTTTAAATTTAATGGGTCCAGATTGTAGAATACCAATTTTCTTCTTTGCGATCCAATTTAGTCTTACAGTTGTTGCTTTTATAAATTATATTTTAATATGGCAATTAAAAAAGATTTAATCTAAAATGACTATTATCTTCTTCATTAATTCTAACACGGTAAATATCGATAAGTATAATATCAAAGATATTCCGGGTAGTTCCGGCAGATTTGATGTAATTTCTAGGTGCATAATATCTGCTTTAATAAAGGATGGTGGATTCGAGAGAGACTTTCAAATTTGGACTTTTTTAGAAAAGTATGGAACATATATCTTTGATCCAAATTCATTAGATTATCAGTTATTTCCTAAAAATGAAATTCTTCTAACCGATTATTTTGTTAAGTTAATAAAGGAAGGGCAAGTCAGAAATAATAAGCAAGTTAATCCTTTAAACTCAATTGAACATAGAGATATAAATATTATTGATGCAATAAAGTTAAAGAGAGAGCAAGGATATAATATATATATTCTTAATGAAAGTGGCGAAGATTTTTTTAAATATAAAGTAGAGATTCTTTCAAGAAATAATGTTGTTTTCGTGATAGGGAGTCAAAGTGGTGAATTTATAGAATCACCCGAATTGAAAGAATTAGATCTACCCAATTTAAGTTTAGGATACCAATCATTTTTAGCTTCTTCAGTAATTAGTCTAATAAAATTGAATCTTATGTTAAAAATATGAAAAATTTTTTATTATAAAGAACTTTAGAATATAATTATTTCTATAATGGTTCTTGGATATCATTTTGAGCGAAAAAGAATTAGTAAATAATAAACGAGCAAATCAAAGAAAAATTTTAGATAGATTCATAGATCATCCAGTAAATTATCTTATTAGGCACAATTTCACTCCTAACCTTATTTCTTATTTTGGTTTTTTATTTTCTGTATGTGTGGCAATCTTTTTAGCAATGGAATTTATTCATAATTTCTGGTTATCATGGATGATTCCTTTTTTTATGTTTTGGGCTGGAGCGTTTGATGTTTTTGATGGAGAGGTTGCTAGAAGAACTAAAAATCTTTCGAAATCGGGAGCCTTTTTAGATTCCAATTTAGACCGTCTCTCTGATGCAGTTATAATTCTTGGTTTAATTTTTAGTAAGTTAATAAATTTCGTAGTAGGCTATATTATGTTATTTTTAGTAATAATGATCTCCTACATTAGAGCAAGAGCAGAAAATGAAGGCATTGAAATGAGGGGTGTAGGTTTCATGGAAAGAGCAGAAAGATTAATATTTTTATGGTTTGCCTTTATTACCGAATTTTTTATTTATTACTTTACAGATTTAATTTTAGGAACTCCTTTTACATTATTTTTCCCAATTTTTATTCTGGTGTATATTGGATTGCTTTTAATAACAGTGATTCAAAGGCTTATATTTTCATTTAAATCATTAAAGCCCCATAAAACTCAGAATTAATAATAATAATTGAAATTACGAAAATTCGTTAAAATGGTTAAAACTCAAGGGAAATAATAAATTTTTTAAGTTTTGTCTTATTCAAATATTTGAAAACAAGAAATTAGATTAGAATTATTATTATAGGCTGATTTTCATTCCCAAGAAAAGAAAAAGTGGCGGTAAAAGTGGTTCAAGTAAAGGGCAACATGGAAAAGTCCAATGCAGCAAATGTGGACGATTTGTAGCGCGTAGTAAAGCAAAAGCAGTAACAAGAAGGGTATCATTAGTAGATGGTAGAATGTATGCAGAATTAAAGAAATCAGGGACAATAATTCAAGCTCCAAGTAAAACTAAATATTATTGTATAAGTTGTGCGATTCATAGCCATCAAATTAGCCAGCGCGATAAAAATTTAAGAAAAGAATGAATTAAAGATTTAATGCTTTAAAGAAAGAAGGTAAAGTATAAACTATTTCGCACTGACTCTTATCCATTACTTCAATGATCGCACGAATTAAGTATGTGTCTTTTAATTCCTCACTAGGTGCATAAACCTTTACTTTCGCTTCAGATTTAAATTTTAAAGTGTAATTTTCAGCAATTCCAGTGAAAGTCTCATTACTGTTAATAATAATTCCCAATAAACCCAATTCATAATGGGAAACAATAAAAAGGTACTTATTTTCTCCTGACTTTTCAAAATGAACAACTTCCAAATAATCTTCTTGAAGTTCTTTCGGCATTTTTAAATATGGAATAATCTTTTTTTTACCAGATAAATATGGAAATGGTGTATAAAATAATATGTTAAAACTTGCAATCTTCTTTATTTGCTCATTATACTTTTCTACATCTTTCACTGAATATGCTTTCTCCAATAAAACATCAAGTTTATCAATCATCATATCTTCTGCCGAATAGCCATTTAATACTGTCGCTATATAAGCTCTTTTTAATTTTTCGATTAAAATATCACTTCTAATTTTTAACTT
>JBHLNZ010000076.1:0-13526 GCA_048941015.1 Promethearchaeota archaeon | reverse complement strand
ATAATATGAGGATAGAAATAAAAAAAATAGGGCTTTTAAGACTTGCTGGCGCATGTCTTATTTTAATAGGTCTATTTTCTTCAATATTTCTGGATCTTTTTATATTAGATGCATGGACAGTGTCTCTTATTGCCTTATTGATTGAAATCCCCTGGATTTTATTGAGTATATTTATAAAATTAGAAATTAATTATTTTAAGGAAAATTTAAAATTAATCTCAATCGTATTATATGTTTCTTTTATAATTTTTATTGTCTTTGGGCTACTTTTGAGTCCTAATTTATCAATAGCAATATTATTTATTTTAATATTGATATCTACATTTTGTCTTACTGCATGTTGGCATTTTTCTATTTCTATTTTTAAGAAAGAGAAGATTATTGCCGTTTTAGGAGGCGTTGGATATGGAATATTGAGTATATTTTGTAGATTTAGTGAATTAGGGATTTTATTCGGACCAGTGACTAGTTTAACTCCTATTTTTCTTATTAGTATTGGATTTATTCTAATTCTTGTAATAGAATATTATATGATGAGAAAAGGTTTGTTGCGATATGTTTAAAATTGAATTTGTTTTAAATTGAAAAGGGTTTTTAGTTATATTTTCTTAAAATATTAATTAAATCTACAAAAATTTTATTCTACACAAATCCATGAAAATAGGTTAAACTTCTTTTAATTCTTTTCACTCCAACTTATGATATATTTAAGATATTTTATTGATGGAATAATTTGTTGCTTAAATTCCCAGTTTCCTTTTAGATTTAGAAATTTCGATGCAAGATCAAAATGACATACAGCGATTCCTATGTCAATTCGCCGAAAATTATTATAAATAAGCCCAACTCTATCTCTAGTTGATAATGTATAAAAATGAAAAATATTCTCCTTCTTATCTTTGACTATCCTCCATGGTTGTAAGTTACTAGCAGAAGGACTAATTCGGACCATTTCAAGTAATACGGAATAAGGATCTTTACTTATAAAATTGATTGGATTTGTAAAATCTCCTTCAAAGAAAAGTTGCGACACTGGAAGTCTAATACGATCAAAATTTGTTTTCATTCCAAATCCAGCTTTTAATCTAACATAATCAGGTGTTCCAACAGGTGTTATTGCGGGAATAATCTCATTTGGACGCTTTTGAATTTTATCTGCAAAAAGTTTTCGATTAAAAAAGCCTCCTAACCAACATGTCCCTAATCTTAGTTCAGTCATTTTTAAAATAATTGTTTCAAAAACATATCCATAATGTTCAAAATCATATTCGGATTGCTCCATAGCTCCAACAATATAATCATGTGCTCCGTATATCCCTCCAATTGTCTTAGTTTTTAAATTTATGTCTTGATCTAATTCTGAAAAATTTATCAGTTTAAATCTAATATTTGCCACTTTTTCTCTGAATGGACTATTTATATTAGGATGTGTTAGGATATTCCTTATGCTTTTTTTCAGATCTAGATTCAGTGGTTTATCGAGATATGCTCTGATTGAAAAACGTGCATTTATAATATCTAATATAGATTTATTAAAAGTAATATCATTAAATTTATCTCTTTCTCTACTTTTCTTATTATTTTGACTCTTTTCATTAACGCCTATCACTTTAAAAACTTCATTCTCTATTTTTGTCCTTAAAAATAAAAAATAATTATAAAAAAATATATTAAATATTTTAGGGTTTATAAGCACTAATTTTTACACTAACTATTGTTCTTGCAATCTCCTTCAATTCTTTGAGAGATATTTTGTTCTTTTCTATAATTTCATTAATCTCTTTGCTATACATAAAAAGATCTATGGGATAATTTACTTCACCTAGTATCTTTACCTCTTGAAAACCACTCTCTTCCATCAGTTTTATGTAGTCTTCTTTTAAAATTGCCCCTGAAATGCATCCAGTGTATGCTTCTATAGATTCCTGTATAAATTCGGGAAGTTTTTTTGTAACAACAATATCAGAAATCATTAACCTACCGCCTGGCTTTAATACCCTGAAGGCATCTTTAAATACTTCTCTTTTATTAGGTACTAGATTAATAACACAATTCGAGATTATAATATCTGCTATACCATCAGAAACCGGTAAATGCTCAATTTCCCCTAGTCTAAATTCGACATTTTCAAAATCTCCTTGATTTGCATTCTCTCTTGCCTTTGAAATCATAGCAGGAGTCATATCGACACCAATTACTTTACCAGTTTTTCCCACTTTTTTTGATGCCAAAAATGCATCAAAACCTGCTCCAGAACCAAGATCAATAACAGTCTCACCTTCCTTTAGAGATGCAAGAGCGATTGGATTACCACAACCTAAACCCAGATTTGACCCTTCTGGAACGGCATTAAAATCGTCATCCCTATAACCAATAACCTTGCTAATAAGAACATTTTTATCACTAGAACATCCGCAACCAGAAAATTCATTTTGATTATTTGATAAGGCAACTTTAGAATATTGTTTTCTTACAATTTCTTTTATTTTTTCCTCACTTCTCATTTTAATCACTTATAATTTTTAATTATAATAGATAGTAAGGATCCGAACTATTTAAAGGTTCTGATCCGAACCATTCGGATCCAAACCTTTAAATTTTTTATAGCTCTATTAATAATTATGAGCAATAAAACAAATCAAGACATCATAAGTAATGAGAAATCATCTACATGTTGTGGAAATGGTTCTGATCCTGAGAGTTTTAATAAAGCTTTTAGATTAATATACAAGATTAATAAGCGGGTTGAAAGAATTCAACGTAATTCTATTCAACAAATGAATATGACACCTGCTCAATATTTAATTTTACGTCAACTTTGGGAAAGGGATGAATTAAGTCAAATTGAATTAGCAAAAGGATGTTCTTGTTCTAAATCAACTATTACTGGAATTATTGATACGATGGAAAAGAATAAGTTAATTAAAAGAATAGAGAGTCAAGATGATCGAAGAAAAAATTTGATTAAACTAACAAAAAAAGGGATTGAGGCTAAAAAATTATCAAATAAGTTGGATAATTCCTTAAATAATTGTTGTCAAAGTCTTGATGAATTTGATATTAAAATGCTTTTAGGATTACTCCAAAAATTATTTGATTCATTGAAACCTGATATAAAATAAAGGACAATTTAACTATGAGTTCCTGTAATCATTCTCTTTAATCTAGTTGTACTAATGTGAAATTACTTTAGCTAGAATTAAATAGAATTAAAAAAAATAAGATAAACTTTTCAAATCAGAAAGTATGATTATTTAATCTATTCCAAAACTCTTTTAATTCTTGTTTTTCAAAGGTAAAAGTCAAATCTTTTGGAGATGAGGGTTCTTTTCTGAAAAATTCTGGAACATCATTTACATCTTGAGTAATACCTGCCCTTTTATTAAACTCTATTTCGGTTCTTAGGATCATTTTTCCGATATTAATGATATCTTCACGTGTTAAATCTAAATTATACATTGCATTTACTGCTTTTGCGACAATCTCCATGTTCTCATAGTTAGGACCTATAAAATAACAACACCCCATAGAATCCATAACTGCGGTATATACTTGAAGTTCAAAAGACAAATCTAATTTTTTATCATTTTCAGTAAGTTCACCATAGTCTTTATGTTGACTAGGAACTCTTCCAGCAATAGCTGCTCCAGCTGTATGATCCGCTCCCATTGGTGAGGTAGCATATGTAGCGCCCATTGCTTTAAAAACTCTACAATCATAAGCAGAAATTCCTTGTCCTTTAACTTGTGGTACTCTTTTTGCTCTGAGTTTCTCACCGATAACTTTTACACCATTCCCATACAATTTTCCAACTTCAGTGTTATTTCTTATCTCTTTATCTAATATCCGAATGACTTCTTGAGCATCTCCCCATTTAATCTCCCTACAGTCCATTGCGACACCTGCGGTACCTCCAAATTCAATAGTATCGATACCAACATCATCACAATAATGATCTATATAAGCAAGACTATCAATATCGTCAATTAAAAGATTTGATCCATTAAGTGCCATTGTTTCATATTCTAAGCTCGAAGTGATATGATTCCCATTCTCATCAACAATATAATTTGAACATCTGATTACACAAGTTGGACAGCAAGCTAATCGTTTCCTTCCCCCTCGTTCAACTACAACTTCATGAAGTTTTTCTCCTGAAATGTTTTCGATTTTATCAAATGAACCCATTCCAAAATTTTTAGTAGGTATTCCACCATAACTGCTCATTGCTTTCATCATCAAAGGAGTCCCAAAAATAGAAAAGGTCTGTTTTGTTTGAGCTAAAGTTTTTGCAAATGGACCAACAACTTCTTTAAATTTTTTTATATCATGCATTTTAATTTTTGAATCTTTCGGGGGAATTAAAATGATAGCTTTTACTCCTTTAGAGCCCATTACACTTCCTAATCCCCCTCTAGCAGCATGTCTACTGGGAAATCCTTCTAAATCATTAGCAGCAACAGTAGCAGATTTCATTAAATACTCTCCTGCTGGACCAATTGAATAAATTCCAATCCTATCTCCATATTTTGCTTTCAGTTTTTCATGCAAGCTGTAGTTCCCTAATCCTTTATATTCTTCTCCAGATAATATTTGAATTTCATCTTGATTAATAATAATAATTTTTAGATCTAAGGATTTCCCCTCTAATATTAACGCTCGTATCCCATGTCTTGCCAGCATCATTGCTGGTCTTCCTCCTACATTTGCTTCTTTTATACCATTTGTTAATGGACTTTTACTTCCTACAGAAGTACGAGCCGAATTAGGAAAAGAACTTCCTGCTAATAAGCCATTTGCTAAAATAAGTTTATTTTCACTATCTAAAGGATTACAGTCTGGTGGAACTTCATCATAAACGATTTGAGAACTCAAACCTCGTGCTCCTAATAAAAAATACTTTGAATCTTGTTTTATCTCTTCAGTCTTTGTTGAACTTGAACTTAAATTAATACGAATGATCTTCATAAATAGAATAAAATATGGAATTATTTTATATTTACTTCTAATTCTTTAAAAACGATTTATAGAAAAGATATTAGAATTTATTATAATGTACAAACTCATTTAGAGGCTTTCGATCCTCTACTTCTCCTTTCTGCTTGAGAGGATATCCTATAGGAGTAATCCCTAAGACTCGATATTTCGCAGGAATCGAAAGAATTTTTTTAATTTTTTGCTCATCAAACCATCCTATCCAACATGTACCTAATCCTTCAGCAGTTGCAGCTAATATTAAATGTTCAAAACATATTCCAAAATCAACTGGATAATATTTTTCATCATGATTAACTCCAGAGCCTGATTCAGCAATTGCACCTATTATAAATATAGGACAATCAGCAAACTTCTGCTTTTGACCAATTGCTTCCCAAACCATTTTCACTACTTCTTTATCCTTTACTACTATGTAATGCATTCCTTGTTTATTAGCCCATGTAGGCGCTAATCGTGCCGCTTCTAAAATTCTGTTGACTTTTTCCTCTTGAGGCATTTCCGATTTAAAGAAGCGATAGCTTCTCCTTTTTTTTATAACATCATAAAATTCCAAATTAAATCACTTTAATCATAATTTTATTTTCATTTTTTCTTATGTAATTAATCATTTTTTTAATACTTTTAATATTTAGATGAACAAATTAATAAAAATGGGATCCTAATGGGATAATTATATCAAAATTTTTAAATTTTGAGACAAAGATTTATAAATGCGACTTGGATAATATGATATTATTAAAAGTGTAATAAAGTCTAATTTTATATCAAAATTATCATGGTAAGAAGACATTATTACCATTATCATACTCCCTGTGATTAAAAATGAATAATAACTATCGCGATCTATTGCTACGGAATAAAAATGTTGAAGAAAATTTGCCCCAGAGTGAGTGTTGCGAAGATCCATGTATTGAAGAGCGTGATGGTAATAAAGTGTGTTTGAATTGCGGAGTAATTTTCGAAAGAACATATGTAGGTAATGAGAGACGAGCATATACGGTAGAAGAAATCCAAAGTAGGAGGAGAACTGAACCAAGATGGAGAGATTTTGGCCCTCGTACTATGCTACCAAGTACTAAAACTGACTCTAAAGGGAAATCAATAGGTCCAAAAGAACAAGCATTATTTTCAAGATTATCAAAAATTCAAAATTCACTTATTTCAAGCATTGAGAGAAATTTCTGGGAAGCCAAACCTAAATTAAAGATGCTAACATCTAAGTTAAATATCCCAGAATATATTTCTGAAACTGCTTGGAAAGTTTATAGTATAGTAGCTAAGAAAAAGTTAACTATGGGTAGATCTATTAATGGATTTATCGCAGGTTCCCTATATGCTGCAATTAGAGTACATGACTTTCCTCGCTTACTAGATGAAGTATGTGAGGCTTCATTAACCCCAAGAAGAACAGTACATAAAAGTTTAGCAATGATTATCAGGGAAGTTTTACCTGAATTAGGATTACGTTATCAACCTATTACAGCCGAAAGTTTAGTATTTAGATTTGGTAATGAATTAAACCTTCCAATGAACATTCAAAAGTGTGCCATCGATATGCTTAGAAAAGCTTCTGAAAATGGCTTAAAGCGTACTGGAAAAGATCCCAAAGGTTTAGCTGCAGCTTGTATTTATATTTCCGCTAAGGACCATGGTTCTCGTAAAACTCAATCACTCGTTGCTGATGTAGCAAAAATAACAGAAGTTACATTAAGAAGCAGGGCAAAACAAATAAAAAGTAAATTATTCTAAAGAAATTTTTTCTTATTTTCTTTTCTTTTTCTATTTCGCACTGTTATCATTAATTTTAAGAGGTTTTTCTTTTTCGATTATCAAAATCCATTTTAATCCAACCCCTCCAAAAATCAAACCAGAAATCAAATAACCACTTGTTGTACCATAGATATAAATCCACATCACAGCACCTATAAATGGTGTAATTAGAGGATTATACATTACTTGTTGTAATTCAACAGTAATTCCCAAGTTCAATTTGATATTAGCTAATAATATGATATAGACCATTTTAATAAAAGAACCTACTAAAAGAAATAGCCCAATAAGTAAGATATCTTTTGAAAGAATAGATCTATTCAAATTCTCTTTTTTGGCTAAACTAATTAAGATAAAACCTAACGCAATGAAAATAAAAGGAATTATCATCAAAACTATCCATAAAAATGCACCATCTATTGTTATTAACCCTGTGTTAAATAATACTTGTATTAAAGATAAATTGTCACCATCCATATTCATTCTAATGACTGTGCTCAGTAAAATAATATCAATAAATTCAATTAAAGATACAATTATAAAACCTAAACCGAATAATTTAAGATATTTTAAAATAAGTTTTTGATTCATTATTTCTCAGTTTTACTTTTTTAAATTTACAATAATAATAATTTAAATGAATTATTATAAAAATTTAAATAAAAATTTAACATATTATTTTTTTTGAATAATAGCGATTGATAATAAAAAAAATTAATTAATTGAGTTATTTTTGAGTAATAAGAATAAAGAAAAAAAGGATATTTCAACTTGTTCTCATTCTAACATAAAGCAAGATTCTGGCTTTCTTGTTTGTCAAGATTGTGGATTAATTTTTGAAGATAATATCGCATTTGAAGAGAGTTCTGCATCAGATTTTTTATCAGATTCTCAAATAGATTATGAAAGAAGAATAAAACTTGGAGATTCTAAAGCTATTCAAGATCCTAAAATTAAACAAAAATATGAGAAGATAAAAACTCTAGATAAATGGTTTAAAGATTATCAGAGCAGCTTTTCTGAACAGAAAAAAACGATAGAATTATTAAAGAGCTATAGAATTGGTTTAAATATCGATAACGTTAAATATCAAGAAATTAAAGAACGTTATCTTAAATATAATAAATATCATAGACACACCTACCAGAATATGGTTATAATTTTTCTGGCAATTGTCTGGATGGAGATAAAAGACACTACAAATATTCGTATTGAGCAATTTATAAAAGCAGCAAGAGAATTAGGACATAAAATTAATAAAAAAATGTTGAATAATGCGATGCTCAAAGTCAAAAGGACTGAGAAAATGCTAAAAAAGTTCAAAACAACTGAAGAAATAGAAGAAGAGATAAAAAATAAAATAAAAATTGTTTTCCAAAAAGACTTGAATAATATTTCTTATGAAATAATAAAAGATCATCTCTCCGATAAGAATGAGTATAGTAAATTAAAAATTGAAATGCTATTATTAGTAGATAAAATATTAAATAAAATACCTTATGAGCAGATTCAAAATTTTAATTACAAAGCATTTACGGCAGGATTAATTTATTATATAGGTCAAACTTTAGATAATCGTAAGATTTTTACTCAGAGTCTAATTGAAAAAAGTAGTAAGTTTTCAAGTACTACGATAAGAAAAAAATTTAACTTTTTAAAAGAACTATTAGGAGATCCTCAATCTCTTGAGATTTAACTAGACATTTTATTTTATCAAAATTAAAAAGGTTATAGTTTTAATAAGTTTTAAATCTATAATTATTATTATTGTTTTAATCTGTACAAATTTTACTTAAAAATTATTTAATCAGAAATTTCTATCATGAACTACTATAATAAATCAATAAAAGACTTGGTACATGAATTTCAAACAGATCTTAATCATGGATTATCTATTTCTGAACTAAATTTTAGATATAAAAAATATGGTTATAATGAGCTTCCAAAGATTAAAAAATCCTTATGGAAAATATACTTAGCTCCGATATTTAATTTTTTAATTGTTATTTTAATTATTTCTGGAACCCTCGTTTTAATATTAGGTTCTCCAGGGTCAACTGTAATAACATTTACAGTAGTTATTATAAATTCATTGACTGTTATTATCCAACAATTTAGGGCACAGAAAGCTTTGGAATCACTGAGAATGATTGCTGCATTAAAAGCAACAGTGATAAGGGACGGAACTCAGTTTGAGATACCTACTAGAGAGTTGATTTCAGGAGATATTCTATTATTAGAACAGGGGAATAAAATCCCTGCTGATGCAAGGATTATTGATGCTGTAAATTTAAGCATTGATGAAGCCCCACTAACGGGAGAAAGTGAACCTGTAGAAAAGAATAGTGTTCTAATAAAGAAAGAAGATATACCAATTCAAAAGCAATCTAATATGCTATTTATGGGTACTTATGTATATACTGGCCGAGCGAAAGCTTTAGTTACGAATATCGGAGTTAAAACTGAAATTGGTAAAATCTCAAATCAATTAAATGAAATGGGAAGTATTGAAGAAATACCACTTACAAAAAAACTCAATAAGCTAGGTTATATACTCGGAATTATCGTTGTTGTTAATTTAACAATATTGATAATCTATAAATTAGCAGTTTTAGGTATTGAAGGCAGATTTTTCGGAGCATTTATTAGTCAGGCAGTATCACGCTCTATTTTGAGATCTATGAATATTATGCCAATTAATTTGCCAATCTTAACCACGCTCGTTCTAATAACAGGTGTTCTGAATATGGCTCAAAATGGGGTTATTATTAAAAATTTATCAGCGATTGAATCTCTCGGAAGGGTTTCTGTAATTTGCTCTGATAAGACTGGGACTATTACTAAAAATGAAATGACTGTAGAAAAATTTTGGATTAATGATGTCGAATACACTGTAATTGGGTCTGGATATGATTCGGAAGGGATGATAATGAATAATGGTGAGAAAATATCCTTACAGCATGATGCCACGTTTCTAAGATTTATTGATTCTAGTGTATTAAATAACAATGCAAGACTGATTTATGAAGATGTAAAAGTCCGAGTAAAAGATAGAAAGGAAATGGCTATAAGGAAAGCATTAGGTTCACCAACAGAAGCATCTCTTTTAGTCTTGGCTGAGAAAGCTGGTTATATTACTTATGATATTAAAAGTAAATATCAATTTGTTAAAGAATTCTCATTTAGCTCAGAACTTAAAAAAATGACAACTATTTGTAAACATAATGAGGATTCTGAAGCAATCTATGCATTTACTAAAGGGGCTCCAGAACAAGTGCTTGAAATTTCATCCAAAATTGAAATAAATGGGAAAGTTCAAAATTTTAATAATAAAAAGAAAGCTGAAATACTAAACCTTATCCAAACACGAGCAAATCAAGGATATAGAACTTTAGCAATAACTTACAAAAACCTAGATCATTTTAACAATATTAAAAGAGAGAGTGTTGAACAAGATCTAATCTTTTTAGGCTTTTTTTCAATACTGGATCCTCCGAGGTTAGGAGTGAAAGAATCTGTTGAAGAGTGTGAATCTGGTGGTATAAAAGTAGTTATGATTACAGGAGATCACCCCGCAACTGCTCAAACAATTGCAGCACAAATGAGAATTTATAAACCAGGTGATTTAGTTATTGAGGGAAATCAGATTTCGAGTCTAAATCTAGAAGATTTTAATAAAGTTTCTGTATTTGCAAGAGTTGCTCCTTCTGATAAAGAAATAATTGTTGAAAATTATCAAAAGCAGAATCGAATCTGTGCGATGACTGGAGATGGAATTAATGATGCTTTAGCGCTTAAGCTGGCAAATGCGGGCATAGCAATGGGAATAACTGGTACTGATGTTGCGAAAGAAACAGCAGACATGGTCATTTCTGATGATAATTTCACCTCAATTGTCGAAGGAGTAAAAGTTGGAAGAGGCCTCTTTGCAAAAATCCGTGTAATTATTTATTTTTTCATTTGTTTGAACATAATGGAAGCTCTAATTTTCTTTACCTATGAATTCATACCAGCTTTTGAATTATTCAGTTCAGATTGGCAGCATCTTTATATCTTTGGAATTGTCCACTCTTTTCCATCTTTAGCTTTAGTAATAGATAGATATCCTTTAGATATAATGAAAGATTCCCCGCATGATCAAGAAGAATTATTAAATAGAAATACATGGATTTTGCTACTGATTCAGGCATTTTTAATGGGTTTAGGTTTAGTATTAATATTACAATTAACTTTGGGAGGACTATTTCCATTAAATTCTTGGAATTTAAATCCAGAAATTAGTTATATCCCAATAGGTTCTACTCCAAATGATTTAATAGCTCAAAAAGCGAGAACAATGTTTATTACAACCCTATATATCGCTGAAACTAATTTCATTTGGTCATTTAGGAGACCAAACAAATCTGTAATTAAAAGTATCCGAGAAGAATTTAAATTATCATTATTGGTTGTTAGTTTATTTACTTTAGCATTGCATATTTTATTCATTAGTTTCTCGTATGTGACTAATTATTTTATAAATGATGTATTTGGTTTGAATTTTCAAATCAATTTTATGTTTCTTAGTGGAACAGATTGGCTTTTATGCATCTTATTCGCTTTACCAGGTATTTTTGGGATTGAAATAGTAAAATATTTTGCGAGAATTAAAAATATAAAATTTTGAATCTTATAAAAGATAACAAAAAATTTTGGGAATATTATGAACCAAGAACAAAAAAGTGAAACAGAGATAAAAAAAAGTTTCATTATGAAATACGGTGGCTTGATATTTATCAGTGTAATCATTGCTTTATTCATAATTTTAGCATTTCTTAACATCAATTTTGGACAATGGCTTGCTAATGCTGTTATGTGGTTTTATACTAAATTTGGTGATTGGGGAATATATATTGGAGTATTTCTAATCAGTATATTTGGAAATTTTACTATAATTTTTCCAGTTCCTTATACTATTGCTTTAATTGTGATATCTGCGATAATACCAGGAGTAAATCCTATACTATTAGGATTGGTTGGGGGATTAGGTGCGAGTATCGGTGAAACAACAGCATGGTTAATAGGAAAAGGATCAAAAGGAATTATAGGAGATTCTGAAAGTATTCAACGCATGAAAAGTTATGTTGAGAAAGGATGGGCGCCCTTCCTAATATTTATATTTGCTGCGACTCCACTCCCTGATGATGCATTTTTAATTGTCCTTGGTCTTGCTCAATATAGTATCATAAAAGCATTATTTTTCTGTTTTATTGGAAAGTTTGTTCTATGTTTTCTTTGTAGTGCTCTGCCTATCTGGTTTGCAGATACATCACTAGGGAACTTTCTTTTTGGACTATTTGGTATTAATCTCGAAGCTGCAAGATCTGGAATTATTCCTCCTAGCACTACACTAGATCTTATACAAAGTTCCTTAATTTGGGCAGCAACTATTATAATCTTATTCTTATTGGTTTATATAGATTGGGGAAAAATCTTGGCTAAATTGAAAAAAAAGAAATAATCTGAGTCGTATTTAATCATTTACCTGTTGATAATTCATTTTTTATATAAAAAAGAAATAAAATAAAAATAAGTATTCTTATAGTCTATTTATTATATTCATTCCATTTTAAGAAAAATTAATAATAAAAAATGTAAAAAGTCGCGGGAGAATCTCTTATGGTTGAGACTTATTATAATTTAGAGTTAGATACAATCTTTAGTAAATTTCAAACTAATCCTTCCTCTGGTTTATCAAGAGAAGAGGCTAATAAACGTTTAGAAATTTATGGATATAATGAAATTCCTAAAGCTTCTAAAGGATTTATTAAGATTTACTTAGCTCCTCTTTTTAATTGGCTAATTGTAATATATTTAATCGGAGCTTTAATTTTATTTTTAGCTGCTATTTTTGGAGGTCAAGGAAATTTAACATTTATAGTTCTTACGTTAGTCATCGTTGCATTAAATTGTGCAGTTGCTGTTATTCAACAATATCGAGCAACAAAAAAGCTAAATGCCTTAAGAGAAATGACCGCCCCCACTACAACAGTAATAAGAAACGGACAAAAATTGGACGTACCAACGAAAAATGTAGTTGTTGGAGATTTATTAGTACTTACGCAAGGTGATAAAATTCCTGCAGATGCGAGAATTGTTCAAGCTTCAAATCTTGAAATAAACGAAGCCTCTTTGACAGGAGAGAGTGAGCCAGTAAAGAAAATGCAAATAGGGAATGCAATTATTAAAGAGGAGATACCAATATCAGATCGTTATAATATGGTATTTTATGGCACTTATATAACTACTGGGAATGGGACTGCCATTGCGGTAAAAATAGGGAAAGATACCGAAATTGGAAAAATCTCGCAGGGTTTAGAAGAGGCTGGAATGAGTGAAATTCCCATTCGAGAAAAAATGAATAATTTTGGTAAATGGCTTGGATTAATTGTTATTGGATTTTGGTTTGTGATTTTAATGATTGTATGGGGTGCTACTGGTGAACTTGATATTGTTACAAGTCTCAATTCTGCTATGGATCTACTACCTATCAACATTCCACTCTTAGTAACAATTATATTATTGACCGGAGTATTAACTATGGCTCATCATGGCGTTATAATAAGAAATCTTGCTTCGGTTGACAGTTTAGGTCGAGTAAGCGTAGTATGCTCGGATAAAACTGGCACTTTAACTAAAAATCAAATGAGTATCCAATATGTATGGACTAATGGTTCAACTTTTAAAGTTACAGGAAGTGGATACAGCCCAGATGGAGA
>JBHLNZ010000075.1:0-13801 GCA_048941015.1 Promethearchaeota archaeon | reverse complement strand
TTTTTCTACAGCATATCCATACCCACTTTCACTATAAACACTTATCAAGTTTGAAAAGGTTGGTGCTACTTTTATTTGCCCATCTGTACCAAATAGCTCGAAGCGCATGTCATATCCACCTGGAGACGTCCAAGATTCTTCAATTATAACTTGAGCATCATTATCAAAATATAATACTCCAACAGCGTTATCTTCTACTTCACATACACCAAAATCTTTTCGGTTGGGAATAATTGTTTTTATTTGACAAAATACTTCTTTAACTTCGCAATCTAGATACCACACTAAGCAAGCGATATCATGTATTCCTAAATCCAATAATGCACCTCCACCTGCTTCTTTTTTTTTATAAAACCAAGCTGAATGTGGTCCAGAATGTTGTTCTTTACCACGACCCATATAAATTGTACCTAAAGCACCTTCGCTAATTATTTCTTTAACTTTACTAAAAGTTGGCGCATACATATTATTTTCACAATAGAACACTTTTCTATTAGAAGATTTTTCGCAATCTAAGATATCCATCCCTTCAATAACATTTCTCGCTAATGGTTTCTCTATTAATACATGACTCCCCGCATTAAGAGTATCGATCGCTACTTCTTTATGTAGGAAATTTGGAACACAAGCTGATATCATATCGAAATCTAATTTTATCAGATCCTTATAATCTTTTATAGGTTTTCCCGGTATTTCATACTTTTTCATTAAACTTTTAGCTTCATCTTCATTTAAGGATGAAATTCCTATTATTTCAATATTTGGAAGCTGAGAATACGAATGACAATGATGCTCAGCAATAAATCCAGAGCCAATAATACCTACTTTTAGCTTGTTCATAATATACTATCTTGTTTATTTTCTAAAAATTTAAAATTAACTTATGCAAATCCGAAATAAACTATTCCTTGGTCCAAAATTCAGTGGGAGATAAATAATCTTGAATTTTACTAAATGGACATGCTGCAATACAGTTACTACAATCAGATGAATTCTCAATCCAAAACTCAAAACATTTTTCAACATTTACATAATATTTTTTCACTCCAGGATTATTAGAAACTGAGGTTGGTTCATAAGTGGGTTCTATATCTAATGTAATAGCATCATTCTCACAAGCTTCTGCGCATCTAAAACAGTTTTTACACGTGTTTTCTACTTTTTTAATGAAATCAAAGTTCGGCTCGTCAGAAATTAAGGGTAAATCTGTAAAAATTTTACATATCCGCACTCTTGGCCCATATTCTGGAGTAATTAATAATCCATGTCTACCTAAAGCTCCAAGTCCAGCATCAATTGCTAAAGGAATACTTATAGCAGTGTCATTCCCGCATTGGATCGCTCGATATCCTAAATTTCTTATAAATTCTCCCAAACAAGATATTACAAAAGCCATTTTTGAGTAAACTATTGCAGCCGCAGCTGCAGCGGGTTGAGCAGGAGCAGTTGAAATCGCATCTGGATCCATTTCAATTGCGATAACTATTGCCTTATTGAATCCTTTCGGTAATTCAATTGGTGTTTCAAATACTGATTCCGAACTTAAACCTTCTCTAACTATTTTTTTAGAATCTGCCTCGCTCACTAAAGCAGGTCTTACAAATCCCTTCTTATAAATCCAATTTTCATTGATATCTGTGATACCTACTATAGAACCCCCAAAAAATTTAGCGGCTTTTTTTATCTGTTGGGTAAAAGATTTTTGATCATTGATTATAAATTTTGATTCCATCCAATTTGTCCCATAACCGATATCAGGATTTTCCTTTCTTTCCCAAGCAAATGCAAATGGAAATTTTTCATATACTGTCCATCCAGCAGAAACTAATGCAAAATCAATACGAGAATACCCTTCCTTTTTTGAACTAATATGCATATCTATGTTTTCATCAAACATTTTTCCAAAGGTTGGTAAACTTTTGTCCCAAGTACGCCGATAAATCATATGATATTTCTCTTCGAAGCGTTTGTAAATATTTTCATCAATATCATAAGGATTTATCTTTTCCGTTCTCATATCCATTCTAACTCACAAAGCAATAATAGACTAAAATCAAATGTAAAATGTAAATTTAATTTTTATTTATGTTAAGTGTAGAAAAATAGAAAAGTGATTAGATATTTTGAATATAAAAATAATAATAAAAAATTTGATACAATAATGAATGAAAAGAATTTCATAACTCAAATCGGTATGGGAGTGGATCAACACGGACATAATGACGATTGCACTCAAGCAGCTATTAAAGCAGTTAAAAATGCTATCACAAATAATTGTTTACAGGGTTTATCAGAAATTTGTGGTTTAAGAGAACCTAAGGATCTCTCTCGTATGATTGTTCATGTTAAAATTGGTGTTCCATACCCTGAGAATTTAGATGAGAAAAAAGTGCTAAAGGCCATACCCTTTGGTGTTAAAGATATTGAAGTTGAGAAAGGCGGATTAATAGCAAAAGGAATTAAAATAGATGAATTAGGAGATACTTCTGATAAAATAATTGTCTGCAATGCTGCTGTTTCAGTTTCAATAAAAGATTAAACTTTTCTAAATTTTAATAAAAAAGGTAATTTTAAAAATGGTTCAAAGATGTGAATGGGCTAATTATAATGCACAGATGAAAGAATATCATGATAAAGAATGGGGTGTACCTGAACATGATGATATAAATCTTTTTGAGTTTTTAATTTTAGAAGGTATGCAAGCTGGCTTAAGCTGGAATACAATCCTTAATAAACGAGAGAATTTTAGAGAGGCATTTGATAATTTTGACTATAACAAAATTGCTCAATATCAGGAGAATAAAATTGAAAGGCTGTTAGAAAATAAAGGCATAATAAGAAACAGGCTAAAGCTCAATTCAGTAGTTTCTAATGCGAAAGCTTTCATTAAAATTATTGAGGAATTTGGCTCTTTTGATAAATATCTTTGGGATTTTGTTAACAACAAACCAATACATAATGTATGGAATACTTTAAGTGAATTACCTTCTAATACAGAACTCTCAGATAAAATAAGTCAAGACTTGAAAAAGAAGGGTTTCAAATTCGTTGGTTCGACAATTATCTATGCTTTTATGCAAGCAGTAGGGATAGTTAACGATCATGTAGTTAATTGCTTTAGATATAATGAGATAAAAAATATTGTTTAATTGAATTTAAGATTTTCTAAGCCAATTTCATTTTCTGCATATTCCTTTAGAGCTTTCCATTGAGCTTCTGATGTTCCAAAATATTTAAAAACACCAATACCAAGACCAAAATCAAACGTTCTCACTTGTTTTAGCATCTCTTCGACGTTGCATTCAACAGAATTTGTAATTGCTAAAATAGGTCCTTGATACTCATGGATTCTCTTTTTTATATTTCTTAAAAAATACCAATAAAAAAATTCTCCAACTAAACCCCAGAAGACCCCATCATCTCTGGTTCCTGCTAAATAGGGATATTCCATAGGGATAGATATGTCTAGAATAGAAGAGAGTTTTGTCCAATCCTGACCATGTCTCTTTAAAGTTAACATTTTTTTGGGTCCTACTTGACTATACCAGCCAGTAAGACACTCTTTATCAATATCTTTTACAGTTTTATGAACTCTTTCAGCATAAGCTGCAATTGTCTCTGTTTTAAATTCAATCCACTCATCACTTTCTAAAATTTTAGCTTTGTCACTAAATTCAGCTCTAAATTTATTTACACACCTGGAACATGCGCATAAATCGGTAAAAGAACCATCGTATCTTATATAATCAGCTGTAAAAGCTTTAATTGGGTAATCCCTTACTACTTCTTTAATTAATTCTACTAAATAATCGACATGAGCACTATTAGGGCACATAAAACTTTCTGTAGGGATAAATCCACTTCCCCTTTTATTCCTTTTTTTACCAATTTTCTCATCTTTTTTAGATGTTAAGAACGGGATTTTCTTTTGGTACTCCTCTAATGAGACTCCAAAAGGTAAATCAATTCTCAGTTCACCTGCATCATGAGTAGAATTATCTCCCATATTGTATCTTTTGCCAAACTTTTTACCGCTTTTACCATGAATGCTCACCCTTTCTGGGTGCAAATATCCCTGATAAGCATCATTCATGCTAGTAAACGAAACCATAATTTTAATATCTCTCTCTTTTCCAGCATCGCAAAATTCCCCTAAAATATCTCTATTAGTTGGATTCCAGCCAGCATCCGTATTCCACAAACATGCTCCATCAGTATCTTTTATTACAAGTCCAAATACATTGAAATGACATTCTTTTAATTTATCCATTACGGCTTCTACATTTAATTCCTTTTCGGCAAATTCATAGTCTAATTTACGAAAACCTACGGGGCCTCTTACTGGCATTAAACCCATAGCATAAATCTTATTTGCTCCCAAATTTTCCTTGAACAATTCTATTTTTTTCTTATCAATTCGGAAATATTTTGACCAGTCTATTTGCTTAGTCATAAAATCTCAACTAAATTCAACAATTAGATAAATTTAATTCAACATAATAGAATAATAATATTATTTTCAATATTCGATAATTTTTTAAAACTGAATTTTTAATAATTTTTTAAGATAAGTTGATATTTTAAAGTATAAATAATTTTGAATATTTATATACGAGAATAAGATTATAAAATATAGAGACCAATAATAAATAGCAAAAATAATAAAATTCAGTATAAATTATATTAAAGTAAAATATTCTAATTTCCCTTTTATGGGTTTAGCAAGTATTATGTACGACGCAACTTTTAAGATTGTAATTTTCGGAGATGCCGGTTGTGGAAAAACTACCTTAACTCAGAGATTTTTGACAAATCTATTCGTCTCAGATTCTAAGATGACAATTGGAGTAGATTTTGAGGTTAAAAGTCTGGTTGTAAGTAAAAGGAAAGTTAAATTGCAAATCTGGGACTTTGGTGGTGAAGAACGATTTAGATTTCTCCTTCCTACCTATGTAAGAGGTGCCAAGGGAGGTTTATTTATGTATGATATTACTAATTACTCATCAATAGCTCATATTGATGATTGGCTCACTGTAATTAGAAAAGAAATTAGAGATGAAGATCAATTTCCAATAATAGTAGTTGGGGGTAAAGCAGATCTTGCAGAAGATCGAGAAGTGCCCGCAGAAGAAGGAATAAAAATAGCTAAGAGTAGAGGCGTTGATGGGTTCATCGAATGTTCGAGTAAATCAGGTGAAAATGTAGAGAAAACTTTTGAAGCATTAACAGGATTGATGTTAAATAACTCGAATTTTTAAAAATTTTTGATTAATAGACTATTAACTCATTCGTAAAAATTCACTATTTTATTAATCGATTACTTTTTCTTCTTTAGATTCCAAATCTTTTGTTTCTAAATTGATTTTCTGAAGTATCTTCGCTTCTAAACGTCTATTTAATACCATTTTCTGAAAATCAATATCTTTCTTATACGTTTTAGCATGCTTTAAGATATTTTCAATCAAATCTATTTCAGATTCTTCAGTTATTAATGCCTGACCTCCAAAGGTTGGAATCTCGGCATATTTTTTAATAACCGGTTTTAATAATTCCTCTGGTAAGACATCTGCTCTCTCTTTTATTGCAGAATCTAATGTTTCTATCATTTGATTATAACTTTCATGTTTACTGAATTGGCATAAAGAACATTTATCAGCTCTGTTTTTCAAAATATATAAAATAGTAAGTCCTATCACATATTTAAAATATCCCACTAATTCTTTTTTATCGCTACTTTCCACTTTCTTCTGAACTATTAAATCAGCAATAGAATAAAGACTAGCAAAATAAATTGCCCTATTAAAATAAGCAGGATCAATACAAAATATACGAGTAAACCAAAAGGGGTTGAGTTGTTCTGGAGGATTGTCATATAACTTATAATACACAATCCTACCATCTCTTTCTTTGGATAGAGTTGATTCCTTTTTTAACATGTTTAAATAAGTTGAGATTGTTGACCTTGCAATTTCTTTGAAATACTTTTTATACTCTAACTCCACATCCCTTGTTGCTACTTTCCGTTTCCCTTCAAGATAATATTTTAACATTATTCCTAATATTCTATTTTCATGAAGTTGACCCGTTTTGATTTGTTGCTCTTCAGATTCATCTTCTCTCACATTATAAATATCTTTAATCTCAGGAGCAAATTCTTGTATAACTTTCTCCAAAATATATATATTCAACTCAGTAATTTCAAAAAACACCCCATATTTAGAAAATTCAACAAAAATTTCTATACATTACTAAAAAAAATGTAACTTTTTAATTATTAATGTTCTAATCAACTAGAAGGTTCAAATTTATTTACTTTTTAGCTATAATAAAAAAAAATATTTACGATATTTATATGGAAGTTATTATATTCAATAGAAAAAGAAAAAAAAATAAAAATATTAATTAATTATTTAAAGAGATTTAAAATCTCGCATCCTTTCTCCTTTTGATTAATACTGTAGCAACACCAACTAATCCCACACCAGCAATTAAGAGGATTAATGCCCAGAATCCTGTAGCTTCGAAAACCATATAGACTGTGAAGGTAGGATCATGCCATATACCAGTACCATCTTCAAATTCAGGATAACATACAGCATAACCTAAAACATTAAAGCTAATGTTTAATTGAATGTCAGTGGCAAATGTTTCAAATTCAATATCATCATCTTCATCAACAAAAGTATCATGTCTTTCTATTTCAGACTCATATAAAGCTAATGGTATGATTGCTGTAGAAGCATCAGCAGTAGCTCTATTATCTTCATCACCATACTCATAACTAGGACCAGCAATATCGATAAAATCTAATTGCCCGCTGAATTTTTCTCCAAGATAGTTGCCAATTTTCAATTCACGTTCTGCTTCAATATAATCTTGAGATGGATCTAAAAAGGTTGTTGGATCATCAGGATCTTCTCCAACTGTCTGAACATTTAAGTGAAAGTGCAGCATTGAGGAAAGATAAATGATTGCCATGTCCAAATCTCCAATATTATTATTTGAAGAATGACCATGTGGAGCTCCTGGATCATTCCAAGGAGCAAATTCTTGGAATAGTTTAACAGCTCCCTGAAGTACTGGTACTTGTCTGCCATTCTCATCTGGAATTTGAACCTTCTTTGGTTCAAAAGTGAATCCAAATTGAATGTAACCTAAATCTTCTTGGGTTGCACCTAAATAATTATCAAGATCAACACCAATTGGAACCGGTGTGATTTTGCTGTCTACCAATCTTATACCCCATTTGATGGTATTTCCTGAAACATAAGGCTCTATAAACCTAAATTGGTTGACACTATTTAGTATTAATCTATGTGTTACTTCTGAAGTTCTAGGAACGTGAATTTCTTCTCCGTTTACTAAGACTGGTGTTACCCCATCTGATTGATTAACTCGCACATATTCAGTTGTAATCTTATCATCATCAACTATAGAATCATTATATAAGAATGCACCTGCTAAATGATGAGAGAACAAATAAAACTCAATGTCTAAACCTTGAAAGATTGATGCTATGTCAAGAGTAGGTGATCCACCCATACCACCACTAATTAAATTCATAATCTCAGCGACATTAATATGGATTTCAAAATTCTTTACCCATAATTGAATTAAATCGAAAGTAAAAGTTGTCCATACAGTTCTAACAAGATCAGCATCATCAGTAGGCGTTAATAACCAGGTCATATAATCATCTGAACGTGCCCCAGCCATTGCACTCCAATTAGCAACCATCGCAGCATTAGAGATAAGAGTATCAGTCCCAGTACCCACATTATAATCAGATCCTGTCTGATATAGTTCTTTGGAAATTGAATAATTAGCAGGATCTCCATCATTAGTATTCCATGGTCTGATATCTAAATTTTGCCAAGTGATAGGATTCAAAGCAAATAATTCTTCACCAGTAAAGATATCATTTATATGGATTAAAAACCAAGTAATTAATTCGACTCCCTCTCGTATTAATAACTGAAATTCAGGAGAATTCAGAAAATTTTCATCTTCGAATTCGCCTAACCTTTCTAAGTTTCTAAATTTCTGAAAGAAATCGATTATTCTTTTTACAGCATTAATAAAAGAATTGTCATTATCCCAAATGACTAAGGTTACTCCTGCCCCTATAGTTAGGTTATAATCATATCCCCCTTGTCTGACTACTTTCACATAAGGAAATCCATCAATTGATGCCTCAGCTTCGTAATAGTCATATGGAACATAATAATATTCAGGGTCACCAGAAAAAGTCGAATTACCGGTGTGGCTCTCTTCGGTGAATGCACTTAGAACATAAACCCCATCAAGTAACTCTGATTCCGTCAAGTTAAATAAACCTTGAAGGAATAACATCAGAAATACTTGTGCTAAGAGACTTCCCCCATAACCTAAACCGCCCAATGCACTACCAAAACCTTCTTCAAACCCACCGATTAAATCCATTCCACCAGGTATAGGTAATTGGTTAAGGTTATAACCTGCTTCATTATCATAGCCTGCAACTATCATTGGAGTGGCCATAAAAGAGGCAAGGAATAAGGTAATAATCATTAAGGATTTTGCATTTAATTTTTTCATAATGTTATTCAACTAGTTTTTTTAATTAAATTTTGAATACTTAAACTAAATAATAAAATCAAGGTTTTTAATAATTTATGTTCTAATCAAATAGAAATTCTAAAATAAGAGCGTAATACCTATATATTAACAAAACTTATTGCTTATTATAATAAAGACTGTTTCGAAATTTGTCAAAATAGGCTTTTAATCAAATCTGTGAGATTTTTAGAGTAAATTTTGGCTTATATTTGATTTCATATATGGCTACTTTAGAACTAATTGTTTATTCAATACTAAAAAATGTGTAAAAGAATACAAATATATACAAAACAGCTGAAATCAATAAGCTCCAGACCCTTATCAATTCAGAGAGATCTTCTGTTGCGAATACCACATTTGAACCTATAAAAACAGCAGCTACGAGATATCCGATAAAATGACTTTTAAAACTACCATATTTTGATTTTCCTCTAATGTAATTTACAAAATATGTGAATATAATAATTATAAACCCCGCCCAGTAAAAGAGGCTAATAATTTCATAATTATTTAAGTCTAAAAATAAAAAGAATACGAATAAGAATATTTCCAAAATTTTAACATTCCAAAATTTCTTTTTTTTCTCGGGTTCTACATAGATTTGTTCATATTCACTTATACCTTGATTGGCAAATAAAATTATAAGTGAACCAATAGCTAAAGCAGTGAATAAAGAGTATGAAAAACTGAAAAGATAGGGAAGAATAGGTATCCATATTTCATTCCAAAGAAAAAGGGGCAAATCTAAATATTGCGGGATTATACTCACAGTACAAAACAATGGAACAATTGATGCTAAGATCATCATAAATTTAGTTAAAAATGACACTTTTGTATCATCTTCCCAGCTCTCTTTCCTAAATGTTGTTAATCGCCATGCAAAGGAAGCAAAACTTAATATTGATATAATTGGTGTAATTATGGGAAAAACAAAAATAAAAAGCATGTATATCGCATTGAGTCCATAAAAAAATTTAAGTCTTGAAGGGACAACACTTATTTTATCATCAAATTTCTCCATAGTAGTTGCTATGCGATTTGCAAATAAAGTCAGAAAAAATAGCCAAGAAACGCTAAAAACTAAAGGGCATAAAAATTTAACTATCCAAAAATTTAAAATTGGGTCATTTGAATACCACAACGTAAAATCTACGAAGAAATATATTAACCAAATGCTTAACGGTGTTAGAAATATCGAAAGTAATACAATTAAGCGAGTAACTATGACTCCTTTAAATTCTTTTGACATGATCTTAGTTATTTTGCTAACTCTATGATTATTATATAATGATAAACTAATTTAAATGGTCTTATTTTCCTTTCTATAATTTAAATATCTAATAAATATTTTTCTACTAATATTGTATAAATTTTATAAAAAATTAAAAAAAGAAAAATTGAAATAGAAAAGCGGAATTCGATTATTTTACTTTAATTTTGCACCACAATTAGTGCAGAAATCGTCACCAGGAACTAATTTTGCACCACAATTCGTACAAAAATCAGTTTTTGCGATTGATTCACTTTCAGAACTCGCCAATGTTGGTTCTCTCATTACTTCACCCTTTACTTTACTTTTTTTCGGCTTTGCAGCAGCGCCTGCAGGTTTATATTTCAAGCTCCCAATAAATCCTCCAAAAACAGCTCCAACTAGACTTCCTTCTAATATCGCTGTAAATACTGCAAGAGCATATGGTAAATCCGTGAGTCCTGAAGCAAGCCCATCAAAAATACCTGCAATTAAAGAACCCAGCCCCATTCCACCTGAGAAAGCATCTACAATAACAGGAATTAGAAAGTATATTAAAAGAGCAGGAATCATATAACCAATTCCAATCGCTAGACTGGTATGAATCCCTCCTCTGGGAGAGTGAGCAAAAAGTGCACTAGTTATGGTGCAACATAAGATCCAGGGGAGAATTACAGAAATTAAAAGCATTACGTCATCAGGTCTGTAAAAAAGGCACCAATGAATTGGAAATAGAAATATTAAAGCAAGCCCTAGAACCATCCCTCCGACTATCCCTATAAGAGTTCCAAACCCTCCCAACATAGGGATATCACCTAATGAACCTAGAGCAGCACCTAGGTCCTCAATTAATCCTCCAGTTATGGAACCTGTTAAATCTAAGAAAGAAAAGCTAAGCCAAGCCATTGGAATAAGGCACAACATTCCAACACAGCCTGAGCCAATTACACGCCCTATACCCAAAAGAAATAACCTCTGTATTGTTTTTTAAATATTTTATATATTATTACTAATTCAAACACGATTCTTATATTTATAGTTTTGTTTTAGATTCGACAAAAATATTTTATCCACCATCTCAAAATCTTAAAGATATTGAACTAAAATTGCTTTATCTTTTTAAAGGATTTAAATAGATTTAATCGCAAGTTATAGATCATCAAAAATTATAAAAATCGTTCTTAAAAACAGGTTTAAAAAAAGTATGTAAAATAAAAATATAGTTTATTTTATATTAGTAATAGCACCCTTGTCCATTTGTACTACTTTATCCGCATAGGATGCTAATGAACCACGATGTGTAACAACAATAACGGTAGTTTCCATATCTTTATTAATCTTTTTCAACAAATCCATAACATCCTTTTCGCTAGCGGGGTCTAAATTGCCAGTGGGTTCATCTGCTAATATAACTCTTGGTCTATGAACTATAGCTCTAGCAAGTCCACATCTTTGCTTTTCTCCACCTGACATCTGTACAGGATAGTGATCTTTTCGTTCAAGTAAATTAACATCTCTCAAGGCTCCTATAGCTCGATTTTCTATTTCTTTTTCACGTAAAACGGTTGGCCATAAAAGAGCCATAACATTTTCTATTGCTGTCAATGTAGGTACAAGGTTAAAATCTTGAAATACAAAACCAATTTTCTGCCTTCTTATTTTACTAAGTCTATCTTCAGTAGCACGAGCAATATTCTCGCCATCAAAAATAATTCTTCCACTATCAGGGAGATCCAAACCTGATAAAACGTTTAATAGCGTACTTTTACCGCATCCTGTAGGCCCTTGAACAATTACAAACTCTCCAGACTTTATAGTTACGTTTATATCTGCAAGTGCCCTAATAATTGCCCCTGCTCTCCTGTATTCCTTGTTCACATCAATTGCTTCTATCATTACATCTTTATCCATACTCATATATCTCTCCTCCTTACTCTCCTACTTTTTTAAGTGCAATTATAGGTCTAACTTTTAAAATTCTCCTATTCGCCACTAAAATTGCTAATATTTGAATAGATAGGAAAATGAAAAACGTTACAACAACAGGTATAAGACTAATTAAAGGCAAATTAGAAACTAAATGTGCTGTAGATTCATCTGCAGATTGTATATATCCAAGAATTGCTACATAATGGAATAGGACTTCAATTACAATGAAAAATCCCATTATTGTTGTAAATAAAATAAATCCAGAAACTAAAGAGTTTATATCACCATTTGTATAGCCTACACATTTCAAAGTAGCCCATGTTCTCCTATTTCGAGACACAATTATCCATGCATAAAGAAGTGATAAAAAAACTCCTACTCCGATTGCTAAAAAAAATGAACCGATTCCTAAATTTGAACCTTCTGGGGCACTTATTAACTCGATTGAATAACTTGTCCAAAATATCAATATTGTATACATTAAACAAAAGACTGTAAATTGTTTTTTTTCTCGTAAACTCATCAATACCGCTTTCTTAAAAAGTCTAAACGCCAATTACTTCACCGAATGTAAAAATTAATTTTTTATATTTCTTATATGTTTAGTTATATAATAATAAGATAATAAAAATTTTGGTGAAAAATGGCTTCAGAAATAGAATCACTTATTAATGATTTGTTAAATGAGGAACAGAATGTTTTTGGAGTTGCTATTGTTGATAAATCTGGATCTTTAATTACTCAAACAGAGAATTGGGATATTTCTAATGATTTAGATGAAATCAATAAATTATTACGGACTAAATTAGAACTCGGCCAAAAAGGAATGACAAGTATTTCAATTCAAGGAATCAAATATATGATTGTTGAGAATACTGAAGAGCGAAAAATTGGTACAAACATTACTGGAAAAGGGCATGTTATTATAGCACCTGTGCCTATTGGAGGTCCAGGTGCTTTGATTTGTTATATAAATCCACAGGCAGGCCCAAGAGATGCACTATTTAACGTACAAACTTATGCTTTAAAATTAAATATTATAATTTGAAATATTACCAAATTTTTTTTTTAAACCTATTTCAATTGATTCCAATAAGGTTTTAATAATTTTTTAAGTATGATTTTAACTTTCATAACTTCTTCTTTAACAGAATTATCAGTAAAATTAATGACCTCGAATTCAGGTGGCTTATATGATTGTAATAAGAGGGCTCTCAATATAGCCTCGATACAATAAGGAACACCTATAATACTATAGCCCCCCTCTAATATAAAAACTACTTTACCTTGGCAAACAGAGTTAGCAACCTCTAAAACTTTTTCAGTGAAGTTATAATAAGCAATACTAGTAAATTTGCAATTACCGACAGGATCAGCAAAATACATATCAAATCCTGCTGCAATAATTATCAAATCAGGTTGAAACTCATCTAATATCGGGTTAATTAAGTCTATAAATTCATAAAAAACATCATTATGAGCTTCTGCGGGTACTGGAAAATTTATATTTTTTCCTAAACCATCTCCTTGCCCTAATTCATCGAAAAGTCCAAAATCCCCTTCACTAAAGTCAAATTCATGAATAGAACAATAAAGCACAGAAGGATCTTCATAAAAATATTGAGCTAGACCATCTCCATAATGATTATCAATATCAATAATAGCAATTTTTTTATTATATCCTAGTTCCTTTCGCAAGTATAATATTGCATTAGCTATATTATTAAAGATACACAATCCTGAAGCTCGTTCCTTTAGAGCATGATGACCCGGAGGTCTTATTAATGCAAAAGACTGAGAAGCGAGACCATTTAACACAGTTTCGATTGCTTTAATACACCCTCCTACTGCTTTCTTAGCCAAGAAGTAGGTATCTGAAGTAATATAAACCTCATCGCTTAAAATACCACCTCCCATACTAGAAATACGCTTTATCGAATCAATAAGATATTGTGAATGTGCCAATTTTATAATAGAATCATCAATTTTTTTAGGAGGTTCTTTTATAATGCGGTGATCCTCAAA
>JBHLNZ010000015.1:0-54807 GCA_048941015.1 Promethearchaeota archaeon | reverse complement strand
TTTATCTCAATCAGATAATAACGTCATTACAGAAAATAATGTAAGTTTTAATAATCATTATGGGATTAAATTGTATCAAAGTGATTATAATACTATTTCGGAAAATATAGCAAATAACAATATTAATGGAATTTACTTATCAAAGAGTTTTAAAAATAATATTTTGAGAAACAAAGCTAATAATAATTCTTGCGGAATTAGATTGGATACTAGTTATTATAATGTTATTTCTGAAAATAATGGAGAATATAATCATAATGGTATTTTCCTTTTTGATAGTGTTGAGAATCTTATTTCGGGTAATACACTAAAAAAGAATTTAAATGGAATTGGGATCTTTTATAGTGATAATAATATTATCTCGGAAAATATAGTAGATAACAATACGTTTAAAGGAATTGAATTATCTCATAGCGATAAAAATATTATTTCGAGAAATACCGTTACAAATAATCATGAATGGGGGCTATATCTTTTTGATAGTGATTCTAATAAGATTACAGGTAATGTTTTTATAGGAAATGATGTTTGTATTAAGGAAATAGCTTGTAAAAATAACTTCTTTTATAATAATGGATCATGCACGTATCGTGATATTTTTTTGATAATCATACCATTAGTTTCAATTATTGGCATTGGAGCATTATTAGGCATTTTAATTAATTCTCTATTAAAAAGCATGAGAAAAAAAGTTTCATAACTTCATTGAGAAAAAAAAAGAAAAAAAATTAAAAATTATATCTTGTTTGAGCCCAAACTTCTGTTAATTAAGTTTATTTATATTTAATCGCAAGAAGTAAATCGTTCTTGGTGATTTTCTTGCGGTTGGCATGCATGGTGAAAGCTCTTGCTTGTTCAGTCAATCCAGATGCTGTCTTTTCAAGATGATCAATTAATAAATCTACAGCATTTCTTGCTACGATTGAAGCTCCTTGCTGTTTCATTAATCTTCTGATTGGGCTCCATGCGAACGAATGTTTCTTTTTAGCCATAATTTCATTCCTCCACTTTTTTGTGAAAAATTTTTATTTTTTCAGTTTTTAATTTATTTTTAGTTTATTTTTAGAGTTTCTTAGATTATATTATATCCGAAGAGTTATTTAAATGTTTTGTAGGAATGTGAAGAAAGTGGGAAGTTAAACGAATAAAAAATTACGACAAAAAATTTTGATTTCAATTAAAGGATATTCATCTATGATCATGCAGTGGTTGATCATTCGAAAAAGATGAATTGATTTTTTTAGAGTCAAAATTATTCAATGATTAATCTTGATTAAACGGGCTTTAAGATTAGTTTTGCTATAACTTAAAGGAGAATTAAAAAAATTTTAATCAAAAAACATTATCCCAAACTAGTAAGTGATCAAGAAAGATATGATCATTAATTGGTTGATCACTTATAAAATTTGAATTAATTTTGTTTGTATCGTAATTATTCAAATAATAATTATGGTCAATTGGTCTTTTTGATGTGTTTTATTATGATAGCCTAGAGAATTAAAAAAAATTTAGGGGAAAAAAATTCATCCCATATCAATCACGTATTATTAATGCGATGATCATTATTGATAAGTCGTAATAGAAATAATGAATAAACAATGACTTTAATCTACAAATCACATGCTCAAATGTAGTTTTAAAAACTATAGTCATATAATGAGCATAAAAGTATTTTGTTTTTGGAAGTTTCCAGTAAAATGTTATAATTTAAAACAAAAATTTTAATTAATTCTATATTATTTATACTAATAAAATAGTTAAAAAATTCAACTAAAGGAAAAATTATGTCTCAGCAAATTATGGTTCCAGGGGCGGCAAGTGTCGCTATTAAGTGTAAGGACGGAGTAGTTTTGGGCAGTGACCGAAGGGCTACATGGGGTTATACAGTAACTAATAAAAACACACGCAAAGTATTCAAAATTACAGATAATATCGGATTAGCAGCTTATGGACTGATTGGTGATTTTCAGATTTTAGTAAGAATACTTCGTGCACAATCTAATCTATATGAATTAGATGCTGGTGAACGTATAACAACACAAAGTTTAGCTAAATTAGTTTCGAACTTTCTTTACTCGCGAAAAATGGCACCTCTATATACTAATTTAGTTGTAGCAGGAGTTGATGAAGATGGTCCTAAATTATATACATTGGATGCTCTTGGCTCTTTAATTCCAGAAGATTTTGCTGCTGTTGGTACAGGAATGCTCTTCTCTTACGGCATTTTAGAAGCAGAATATAAACCGGATATGACAGTTGCGCAAGGTGAAAAACTAGTTGAAAAAGCAATTCGGAACTCAATAACAAGAGATGCGATGTCAGGAAATGGTATTGACTTATTGATCATTACCAAGAATGCTACAAAAGAGAAAAGTTTCGAAATTAAAGAGTTAGGGGAATAAATTCTTAACGTTTTTTTTATCTATAAAGTAAACATATAAGAATATTTTGAAAAGACTTTTCTCTTTTGGCTAAGATTTAAAATATATTTGTTATTTATTACTAAAAATTTTATTGAATAAAATATTTTTATTACTTGTAATAAAAAGCTTGTTGAGTATGGTGTAATTCATTGTACCTATTTAATAACTCTTTTAATGATATCAGAGAAATCAAAGGATTCACAAAAGAAGAAATTTTACAGATGAAAAATAAATTATCTGAACTAAAATCAGATAATGAAGCGTTAAATGATTTTTTAAAAATAAAATTCCAAAATGACATTTTAGAAAATTATGATAAATATACAAAAGATATAAGAAATTTTATTGAACAATTTTTATTATCGGAATCAGATGATAAGTATTTTTTTAATTTGAAATCAAAGATACAAGAAGAACTAGATTTGATTTCTAAAAATTTAGCAAATGTTAGTGATAATGGAAGAAATATCAAAAGATTATTAAAAGAAAACAAATTTCTCAGCGATTTATTGGCGAAGACTAAAATTATTTTAAATGAGGCTGAACTTCTTTCAACTAACTTAGAAAAACATAAGAAAAAGATAGATAAAACGTACGAAGATAATATTTATTTATGGATTGAAACGAATAAAATTAAGAATCTGAATTTTAAGTTAAACAACATACCCGATGAACTGAAAAAGTGGCAAGAGATAGCAGAAATTGAAACTTACATTCAAAGTTTAGTCGAAGCTAAAACGAAAAAGAAAATTAAACTATATAAGGAAATCCCATTATCATTTCATTTTGACGAATTGTATCAATATTTCTTAACCAAACAAGAGGGGTCAAATAAAGCGTTCGAAGATCTGATTTATCTTTTATATATAGTTGATATCTTCGATGTGTATGAAGTTGAAGAAGAATTTATTAATGTTCTTGAAAGAAAAGAGATTATAAAAAATTTGAAGTTAAAATTACGTCCGGTTGTAATGTCTCTAATCGAGGATAATTTAGATGATTATTTTCAAGAAATCTTAGAATTGGAAAAAGAATTTCAATTATTTGAAAAAGAACAGAAAGAAAAATTAGATCTTAAGAAATTGATGGAAAAAAAATTTAATATTTTCTTACCAAAACTAGTTGATTTATATTTTAAAGGTTTAGATAAAAAGTTTCAAATTATTATCAGTGACCTTGATGAGGAAAAAACTGATAAATTCATTGACATAGTATACTCTCACTATGATAAAATAGGTTTATTTGCTTCTAAATTCGATGAAATAGAAGTGTGGTTAATAAACCTTGATAAATTATTAAAACCCTTTGAGGTTATAACAGTAAATTTAAAAAAAACAATTTCAAGTTTAAGTTCAGAAATTGATCGTAGAAAAAATGAATATTTAAGTTATCTTGAGAGTGTCAGAGATGAGAGTTTACGAGTGGAAGTTAGGAGATATATAAATGAAAAAATTTCTGAAGTTAATAAAATGATAAGTGAATATGAAGATCAAACCTCTATTCTGATAAGGAAAGAATTACCTCAATTAAAAAAAATTCGAGAACTTCTAACAGAGTATAAAGGAAAAATAGAGAACATTAAAGAAGAAGTTTACAATAAGCTTGATAAATATAAAGCAAATAACATTGAATTGTTCCAAATTATTAAACAATGGGAAAATAATTTTAATCGGAAAAAGCAGCAATTAACATTTCTATTAACTGTTTTATTAAATAAAGTTTTTAAGAGTTTTAAAGATTTAATAGATCAAGAATCTATCTTATTTGCAGAAATTACTGAAATAACTAAACAGACAGAAAATTATGAAGGATTACCCTTAAATTTTGCTCTCTCAGCATTTTTAGCGGAACGATTATCTGAAGATGAGTTAAGAGATAGGATCATAGAATTAAATGCTAAAATTAATCAACTTACATCCAGTTTAGGACTATATCAAGTAGAATTAGCAAAAACGGAAGAGATTCTTTCAAATAAAGTTAAAATACGTGAGGGTGTTACTCTATCAGATGTTCAATGTACTGTTTGTCATAATTATATTAATTTTGCCAAGGATAAAGTAATCACATGCCCTTTTTGTGGTAGTACATATCATTATCTCTGTGTTGCTGCCTGGCTTTCTAAATATAATTCTTGTCCCATGTGTCAAAATCATTTTATTGAACCATACTCAGGTTTATTCGAAACGGATGAGTAAATCTTAATTAGACTGATTTTGTATTTGTTCTTTTAGAAATTTATCCAAAAAGAATCTTATTTCCTTCTTTGCTTGAGTAGATCCATTAAATGTGGAATACAAATAATTACTGAGATATGACTTTACTTCTGCTTCAAGATCTTCTAGTTTTATAAATTCATAACCATCATCTAAAACTTTTTGATTAATCAAAGGTCGAATATGTTTCGTAATTAGATAAAATACAAATTTAACAAGGATAATATTAATTTTTTGTTGATCTTCTTTTGAGAGTTCGTAATCTCCTTGAACAATTTGATCTTTAACATTATTAAGTTCTAATAATATCAATTCAACTTCTTTTGGAACATTTAACTTCTTAATCTTTGCAATCATATCTCTTTCATTGCCCATTCCAAGTTTTGAATCACAATAGCTCTCTAAACTAGCATAGAAACGAACTAGAAATTTAAAATTATCATTAATTGTGTATAAGTTCTCCCAAATATCCATATTTATTTCATCAAGGGAACAATTAATTTCATTTTTTAATTTTTCGGATATTTCTTTTAAATGTTGAGAATAATCTCCATATGGGAACCCATAATAATAACTATTGTATTTTTCTTTTACTTCCTTCCCTGCTACAGTTTGAGCAAAAATCTTCTCTTTTCTTACAATTTCTTTTACAAAGCTTAAAATATAATTACAATTAGGACAATAAGTCTTCCAAGCACTTATAACTACTTCTGGAGGTTTTATGCCACTAGTGCTTATATAACCATCAAAACCAGACAATTTTTTACCATCTGGAGTAGAAAAAATAGCCTCTTCAGGATAAAAAGTTCTAGGAATGAATTTTACTTCACATACAGGGCATTTAATCATTTCCTTTTCATTCATAATGATCTTTTATCTAATTTTTATATGTAAATCTTTCAATGATGATTTGATTTTCAGTTATAAAAACCAATTTGAGTAGAATAAATGTACTTTTTCCAAATTGAATATTAATATTCTTTATTATTTCATACTACTGTTAGAAAAATATATGTGATTATAATATTTGTGTGATACTTGGATATTTCTCAATATAAATCGTTATTATTTAGAGGATTGGAATGATTAAGTTTCCTTAAGATATATTTAATAAATTATGTAAATTTACAGGGAAGGAGGGTTAAAAATAATGTTAATCATTAAATATATGCCAAAAATAATCATGAAAATTCCGCATATTATTAAAATATATTTATAGATTTTTGGATTAAGGGATTTGCCTCCTAGCGATACAAATGTTGAAATCGGCAAATACCATACAATATCTCCCAATTCATGTCCTAAAAAGAATAATAAAATCCCTAAGGGATTCTCAAAACTAATATTAAAAGAAAGCATGAAACCTAGACCAATAACCGCCCACCAGAATTCCCAGAAAGGATTAGAAAGGCTAACGATAATACCTCCTATGAAACTATTTCCTTTATATCCTTTCAGATCATTATTTGTGGGATTGAAATTGATGTTGAAGTTCTGATTTAAGACGTCTCTAATAATAAATAAGCCGAATATTAATAGAAAACAACCACCTACAACGCCTATCAAAGTGAGTATCACGAGGTTTTGGAAGAAATAAGAGGCACCAGCTAGTAATGCAAGTATTAAAATTAACTCTATAGTAGCATGACCTAATACTATGTATAATCCTGCTAAATATCCTTTTTTTTGCTTTAGAGATTTATATATTGTAAATGTAAGTAAAGGTCCGGGGGATAGTGCACCTGACAATGCTACTATGAAAGATAATATAAATATTTCGAACATTTTGATGAAAAAGTTAATAATTGGATGAAATTTACCCTCTAAGGCCTCCTAATAGCCAATTTATTAACCATACTATAACAAAAAACACTACTAAAATTGGTATCATAAAAACTAAAAACATATAGGAGCCTTTTATCATTTCTTTACGCCATGATTTTAATCCTTTTTCCCAATCTCTGCGCGTTTTGTCTTGCCAATTTTTAAGATCTTCACTAATCTTTTGCTTCCTCTCTTCCCATTGTTCTTTTGTTTCAATTTGTTTTTGCTGAATATCTAATGTCCATTTTTTTAATTTATTATCCCATTCTTGTTTTGTGTCTTTAAAAAATCTATCTATTTTTTCTTTATTCTGATTCCATTGTTCTTGACTTTCAGATTGCAAATCCAGTAATTCTTTATTCCATTCATTTAAATTATTTTCCCAAAGTTCTTTAGTTTTAGTAAAAAACGAAACCAATTTCTCTTTATTTTCATTCCATAATTCGGAATTCTCTTTAGATTGATTTTCAACACTTTTTTGAAATTTTTTAAACCCTTCAGATATACTCGACACAAAATCATTCCAGCCTTTTAGTATTACGTTTTCTTTTATAATTTCTTTATCTGAAGAAATACTCAGTTCTTGATCAGGTTCTTTAGAATTATTATTCTCATTCATAGTTTTTTATTAATTTTAGGATACTTAAATATTTATTTTATGGATAATTTTTAGTTAAGAAAATTAATGGAGTAATGTTATAATGAATTTTACTATACTTAAAAAAACTCCTCTTTATAATTGTTTTTCTGAGTTAGGAAAAAGAATTTATCTACCAGAAGGGATCTTCTATTGGTCTGGAAGAGCAAAAAAAGAAGCAGATTTTATTGGAACGATTGGCACTGCTTATGCATTTGAAAAAGATTTTATCAATCATGGAACTTCTGAATGGCTTCCCTGTTATTTGGGAGATATCAAAAATTATATTAAAAATTTAAAAATTAATGATTTGGTTCCATATGCCTCGATTACTGGTTTACAAGATTTAAGATCAATATGGAAAGAGTGGATTATTAAGAAATCAAACTTTAAAGAGCAAATTGACAAAGATAAAATCGATCATCTGATGAATTTTACTTCGATTCCAATAATTACTTCAGGAGTTACAAGTGCTATTTTTTTAAGTTGCGCTATGTTTCTGAATCCTGGAGAATATGTAATTTGTCCAAATAAAAGATGGGAAAATTATGATAATATAATCGAAAGGTTTTTAGGAGCTAAAATTTATTCGTTTGAATTTTTGCTTGATAATAAATTTAATTTTGAAGGATTAGAAAAATCTATTTTAGAAGTTTCAAAAACCCAAGAAAAAGTAGTAATATTATTAGGTTTTCCTAATAATCCTACCGGGTTTATTCCAACTTGGAAAGAAGCAAATCAATTTGTTAAATCCTTAGTCTCATTGCAAAAAAGAATTAATAAACCAATAATTATATTGATCGATGATGCTTATGAACCGTATACATATTCTGAGAGTGTAATTAATAGGTCAATTTTTTATGATTTCCAACAATTAAGGGAAGATATTATTCCTTTGAAATTAGATGGAATCACAAAGGAACTTTTAATGTATGGAGGTCGAATTGGATTTATGACAATGGGATTAAAGCCATCTTGGGTTAATAATTTGGAAGAATTGGAGCAATTAAAGACCGAATTAGATAATAAACTTTCAGGGATGATAAGAAGTACAATATCTAATTGTAATCACTTTTATCAAGCAATCACTTTAAAAATCTTTAAAGAAAAAGGAATGGAAAAAATTATTAAAGAACGAGAAGCCGTTAAAAATCTACTTAAAAAGAGATTTGAAAAATTTAATTTGGAATTAAGAAAAATAGTTAGTCCTAATATATCAATTGATCCCAATTCTGGAGGATTCTTTATATTTTTAAATTTAAGCTCTGATAAGATTAAGGCAACAGAATTTGCTGAATGCTTATTAAAAGAATATAAAGTTGGTGTAATTCCTATTGAAAATGATCAGGAAAACATAAATGGAATAAGAATTGCTTATTCTTCTATAGATATTCATCAAATTGCGGAAATGGTGAATCGTATTAAACTTGCATTAAACGACTACTAATATAAATTGAATATTTTTTCCATATTATTTCTAAAGAAATATAAAGAAGAAGACTATCTTTTTATTAAAAATAATTTGAATAGCAAAAATTAAAAATTGAGGAAATTGATATGAAACTTTTAATGGTGGATCAAGGCGATTTAAAAGAAATCAATAAGCCAATTTTTTCAACAGGAGATGTATATCTCGTTGATGATGAGAAAACAATTTATGTTTGGATAGGAAGTAAATGTAGTGTTGATGAAAAAACTGCGGGGGCCGCACAAGCAAGAACTTTGGATCAACAACGAGGTGGAGCAGCAAAAATAATTACTGTTGATGAAGGGCAAGAACCTGCAGGTTTTTTAAAAGTATTAAGTATCATGGGTGCAATGAAGATTGTAGAAAAAAATATTGCGAAAACCTTATTAAAAGATGTATCAACAGGTGATTGGGCAGGATTCTCAGAATGGCAAAATATCTTATATCGAGTTTCTTCAGAAGAATTTGAAGGGATCAATGCTATGAAAATGATTCAAGTTCCTTTTTCTAAAGATTCCTTAGATACTGAAGATTGTTATATCGCTGATTTAGGTAATAAAGTATACATATGGCAAGGAAGAGAATGTAATGTTAAAGAAAAAGTAAAAGCAGGTCAATGGGCCAGACAAATTGATGCCGACCGTTCGGGACTTCAAAATGAGACTATTTTTGAAGAAGGTGATGATACCGAATTTCTTACTGCTATAGAAAAAGGAGTAGATTATAAAGAATCTGATGCAGTACAATTAAGAGCAGAATCAGTATTAGAACCTGAAACAGACGCAGACAGAGCTGTGGCAGAGATCCAACCAGAATTTAAATCAAAGGTAATGGATATTTCTCCTGAAGAAATAAAAGCCGATATAGCTGAAATAAAAGCTGCGAGTGCCTCAAGTGCAGGACCAGGGATTCCGGGACGTAGTGACGATTCAATACTAACCATTGAGAAAGGAGAGGGACGGAGAAGATGTCCAAAATGTGGTAATGAAAATAAAATGTTAATTCATGAAAGTGTTGATAAAAGTAATATTATTATGGATTATCCACGGATGTACGGAAAGAAATATCGTTGCGGCGAGTGTGGAATAGAGTGGAGAGAAAAATGAAGTAATTTAAATTTGTAATTTGTTATTTTTTATCTTTTTTTTATCTTTTTTTAATAACTATTTTTAATTTAGTTTTAGATGCCTCTATCTTATTTTATGTGCAAATTTAGAACTTTTAACTTGATATAACCATATTTGAAAGCAGAATAAGAAAATAGGATTGACTATTTATTTAAAAGATACTTAAGTAGATTAAATAGTTCAATTTTTTACCAGATTCTTTTATATAATCAACGAACAATTAGTTAAATGGGATTATTATTTTATCTACAAAAAATTTATCTCTGGAGTTGATATTATAATGAAAAAAGAAAGACAATATTTATTAGGAATTTTTTTATTGGGATTATTGATTTTTACTATGAACGTGGGTAATGTGGCAGCTAGTGATGATGATAATGATGGTATAGATGATGATTTAGAAGAATCTGAAAAACGAAACATTGAAATTGAATTTTCTGCTAATGAATTTCAGATTAATTCAATTCTACGTAATGGTAAGACTAAGGACTCAATTGAATTCAAAATTAAGTATGAAAGTGAAGGTCTTGAAGTTGAGGTTAGTTATGAATCAGAGTACTCATCTGAAAATTCGACTGAGTTTGAGATAGAATTTGGAGTTACATTTAGAAAGCTCATTGAATTCGTTGATTTAAACGGGAATGGAATTTATGACCCATCAACTGACGATAAAATACAAGAAGTTGCTTTAAATAGCTTTCAACCTTTGATTTATACAAATTCTAGCATCGCTGGAGACACAGTTTTACATTACTTTATAGTAAATACTACAGATGGAGTTTTTACAGCTCATATCTTTCTCGTAGAAGAATTTGATATAGTGAATAATACATTAATTACGCCTACTCAGACTAAAATTGATATTGAAATGAAGAATTTCAATTACTTAAATGATACATCTCAACTTGCGTTATATACTAAATTAGAATCAGGTATAGAATATGAAGATGAAAATGAAACTGAAGATGAAAAAGATGGTTATGCATCAAATGAAGATGGAGTAATGACGAGGAATCTCAATTATGCCGGAATTTTCGCATGGAACGAATTAGCAATGGTTGATGGTTTACAAGAAAATGTATTATCAAGTGCAATACAAATAGATGATGATGATGAAAATGAGCAGAAATTATACTTAAACTATCCTAGAGGAACTCATATTTATCATGATCCTAAAGTAGGAATTTCTCTTCTAGGATCAGGTTTTCCATGGATTCCAGTAATTCTTGTTATTGGTGCGATAGCAATAGTAGGAGTAGCAGTCGCAATAGTCTTAGTTCGTAGAAAAAAGAGAATTTCATAATTCAAAATTTTATTAAATAATTTTTTTTTTAAATGAATATCAAAATAGTATTAATCAAATCCTTATGATAGAGCCCAGAAAATCTTCTTATAAATTATATGAAAAAAATTTAAAATTTTAAAAGAAGAACTTTAAAATGAGGTAAGCTGTGTGAAAAGATTTAGGTTATTTCTAGCAATTATTCTCTTTTCAAGTATCTTTTTCAGCTTTAACTTCGTGTTTGTAGTAGCATCTGATTCAGATGGTGATGGTATAGATGATGACTTTGAAGAACTGAATGAAAGGAATATCGATATTGACTTTAAAACTAATGAAACAGAAATAGAATCTTTCTTAAGACATGGAGATACCATTGATGAAATTGAAATGAGAATTAGATATGATAATGATGGCCTGAATTTTCAAACTTCATATGAATCTGATTATAGAAGTGAGGGTGAAAGTGAATTTGAAATAGAATTTAGTTTTACATTTAAGAAGCTTATTGAGTATATAGATAATGATACTAATGGAGTATACGATTCTACATCCGATCAATTAATACAAGAATTTGATTTGAACAGTTTCGATCAATTGATCTATTACAGATATAGTATTTCAGAAGATACGTCTGTGCATCATTTTATTGTTAACACTACTGATGGTGTTTTTACTACACACTTTTATGTTTTAGAAGAGTTTGATTTCGTTAATAATACGTTAATATTACCCACTATTGCCAAAACTGACATTGAAATTAATAATTTCAATTATTTGAATAGTAGTTCTCAACTTGCTTTATATATCAAATTAGAAACTAGTGGAGATTTTGTTGAAGTGGAGGACACAGAAGATGAAAAAAATGGTTATGCAAGTAATGAGAAGGGCGTCTTAACAGTAAGCAACACTTTTGAAGGTATATTTACATGGAATAAAAATGCTTCGATCGATGGAATTTCGAAAAAAATTGCTGAAAGTAAAATCGAAGTAGACGATGACAATGAAAACGATCAGAAATTGTACTTAAACTATCCTCGAGGAAACTCTATCTATCATGATCCTAAAGTTGGAATACCAAATGCTATTAAGTCATTTTCCCCACAATTTCCTTGGCTTCTAATAATTTTAATAGCGGTTATTAGCACTATTAGTATTAGCGTTGGATATGCATTGTATCATTATAGGGAAGCTATCTTTTCGACTATCTTTCTTGATAATAATAATAAGTTTGTTAAGAAAAAGAAAAATCAAAATGTTGAGGATAAGAACTCTATAGATGAACTTGCGAACCTAAGAAATAAAAATTTTACAGCAATATCAAAAGAATTTATTGAACAAGTAAATCTTTTTAAATGGGACAATTCTGAAAAGGAAAATTTTATAAAAGAAATGCTTAACCTAACACCAGCTGAAAGAAAGGCTATCCTCAAAGAAATGATTGAAAGAACAAAATTTAAAAATTAATGATTATCTAAGAAGTAAATTGGGCTTTGGTATTTTATGTTAATAGAACTTCAGGAACAAGAAGCACTTGTATTAAATATTATTGAAGACTATCTAAATAAGAACCGAGAATTCAAAATCGATGAAATTATCCCTTATATCCAATCAAGAATTAGAAGATCCTCATTAAATCTCAATTATAAGGGGATAGAGACAATTTTAAAATCTTTAATTGAAAAAAATTATGTATTAGAAGGCTCAAAATTAATAAGAAGTAAAATTTTGGATAATGAAAAACGGAAAAAGATATATGAATTTATTTTAAAATACCCAGGTATCTATTTTAATCACATTGTAAGGAAATTACAAATTAGTAATCATGTTGTAGTCTGGCATCTCAATATACTTTTAAAATTTAAATTCATACTAAAAGAAATTGTAGGGAAACATGAAATTTATTTTGATGCAAATAAAGATTTCAAGGACATTGAATTATTCTACTTGACTTCAAAGGAGAAAAGTCAAAAAATTATTAATTATCTTAAACAAAATAATATTGGAATCCCCAAGACCCAACTTTCTGAAGAATTAAATATGCATATAAATACAACCAGTAAATATTTAAAAGAATTAGAACAATTTAATGTAATTACAAAGCAAAGAGCTTCAAACAAAGTTTTATATTTTTTAAACGAAAGGTAAATACAAAAAATCAGGTTTTTTTCATATCCCTTCGCATTATTTTAATTTTCTTCTTTAGATCAACTAGTTCATTTTCTTTCTTTTCAATTTCAGATTCATGTTTTATATTTTCATCCTTTACTTTCTGTAATTCAGTTAGGATTCTATCTTCAATTTGTTCAGCTTCATATAATTTATTTTTTAATTGTGTCTCATTTTCTTTCATATCCTTTATCTCAGCGTTCTTTTCATCAATTAGATTCCTTATATTAGCAATTTCTAATTCAAATTTTCCCGTAATATTTCCGGATTTTTCTTGAGACTCTTCTAAGTTCTTTTGTAATCTTGCTATAAAATCTTCATTTGTTTTTGCTTTTTGATTTAATTTTTCAACTTCTAGCACAAGTTCTTTTATACGTTCTTCTTTTTTCTCTCGATCTTTTTTGAGTAGACTAAATGTTTCAAGCTGTTGTTGCATTTCTTTTATTTTTTCATTAGCGCCCTTTAATGTGTTTTCCATATTAAAGATAGTTTTTTCTTTTTCTGTAATGATTTCATCTTTTTTTTCAGCTAATAATTGAACTTTTTCAAATTTTGATTTCTGTATTGTATCATTTTCTAAATATTGAATCTGTTCCATTTGCTCTTTTATTTTATCTTCTTTTTCTTGTAACTTTTTAACCAATTCTTCAGTATCTTCCCGTTTAGATTTAAAGCTTTCGATTTGAGAATTAAGTTCCTGAATTTTTTGAACCTGTTCGTTTATAATAGTACTTAAGTTATCAATTTCTAATTTTTGATTTTGTAAGATTTCAATTTTTTCGTTATTTGCGTGGTCAATCTCTTCGAATTGCTTTGTTAAATTATCTATTTGAGATTTTAGGGAATTAATTTCTTGGTCCTTAGTTTCTAATGCTTGATTTAATTCAGGAATCCTTTCAACTTCAAGATCTTGACTTTTAGTATTATCTAATAAGATCTTGTTTTCTGCTTCTAAATCTTTAATTTTAGTATCTTTTTGTACAATTGATTGTAACAAATTATCGATAGTATCACTGTTTTTTTCAAGGGTTTCACCGAGTTTTTCCTTCTCTTTAACCAGTTCATTAAATTTTTGTTTAAAATCATCTTTTTCTTCTTGAATAGTTTTGATTTCAGTCGTTAATTTTTTATTTTCTTCAATGAAAAAATTTAATTGCTCTTGGAGGTTAACTTCTTCCTTATCGGGGCGTTCTTCTTCGGTTTCTTTTTCTTCAACCCAACCTAGACTTGAAAGTGCTTCTACTATTGATTCATCTTCATCTTTGTGATGCTCACGTTCTTCCGGCATATTATTAAAAACACTTTTTGTTCTATTAAATTTTTCTACTTATTATTTATATTTAATTATTGTAAAAATAAAGATAATTACCTAAATCAGTACGTAAATGATTTTCTTCAAAGATAGATTATAACATTAATAATGTTTTTCATATAATTTAGTAAGAAATATGAAAAACATATCTTCTGTCCAAAAAAAATTTTGTAATATATCCTATTGAGAGTGCGACGCTAAAACTAAGTTCTAATCGAAAATTTAAAAAGTTAGTTAGTAAAAATTGAATCGCTATATTTTCTATAGTGGTTAGGATTGCAAAACCAAAATATTTCAAGAATTCTTTAGAAGTCTCTTTCAATTGCTTATCTTTCTTTTGAAAAACTATAAACTTATCTAAGAAAAATTTAATAATATAAGTTATTCCAACAGCAAAAATAGAACCCATTAGTTCAGGCATATTATAAGGATTTATTGAGCAATAGAGAATAGAAATCAAATAATTTTCTCCAAAATTTTCACAGATAAATGGTGCGATTAAGAGCTGATTAACTTTTTGAATTAAGTAATTCAAAATTATCATACAAATAGCAAATAAGAAGTATAGAACTATTTGTTTTTTGACATTATGACTTTTTTCCATAATTTTCACTAGTATAGTTATACTAATTTTGTCCCACAATTAGGACAAAATCTTACATTATTTTCAATCATATCCATTTCACAAAAAGGACATTTTTTTCTAGTTTGTTGAGAGTGAAGCGTCTGATTTGGTTGTTGTTGATGATTTCTTTCAGATCTCCTATTGAAGCCACATGAAAGAGGTATAAAACACAAAATAGGTAAAAAAAGGAAATATGGGTTGAGTAAGAAACTTAAAAATATTAATAAAATGATGATAATAAATATAACCAAAATTTTATAACTTCTCATGTTATTAAATGGATAAGAATTAAATTAGATATTTGCAATTATGACCCTTATTGATTTTTAATTTTATCTTTCCATGAATCGGATGGTTTTACCACTCCCGAATCGCTATTTATTGTTGATGGAGTAGTTGAGTGATATGTTTGATATCCATCAGAAATAGGTGATAGCATGTTCAAAATATCTCTTGTTTTACCTTTTCCTCCTTTACCAGTAACTTTTCTATATAACTTTTTAGTAGCCCAGATAAGTAGAGTAAATCCAATTGAAAATAAGAAGTATAAAGCAACCCATCCGTCCCCAAATATTAATATTGGAAATGGAAGTAGACCTGAGGCATATTCAGCGTAGACAATGCCTAGAATTGCAAATATTATTAAAAATATTATACATCTTATACACGATGGTAGAAGTTGTTTTTTCATCATTTGTTTTGTAAGTTGCATTGATTCCTTTTGTAATTCCATCATCTGCCTGCCGTCTCCCATCATCTGAGCTGTTTTCATGCGTTCTTGGAGATTTGTAGCTTTATCTCTAAACTCTTTAGCAATCTCAGGATTTATGCCCATTATTTTATTAAAAATCAAACCAAGGGCAATCATACCAATAGTCATAAGCATTATCGAGATGATAATATACCCAACTGTCATAATTAAATCACTATGATAGGAAAATAATAATCTAAAATAAAATTTTTTAAAATGGTCAATTCAAGATAAATTCCCATTTAGATACCCTAGAATATATTTGACGGCTAATGTTTTCCATTTTGCAGGTAAACTAGAGGCAATGCTACAGCCCAACCTGCAACCATTACAGAAATAATAGGAATCATGTTGCTTCATTATCGATCTTACTTCTTTAGAATTGTATATCTTAGAAAGAGGGTGTATTAAAGCATTAAAACTATTTATAGGATGAATTTTACAGGGATAATCTACTAACCCATCATAGCTTACAAAAAGATAGGATTCTGCAACATTACACCGTAAAATATTTTGATGAAAATTTGAATTTCCACCAAAACCCCCCTTTTCAATAACTTTTATACTTATTAAATCAGTCAATATGTTTTTAAATTTAGTTTTTAAATTTCGAATGATGTTAGCCCATAAGGGAATTTGGGGAATCATTTCATTTACATTTTCTATATAATATTCTTTTCCATAGAATTCCCTCACAATATTCTCACAAGGAAATAATTCTATTGAACAATTTAGACTTTCAGCTAATTCACAAACTTTTTCAAGTAAAGATAAGTTATCTTTCATAACAACAGTGCTTATAATTACTTTAACGTCTCTTTTAGTTGCTAAATCAATAGTTTCTAAGACTTTATCAAAGACTTTTATACCCCTTTTTCGATTATGAAGATCAGGTGATGGGTAATCAAGAGATAATAAAATATAATCAAGCCCTTCTAATTTTCCATTTTCTTTAAACAATTTCGGCATTAAATAACCATTGGTTGCAATCCCATTGATAAAATCATGAACTACTCCAGTATAATAAATTAATTCGGGGAGATCTTTCCTTAACGTGGGCTCTCCTCCAGTGAAAGAGAGAGAATTAACCCCAAGCTCAGCAATTTGATCAATAATAAATTTTACTTGGTCTGTAGTCATCTCATTTGAACTTAACGAATGAGGAAATAAGGGAAATGAGCAGAAAGGGCAAAAAGCATTACATCGCAAAGTAAGTTCTATTTGTGCTGAATAAGGTACTTTATGACTTGTAAATTTATTTAAGGCGAAATTTCTTAGATATCTCATCCAATTTTTTATTCTTATTGGAGGAATCAATCTCACCTTATCTATAAAGTTAATAATATATGGGATTATTGTTGCTTAACAACTTTATTTTTAAAAAGAACTTAAATTAATCATTAAAATTTATTATAAGTTATTTTAAAAAACTATTTCTTTTACAATTTTTTATTTTAAATATGGGTAAAGAAAAAAAAAAGGACTTCTTAGAGAGAAGAGAGAACTTTCTTAGGCAAAAATATAAGACTTCTTTAAGACAAATATTATCTTATTTATGGGATTATAAAAAAACATTTATTTTGATTCAGATTTTAGGAATTGTTCAATCATTTTTATTTATGACATTTCCCCTTTTATTAGGTCCCGCCATGGATGTTTTAGTCAATCCTAGCTTACCTTTATCAAATATATTACCTATTTTTTTTACAATAGTTTTCATACAAGCTGTTGTAGGAATTTTATTTGGATTAAGAATTTATATTAATAGACTTATAGGTGCAAAGGTTATTTACAACTTGAGAAATGATTTATTTAAGACCATTCAGTTGATGAGCTTTAAATGGCTTGACGAAAATAAGACAGGAGAACTAATTTCACGTACTACAAGTGATGTAAATTTACTTAAAGAGTTTCTAGGAAGTAATTTAGGAATGTTTATCCGTCAAAGTATAACCTTTTTATTTAGTTTTATAATTCTTTTTTATATCAATTCAAAATTAGCTATTTTCGTTATCTTAATATCTCCAGCATTATTTTATGTTTTATTACGCTTTAGAAATAAATTAAGACCTGTCTTTAAGAAATCAAGGGAAACTTATGCGGATTTAACGCATAAAATTCAAGAAAATGTACAAGGAATAACTGTTGTAAAATCTTTTGGGAGAGAATCTCATGAAATCAAAAATTTTTCTAAACAAAATGATCAATACTACAAAGATTCAATGGGAATCATCAAACTTCAAGCTACTTTTGATCCTATTATATATCTCATAGATAATATTGCCTTCTTAATCGTATTACTTCTAGGAGGATATTTTGTTCTTGGTGGGCAAATGACTTTTGGAGAGCTATTTGCGTTTGTGTTAGTTTTAAATTTTTCTGTTGAACCGCTATATTTCATTTCCAGGTTTCTCGGTAATATGCCTCAAATAACTGAAATCTGTGATAGAGTTACACATATTTTAAATTCTCAAATTATTGTTAAAGAAAAACCAGATGCAATTGAGATGCCACCAATTAAAGGGGAAATAGAGTTCAAAAATGTATTTTTCTCGTTTGACCAAGATGGAGATTATTATGTATTAAAAAATCTCAATTTTAAAGTAAAGCCCGGAGAGAATATTGCTATTCTTGGCGCTACAGGATCTGGAAAATCTGCTCTAGTTAAATTAATTCCAAGATTTTATGATGTATCTAAAGGAGAGATTTTAATAGATGGTATTAATATTAAAGATGTAACTTTTAAATCTCTCAGAAAGCAAATTGGTTTTGTTTCCCAAGATCGCTTCTTATTTTCTAGATCAATCAGAGACAATATTGCATTTGGAAATACTGAACTTAGACTTGAAGAAATTCAAAAGGTAGCGGTTGCTTCAGATATTCACGGATTTATTGAAAATGAACTCCCTGAAAAATATAATACTAAAGTTAGTGAAAGAGGTATGACAGTTTCAGGGGGTCAAAAGCAGAGAATTGCTATTGCGAGAGCTCTTGCTATAAAACCACGAATTTTGATTTTAGATGATGCGACTTCTTCGGTTGACGTTGATACTGAATATCGGATTCAAAAACACTTTAATGAAGTATTTAAAGATTCAACTACGTTCCTAATAACACAAAGATTATCAAGCGTAAGGAATGCAGATAGAATAATTGTATTAGAAAATGGAGAAATTGTCCAAATAGGAACTCACGAAGAATTAATGAATCAGGATAAAGGGATCTATAAAAATCTTTATTTAACCTTAAAAGTTGAGGAAAGAGCTTAAATATGTGGAAAAGAAGAAAGATTTCTGAAAGTAAAGATGAAGAAGAATTATATCGAGGTGGGACTTTCAAAATATTGAGAAGATTATTGTATTATATTGGTTCAGGAAATAAAAAATACATTCTTCCACTTACATTTCTAATTACTTTAAATATTATAATCAGTTGGTTTACTCCATTAATATTCAGAGCTTTGGTTGATGATGGATTGGGTGGTGGTATTGGAGCAACAGAAGGAAATTTAGAAGTTGTCATTTTTCTAGGGACTCTTTTTTTTGTCATGACCATTTCAGGCGTTATCACAAGGATTTTACAGGGGTATATTATTTCTAAACTGGCAACCCTTACCATGTATAATTTAAGATCTGAATTATTCATTAAATTTCAAAAATTAGGTTTAGATTACCATGAAAGTCCAAAAAGAACTGCAGGAAAAAAAATAAATTATCTAACCGGAGATGTCAATACAATCCAAGAATTAATACAATCAGGTTTACTTGTCTCTGTTAGTAATTTCTTTATGATTTTTGGTGCACTCTTTTTTATGATTTTACTCAGTCCTCAATTAACATTAGTAGCATTTTTAATCTTACCATTTTTTGGTGGAATTGCTGGTATTTTATTTGCAAGAGCGAAAAAATATTTTAAAGAGTTAAGAGAACGTGTTGCTAATGTAACAAGCAGATTAAATGAATCTATTACTGGAATGAGAATTATTAAATCCTTTGCAGTTGAAGATCCTAATTATAGGGAATTCAATGAAACAACCGAATTAGAAAGAATTACAACTATGAAAGCTGCAAAACTACAAGCATTTATCCCTGTAATTGTAATATTAGTTATTACATTTGGCATTTCTATTTTATTCTTTACGTCTGGACATTTAATACGAGAAGGTATATTATCCCAAGGTACTTTAGTTGCATTTATTTTTTATATCTTTATGTTTTTCGAACCTCTTTTTTCGATAATTGGATTTTTTACTCTTTTACAAAATTCGATTGCTGCAGGCTCGAGGATTATAAGATTATTAGATGAAGAACCATCGGTCAGGGAAATAGAGGATGCAATAAAGCTTACAAAAGTTAAAGGAAAAATTGAATATAAAAAAGTTAATTTTTCTTATGAACAGGGAGTTCCAATTTTGAAAGATATTAACATAGCGATTAAAGAGAAAGAAAGATTAGCATTGGTGGGATATACTGGAGCTGGGAAGAGTACATTTATTAAATTATTAAGTAGATTTTATGATCCGACTGAGGGAGAAATAGAAATTGATGGGATTAATTTAAAAGAGATAAATCTTAAGAATCTAAGAAGAAATATGGGAATTGTTTTACAAGAAAACTTTCTTTTCTCAGGAACCGTGAAAGATAATATTAGATACGGTAAATTAGATGCAACTGATGAAGAGATAATAGAAGCAGCTAAGAAAGTGAGTGCACATGATTTCATAATGGAACTTGAAAAAGGATATGATACCGTAGTAGGAGAAAGAGGAAGCAGACTTTCTGAAGGACAGAAACAATTAATCGCTTTTGCACGAGCATTAATAGCAGATCCACCTATTCTAATCCTTGATGAAGCAACTTCCTCAATTGATCCCTATAGTGAATTATTAATTCAAAGAGCTTTAGAAACATTGCTAAAGGGAAGAACGAGTATTTCTATTGCACATAGACTTTCTACAATTATCAATTCAGATCGTATTGTTGTTTTAGATAAAGGAAAAATTATAGAAGAAGGCTCTCATCAAGAATTAATCGAGAAAGGAGGATTTTATAAACATCTTTTTGATTTGCAATTTAAAGATCCTTTCAAAAAAGCAAAATTAAAAGAAACGAAAGAAACTGCCTCAATTTAGTTCTAAATCTAAAAAAAAGGAAAACAAAATTTCTTTAAATATTCATTTAGTAAGCTTTAGAGCCACTATGAGTAATTTAATATTCATAACCACAACGCTTACAAATATATTTCTTGGAATAGATCTTTACACCACCCATTTGATGCAAGACCTGACTTTTATCTTCTTCGGCTCTAAAATCGGTTCCACCGCAGTCTGGGCATACTCTTCGTCCTTCAAATGAAGGTTTCTCGGCTGCTTTTGCTTCTTCTTCTTGTTTTTCAACCACAGCAGAAGGTTTAATATAGCTTTGCTCAATACTGGCAGTTGCTGGAGATTTAGGGGAACCTAAAAGCTTATCAAGTTTATTATTAATTTCACTGAGTAAACTGAGAACTTTTTCTTCGAATTCTGTCATCTACACATCTCCTTTTTTAATATTTTGAATAGAATAAGTTTTATTAAAAGATCTAAGATTTATCTTAAAAAGTTATTGAAATACGAATGATTATCTAGATATAAAATTCAATCTCTTCTTTTTCCTTCTATCGATTCAAAATAATCAAGAATCGAATTTTTTATTTCAATAGCAGGATAGATTAATCTTGATTTACGAACATAATTTAAAGCGTCATTCCATCTCCAATTGGAATGATTTTTTAAAAGCCAAGCAATTACGATTCCACCACTTCTAGAAATACCCATTGCACAATGAACTAAAACCTTACCTCCATCTTTAATATTGCTATCAATAAAATCCAAAATCTCCTTTAATAAACAATGCGGTGGATACGATTCATCTGGAAATCCTTTATGAAGATACTTAAATCCTAACTCCGTTGGATTGTAGTAATTATCTTCCATTAAGTTTACGATTGCTGTAATCCCTAGTTTTTCACATTTTTCAAAGCTGAGCTTTGGCCAATATGCACCGATATATAAATTTTCTTGCACTTTATATAACTTATCCATTTCGATCATAGTTCATTTTATAGATATTGGTATTTTATTCAATTACTAATCTCTCTTCTGTTATTTCTTCTTCTTTATCTTTAAATAGAGATTTAAAAATCTTTAAGATTAACGATTTTAGTGGTTTAGAAGCTATTATTGAAGTTATAAAGCCAATGATCAAGACACTGAAGAATTGTTGTGTTTTATCACAGATGAAAAAAATACAATCATAATAGGGAAAATATAACCATGTTTTTATAGCATATATCCAGAATGCATAAAGAACACTAATAATTAGCATTACTATAAGGGAATTGTTTTTTCTCCATATAATAATATAACAACAAGTAACAGTTGGTATATGAAAAAAAGCAAAAAGAGGATTTAAATCAATTATATCTTGTATAAATGCAAAGGAATAGGTAAATGTAAGAGGTATAGCCAAACTATTTAAAAACCAATGATTATATTGAACTGTAATAGTAGTTAATGTTAATGCATAAACAGAGATTAAATAAAGAACGGGTAAGTTAATTAAAAAACTTCCTATGATGAAAAAAATCATCAATATCAAATTTATAACAGGAATTATTAACTTTTTCTTATTTAACGTTTTATTCATCTAATTATTAGCCCTCATTTAGTTATTTATTTCACTTGTTATGAAATTTGACAAAAAATCTTCCTGTATTTTTCATATATTCTCTATATTCATCTCCGAAATATTCTAATAAAATGTTTTCTTCATCAATCGCTTGAAAATAGAGTCCTATTCCCCCTATTATGTATAAAACAAGTAGTAACCAATCTAATAAAATCATATTAAAACCAATGCAAAATAGATTAAAAGAAAGATATATAGGATGACGAATATAACTATATATTCCGGATTTTACCAATTTTCTTCTTTTGCTAATACCATCTATTGGGTAAGCCCAGTAAATACCTAGCTCATGATATGCTAAATACAAAGTGATATTTCCTCCTATAACTAATGTGAACCCTACTATTTGAATAACTTCACTATAAATAAACAAATCTATCCGTGGGATAATTGAACTTATAGTGTCATAAAAAAAAATGTTTAAACATACTATTGTTATAAAAATATTTAATAACATAACTCCAATCCGAGCAAAAAGTCTCGTTTCTTTTAATTTATTATTAATATCTACGTTAGTTTCATCATTTTTGTGCTTTCTCTTAAAAAGAATGATATATGTAATATTATATCCAAAAATGAAGAAACTCGTTATCAGAAAGAATTGAATAATAAATTTAGGAAGCATATTCTATAAATTTAAGAATTATAAATAGATTTAGCTGAATTTTGATAAATATTTTTCTAAATTATCATTTAAATTTAAAAGTATCCTTTTTAATGTCTTTAACTATGCATTGGCTCGGACTATAGTCAAGGGCTCAAATTTTTCCCCTCTCCAATTCTATTTTTGACCAATTAAGCGAAAAGTGACTATTCTTCAAAATATTTAAATGATTATCGATATAATATGATATTTGAGGATGCCTCGTATATCCAATAAAGAAGATGTAAAAGAAAAACCGTTTGGGTCTAATTGTGCGTGTATCTTAGTTATGATCTTAATAATAATTATTGTTTTTGTAGATTTTCCATCATTCAATTCCCTTTTTTTATTGTCCGGGCTGAATTATTTAATGGCAATACTCAATGCGGTAAAATGGATTATTGTTTTAATAATCTTAATAATTTTAATGGTGAGAACTTCTGATTGAATATTTGAGTAAGAGTGGAGAAATCAGAATAAAAATTTGCTTTTTTTTAATGATTCTAAATTTAAATTCTTAAAAATAAATAAATTTTAGAAAATTTTAGATATAAAACTTTTTTAACGATTTTCTAGATTGCGACTGGCAATAATATTAACTTCGACACCAAGCACATTTTCGATGAGTATGTCTCCCATCTTTATTGGAGCTTTGACTTTCTTTTTAGCGATTTCATTAAAAACTTCTTTTAATTTGTCTTTTAAAATCGGTTTATCACTTCTAACTGGAATTAGAGGTAAAAATCCATCCTCAACTCTCATAGTTGTTGTTATAATCCGTTTTGGTTCATAAAATTCTTGTTCTGCATATTCTAATCCTCTATTACAAGTATAACCTTCAAAAGTTATCTTATTATTCTTGTCCTGATTTACCTTTATTTCACAACCAGTTGGACAAACGATACATCTAATTACTTTTATAGTACTTAATTCTGACATGACTTAATCAATCCTCCTCAATTAATACTTCAGGTCTTGGAATTACTTCAACTGTTATTGCTTCACATTCCGGATCTATAGCAATTTGATCGAATTTGATATTTAATTCTATCATCTCGCTAGGAATTACGTATACTTTCTTTCTTTTATAGATTATATTCCCTTTTTCATCTTTAAATTGAATAAGAACTCTTCGATCGGGATAATTTACTCGAAATGTAACAATGATTTCCTTAGAAAAATCACGCTTATTAATGAAATCGGGTTTGATGTAATTAACGTTCTCACCTGGGATACACTTTATTTTTTCATTATCCTTGATTTCTTTTCCGAATCGTTCATTTATGTATTCTACAGCATTAAGTCCCGCTCGTTTTGCTTCAGCACTAACTAAATCAACTAAATCATGTACTTGCAATACATTTCCACAGGCAAAGATACCTTCTATTGTAGTCTCTAAATTATTATCAACTATAGGGCCTCCATTTTTCGATAATTCCGCTCCTGCTTGTAAGGTAAGTTCGTTTTCTGGGATTAGTCCTACAGATAACAATAATGTATCACATTCAATGAATTTTTCAGACCCTACAATTCTATCAAAATTCCGATCGACTTTTGAAATGGTAACACCCTTTACTCTATCTTTTCCATGAATTTTTGTCACTGTATAACTAGTAATTAAGGGGATATCATAATCCTCTAAACACTGGACCTGATTTCTTAATAATCCACTTACATATGGTTGTATTTCAACTACACCTTTAACTTTGCAACCTTCCCATGTTAATCTCCGAGCCATTATCATTCCAATATCGCCACTCCCTAAGATGACATAAGTATTTCCTGGTAAATACCCTTCTATATTAACAAATCTTTGTGCTTGCCCAGCAGTATATATTCCTGCAGGTCTAAATCCAGGGATATTGATAGCACCTCTTGTTTTTTCTCTGCAACCCATTGCTAGAATTACTGCTTTAGCTCTTATTTCAATAAGACCTTCATTATTATTTATAGCATACACAATCTTATCTTTAGTGATCTCTATAACCATTGTATCTAAAAGATAGGGGATTTTTAACTTTTTGAGTTCATTTATAAATCTTTGAGCGTATTCTGGGCCTGTTAATTCTTCTTGAAATTCTTTTAAACCGAAGCCATTATGAATACATTGCAATGTTATACCTCCTAGTTCCTTATCCCTTTCTATTAATAATACCTCTAAGCCTGCCTTTTTAACTTCTATTGCAGAGGCCATCCCTGCAGCGCCCGATCCAACGACTAATATTTCAGTTTTATAACTCTTCACTTTTCACCACCTTCAACAATTCCTTCAAGTAATAAATCTTTAGTTTTAGCAACTAAGAAATTCGTATCTTCACCTCTTTTAGTAACTTCTTCAAAAGGGATCTTTAACTCTCGTGAAAGTATTTCCATGACACGTGGGCGACAAAAACCTCCTTGACATCGCCCCATTCCTGGTCGACATCTAAATTTCACACCATCAACAGTTGTAGCACCCACAGGAGAATGAATTGCATTTAAAATTTCTTTTTCTGGTATTGTTTCACATCGGCATATAATTTTTCCCCAAGCTGGGTCTTCTTTAACTTTTTGATCCAATTCTTCTTTTGAAAAATCTTTAAATCTCTCTGGTTTTAGACGGATTGGATTGTAATCTTCTTTTACTTTTAATTGAAGTCCTAAAAGCTCAAGGAATTCCACAACCTTTTCAGCTATTGCATAACAAGAAGTTAGTCCCGGAGAGAGAATACCTGCTACATTTATAAAGCCATATATATCTGTGTTATCAATGATAAAATCATAGGTGCTAGGTACAGCACGTAATCCAGCAAAATTTCTAATTGATGCCCGTAGTGGTAAATTTGGGACCATTTTCCTTCCACCTTCTATAATTTCTTTCAATCCTGCTTCAGTTGTCGAAATATCTTTCTTGTCTGTAATATTTTGAGCATTAGGTCCAACAAATGTATTCCCATGCATTGTTGGGCAAACTAATATTCCTTTTGAAACTTTAGTAGGAATAGGGAACAAAATTTTATTTAAATGCATTGCATTTCTATCGAATAATATATATTCTCCTTTACGTGGCATAATTTCGAAATAATCTAAACCAACCATTTTAGATATCTTTGCAGAATATACTCCAGCACAATTTATTATATTATTAGCTTTGAATTCATCTGTCTTTGTCTTTATTGTAAAGATATAATCAGTATGTTTTATTTTGCTAACTTTTTGATTTCGAAAAAATTTTACGCCATTTACGGCAGCATTATCGGCAAGTGCAAAAGTCATTTCATATGGACTAACGATACCAGCAGAGGGAGCATGTAAAGCTCCAACAACCTCATCGGTGAGGTTAGGTTCCATATATTTTATCCTTTGTTTGTCTAAAATTAATTCTAAACCGGGAACTCCATCTTCTATACCACGTTTTCTTTCTTCCTCAAGATTTTTTATCTGACTATCCTCTAAAGCTACTACAAAAGATCCAATTCTTTGGAAAGGAAATTTTAATTCTTCAGCGGCTTGTGTATATAACTTATTACCTTTGATACATAAATTTCTTCTAACATATTCTCTTGGAGCAGCATATCCCGCATGAATAACGCCAGAATTAGCTTTAGTGGTTCCTGACGCCAATTCTGCTTCCTTTTCCAAAAGAGCGATTTTGAGATCGAATTTTGAAAGAGTTCTTGCTATACAACACCCGATAACTCCGCCTCCAATAATTATTACATCATAAATCAAAAAATAGACCCCATCTAATTATCGAATTAAATAATAAAAATTATATATAAAATGGTAAGATTTCTTTAAAATTTATTTAGATTGATATGATTTGAAGTTAATAATAACAAAGGAAATTTTCAATTTTTTTTTTGAATTTGTTGATTACAAAATACTGAAAAATAGTAAAAATAGGTTAAATACAAAAGCAATTATTATAAGTGTAATCGTTAGGGGATTAAAAACAATACTTCGTAAAGCTTTTGAAGATTTCAAATCAATTTCTCCTTTTATAAGCCTTTGAAAAGATTTAAATTGAGGATTTATATCTGTTTTCAAATGATATGATCCTAAAAATCGAGGTGAAGTTAAACTTTTAACTATTTTATTTGGATTAGACGATCCAAGAAAATCCAATCTATTTTTATTTAAAAGCTCTTCAAAATCGTCTAAAACTTTCGGATCTTGTATCTTTTTATCATTATCTAAATCTTTCATTATCGGTCTTTCATTAAGAATTTAAGTTGAATGAATCTTAGTATAAGTTCAAGAAATATTAGTGTTTTCTTTCTTAAATTTTTTACGTTTATATAAAAAAAGTGTGTGAATTTGAATATGATTACCAGAATGCTTCTTTTAGTTTATCAGCTGGCGCTTTTTCTAATGACTTTTTAATATGTTCTCCAAAATCAGAAAATTTACTGATGTCACTATCCCAATTCAGTAATGATTCTAAGGAATATAATTCAAAAAATTTGTCGGAAATAACTTTTAATTCGTCAATTACTTTCTTTTCTTTTGTTTTATTAAGTGCACTTCCAACAAATAAATAATCTCTTCGTCGAACCACTACAAACCTCATATCTGACATCTCAAAATTTGAGATTCCTCCATTCGAAAGTTGTTCTGCAAAACTATTTAAAGCACTCATCAATGCGCCAAAAAGTTGAGGATTGATTCTTTCATCAATAACTCTTGAATATACAACTACTCCAGTTGAAGTAAGAATCCATAGATCTTTTAAAATCTTACCCATAAAGAATCACAATTTCCCAAAAAATTTCCTAATTTTAGTTTCTTTACAAAAATATAATGGTATTTGATATATTTAAAAAATCTTTTTTATGAAATATTATTATCTGTGTATAAAAATAAGGATAATAAAAATAAAAATTTAGATTCTTCATTTTTGTAAAATTGATTTTAATTGAATCTTCCCTGATTTTTGATGATTTGGAAAACGAAAATTACTGAATTAACAGCAATTAAGTATCCAATTATTATGGGTGCTTTTGCTGGTGTAGGAAGGGCAGAATTTGCTGCCTCATTCTCAAATGCAGGTGGATTAGGTATTATTACTGCACTTAATTTTTTTAAAGATGAAGATTTTCGGAAAGAAATTGAAAATATGAATGCTTTAACTGATAAGCCTTATGGGATAAACTTCTCAATTATGCCCCCGATAATGGCTAAAAGAGTACCAAAACCTAAAACTGAAGAAAGTTATATAAATTTTCTCAACATTGCTTTGAATGAAGGTGTCAAAATTTTTACTACTTCTGCTTATCAAGCTCCTAAAATAGGAAAAATAATTAAAGAAGCAGGATGTATTTGGGTTCATAAATGTACAACAATAAAGCATGCAATTTCTGCTGAAAATTTAGGAGCTGATGCGGTAACTTTAGTAGGAGTAGAAGGAACAGGTTTTAAAAATCCCATCCAAAATACAACTTTAGTTAATATAACAATGGGTAAGAGGATTCTAAAAATCCCTATTATTGCTGCTGGAGGTATTGGTGATGCGCGAGGATATTTATCAGCTTTAGCAATGGGTGCTGATGCTGTATGTTTTGGAACTGCAGTGATGGCTACTAAAGAGTGTAAGGTCCCCCAGAGTTATAAAAAAAAATTAATTAATCAAGACATTTTTGATGAAAAATATTATAAACAAATATTTCATCATCAATTAAAAGATAAAAGTGTATGGAGTATGGCTGCAGGACATATTGATGAAATTGTAACTGTTAAAGAATTTATAGAGAATATAATCAATAATGCTGAAATGATTCTTAAAAACTGGGGTTTTAAAGGTGAGATGTTCAATACATTTTGAAAATTAATCGCCAAAATTAAAAATTTAAAAATCTTTTTTATAACTATAATTATCGAAGAAATAGATCTTAATAATAATAGAAACTGACTGGAATCCTATTTCGGATGAATAGCTACTTACACAATTTCTGAGAAAGAATAAGAAATAATTACTATTTAGAAGTGATGGTCTTATTAAATTTGATTATGGCAAAGATGGTTTGGAAATAAAGATTAATCCTAATTGGAATGTAACAATCTTTCAAGCAGAAAAACAAAAAAATGTTGAAGATCCAATTAATAAAATTAGAGAAGCACTCAGAAATCCTTTAGAAACAGCTCCTTTAAAGGTAATAGTTGAACGTAAAAAACCTTTAAATCAAGTTTGTATTGTAGTATCAGATGCTACTCGCCCCATCCCATCTGATATAATTTTAGAAGCTATTATTGCTGAATTAAATGATTATGGAATTCATAATGATCAGATCGTAGTATTAATTGCCACTGGATTACATCGTCCTTCTCAAAAAGATGAACTAGAACGTATATTAGGTAAAAAATTAAAAACAAGAATCAAGACAATTGATCATGTTGCAACAGATAACAATTCGCTCATTTTTTTAGGAAAAACTAGTGATAATTGTCCAATATTTGTAAATAAACATTACTTTGAAAGTGATTTAAAAATTTTAACCGGGTATGTAGAACCTCATTTCTTTTTTGGGTTCGCAGGAGGCCGAAAGTCAATTGTACCAGGGATTGCCGGAGAAAAAACAATTCTAGAAAACCATTCAGCAGAAAATATAGCTTCTCCGTATTCCAGGTTTGGAATTTATGAAAAAAATCCAATGGCGAAAATTTCAACTGAAGCTGCTAAAATGGCGGGAGTCGATTTTATAGTAAATGTCTGTATAGATAGTGAACATAAAATCACTCAAATTGCTGTTGGAGATTTAGAAGCAGTACATCGAAAACTTGTTGATTACCAATTAAAATTCATCTTTAAAGAAATCCAAGAACCTTATGATATTGTTATCTGTGGAAATGGTGGTTACCCTCTTGACCTTAACTTATATCAAGCTGTAAAGAGCATGGCAGTTGGTGAGATGGCAGTAAAAAAGGGAGGAACAATCATTTCTGTTAATGAATGTTCAGATGGAATAGGCGTTGGTCAAGATCAATTTAAGGAACTACTTTACTGTGGACTAGAACCTAAAGAGATTTATGAAAAGATTTATACGAGGAAAATTCTAGTACCCGACCAATGGGAAATACAAGTTTTAACTAGAGTAATGATGAAGGCTGAGATTTATATAATATCTAAACTAAACCCGAATGAATTAGGAAATATTGGTTTAAGGTATGCTAAAACTGTTGAAGATGCTATAAAAAAATCGTTAAAAGAGCATGGAAGTGAAGCAAAAATATTAATTTTACCTAATGGTCCTCAAATCTTACCAAGATTAACACAGTAATAATTTTTTAAACTTATTTTAATTCAAATTATTATGATAGAAAAGGAATCATTTATTGAGAAATTAGGATTTGATGCTAGTGATAAGGTAGTAATTCTTCATATTGACGATGTAGGATTTTGTCATTCTTCAAATGTGGCAACATTTGAATGTTTGGATTTTGGAGTAGCGAGTTGCGGTTCGATTATTGTCCCATCCCCGTGGTTTCTAGAAACCGCTTCAATTTATAAAAAAAGTCCTAAATATGATTTAGGTGTTCATTTAACTCTTACATCTGAATGGAATATTTATCGTTGGAGACCACTAAGTAGTATTGATCTTAAAACAGGACTATTAGATTCAGAAAAATGTCTTTGGAGAACAGAAGTAGAGGCAATTGCTAATGTAACTCCACAAGCAGCTGAAAATGAAATGCGAGCCCAAATTCAAATGGCTTTAGATAACGGAATCGTTATTTCTCATATAGATACCCATATGGGAACCGTGATGGATCCAAAATTTATGCCTTTCTATTTAAAATTAGCTCGAGAATATAATATCCCTGCTTTTATTCCTAATGTCTCTAAAGAAGAATTAATTGCAAGAGGATTAGGACAATATGCGCCCATCTATTCAAAACTACTTAAAAAAGTAGAAGAGAGTGGTTTACCTTTAATAGACTATATGATTACCGAAACTGGTGGGAAATATAAAGATAAAACAAGTTATTATTGCAAACTTTTTTCAAAATTAAAACCTGGACTTACCCATCTTCTATTTCATGCTGCTAAAATGAGTCCTGAATTACAAGCAATAACTCCAGATTCTGCAGTTTGGCGAGATCAAGACTATAAAGCTTTCATAGATCCCCGAATTAAAGAATGTGTTAAAGAATATGATCTAAAAATAATTGGATATAAACAAATAAGGGAATATATGAGAAAGGTTTGAATTTTTATACTTTCAAATTAACTTAAAGATTTTTTTCTGAATTTTGTTTAAAATAATCATAGCAGTAAACTTTATTTTTTCAATTATAATAAATTTCATTATGCCAATATATATTCTTGCAACAAAACTCCAAAACCCTGATTTAGTAGAAAAAAGAAAAGAACAGGGTGAAAAGTTCTTAAAATTAGTTAAGGAAAAAGTGCCCGGTATTAGGTGGATTTCCCATTATGCCGTTTTAGGACCATATGATTTTCTCGATATTTTTGAAGCGAAAGATGAACAAGAAGCCGCAAAAGTTTCATTATTATCTCGTGCTGCAGGTGCTAACTTTGCTGAAAGCTGGACAGCAATACCTTATAGTGATTTTCTTAAAATTACTGAAGAGTTAAAATAACTAAGAATCTTTATTTTACCAATATTTCGGAAAAGTTTAATTAGATACAAATTTTAACTAAATTATCACTGAACAGTCTATTAACATAATATAATGACGGAAAGCATAGAATCTTTAAAACTAAAAAAGACTCAGAGAGATCTACTTATTGAGGGCTTTTTAAATTTAATTATCATTTTTGTTTCTTTTTTCTTTGAAAATAATGTTTATACTGTGGGTAATTTAGGACAAATTGTTTTCGTTTTGTGTATTACATTAATTCCAGCAATTCTTCTATTAATTGCGGGGTTATTCTCAAATAACGCTAATTTAAACAAAATATTAGTTGGTATTGGAATATTCATTATATTTTTTAACTTATTTTTGAGTCTTTTATTACCTCTTAGCGGTCACTTAACTGCTTCTTAAGTTTATATAAAATTATTTATTTTGACTAATTTCTATTTCTTTTCTAGATATTTTTACTTATAAAATATAAGTCATAATATTTGATATCTAGAAAGCCTTAAATCGAATTTTATCAAAATGTGATAATAAAATGGGCAAAATGTGGGGTCGTGATCCGACGGATAACAACTTCAGACAAAAATATTTTTAAATATTCAACTCACTTAATAACTTATTGGATAGATTTAAATCATAAGTCTTCATTGGGAGATATTATAATTTAAAAATGTTAAATTTATTAGTATAAATTTAACATATTATTATTGAAACAGATAATAAAAATATATCAGATTGATCAAATCTAGCAAATACGGTAACGTAAAAAACTAGTAAGATTCAAACCCATATAAACAAAACAAAAAAAAGTGAAAAAAATGAGCTATAAAGACCGATTACGATCTTCAAAGGTTAATTCAGATGAAATCAACATGAGTAGTTGTGGAACGGGGCAATGTTGTGCTAATCCATGTATCGAGTCAAGAGACGGAGATATTGTGTGTTTAAATTGTGGTGTAATTCAAAGTCGCAATTTAGTTGGAAATGAACGTCGCGCATATACGATTGAAGAAGTTAACAAGCGTCGAAGGACTGAACCTCGCTGGAGAGAATTTGGACCTCGTACTATGTTGCCAAATTCAAAGATTGACTCAAAAGGTCGATTAATTAACGCTAAAGGAAAGACGTTGTTTTCAAGACTATCTAAGATCCAAAATTCGTTGATATCTAGTATCGAAAGGAATTTCTGGGAAGCAAAACCAAAATTGAAAATGTTAACTTCAAAGATGAATATTCCAGAATATATCAAAGAAACAGCTTGGAAAATTTATAGTGTTGTAGCTAAAAAGAAGTTGACAATGGGACGCTCAATTGATGGTTTTATTGCCGCATCATTATATGCTGCTATAAGAGTACATGAGTTTCCGCGATTATTAGAAGAAGTATGCGATGCATCTATGACTCCAAGGAGAACTGTTCACAGAAGTTTGGGGATGGTTGTAAAAGAAGTACTTCCAGAGTTAAACTTGAAATATAAGCCAATTACTGCTGAACAATTAGTATTTCGTTTTGGAAATGACTTAAATTTGCCAATGGAAGTTCAAAAGAAAGCAATTAACATGCTCGCTCAGGCATCGAAAAATGGATTATTGAGAACTGGTAAAGATCCAAAGGGTTTAGCAGCAAGTGTAATCTATATGGCTGCAAAATCAAGTAACTGCCGAAAAACCCAAGCTGAAGTATCTGAAGTAGCAAAGGTCACGGAAGTGACACTTAGAAGTAGATCTAAACAGATTAAAAGTAAGCTAGTTTAAGTGATTTTTAAATCTAGTGAGCCTCTTTAATAGATTTTTTTAATTTTCTTTCTTTATCTATATTTCTTTAGATATTCTTAACTATTTCTTCAAATTTTTATAGCAGGTTATTTTAATGCTATTTTATATTATATCTTTTAGATACAACTAAATAATTAAATATAATCAAATTTTATTTTTATACGAAGCTTTAATAAAAATGGCAGTTAAGAAATTATTGCTATTTAAAATTAATAATGTGTGTTATTCTATGGATCCAATTACGTTATTAATCGATATTTTTAGTTTATTGTTAGGATATTTTGCTGGTACGCTAAATCCGGGTTATTTATTCGGTAAAATGAAAGGTATTGATATTAGAGAAGTCGGTACTAAGAACGCAGGTACATCGAATGTATATCGTTCACTTGGGATTGGATATGCAATTCCAACTGCCTTATATGATACACTTAAAGGTTTGTTAGTAATGCTAATAGCAAATCTTATGGGCGCTGATTTTATCTTTATTCAAATTAGTGGATTGCTTACAATTATAGGGCATATTTTTCCATTTTACCTTAAATTTCGAGGGGGTCAAGGTGTTGCGGCTGCGACTGGTATTTTACTTTTTCATTTAGTGAATTATATTATTTCTGGCTTAGAAATTTTTTACATTATCGCTGTTCTCCTTGTACTTGTAGCAATTTTTACCTATATAACAAAACAAGGAAGTATTTTACCGATGATTGTCCTTCCTGTACTTTGTTATGGTGTATTTGTATTTTACCCAACTAATCCATATAATTTTTACTTTTTACTTATCCTTGCTCATATCACCTTTATGGGAGCATATAATGTGTTCAGCCGTAAAAGTATTAGGATTGATGATGAAAGTTTTAAGGTTCATTGGTGGCGCGTCGCTATAAGACCTTTTGCGATATTATTTGTCGTTTTTTATATATTTTATGAAAAAAATATCGTCCTTATAATCATTGGAATTGTTGGTTTATGTTTTATAGTTCTTGATCTATTTAGGTTCATCCATAAGCAAACAAATAAATTACTAACTGAGAAAGTTAAAGCGTTATTTAGAAAAAGCGAAGAAAAAGCATTTTCCTCAATGACTCTTTTTCTTGTTGCTGCGTTTATAACAATTCTTGTTTTTGATCCGAAAGAAATTGCAATTACTGCCCTTACATTCCTTGTATTTGGTGATATATTCAGTAAAATTTTTGGATTAGCTTTTGGTAGGCATAAACTCTTACATGAAGCAAAATCAATTGAAGGTACACTCGCATATGTTGGTTGTGTTATAATTTGCATATTTATACTTTCCACTACGTTAAACATTTCTATTTGGATTCTAATCATTGGGGGAATTGCTGCACCCTTAGTAGAGCTTTTCTCGTTTAATCTTAATGATAACTTCACTGTCTCTTTGATTAGTGGGGCTGTGATGTATGTTGGGGTAGTATTCGGTTTATAATTTTAAAAAATAAATTCTTCTCCTTCTTTTTATATAAAGTTTTTAACGAGTAATTTATCTTCTTTATAGTAATGTCTTATATTGAGAAAAAATATAAAAATAAAATTTTAGAGATTTTTCAAGAGTTAGCTAATTTAGTTAATGATATTATTGATTTATTGAAATATAAGTCTATTAAAAATGCTGATAAGATTGCAAAGTTATGCGCTCTCTGCAATAAGAATGTGAATCAAATTACTAGGATTTATTATCCAGAAATAAAAGAGATGAATGATAAATTAGATATTAAATCGAGCTTAAAATTTTACTACGATTTAATAGACAAACTTACTGATTTTATAAGAAATGTTGAAACTTTCCAAAAATTAGACGAAAAATATTACGATAATTTAATTAAATTTTTAAATAGTAAAGATAATCTAATTTCAGAAAAGTATAGGAAAATTTGTACAAATGAACTTACAGCTTTTTACGATCCAAATACGCGCCAAAATTTAGAAAAAATATTAGCCGAAAAAATAGAGAAAAAGAATCGGGAATTTTTCTCTATAGGTCCTTTAGAAGAAGAAATTAGAAAAATCGGAAAAATTGCTGGAGCTGAAATGATTTCAATTTTAAACTTTGAGGAGATGCGTATCCGTGATTTTAAACTGATTGAAAATCCAAGAACAATAATCCATTATACTATTTTTTCTCAAGACGAACAAAAGTTAAAGTTCATAGGAAAAGAATTAAAACAATATCTAAACTCAAAAGGATATGAAGCAGTAGTTTTAATATTAGAATTAAATGATCTAGCTACTGAAAGGGAAGTTTTAGCAGGTTCCATAATTACTGACGCTAAATTACTGAGCGATAATTGATGAATTTATTTCAAGAGTTAGTAAGGATTACATAATTCTTGGAGAAGTTAAACGTTTCTGCACCTAAAACTCATTAAATATTTAACTTTTGATATATTATAATTGGTGATTAAGGATGGCTAAAAAGAAAAAAGAAGTTCCTTTAACGAGTATTACGGTATCAAAAGAAGAAGATTTTTCTGGTTGGTATACGGAGCTGATTAATAAAGCTGAATTAGCTGATATTCGTTATAATATTAAAGGGTTTATAGTTTATCGTGAATGGGCAACTATCTCTATTAAAAAGATGTATGCTAAATATGAAGCGTTAATGGAAAAAAATGGTCATTTGCCCTTAACTATGCCTTCACTAATCCCAGAGAGTAATTTTTTATTAGAAGCCGAGCATGTTGAGGGATTTGCTCCAGAAGTATTTTGGGTCACAGAAGCAGGGAGTTCAGGTAAGTTAAGTGAACGTTTAGCTTTAAGACCTACTAGTGAGACTGCCTTGTACAAAATGTATTCTCTTTGGATCAGAAGCTATAAGGATTTGCCTTTCAAAAGGTACCTTTCATGTCAAATCTGGCGTTATGAAGGTAAAATGACGAGACCTTTTTTTAGAGCTAGGGAATTTCATTGGATTGAAGGCCATGATGTTTTTGCTACAATGGAAGGTGCAAAAGCCCAAGTGAAAGAAGATATGGAAATGACTTATCAAATGCTCCAAAATGAGTTTGGAATTCCAATAATCTTTTTTGAAAGACCACAATGGGACAAATTTGCTGGTGCAATAGCTACTTATGCAGCAGATGCTTTGATGGGATCAGGAAAAGTGCTACAATTACCTTCTACTCATTTATTAGGACAAAACTTTTCTAAACCTTTTAACGTGAAATTTGTTGATAGCGATGGTGAGGAGAAATTTGGATATCAAACATGTTATGGCCCTGCGATAAGTAGAATCTATGGGGCGATGATTGCATATCTAGGAGATGATAAGGGATTAATTCTTCCTTTCGATTTAGCTCCAATTCAAATTGTTATCATACCAATAATTTATAAGGGTCAAGAGAAAATAGTATTAGATAAAGCAAAAGAAATACATGACCTGCTGAAAGAAAAATATTCTGTAAAGCTTGATGATTCAGATGAATCCGTAGGAAATAAGTTCTATTACTGGGAACTTAAAGGAGTGCCAATGAGAATTGAAATCGGTCCAAAGGATATCGAAAAAAAGCAAATAGTGATCGTAAAACGTCATGATGATTTGAAAATTACTGTGAAAGAAAATCAAATAGGAAATAAAATAGATGCAATAGCACAAAATTATACCCAAGAAATTAAAAAAAAGTCATTAATCGACTTTGAATCTCAAATAGAATGTGTGTATGAACGAGATGCAGCTATTGAAGCTATAAACAATGGAAAAATCGTATGTTGTGGTTTTTGCTCAATTGATAAGAAAGGTGAGCGATGTGCAGAAGTAGTAGAAAAGGAATTTGGAGCTTTTGTTAGAGGAAAACGAGTAGGTAAAGAGAAACATGAATTTGCTACTTGTTTAGTCTGTGGTGAACCAGCAACATGTACAGTTTACATTGCTAGAAGCTATTAAGAATTTGAAAAAATAAAAAAATATTGAAAAAGCCATCAAATCAAAGTAAAAGAGTAGAATGTATTTTTTTTTCTTTTATGAATTTTTCTTCTGAACCCTCATAACCACATTCCATACATTTAACGATTACTGGAGGAAAATATCTGATTATTTTAGGCTTTTTCATACCTGAACAAGCAGGACAATTATAATACATTTAAAAAACCTTCCTTATGAATTATAATTTACTTTCATCCATTATTTTTTACAGAAATGATAAAAAGACCTATAAAATTTTTTAATAAAAATAATGAATTACATTTTAGATTGCTAATGTGCTGTAGTTTTTTTAAGGATAGAAAACGCCATGAAGCTGTTAAACTTTAAATTATCTTTCCGTATATCCAATAAATCCAGCAACTAAAGTTAATATTCCCCCTGCTAAACTACTAAATATTATCATTATTATTCCTATTACTACAAGTAATATCCAATTTAAGGGTACTGGATTATCGGGTTTAATAACAGCAAGAAGAATTATGACAGCCAAAATAATTGAAATTATTAAAGTTATAATTCTTGAACTATCTAAATTCCTCCCACTAAATCCTAATATTGCTTCAATTAATGCTACTCCTCCGCCAATCCCAGCGAGTAATCTCATTAAATCTTCATTTCTCATTTTTTAAACCTCGAAAATTGTTATTATAATTATCTTAATAATAATTAAAAAGTATATTGTAAATTAAACTTTCTAGTAAATGAAAATATATCAGAAAAAGATAAGATTAGGAGAATTTTTGTTAGTAGAGATAAACCTAAATCTAAATCCAAGATTTTAAGAAACTTCATTAATTTCAATCATCAATTGTTGTAAACTATGATTTTGAATGAATAAATTTACACAAAAATTATCAGAAGGGATATATTTCATTCAAGGAGCAAATAAGGCGAGATATCCTTATTCCAACTCAATTCTTATTGGTAATTATTTAATAGATACTGGAGTTTCGAATAAATTATTAAGAAGTTTAAAAAAAGAATTTCAGATTAATAATGTCATTTTAAGTCATTGGCATGAAGATCACATATCAGGGAATCACCTTTTAAAAGATATTAATTTCTTTTGCCACGAAAAGGATAAATGTATTATTGAAAACATTGAAGAGATGAATTATTATTATGATATTAAAGACAAAGAAATTGGTACTGATTTTTTAAAATTATTGGAATATTTAAGGGTGAAGAACACTAAAATTAATAATGTAATTAATGATACTGAAATTTTTAAGATTGGAGATATGCTTAGACTAAAAGTTATTCACACTCCAGGACACACTGCAGGACATTGTGCATTTTACGAAATTAATTCTAAAATAGGATTTTTTGCTGATATTGATCTAACTAGGTTTCCCTATTATGGGAATATTGATGCTAGCTTAATTGAATTTTCAAATTCAATAGATAAACTAATAAATATAAAATTCGATAAAGTTGTTACAGGGCATAGGGGAATTATTGAAGGAGATAATCAAGTAAAGGAAGAATTAAGGAAGTTTAAAACAATTATTGAGAAAAGAGAGCAACTTATTTTAGAACAATTATCTGAAAAAAAGATAATAAAACTTGCGGATTTAATGGGTAAAAATCTAATATATAAAAAATACTTGTTTGAAGAATTTGAAATTATTGCTGAACTTATAATGATTGAGAAACATATTGAGAAACTACTTCACGATAATTTAATAATAGAAGAAAAAAATGGATATTTACTAATTTAAAAAAACATTAAAGATTAAATTATTCTTCTTTTTCATGAGCTAACCGTTCAACTTTACTTGGAACACCTTCATCTAAAGATACAGACTCAGGTAATTTGCTCATTATCTGCTTTAAATCTACACCTTTTTTATTTAAGCTAATTTTTCTAATTAAGTATAATAATGCCCCAATACCAGCGAATGGAAAGACAATCAATGATACAATCAGACCTGCGTCTGGATCTGTAAATAATAATAGTATAAATATTATCGAAGTAATCGCTCCAATTATTCCCATAACTTTTAGCGCACGCAATGACGGTTTAAAGCCAGCTTTCTCATGCCATTCAGGAAATCTTTTTGGAAGTATAATTGCTCCAATTGAAACGGGTATCTGTAGTATTAAAACGACAACTCCTACTACCGCACTTAAAAGAACAGCTGAAGTTTCGACACCATAAATTGGGCTCAAAATAGGTATGAAGGTTAATAAAAAGATAATACCTACTATAAATAGCAGAGTTAAAGCAGGAACGGGTGTCTTATGTTTTTTATGAACCTTACTGAAGACTTTTGGAAATAGATGTTCTCTTCCTATCATTAGAATATCTCGTGAAAATGCCATATAACTAGGGTGAATTGTAGAGGCGATAGCGATAGCAATTAAAATTGCCATGAAAAATACCATTCCTTGAGGAAGGAACCCTCCTTGAAGGATCAATTCAATAACAGTTCCTACAGGATTAGTATAATTTTGAACTCCAGCAACCATAAGTGCTTGAATAGTATATATAGCTACAAGAAAAATAATACTAAAAAGTAATGCTTTAGGAATAGTTTTTTTAGGATTTTTTACTTCTCCAGCAACATCCAAGATTAAAGTAAATCCTACATAGGAAAAATAGAAAGTTAAGGCGGCAAATAACACTGGACCAAAACCCAGTGGTAAAAATGGAACAAAGTTAGTAGGATCAAATACAGGAATGGCAGCAATAATAAAAATCAACATGACAAGAATGTCCCCAAATATTGTAATAATAAGTTCAATTAATCCAGAAACTTCGATTTTTATCCAATTTAGAAAATAGAAGAATACTAATACTAATATTCCTATGAGAATTGAAAACCATAAGAGAGAATTGTCATCTATTCCAATTGCCTGACCTATAAATACTCCGAAAGTTGTGCCTAGATAAGCTAATGTTGAACCTACAGCTAGTATGATCATCCAAACGCTCATAAAACCCCCAAATCCACCAGTTAATCTACTAGTTATAACATAAGTCCCACCTGCTACTGGAAATGCTGAACCAAGATATGCTGCAAGATAAGCTATAAATATTGCTGGAATAACAGCAATTATATAAGCTAAAAAAATAGCTGGTCCTGTTCTAATTAAGTAAGCTGCAGGATTTACCCATATGGACGCACCAATTACCATACCAATTATAATAAATATAGCCATCGGTAAACTTAATCCGCGCTTTAGTTCTTTATCTTCTACCATAATTTCTCACAAAAAATAGTTATTAATTTCAATGTTATTTTATAAAGTATTTAAATCTTTAATTTATTGTTTTGACATTTTTCAAGTTTTAAACCTAAAATAAGAATTAATATCTTTTATTTAATTTTTCTAATGAATTCACTTTTCTTTTTAACTTCTTTTTTAGTTCAGTGAGTGCATCATCTACAGCATAATCATATGGAGAAAGATTATTTTCACTAGCACTTTGTATAACTTCAAAAGTTTTTTCGGTAATTTTAGTTTTTACAAAATTGAAAATCTCATCAGCATTTTTGGCAACTTTATTAACTAATATTGCTAAAACTTCTCCAGCATTTGTAATAAAATCTGGAAATGCGATGATATTCTTTTCTTTTAAAGTATTTGTTATACCGGATTCGTAGGGTATATTTGCAGCAGGTACTATAGCTATTGCTTCAAGCTTATCGATATTTTTTTTATTAATTACATCCGGTCTAGCTCCAGGAATTATAAAGTCCGTCCTATAGTCTGAAGATAATTCAAATAATTTCTCTTTCTCAATATGTACTAAATCTTTACTTTCATAATGATTTATTAAGTTATCGCCATATTTTAGCTTTAATTCTATTAAATTTTTAATATCCAATCCATCTTCATCAAATATTGCGCCATTAATAGTGGAAACGCCCGTAAGTTTGAATCCTAATTCATCTAGGCTCATAGCTATTGAAGTTCCAACCTTACCAAATCCTTCTAAGAGTATATTTGGTTTTTTTGATGTATCGCGTTGTATACTTGTTAATTTCTCACGATTATTATAAATCACATCTAAACAATTTACAACTCCATATCCAGTGAACAATTCTTCAACGGGTATTCCATTTTTCTTAAAACCTATCTTTTTAGGTGCTAAATTTGGTACACCCATTACACAGAACATTTTATATAAATCATCATCATCAGTTCCCATATCCGGTCCAGGATAATAAACATCGTTTTTTATATAAGTAGCTATTGAATCTGCAAAGCTAGTAAGAAGGATATTCTTTTTATTGAGATCTAAAGGATCACACCAGATACCTGCTTTAGCACCACCTACTTTTAATCGATAAGCACAAAATTTAAGTGACATTGCTCGAGATAATCTAATCATTTCATCCATGCTAATATCAGGTGCTAACCTTATACCTCCAGCAGGAATACCATAAATAGAATTATCAATAACTAATACGCCATTTAAACCTACAGAAGGATTTTTAATAATTATAATTTTTTCAGGTCCTATTTCATCTAATAATGTATAATCTTGAATATTAAAATCCATGATAAACAAGACTCCTATAGTTATTTGATAATTAAAATTAAGTTATTTTTATAAAAAGATAAATTTATTCATAGCTTCTATTAAGATTTTTATAAAGTTTTGTCTAAAGCAAATTAAGCATGTAATCTTTTTTTAGAGTAATAAATTTTATTTATTATGGATGAAAAAAAGCCTGCTTTATTTGAAAAATACCCGAATTTAGAAGGAAAACTCCCTTGGACTCCCATTTTAAGTCAAATTCCAACGGATATTGAACGTTTAAACGAATTAGAAAATTATTTAGAAATGGAAGAAGGGAAAATTTTCATAAAACGAGATGATAGAAATCATCATATCTATGGAGGTAATAAACTGAGAAAATTTGAATTTATTTTCGGGAAAATATTAAAAAAGAGGAAAAAAGCAGTCGTAACAAATGGAGGCATTGGAACGAATCATGGTTTAGCATGCACAATTACATGTAGAGAATTAAATTTAAAATGTGATTTATTCTTGTTCGAACAACCATTAACATGGCATGTTCAGCGCTCTCTTTTATTATTTGATTATTTTGGAGCTAATCTACACCTAGGGAAGGGAGATATTAGTACATTTATTAAATTTCTACTTTTTAAACTAGTACATCCTAAATATTTTTTAATGTTTCCTGGTGGTTCTCCCCTATTTGGTATTGGTTCTTCTCTCGGAACAATTGGCTTTATCAATGCTATGTTTGAGTTAAAAAAGCAGATTGACGAAGGATTAATTCCAGAACCGGATGCTATTTTTATTGCAGGAGGTTCTGTAGGGACTGCAGCGGGTCTTATAGCAGGTTGTAAATTATTAGGTTTGAGATCAAAAGTCCATGTAGTAGCTGTTTATACAGATTTAACATCAAATCCATCTTCTGTAATGAAAAATGCTAATAAAGCAATTAAATATTTAAAAAAAAAGGATAAATCTATTCCTAATGTAGAAATTAAAGAAGATGATTTTGTTTTTATTACTGGTTATTTAGGATCGGGATATGGTATAAAGACAATAAGAGGGCAAAATGCTGTAGATAAAGTATATGAATTAGAAGGGAAAAAAAGAAACTTTAAGTTAGAAACAACATATACAGGAAAAGCAATGGCAGCATTATTTGATTATTTAAAGGAGAGAGAAAATAAAAATAAAAATATCCTTTTTTGGAATACGTATAACTCAAATGATTTAGATAAATATCTTAGAGAAACACAATTTAACTATGAGAAATTACCCAAGAAATTTCATAAATTTTTTAAAGAGAAAATTTTTCAATGTTGGCAACTAGCAAATTGTCCAGATGAGATAAAACTTGGCTGTCCTGCTTACTTAAATCATGAATATCGATTTTGGCAGGTTACTGAATGCAAATTAGAAAAGGAAAAACAAGATAAGATAAAAAAAGAATTAAGTAGAGTAATTGAGTTAGAAGATGCTTAATGATCTTCAATTGAATTTTATTTTAAATTGTATTCTTCTATAAGTTGTTTTAAAAGTGTTGGTCTATCCACCTTAGCAAGTCTTGTTATAGGAAGTTCTTTTTTTATAACTACTTTTTTAGGAACTTTGAAATCGGCTAATTGACCCTTACATAACTTCAAAATCTCATTCTCATCGATTTTTTCACCTGCTTCAGGTACAACTGCAATCCAAACAAGCTCATTATAAATCTTATCGGGTATACCTACCGCTGCTACCATTGCTACTTTTGGGTGTTCTATCACTACACTTTCTACTTCAGAAGGAAGTACCGTATAGCTTCCCACGCGGATAATAAACTTCTTTCTACCTTTGATATAAATTTTTCCATCTTTGGTTATATAACCTAAATCTCCAGATCGACACCAACCATCTTTGGTAAAAGTTTTGTCATTTTCTTCAGGCATATTATAATACCCAGGAATGGTTAAGGTCCCCTTGAAAAGCATTTCACCAATTATACCAGGATCTACTTCTTTATCTTCCTCATCGACAATCTTTACTGCTTGATCGGGTAATAAATGACCAATATATCCATTAGCTAATTCTTCTAATGGATCTCCAATGTCAGTGAAAGTTACTTCTGGTCCAGACTCTGTACTTCCATATGCATTAAGGATATTTGGACATATTTTATCTTTTATACCAGTTAATAATTCTAAGCTTAACTTCTCTCCACTCAAAATTGCTAAAACTAAGGAAGATAAGTCAAAATCTTCTAGATCTGGTAAACTAAGCATTATAGCATACATTGTAGGAACTCCTCCCATTAATTGAAGTTTCCATTTCTGAGTAGCTCTTAATATGTTATAGGGATTCCATTGCTCTTGGAGGACAATTTCACATCCAGCGATGATTACAGTTCCTAATATTTCTACAGAACCACCAACATGACTCGGAGGAAATGCATTGATCATTTTAAAGTGCGGCTTCAATCCTAAAGGAATTCCTTTTTCATGAATATAGCTTGCTTCAAGATAACTTGCATGAGCAACATTTTTATGAGTTAATAATGCTGCTTTTGGAATTCCAGTAGTACCTCCGGTAAAAATAATTAGAGCACCGTCATTTGGATCTAAGCTATTTCGTCTATTTACCAACTCTTCATCTAAATCGGAACTTTTTTCCAATAAACTTTCAAAAGGAATTCCAAAATCATCTTTTCCAATCATATAATATCTTATATCGGGATTAAATTCAGATTTAAGTTCTTGAATCGCATTAGCAATATCATATCCACGCGCTTTTCCAATTAAAAATATTAATTTAGGTTTCACATGAGGTATGAATCGACGATAATCTGCAGGCCTGAATCTTACATCCATCGGAACACAAATTGCACCAATTGAATTAGCGGCTAAATATATTAAGGCATATTCCATTATCATAGGAAGAATTGTAACTATTGCATCTCCTTTATTTATTCCTAAACTCAAAAATGCTTTTGCTAAATGGTCTATTGCTTCTGTAAACTCTTTAGCATTATATTTTTTCCATTTAAATCTTATAAAAGGAAAATCAGGGTCAGCTTTAGCCCAGTGGTGTACATATTGCCACAAATAATCTAACTTTGGTATATCCATATTATAACTTAATTAAATTCAATAATAAAAATTTATTAAATACCGTTAAAATAACTTTATTTATTCTAAAATGAATTAAAATCTCCAATAATCTTGAAAGAAAAAATAAAGATCTGGATTAAAAATTATGTTAGGGATTTTAAAATTAGCAATCAAACGTTTACAGAATGGGATGAACCATTAATTGGTTTCGCAAGTGCTACAGATCCGTTGTTTCTTAAAATGAAAACGGTAATTGGCAAAACACATAAACATCCTTTGGAATTGTTAAAAAACGCTAATACAGTTATTGTTTATTTCATTCCGTTTAAAAAAGAAATGGTTAAAACTAATGAGAAAGGTAGAATAAGCTCAAAAGAATGGGTAATATCCTATTTAGAGACTAATGATCTAATTTTGAAACTAAATTTCATGATTGAGGAAAAGTTGAAATTTCTTGGTTTTAAATCAGTAAAAATGCCACCTACTCATAATTTTAGTAAAAAAAGATTAATAAGTGATTGGTCACATAAACATGTAGGCTATATTGCAGGTCTTGGTAATTTTGGGCTTCATAAAATGTTAATTACTGACAATGGGTGTTGTGGGAGAATCGGAAGTATAATTACTTCAGTAAAAATTGAACCAATAAAAAAGAGAGAGAAGGTATATTGCTTGCATTATTATAATAAATCGTGCTCAAAATGCGTTGAAAATTGCAAATTTGGTGCTTTAACATTGGAAAAATTTGATAGGCATAGATGCTTTGAAATTTGTTTAGAAAATGCAAAAGCTTACTCTAATTTAGGCTTTGCTGACGTTTGTGGAAAATGTATAAGCATAGTTCCTTGTTCTTTTAAGAATCCTGTAATCTCAAAGCTTTAATTCTTTAAGGTTTGATGTAATTTTTTTAAGTAATTCATATAAAATTCCAACATCGTATATCTTTAATCTTTCACTAGGAGAATGTAGGTTTTCCATTGTGGGGCCGAGAGAGACCATCTGGAGATCGGGTATCCTAGTACTTATCATTCCTGTTTCTAATCCCCCATGAACGATATTAGTCTTTATTGGTTCACTCATTAAATCTTTATATTGATTTATTACGAATTTTAAAAATTTTGAATTCAGATCAGGCAACCATTCAGGCAGTATAGGCTTTAAAAAAACTCTCCAACCCCCAAACACGGCTAATTGTTTCATAGAAACACAAAATGATTCTAATTCACTCCTAATTATACTACGTGGATAAATCCAAAAAATTTCATTACTTTTTTCTGTATTTACAACAGCAAAATTATTTGAAGATTCTACAAAATCTTCATAAATATGAGATTTTCTAATTACTCCATGAGGGATTAAATTAGCTGTTGATAGCAATATAATCGAATCTTCATTTGAAAGATAATTTTTAGGAGTAATTTGATTGTATTCAATTTTAATTTTTGGTTCGAATTTTTCATAATATTCATAGATTGACGAAATCTCGTTTTGAATTAAATGTTCAAATTTATCTATATCTTTAATATTTATGCCAAACTTAATTATGGATTCAGCGGGAATAACATTTGTTTTAGTTCCGCCTTGCCATTTAGAGAGATAAATTTTTAATTCTTGAGAAATTTTTGACAGTATTCTGCTCACTAATTTGTTTGCATTTGCTCTTGGTAAGTTAATATCTTCTCCTGAATGCCCACTTAGTAACCCATTTACTTTTAAATCATAAAATTGTAAATTATCACTTTCTTTGTACTCAATCCACTTAAATTTCTTTGAAAATCTTATTCTTCTTCCACAAACTGAGCCAATTACAACTGTTCCTAAAGGTCCGCCGTCTAAATTAATCATTAATTTACTCTTTATATTAAGAATAGAAGGATCTAATAAAGTAGCACCATCGAAACCATCTTCTTCATTTACAGTTAATAAAACTTCAATAGGACAATGAGATTGAATGGTTTGATCAATTAAAAGTGCTAAAGCTAAAGCAAGTCCTATTCCATTATCAGCTCCAAGTGTAGTCCCATCAGCATCAATCCATTCCTTATTTTCTTGAATTCTTATAGGAATCCCAAGATCTTCAAATTCATATCCTTCAGTTCTATCAGTTTCACATACCATATCTAAATGCGCTTGGAGAAGAATGGGTGAACATGTTACCATATCTTCAGTTCCTGGCTTTTTAATAAATAAATTACCTATTTTATCTTCTAAAATCTCAATCTTAAAATTATGATCCTCAGCTACCTTAACTACCCAATTTTTAATTTTTTCCCTAATTTTGTCTTCTTTACCTGAAGGTCTAGGGGTATTTGTTACAATCTCTTCAAAAATTTTCCATACAATTCTAGGTTTTAAATTTTCTAAGACCATTTTCTAACTCCTAAAATTTCTATTTAGTTTAAATAAAGAGGATTCATTTTAAACACTTTTTAAATCATAGATAATAAAATTTTAATTCCTATATATATTGAACAAATCAATTTATTGTAAAAGATTATTAAGAGTCATTTGGTGAGAAATAAAATGGAAGATATTGTGTTATATGAAAAAGAAGGAGATATTGGTACAATTACCCTAAATAAACCAGAACAAAGAAACACTATAACTCTTCAAGTTCTTAAAAAGTTAATAGAAACTTTTAAACTGAGTACTAAAAATGAAGATGTATGTATTATTTATTGTGCTAATGGAAAGCATTTTACTGTTGGAGCAGATTTAAAATATGGATATGAACTTCTGACTAGTAAAACAAGATTAGATGAGGCCGTTGAATTTTTAGAATCATGGCAAATATTAACAAGAACGATGTTAGCACATCCAGGAATAATTATTGTAGGATACCATGGATGGGTCATCGGTGGAGGTTTTGAACACACATTAGCATGTGATATTCGAATAGCAGCAACAGATACTAGAATAATGCTTCCAGAAGTGGGAGTAGGACTTTTCTTTTCAAATGCTTCTACGAAGATTTTGCCAAGAATCATCGGAGAAGGTCGAGCAAAACAATTAATGATAATGGGTAATGAAATTTCTGCTGAGGAAGCGTTAAATATGGGATTAGTTAATCAGGTATGTCCACCTGCAAGTTTAAATAGAATATTAAAAAAAACGGCAAATATGATCATTTCTAAAGACCATCTCGCTCTGAGATATACAAAGCAATTTATTAATGAAAATCAAGACTTAAATATTGAATCTGTACTCTCACGTGAATCTATAGCTATGATAACTACCGGGCAATCTGCAGAGTTGAAGAAAAGGCTTGAAAAATTTGTAAAAAAAGAATAGACTCTTTTTTTCCCTTTCACTATTTATTTTATTAATATTTCTTAATTTAATGATTATATAAAAAATTATAAAAAAATTAAATGGATTGGTGCTTATGAAAATAAAACCTATCAAAACACCTCCAAGTGAGAAAGAATTAGAAAATCGATTAGAAAGTGTAAGAAATTTAATGAGAATGCAGGACTTGGATTATGTTGTTTCTTTTGATCCTGTCAATATCTATTATTTAACAAATTTTGCTAATAATGTGCATGAGAGACCATTTATATTAATCATAGAAAAAGAAGGCATACCAAAAATGATAGTCCCCTTATTAGAAAGAAGTCATGTTGAATCAAGATCTTTATGTGAACTTCAATTTATCGATTATTATGAATTTCCAGCTCCTAAGGGAGAAAATTGGTATGATAAATATCAAAAATTAATTTCTAACGATAAAACGGTTGGAATTGAATCAGCTATGCCAACCGGAATTGCAGAAAAGACACCTGGTAAAAAAATCGTTACGGATATTATTGATGAGATTCGAATAATAAAGACTGATTATGAAATAGGAAGGAGTGTTCATGCTTGCAAAGTCATTAATAAAGGACACAAGGAATTGCTCAATATCTGCCGCCCTGGGGTTCCAGAATTTGCAATTTATCAAAAGATAACAGGATTAATGACTTCCAAAATAATACAAGATATCCCTGAAGCAAATTTTATTGTGTGTAAAACTACTGCAGCTGTATGGCCTCCTTCATTTTCACATGATCCTCATATAATTCCTAAAATTTTTGCTCCTATGGAAAAAGGAGGACCTCATGTATCAATTGTATATGCTCAAGTGGATGGTTATGGAGTGGAAATTGAAAGAACATTCTTTTTAGGTGAGATTCCTGAAAAAACTAAGAAACTATTTCAGGTAATGATTAAGGCAAGAGAATTAGCATATTCTCTTCTAAAACCTGGGGTTATAATGGGAGATGTAGACAAAAAAGTTAGAAAATTTATTTCAGATGAAGGATATGGAAAATATATTATACATCGAACTGGGCATGGCCTTGGTATAACTGGTCACGAAGCACCTTTTTTAGCAGAAGGTTATAATCGCAAATTAAAAGAAAATATGTTAATAAGCGTTGAGCCTGGTATCTATATACCTGGAATGGGAGGTTTTCGACATTCAGATACAGTGTTAATTACTGAAGAAGGTTATATGAAATTATCTAAAGCTCCAGAGACCTTAGAAGAATTAATAATAAAAACATAATAAACTTAAATTTCTTTTACTATTTCTTTTAAAGATTTCCTCCGTGTAGGTGCTGGAATATCACCTTTAATATAGCCAAAAGGTAATATTGTGACTACATAATCATCATTATGCAATTCAAGGATTTTCTTTGCCTTATCTCTATCCATTGTACCGATCCAACAAGTTCCGATACCCATAGAATATGCTATTAACATCATATTCATTGTAACTAAAGCTGTATCTATTATATACCATTTAGGACTAATTTTTGTCTTTCCAATAATAGCTATTACTACTGATGCTTGTTTAATAAACCTTCCATATGATGCAGTTTTTGCAATTTTATTGATAAATTCTCGTTCTTTTATAACGATAAATTCCCAGGGTTGTCGGTTAGAAGCACTGGGAGCCCATCTTCCAGCTTCAAGAATCATATTTATTTCTTTCTCGGAGATTGTTTTATCTTGATAATTTCTAATACTTCTCCTACTCTTTAAAAAATCTAACAAAATTTCAGGTTCAATCATATTAATTCTAAATATGACATCAAAAGGTTTAAAAGCTTTTTATAAAGCAAAAGCAAGAGAATTTTCTGAACGGGCACAAAATATAAGAGTGAGTTTTAAATTTAATTTTGGAAGTTTAATTGTAATAACAGTTTTTATATTGTTTATATTATTAATTATTTTTGGACCTCAGATTAACATATGGATATCTACGCTCTAAATATTGTCTTCCTTTGAATTTTGAAAATATTCAGAATCTAAATTAATATATATTTTCTTTTTTCTGCCTTCCTTCCTGAAATTTATCAAATTGAGTTCTTTTAATTTATTTACATGGTATTGAATTGTTTTATGATCTACTTTAAAATGTTTAGTTATTTTGTTACCCCAGAGTCCAGGTTCTTTTTCTATCATTTCTAAAATTTCTAGTGTCAATTTACTTTTACTCAATTTAAGATCTATATTTGAAACAGGATTTTTTTGATAGTATGGAAAATATGCTATAAATTTTCCAATTCGTTTCTTCCCTATCACTTTATATGTTTCTAAGATGTCTAAATGCCAAACTAAGTTGCCTGCTGCAATTTCAGTTCTTCTTAATAGCTCATTAAAATGGATACCTGGCTCATTTAGAATGAGTTCGATTATCTTATTTCTATTTTCATTTTCTAATACTTCTTCTAAGCTCAGACGGTGAGCACCTTTTTCAATTGGGACTGTTCTTGTTTTTAAATATTGAAAGTAGTCTTTTTTTGAAATTAAAATAACTATTGAAGCAATTACTACTGAAGAGATGAGTATTATAAGAACCCAAATCCAATTATTAAATACTTCGGTGATTTCAAAAAAGGTTATATAATAATCTGTGTTTGCCTGTAAAGAAGTAATCGAACTAGTTAGAGAACTCTCTGTTTCATTAGTTTGATCTAATGTAGAAATAAGTTGCCATGAATCTTTAGAAGATTCGAAGATAGCTAAAGAATAAGCTTTATTAGGATCTAATCCGAATTGAGTTTTCTTTTTACTCTGAATAGTCAAGTGATCTATGCTTATATTAGTTCTAATTTTAAAAATACAACTATATCTATATTGATATTGAAAATCTCTCTTTTTCGGGTTTTGAGGAGGTTTCATTATTCCAAAATTTCCCATACTTATCTTAGAGGAGATATTGAGATAAATAGATTGAGTATTATTGATAATAAAATAAATCTGTCGATTTTCAATTCGATTTTCATACTCAATTTCAAGATCTATTAAAGAATCAGTAGAAATTTCAAATGTAATATTGTTAAGAAAATTATATTGAACTGTCTCATTAGGATAAACTAAATCGCTAACTGAATAATCTCCAACATTTACTACCCTACCTGAAACCAATGTTGTAAAATTAGATGATAAAATTATAAATAGAAATGTTAAAAAAAATAATTTCTTAGATTTTATATTTAAAAAATTTAATCCTTTCACGTCAATCGTTTAAAAACTATTAATTAATATAAATATAAATTAAAAAAAAAAATTTATTTTCGTTTTCTGATATATATTACTGATGCTATAACTATTAAGGCAGCAACGATGCCGATAATTACTCCAACGATTAGAACAGTGTAATCTGGCATTAATATTGTCCAAGTTGAGAAATGATCAACTTCGGCTGTTAAGTATCCATCTTCTACAGTTGTTGGAACGGTTACCCATCCTTCATTTGCCTCATCATAATATGCCCATTGACCAAGCCTATTTTGATTAGTTGCTTGTATTCTTAATCGAGCTTTAAGCATTGTACCATTACATTCTATCGAACAAACAAATCCTTCTTGATATCTATAAGTATTTCTGCTTCTTATCCTATGGGTTGAACCCATCATTAAACCTAGTTGTTCTTCTTCTCGAGTACATGTCATATTCATTTCTAAATCATTTTCCGCTTCGACTTCAATAAGGAATTCTTTTTCTCCTATCCTTAATGCTTCACATTCAGCATTTAAATCTAAATTTATATTTGCATTGAATCTTAGTTGAGTTCTTTGTCGAAATCGAAACATATAATGTATATTTGCTTGTAATTGGGTTTGAACGGTATCTCCAGGAACTTCAACGGTTTGATCAGGAGGTCCAACAGCAACAACACTAATTGAAGTAGCAATAGTAAAAATCATCAAAAAAACAAATGTTCCGAATAAAATTTTATTAGTTTTTCTCATTTTTTTTAACCTAAACTTGTTTGAATTATTTAAAAGAATACAATATAAAAAGGATTGAGGAATAATTATTCCCAATTATAATTTCAGTTTCAAATTTTTATATAAAATTGTTAAAGAGAATAATTGTAAAAAATTAAGTCGTCTAATCCTTAAATTTTAATATAATAATTTTAAAGATCTTATTATAGAAATTTAAATATGATAAAATTTATCATAAGGAATTCATATTTAAAAAATATTGTTAAGAATTTTAAACTAAATGTTATCTTAAAGTTGGAGAAAAACTTATGTCTTTAAAAGAATTTACCAAAGAGATTTTTACTCGGTATGGATTTACTGAGGAGCAGATTAACATTTATATGGTCTACTTAAGAGTACCAAGAGCAACTATTTCTGAAGTATATGTATCTTTAATGGAAGATCATGAAAGTCTTACATATGAAAAAGTTGTCGAAGTCACTGATTGGTTAGTAGAAAAAGGTTTTCTCAAAAAAATAGGGGGAATTGTTGAGAGATTTATCCCATTAGAACCATTTTTTGAATTATATATTGGGGAATCCGAAGCATTTCGAAGTGAAATTGCGAAAATAAAAGATAATATCTTAGCAGATCAATCAAACCGATTTGAAAAGCTTGAGTCAATTCAAGATAAAAGTATTAATGAAGTAGAAAACGCTGTAGATAATCAAATTAAATCTTTTTTCAAAGATTCTGATGAAAAAAATAATAATAAAAGAGATAGAATTAATAATGCTAGAAATCGATTCACTGATACCTCAAAAGGTTTAGAAGAAAATATTCATTCGATTATGGATACTTTGAACTCAAATCTCAAGGATATTAGTGATTCAAGAGTAAAAGAAAATGAAACTGAAGTTAATAATACTAAAGAGAATTTAATTAAATTAATCTCAGATTTATTGAGTGATTTTAGTACTCGAGTGAGTGATTTAGAAACAGAGTTAAAAAAAGATTTAGATAATCATGTAGATCGTCATAAGACAATTGCTAGCGACCTCAAACCGAGGATGGAACAGATTCTTGAGAAATACTTGGAGCGTATGGATAAAATTGTAACTGACTTAAAAGAGAGAATATCAAATCTATTAAAGGAACATCTCAACCATTTGAAAAATACAACAGATACACTTCAAACTCAATTAAAAAATACATTTGAAGACAGACATAGAACATTAACAGAGCAAACAACTGACTTTAAAAATATGACGTTAACATTGATTGATAATTTGTTAGAACATGCTAATCGATTTACTGATTTTTCAGCTGATATGGCAAAGAAAGGATTCTTTTGGCTCGGTAAAAAGAAAAAGTATAAAGCAAGACATGAAACTACTATTCAAAATATTTTAAAATATACAGAGCCTATGAAGGAAGATTTTACAAATACTTCAGATACTTATATCAAGGAAACTCGAGGAACGACGGATACATTGAAAGATGATGTCACAAATATAATGACAAGAGAGAATGATAATGTTGTGTTAGAAACAAATGATTTAGATAATAAAGCTCAAGAAACTATTAATGTTCAATTAGAAACTTTAGCGACTGACTTAGCGGGGGAAATTGACACTACAATTCAGAGTGGTGTAAAAGATTGTTCAGATACCACTATTAAATTGAAAGATTCCCTGGAGAGCTCATTAAAACAACATCATCACCAATACGACGATGCAATTAATCAACATAAAGATGTTTCACTGAAACATTATACTGAATTTGATTCTGATGTAAAAAATATAAAAGAGAGCTGGATAAGAAATGTTGATGATAAATTTATTAGCGGAAAGAGAGACACTTCTGAAAAGATTACAACAGAGATTAATTTATGGGGCGATGAGTCAGCGGATTTAGATAGAAACCTAAGTGAGATGCTCCAAGATCATAAGACTAAATATGAAGCTAGTGCTAAAACTCTACAAAATAGTCTTTCAAACACCACTCGTGACACAACCCAAAATATAAAAGATGCTATTGCTGATTTTACACTACAATTTATGAATTCTATTGATGATGCTACAGAATTAGCTGAAAGTAATGAAGCAAAATTATCAGATATCCATGATGCTTCAAGTTCAATACCAGAAATTTCAGAAATTACTACTTGGCAAGTAATTGGAAAGGATGCATTAATTGCTGCTATTAAAGATGCAATTTTTAGGGTGAAATCATCTATTATTATAGTTATGCCTTATGTAATACCTGAGATATTGCAGGTTATAAGTGAATTTGCATATCAAAAGAAAGCAGTCCGATTTATGTTGACAAGTCACTGGGATATGAGTCAATATGGAACAATAATACAGAAAATGCTTCAATTAGGTAATATTCAATTCAGACAGCTTTCCACATCAGGAGAATTCTTTGCTCTTACTAGGGATGCAGAAGAGGTTATAATCGGCCCAGCAACTGAAAATGAAGCTGAAATGATAAGTGTAGTTTCCAATCAACGTGCTTACTCTGTATTATATTCTCAATTTATAGGTCC
>JBHLNZ010000074.1:0-14266 GCA_048941015.1 Promethearchaeota archaeon | reverse complement strand
AGCGGTCCCTCAGAAACTATTGAGAGAGATGTTAAGTTCATAGTAGTTCCTAGGATAATAATGGGTAAGATTAACGGGATTGCATAATTTAAAATTGCGGATTCCCAAAATGGGACGTCAAATTCAAGATAAGGGATCATAATTGTAAAATTGGCAATCATATCCGTCTGAGTCCTAAATAAAGCAATAGGCTCTTGAATCGCAACTTCAATTGCAGTTATTGCCTCCAAATCAGAAGCGTCAATATGATAAATAAGAACTGGATTCGTTTTGTTTTCAACTGATTCGGAAAAATTTTCAGGTAAAATAATAATGATATCTATATCACCATTTCTTAGAAAGTTATAACATCTTTGATAGGCATTTGTAAATTCTTCTGAATTTGTAGCATTATAATTTCTGTAAAGATCCCATGAAGTGGTTTGATTTTGCATGATAGATATGAAAGTATCATCATATTTAGAAGAATTAGCAGGGAAATCATCAAAGGTTGGCATATCATCAATAGTAATAGTAGCTGCTGTGAAAAATTTAGTAGGACCGACACCAGTAGTTAATCCAAATATTATTATTAAGATAATTGGGATTACAAATAGCAAAATAAGCGTTCTTTTATCAGACCTAATTCTTCCAAACTCTTTTCTAATTAATCCACCTAGATTCATTTAAAGAAACTCTCGAAAGATTAAATAAATAAATCTTAAGAATTGAAAGCTTTTTTTAATTAAACAAATTATTAACTTAACGTAAGTATCTAATTTGTTATAAGAATTATTAGTTTATAGTCTTAAAAATTTAATGTTGAAAATTTTAATTTTTTTAAATACTTTCTAACAAATCACTATTATTAGGTGTTTTAACAATTGTATTTGAAATTGAATTTCTTCTTTTTTTATCTGCTAAAATAAATTTTCGAAAGATTTCATTATTATCATCAATAAATTCCCAGAATTCATTATAAATTTCTCCTAATGTCATTTCTTTCTTAAGAGGATAAGGAGGTAATAAATTCCTAATTTCTGAATCCTTTTGTTTACCCAGTTCAAAATCTACTTTCTGATAACCCCGGATACTAAAATTTTTATCAATAAAAATTTGAAAATGATGCTTACATACAGTTCCTTTCGGTATAGAGATGGTAGATAATTGCTTTGCTTGATTCACAATCGATTTAGGAATGTTAATTACTTTTTTTACTTTACAAATAGGGCAAATGATATTTACGCCAATATGCATAATTATCCTCAATTTGAATTGCTAAACTAAGCATAAATACACCACTTTTTTCTAAATTCTTTTGATTCGAATGGACTAAAAATTGGACTCCAAATTTTTTTTAATTCATTATAAACATCTCTCAATTAAGAATGAAAAATATAAGAAACTATAAGGTGGTAAAATAATGGTAGAATGGAATTATATCCGTGATCAAATTCTTTTTGGTTTAGAAGAATTTATGAATTGGTTTTTAACTATTCCTATGTACGGACAAATTTTAGTAATCGTCGGAATCGTTGCCTCATTAATTCTCGCTGTAGTCATTGTATATTACGTTTTAAAAGGAGTAGCATATCTAATTTATTATATCCTTAAAGGAGTATATTTACTTCTTAAAGGTATAGGTTTGGGCCTATATAAATTAGCTGAAGCTCTTTATTATGCGATCTCTGGAAAGCCTAAACCTGTCAAAGAAGAAAAAGAACAAGAAGAACCAATAGTCCAAGCACCAATTCAAAAGGTTCCTGAGCCTGTGAAACCAATAGAACCTCGATTTCAGTCAATCAATCCTAATGCTGCATATTGTAGTGAATGTGGTGGAGAATTTACATCCAAAATGCATGAACAATTAGCCGAGAGTGGAGTTGCTTTTTGCGTTCATTGTGGAACAGGTTATAAATTAAAATTAGTAGAAGTTGAAAATTACTAATATTTTTATTCTTTTTTTTTGAATTTTTATTATTTTAATCTCTTTTCAAACAAGATTACTCCAAAAGGTTCATTTTCCCAATAATTAAAACCAAGATCTTTAATAATTTCTACAACCTCAGGATTACAAAAAATTTCAAATTTATTTATTTCTCTCGATTTTAACTCACTTAAAATCACATAAATAATTAAATCTCGAATAGAATTTGGATTACCATAAGTAATCAGCCAAACTTCGTTTTCATCTGGAATTTCGGCTCCATCACGATTTCTAAGATTCATTTTATGTAAAATTGCATCTGAAGTCTTAAACCATGTTGAACCTTTATCCTTAAGAAACTGTAGAGGGATATATGACCAACCTATGCAAATTTCATCTCCAGACCCAATATTAAGTTTCTTATATAAACTTTTAGCCTGTTCAAGATTAATTTGAGTAAATTTTGACAATTTAATTTTGGGAATTTTAAGATCTTCTACTTTGCAGCTTAAAACTTCCATTCTTTTTCTCAGTTTAAATCCAAAATACTCCGCGAGGGCAATTGATCCATAATTTTTTGAAGATGTGTCATATTGTGCAAACTTTGCTCCAGATTTTTTTGCATATTCTATAGCATATCTTAACTGTTCTCTACCAACTCCTTTTTTCTGATAAGCTACTTTCACACGACCTCCTTCTAACCACGCTACACCGTTAGGAAATAACTTAATTCTCCCAAAACCTATTAAATCTTTCTTTTTTTCGTCTATAAACGTTCCGTAATTCATACAATCTTTTTCTTGAAGCCATCTTTCAATAACTTTTGGAATATAATCGTCTCCTTCCCATATATCCTTACTGATATCTAAGATATTAGGTATATCTGCTCTTGTTAGTTCACGAAAATAAAGTTCCATAAAATCACTCAACACATTTCAAAATGTAAAAAATTGCTTGATAATTATTGTACAAAGTAAAATTGAATATCATTAAACCCTTTTTATTTTGCTTTTATATGAAAAATATCAATCCTTAAATAATTTTAAATATAGATTTGACAATAATGATATTATCAATTTTACTTAAAAATTTCGATTATTGATCAAAAATGATGAATATAAGTAACAATTCTAGTCCATATTCAAGTAAAATATGGTTAAAATCTTATGATGATCATGTAAAACCTATAGTAGATTTAGAAGTCTATTCGATTGCAGAAATGTTTAGAAGAACTGTTGAAAAGTATCAGAATAGTCTTTGTTATGATTTTCAAGGATCTTGTGCCACATTTAAGGAAGCAGGACAGATGGTTAATAATTTTGCTAATTTTTTAGCACAAAATGGAATTGAAAAAGGAGAACGGGTTGTAATAAACTTACCAAATGTTCCCCAATTCATAGTAGCATTATTCGGTACGTTCTGTGCAGGATGTGCAGCATCAGGCATGAACTTTCTTTTATCACCAATTGAAGTTAATTATCAATTAAGAGATTGTGGCGCTGCTGTAATAATCACTTTAGACTCATTTTATGAAGAAAAAGTTCGAGAAGCACTTCAAATGGGAAACACTGAAGTTAAGTTGGTCATAACTACTAATGTTGCTGATGTTTTAGATTTAGAACCCGCAATGAAAGACCAATTGATAAAAATAGGGAAAGTTCCATTTGGTAAAGTTGAACCACTCGAAGGTTTTAAATATTTTACCTATAATGAAATATTAAATAAGTATCCTGCAGACAAACAACCTGATGTAAAAATAGAACCAGATGATACCTTACTCCTTCAATATACAGGAGGAACCACTGGTCCACCAAAAGGAGCTATCTTAACTCATCGGAACTTAGTTTCGCTCCTACAAATTGTTGAGAATTGGTTTGAACCTGGAACAAATCCAGGTAAAGATATATATATTTCTGGTTTTCCTTTCTTTCACTTAGCTGGTTTACAATTTTGTATACAAACTGTCTATATGGGATGTGCTCAAATCTTAGTACCAGATCCTCGTGATACCAATTATATGACCAGTAAAATGAAAGAATATGAAGGAAAAATTTCTCTAATGTACAATGTCCCAACTCTTTATATGATGCTATTGAAAAATCGCAAGTTCAAAAAAATAGATTTGAGTTCAGTCCAAGCATATATTTCTGGTGCAGCTCCATTTCCGACCGAGAGTATAAAGGAGTTTGAAGAAGCGGCAGGAAAAGGTAAAGTTGTTGAAGCTTATGGAATGACTGAGGCCTCGCCTGGGGTAACAATGAATCCATATCTCGGAAAAAAGAAAATTGGAACTGTTGGGGTTCCTTTTCCAAATACAGAAGTTAAGTTAGTTGACGTTACGGATAGAAATAAAGAAGTACCTTTAGGTACTCCTGGAGAGATTGTAATAAGAGGCCCTCAGATTTTTAAAGGTTATTGGAATAAACCTAAAGAAACAGAGAATGCTCTTAGAGACGGATGGTTTTATTCGGGAGATGTTGGTGTAATGGATGATGATGGTTATATCACTATCGTTGATCGTACTAAAGATATGATTATTGTTAGTGGATATAAAGTATTTAGTGTTGAGGTTGATGATAAAATGAATCAACATCCTGCTATAGAACTATGTTCTAGTGTTGGAATTCCAGATCCTGATCGACCCGGTTCGGAATTAGTTAAATTGTATATATTACTGAAAAAAGGATATGAAGATACGGAAGAAACAAAAGCAGATATTATGAAATTTGCACAAGAGAATTTAGCAAAATATAAAGTCCCTAAAATTATCCAAATCCTTCCAGAAATGCCATTAACGTCCGTAGGTAAAGTAGATAAGAAAGCTCTCAGAAATAAGTAAAATTTTAAATCTCATTCTTATATTTTTTTTTGAATAATAAAAAGTAAATTGTGAATGCTATAATATAGTGAGCGAAAATTGAAATAAATATGTTGAAAGTTATAAGGATATAAGCAGTGAATAGGCCTAGTAAGAAAGAATAAATAATATAGGTTGTAGTAATCCTTAGATTCTTAAATTTAAACCAAAAATGAATATGATAAACTGAAAAAATTAAACTTGATAAAAGAACTGCTACAAGTGTTTCAAATTTTAATTCAATCATAAATACTCCCAGAATATAGTATCTAAAAATTAGTTCTTCCATTATCATAGTTAATGGAAAAAATAAAACTAATACTAATCTGTTATTTCTTGTGATTAAAGAATTAATTACATCATGGTTCTTCATTAATTCTAGACTCTTAGTATCATAAACAAAAGTGGATATTAGGAATCCGATTAGCAATAATATTATCATACCAATTACTAAATAAGTAATATCAATTAAATTAATCTGGCTTAAAAGAAGATATTGATTAAATACTCCAAAGAATATCGGAATTACAAGAAGTATTACTAAACTTGAAATTAATATATACTTTTTTATTACTTTCAAACCTATTTCCTAATTAAAAGCCTAATGAGATTAATAAAATAAGATTTAATTATATGAAACCCACTATTATATATTATTTTTATTGAAATATCAAAGGTATAAAAAATGACAGAAGTGTATAAGAAATTAGAAAAGATTGTGTCAAAAAATTATATATCAAATGATATCTATGTGCGTCATGCATATTCACGAAATGTTGATATAGTCTTACAGGGAATACCGGATATAGTTATAAGACCTAAAGATGCCAAAGAAATTTCAGAAATCTTGAAGGTTGCAAATGAAGAAAACATTCCTGTAATACCACGCGGTGGAGGTGACTGTGAATTTGGCGGAAGTAAACCAATTAATGATGAGGGAATCGTTTTAGATTTGAAGAGGATGGACAATATTTTAAATTTAGATCAAGAAAATTTGATTGTTACAGTCGAATCAGGTATCTCATGGGGAAAATTAAATGAATATTTGTGTCATTATGGGCTATATACGGGATGCATGGGCCCCGGTTCTGGAATGACAGCATCAATTGGAGGCGGAATCTCCCATCAATCAGTTGGGGGAGGAGGCTGTGCTAAATATGGTTCATGTACTAACCAATTAGTCTCTTTAGAAGTAGTCTTACCAACGGGTGATATAATTGAGACAGGCTCTCAAGCTAATAAATTTTCTAAATTTCCCTTTAATAGATTTGGAAATGGTCCAGATCTAGCAGGACTCTTTTGTGGGGATAATGGAATTTTTGGTGTAAAAACGAAAATATCACTTAAAGTATTCCCAAAACCGGAATATGCTGATTATAAGACTTTTTTATTGCCACGAAAATCTGTTGAATCTGCTGCTCAGATTATGATGGAAATTCGAAGAAAGGGAATTGATGTATATGATACAATGTTTATTACTGACGTTGTAGTGGAGCTTGGATCTAAACAAGGATTTTTTCCATTATGGGAGCACATAAAGAAGAAAAAAGGAATGCTTTTTTATACAATCGAAGCTAATTCAGAGGCAGAATTAAAAGAAAGTGTGAAAGTTTTAGATGACATTATTTTAAGCAAGAAATCGGAATATCTTGGTCCAGAGATTTCAGATGGTAATATTGCTAAATGGCATTATACAGAACAAGGACATTGGCAATTTTATCATAATTTATGGGGTATGTTTCCTTCTATGCAACCACTCTCAGCAGAATGTTTCTGCCCAATTCATATGTTTCCTCAAGTTGTTAGAGATGTTGATCAATGGGATATAGAACATAATGAAGATATGCAAAAAATTTTTAATATTACTAAAATTCGACCTATTTCTGGTAGTGGTCCGATACCATTAGTAGATGGAAATAATGTTGAAGTAACTGCTGGTTTTCTCAGTTTCTGGAAGTATTATGAAGGTGAGCTTTATGAAATTATTCAAGAAACAAACTTAAAGCTGTGGAAATCTTTAATCAAATTACTGGTTAAATATGGACTTCAATATTATATGATGGGTGAATTTATGTCTCGATTAATGGTTGAAATAGGTGCTTACTCTGAAGAATATTATAACTTTATGAAATCAATAAAACAAATTCTAGATCCTAAAATGATACTAAGTAGAGGTAAATATAATTTTTGGGAGGGAGAGTAAATATGAGTGAATTGAAACATCTTAAGGAACATTGGAAGGACATATTTTCATGTATGGGATGTGGAGATTGTGGATATTCGATCCGTCCTGCCGTTGAGAGATATCTAGTATGTCCTGTTAAAGAAGCTAAAGGAGAAGAAGGATTCGAAATAAGTTTTTCGAGAGGTAGAATGAATATCCTAAAAAGTATATTAGAAGGTCAAATTCCCTTAAGTAACGAATTAGCTAAATGGGCTTATGAATGTTCAGAGTGTGGTAGTTGTACTGAAGTTTGCCATATGACTCATAATGAAAATATTGCTCTACCTACATGCAATTGGATTGATCACGTACAAGTATGGGAAGCTTTAAGAAAGGATCTTGTCGATGCTGGATTTGCTCCTTTAGAAAGGCACTCTGATTTAGTTGATTACATGAATCGAGATGATATGAAAAATCCATATGGTGAAAATAAAACAAAAAAACTTGATTGGACCAAAGGTATTTCTGGGCTTAAGGAAAAGGGAGAATTTGTATTTTTTGGAGGATGTACTATGCCGTTAAGACAAGCAGAAACATTAAGAAATATAATCAAGATTTTACAAATTGCCGGAAAAGAGGTCGCTATTTCGAAAGATGAATGGTGCTGTGGTTCAATTGGACTGCGAATTGGAGATAATCAATCATTAAAAGAATTGATTCAACATAATATCGACGAATTTAAGAATATGGGGGCAAAAGTTGTTTTTACTGCTTGCGCAGGGTGCTATCGAACATGGAAAAAAGATTACCCCGAATTACTAGGTGAAGAATTACCATTTGAAGTAAAACATATTACAGAAGTGTTAATTGAACTTTTAAATAATAATCAAATTCCATTTAAAGCACAAGAAGGATTATCTAAAAAGGTGACTTACCATGATCCGTGCCATTTAGGTAGACACATGGATTTATTTGAAATTCCTCGAGAGGTAATAATGAAAATCCCAGGTATAGAATTAGTCGAAATGAAAAGAAATCGTAAAAACGCTTGGTGTTGTGGAGCTGGTGGAGGAGTTAAAAGTCAGTTTCCCGAATTAGCCCTTGAAATAGCTAAAGAAAGAGTTAATGAGGCCATTGAATCAGGAGCTGAAATATTAACAACTAGCTGTCCTTTTTGTATCGGTAATTTAAAAGATGCTTACGATGATATGGGGCCAGAAGTCCAAGAAAAAGTTCAAGTGATCGATCTTTTAGACTTAATAGCTTCAAAACTATAATAAAAATACTTTTTTATTTTATAATCTTTTTTTGAGGAGAAAAAAAATGTTAGAACTAAATATTTATTAATATTCAATAGATTTATCAATTTGAAAAAGAATAATTATTAATTAATAGATTTTAGATGGCATTAATAGAAATTTCTATACTCGAGTTTGCATTATCAATTCTAACTATTCTTGGCTTAATAATTTTTATAATAGCTCAAACAAGGCGTAAAGACTTACTTTATTGGTTATTTGCTTACACAATGCTTACAGTTGGTTACGTTACCAACCAAATTAGGATGTTTTTTATTATTTTTGAACTAATTTCTTTTCTATTTTTTACATTAGCCGCAATTTTTCTATTTATTGCATCATTAATTGAATATTTTCAAACATTTCTCAGAAAAGATGTAATAAAAAGGAGTTTAATAATTAATAAAGTGATATTGTTGGCCATAATTGGAGATATTCTTGCTTTTGGGATTATAAATTTTATATTTTTACTGCTTGTTATTAGTCTCATTATGCTCATTCGCATTTATTTGAAAAAGAAAACTCTTACTCATGCTTTTTTCTGTTTCTCTAATGCTGCTGCAATTTTTAGTATAATTGGTAATATTCTTATACATTTGAGTATTGATGGGGCACAAGAGATCAATATAAGTGCAGATATCTTCCTTACTACAATTCTTATGTTAACAGGAGTCGTAGCTCTAGTAGAAGAAAAAATAACAGAATCGGAACATAGGTTTAGAGAAGCGTATGATCGTTCAACCTTTTATAAAGATCTTGTTGCTCATGACATTAATAATATCCTTCAGAATATCCAATCATCTTCAGAGCTTTTATCTTTATCTCTTAAAGATTCCAATAATTTCCAAAGAGTATCTGAAATGACTAATTTAATTGAGGAACAAGTTAAAAGAGGGGCAAATTTAGTAGCAAATGTTCGAACTCTTTCCGAAATTGAAGAAACTGAAATAGAAATTAAGCCAATCGAAATTTCTAATTATCTAAACAAAGCAATAAAATATACAACAAAAAGTTTTCAAGATAAAAATCTTAATATTAAAGTTGAGCCTACAATTGAAAATGTTAAAATAAAAGCTAATGAACTTATTCTTGATGTATTTGAAAATATTTTGATTAATGCAGTAAAATATAACGAGAATGATTTAATAGAAATCATTATTAAACTCTCTAAGGTGGAAAAGGAAGGAAAAGTTTATTACAAGTTAGAATTCATTGATAATGGAATAGGTATCTCTGATGAAATGAAAGACAAAATATTTACGAGAGTATATAGGAAAGATAAAAGTGCAAGTGGAATGGGAATGGGATTATCTCTTGTTAAAAAGATTATAGAAAAATATAATGGTTTTATTTGGGTAGAAGATAGATTGAAGGGTGAAACTGACAAGGGGAGTAATTTTATAATTTTACTTCCAAAATTACTTGATAATTAATAAATAAGGATATGATTATAGCATAATGTTATAAAGTGATCTAATTTTTTCATTCTCATGGAAGATTTAGAGAAATATTTACAACCTACTGAATTTTTTGACTTTAATAAAGCAACTGTTAGAAATAAAGCTTTTGAAATAACAAATGGATTAAAAAATAATAAAGAGAAAGCAATTGCTTTGTTTTATTGGGTAAGAAATGAGATTAAATATAATATGGCAACCTATATACCTAATGTAAAATCTAATTTTAAAGCAAGTGTTACATTAAGACGTAAAAATGGTTTTTGTGTCTCAAAATCTATATTATTATCCTCTTTTGCACGCGCTATTGGAATTCCAGCACGAATCCATCTGGTGGACTTAATAAACCATAAAGTTTCTCAAAAAGTTATTGATTTTATGGGTCATAATGTAATGTATTATCATGGATATAGTGAATTCTTACTTAATAATAAATGGGTTAAACTAACGCCTTCATTTGATGAAACCACTGCTATAAAGGGGAAATTTCTTCCGATGGTAGAATTTGATGGAGAACATGATGCTGTTTTTCCTCCGTTTGATAGTGAAGGTAATCGTTTTGGAGAGTATGTAATGGATAGAGGAATTCATGCTGATTTACCACTTAATGAAATTGAAAAAGTATTTGAAGAAAAATATGAGAAATACACTCTTTTCAAGAAAGGTTATAATATTGATCGCTTAAAAGATAGAAGTGTTTCATATAAAAGATAAAAAATTCTTTTTCAAATTTTTATATGCGTATTACATCATTTCTATTAAATAAAAATTTAAAATCAAATACTTATTAACTAGTAATTAATAATATTTTTGATTTAAAAAAATATTCTGAGAGTCAATATTATGCCTGCGGGAATATATCTTTATGAAATTGACGAGTCTTTTGGACCAAATGTTTTAGCTGAATATTATTTGGACCAAGAAAAAAAAGTAACAAATGAAATCTTAAAAGATTTTGAAGAAATGCATATCCAAAAAGAATTTTTAGATACTGTCTATCGAAAGGATGATTTACGCTACTATTCGTCTAAAATTAATGCTAAATCAATTGGAAAAAATAATTTGTTTTTAGGTTTTGTATTTAATATCGATGAGGATTTAGTCTCTCTAAAAAGTATCTTTGAGAATATAGCGTCAAAAATTATTAAAGAATTTAGTAAAGACCGTGGAGAAATGGAAGCATTAATCAAGAAAGAGTTTAACTCGATTTTTACATTAATGGAAAAGTTAAAAGAACCCGCCCTAATTAAAGACACCATTAATGACAAAACTAAGAGTATGCTTGATGATGGAAAGCTACAAGAAGCTAGAGAATTAATTAATTTAGGCGAAGATGTCCCGGAAAAATTATCTGAAGAGATTAAACTTGCTGAAGATTTCCTAAAAGATAAATCTTATAAAAAAGCTAAGAAGTGCCTCCTTAAAGCAGCAGAATTAGCTGACATTATACAAGAAGAAGACATTGTTTCCTTCCTTAGAAATAAAGGTGAACAGATAGGAAAGCTTCCTGAATTATTAAAAGAACGTGATTCTATTTATAAAGATATTGAAAACACTTTAGAAATCTTAAAAAGTAATAGACTTCATCTATATCATGATTTAATAAGACCAGTTGAAAGATTAGTTAACATTTCTAATTCATTTGAAGAGGGTGAATTAATAGAAAATTCTACAGAGTTATTAAAAAACATCAAAAGAGCAAATCAACTGGGTAAGGAGTTATTTAATTTGGATAAAAAAATTAAAGAACTAATTGAAAAAAGTCAAATTTAAAATTAATTTTTTTATTAGTTTAATTAAAATTTAAGATTTTGTTGAATTTAATTAGACTCATCTGAAGATTGCGGTTCAGGGGGGACATAATCACCTATATCTGGAAAAAATATTTTAGCAATGTCCCATCCTTCTTTTGTTGGATAAGTTAATGCGTTTGCAATTAATTTTTCTCCTGATTCATTATTTAATTCAAATTTATATATCGCAGGGTTATTTTCTAAAATCATTTCAAACTTCGCGCCACTACTGCCAGTAGGTACTATTAATAAAGCTTTATCTATTGCTTTTTCATCAATAGCATCCTTTATTCTTTTTGCTGCATAATAACCAGCAACTCCAGCGCTTCTATCGAATGTTTTTATTGAAGGGATTTCTAACCCCCATTTTTTACCTTCATATTCTATCATCGCAGCTAAAGTTTGAGTTCTTTTTCCAATTTTAAATTTAAATTCCATTTGTGTTTTAAACTTTTTTCCTTTTTCTTCTCCAATTTTAATAATACTTTTTAAGGCAGCGCCAGCGACAGAAGATGGATTAACATCAATGATATATTCTTCCTCTGCCAATATTTCTTCTATAGTCTTTTTAATAACTTCTCGTGGTTTTGAAAAGTCAATTACTTCTTCTTCCAGTTCATGGGTAGGAGGTTTTGCTGTTGCTACTATTTCTGCGCCCGCTTCCAGTAACTCCTCAACACTCATCTCTTCCATTACAACTTTGTCTATAAATCTTCTACATAGTTTAATCGAATTTCTTGGATTCCCTTGCGTTTTCTCATAAATCATTTCAATTAATTTTTCGTTTAATGGAAATAATGGATATAATGGAGGATTTAAATTATTTTCATCCCAAAAAGTTTCCATAGTTTTTGAGAAAAATATTTTTAGATCATTTAAACTAAAGGGTTTTAATTCCTGTTCTGGTTCCATTCTTGATCTAAGCGGTTGATCGGCGATTTCTAATATTCTAGGCCATATTTCTTTTAAAACCGCAATTATTATAACCAATCCTTTAACTTCATTATATAATCTTTTTAGAATCTCAAGAAATTTTTGTTCAGCTGATTCACCAAGCATACGATATGGGGATTCAAGTTCATCAAAATAGAGGATTAATACACGATCTAAGTTTTCAGTTATAATTTTAATCATTGCAAGACAAACATCATCTTCCTCTACAACTGAATTTATTCCTAAATCCGCTAATTCTTCAGGTTCAAGATCTTCGCCTAATAACCATCTTTCAGCTAAGGCTTTCTTACTTTTATCTAATTGATAAGTTACTAAAGCTTTCACACAATCTGCAAAAACACCAGGGAATTCACGTATACCTTTTTGTATAACTTCATCAATTTTAGGCTTTTGAAAAATTCCTGCTTTTTTACCTCCCCATTTTTCTTTTACTAATCTTTCTGATACTATATCAAGAAGTTCTGGGCCAATATCCTCAATTATACATGTATAAACATGTAATAATACCCTAATACTCGCTGGAGGACTTGGTACATAAATAATTGTCCAATCAACTGGTTCTAATTGACTTACTTCGATTTCCTCGGTTTCAGCAGATTCTTCTAATTTCTTTCTATTTTCACGTTCTTTATCTTTAAATGAATGATATGCATGGGTTTTGCCAGTTCCAGCAGAACCTAGAATAGGAATAAGACGACTTGATCTATCGCGATAAGTTTGCCTTACCAACCTATAAACCTCTCTATCAATATAACTTCTAGGTCTAGCGATGTCTACCTTATCAGCAATATCACCTCGACTAACAAAATTTGAGAATGGTAGAATTGGCGCTTCACGCATAACATCCATATACATTTGCTTGTCGTCATCACTTAATTCTGAGTAAATAATAATCCACTCCTGATCTAATTTAATATTTTATAGCTAAATTTTTAGTTGGAATAACTTTATTAATCTAAACAATTTTTTCTAGAATATAAGCTATTTCGTTTTTAGCTTTAATTATTTATATTTAAATTTATATTTAAAAATTTAAGTGAAGTGATATCTATAAATATTTTTAGTGAGGGATGAAGATGCCTAAGAAAGATGAAAATGAAGATGAGGATGAGGATAAAGATGAATACAAGGACCCTTTTGATATTTTTAAGATTTTCGGAGACCCAAACAAATTTTTCAGAGGAATAGATCCTAATAAATTATTTAATTCTAAAGAATTTCAAAGAATTTTTAAACAGATTTTTAAGCAGATAATGAGTAACCTGCCTGAAGATTTACAGGGCCTCTCCCCAGAAGAATTAATGAAAGAGTTTACTAAAAACAAATCTAAATTTGGATTTAAAGGACCAATAATGTATGGTTTCAATATAAGTTTTGATCAAGCAGGGAACCCTGTGATAGATTCGTTTGGTAATATAAAAACAGAACCGGTTTCTGGTAAGCCAAAAGTTAAAAGGGTAAGAGAACCTCTTATAGAAGTTAATGAAGAAGCAGATCAAATTATCGTTATTGCAGAAATGCCGGGAGTAACAAAAGAGGATATCGAATTGAAAGGAACTAATGATTCTTTGACCATTTCTACTGAAAAAGGAACTGGAAGAAATTATTTCAAAGAGATTAAATTGCCTGCTGCAGTTAACTCTGATTACGCTAAAGCTCGTTATGTAAATGGAATATTAGAAATTAAATTAAAAAAAATCGATAAAAAACATACAAATATAAAAATTGATTAAAATTTCTTTCTCTATATTTAACTATACAAAACTTTCGTGAAACAGCAATTTCACGTATTTTTATATTGTTTATAATAATATCTCAATTCATATCCTAGTATTAT
>JBHLNZ010000073.1:0-14520 GCA_048941015.1 Promethearchaeota archaeon | reverse complement strand
TATTTTGTTAATACTTTTATTATTAATATTATTATAAACTAATTTGAAATTAGAATGTCGTATATTGATCCATGGGGATCTTCTGTTCCTCGAGATGATGAAGAGTATGAAAGAATAAAAAGAGAATTTGGAATTGATGAGATATCAGAGATTTTACGTCAAAAATTTATACAGAGTAAATTTATCCGACGTAAAATAATTTTTGGCCATCGAGGATTAAAGGACATATCCAAAGCAATAGAAGCAAAACAACCTTGGGCAGTTATGAGTGGAATAAAACCATCAGGACCATTTCACTTAGGAACATTGACTACTGCTCTTGAGATAGTAGAATTCCAGAAAATGGGTGGAAAAGCATTTTATGCTATTGCTGATATTGAAACTTGGGAAGATAATGGGCTAACTTATGAAGAATCTGAAGAATTTGCAGTTGATAATATAGCAGATATATTAGCATTGGGCTTGGATCCTTCACCAGAAAAAGCATATATATGGAGACAGTCAAAAGAACCCTTAGTTCATGATGTTTGCTTTAAAGTCAGTAGATTAGTTACTCAAAATATGCTTAATGCAATTTATGGAGAAAAAACTTTCGGTTTATACCTTTCTGCTTTAATTCAGGTCGGAGATATTGATTTACCCCAAATTTTAGAGGGTCCACAACCAACAATTGTTCCTGTTGGAATAGATCAAGATCCTCATATTCGCCTTACGAGAGATCTCACACGCAGATATTATAAAGGATTTTTTTTACCGGGTGCAACGTATCATTATTTATTACCTGGAATTGATGGTTCTGAAAAAATGGCTAAAAGAAATCCAAATAGTAATTTTACTTTTGATGAAGATTTAGATTCAATTGAGCGAAAAATTAAGGGAGCCTTGACTGGAGGTCGTAAAAACAAAAAGGAACAACAACAACTTGGTGGAGAGCCGCAGAAGTGTATGATCTATAAAATTTTGATGTATCATTTTGAAGAGAATGATGATAAATTAGCAAATGAGTTTCAAGAATGTATTGAAGGAAAGTTAATGTGTGGGCCTCATAAAAATGATTGTGTTGAGCGAGTGATAAAATTCATTAAAGAACATCGAAAGAAAAAGGATAAATTAATAGATAAAGCAAGGCAAATATTAAAAGTAGATTAATATTCTTATTAAAGTATTGTTTAATCTTAAAATATTAATGGTTTTAAAATATTTTTTAAATCAATTAGAAATTCAGAAAATTTTTCAAGAAATACTTCTTTTAACTTCTCTTGAATAATTACTGAAACGAAGAAAGATTGACTATCAAAATGAATTCTATGTAAATAAGATAATAATTCGTCACCAATATTTGAAAAATTATAATCAGACTCATAAGACTCTTCTTGCATCCTTTTTAACAAAAACATGTGATCTTTGATTGATTCAAGAAGTTCGATATAAATTTCAGGCTCGATAACATCACTGTAGAATTCACTGATGATAATGCCGTTTTTATCAAAAACAATTAGAGCTTTTGATCCAAATACTTCTAAATAATTCTCTAATAATGCGGAAAGATCGAAAAATTTCTCATCGAAAACTGATAATCCATAGGATATCAATTGAATTATCGAAATAATATCATATATAGAAGTTTGTTGAAATAAGATCTTGAAATTTTGATATCTTTCTAAGATTATTTCTCTCAAATAGTTTATATTATCAATAAATTGATCATCATTTCTTATATTAGGATCAAATTTATGAAATGATACAATAAGAGGGACATTTAATTTACTCTTTTCAAAGAAGTGTAAAATCATATCTAAATATTCAAGGGATGTGTCAAATCTTTCTTTATCCTGAATATCAATAATAAACAAAATTAAGTCTGTTCCTTCAAAATAGAGATTCTGTTTATCATGATAAAGTTTTCTATATTTCTCTTGACCTCCCATATCCCAGAAAATGGTCTTTTTATCTAGGAAGGTCATTGCATGATATTCCACTTTAATCGTAGGTGTAAGGGAGATAATATCTTTACTAAAGTCGTATTTTTTATTAAGCGCGGTTATAATAGAGGTCTTTCCTGCATTATCTAATCCTGCTATAATTATTTTTATCAAATCTTCCATAAGTTTCACGTTATTGTAAGGTACCTTCTATTATTAAATTCAAAAAATCTAAAGAGCTTCCTTTTTAAGAAGTATGTTTTTTTATTAGAACATAAATTAATCCCTTTTAACATTATGTTTATCACAAATAATTTAAGGATAACATTTCCGTATTTTAAAGATAACATATCTATGACTTTAGGATAATATTTATATTTTTTATAGAAATTGAACTCTATTTTTTCAAACTAATAAATAATGAAGTTGATTTGAGTGAGTGAGGAATTAAATAGGTTTTTAAGATTTTTAAATTACCAAATTGATCAGAAAAATAAATTTGATAATATTGTAAGAAAAATCCCTTTATTCAAGAATAAATTAGAGGATTCATATCACACTATCCTTAAGATGATAGATATAAATCGCCGTGATATTTTTAAGATGCTTTTGAAAGAATTTAAAACACTAAGTTAAAAAATATGATTTTTCGTTAGCACAGGAAAATTATTAACAGCCAATAATCATACAATAAATTTTTCTATGTCTGGGTTTTTCGTCGCATTCAATAAATATTATCTGTTGCCAAGTCCCAAGAAGAATTCTTTTATTCTGAAAAGGGAAAGTTTGAGAGGTTTTAAGGAGAAAACTCCTTAAATGTCCAGCTCCATTATGATCATGCCATGTTTTAGTGTGTTCGTAATGGGCATTATAAGGTAAGATCTTTTCCAAGAAATTTTCAATATCATGCTTAACTAATCCTGGTTCATATTCTACAGTAGAAATAGCGCCTGTAGATCCTGCAATATGAACATTTATAATGCCATTTTCAATATTACTCTTATTTAAAGCATCTTGTACTTGAGATGTTATATCAATTATATCACAGAAAGGTTTAGTTTTTATTTCAAAAGTTTTTAATTCTACTGTCATCATTTCTTAAACAATTATTTATAATTAATAAATATGTTAATCTAATATACTGTATAAAGATTAATAAGCTAAAATTAAAAATAGAAAATAAAAAATAGAATTGTACATTTAAATTTTTGAATCAAAATGAGTGACAAATTGAAAGAATTTTTTAAAAAAATTCACGATCCTAAAAATAAACTTCCTTTATATGCAACAATCATGGTTCGACCAGGTAAAAAATTAATTGAATTTAAAATTAAAAAAGAAAATGTAAATATATTAAAAGTTATTGCTCATGATCAAAAAGCGGTAGGGTGGTTTACTCATTCATTTCATATTCCCATTAAAAATTTAGGAATCTCCGAAGATTCGAAAAATAAAGAAATTTTATCTGTTTTAATGGATCCTTCTCAAATACCTAATAAAGAAACTAAGGAATTTGTTGAAGATATTTTAAGAAAATATGTTAGTATATTACCTGAGAAGAAAAAACATTTCTTTAAAACAGAAAGATTCAAGAAAAAGAAGGAGTTTCAGACAGGAGTAAAATTGAAAGGATTTTAATTATTTTATTTTACTTCCAGGGGGAACTTTTTTTCCTTCTCGTTCATCTATTTTTAGTAAAAAAGGTTCATTATTATAGTCTGCTGCCAGCAGCATTCCATTACTTTCTAAACCCATAATAATTCTTGTTTTTAAATTGATCATAACAACGATTTTTTTATTAATTAATTCTTCAGCAGTGTAAAAGTTAGAAATGCCTGTAATTATTTGCCTTAACTTTTCCTCTCCACAATCAACTAACAATTTATAGAGAAATTTGGATTTCTGAACTTTTTCACAATCTTTAACTAATCCTACTCTTATATCCAATTTCAAAAAGTCTTTATAATCGATTTCCATATAAAGTCTAACCTCTTAATGGCATATCTTTAATATCGATAAATTCTTCTTTATGTGGCTTTTTTTGCCGATATAGATTTAATTGGTCCTTTATCTTTCTTGCAAAAGTTAAATACCCCGAATGGCCAATCATTCTTACTTGAGGTCTGGTTGCATTTTCTTTTACTTGATATGTCCTTTTTAGTAATTCATAGGTATTTATTTCAAAAAACTCATTACTTCTGAGAGCAAAAGTAGTTTTTTTAACTTGTTCTATAGTTGGTGAGAATGAAACAAGTGTTCCGCTAAGTTTTAAATATGTCCGAACTTTATCAACCGCCTTCCATGGTTCTGCCATATCTAATATGATAGAATCAATTTCTTGAAGATCTAAATCATCTTCAATTATATTTTTATATTCTATTGAAACTATTTTTTCTAATTTCGCTTTTAAAACATTTTTTTTTGCGATTTTTAAGCTCTTTTCTCTAATATCGTAAGAATAAATATGTCCATTTGGTTTTACATAATTTCCTAGTATACAAGTTAAGGCACCAGAGCCGCATCCTGCTTCGATTACTTTACTTCCAGGTCCTATACCAGAGTAAATTAAAATAAGTCCAGCATCTTCAGGATATATGATTTGAGTTTTTCGAGTCATATGGATTATATAATCAGAAGGCAATGGTTTTAGAATGTAAAATTTGTACCCTTGTGTTTCGAAGGGTTTAGAAAATATAACAGAACCATAAGGTTTTCCGATGATATCATTAAAATTGATTATCCCTTTATGAGTATGAAATTCCTCTCCCCTTTTGACTTGAATTAACCATTTTCTACGTTCATCAAGAATTAGGTAAATTAGATCATACTCTTTTATTATATTTGTTGTCATGATATTTGATACAAAAAATATTACTATTTTAAATAATGTATTAAGATTTTAAATATTTAAGAAGATTCTATTTTAACAGAAAAGACCTGTTAAATTAAAGGAAACACATTCCAATTTTTTATTTTTATGTAATTAGAATTTACAAAAGTGTAATTTTATGAAAAATGTTATACGAATTATTAGATTGTTTACAAAAAATATATAATAAATGTTGAATTGATTTACATACTAAAAGGATTTACATCCTTTCTGATATAGACCTTTTAATGAAATTATCTATGAATAAAGACCGATCTAAAACTTCTCAAGTTCCTAAAACTTCTTTTAGAGACCTTCAAATGCAGATTGAGGAATTTAGAAGTAAAAGAGATGAATTAAATAAAAAAACTAAAGATTTTATAAACGAATTACAAGAAATTGATACCCAAATAGAAAATTTATTGAAGACTGCTCGCGATAATTATAAGAAAAAAAGAGATTATTGGAATAGTAAGGTAAAGAAGTTAAAAGAAAAAAAAAATGAATATAAAGATCTTTTTGACAAATATATTGAAGAAAAACGGAAACTTGAAAAAACTAATGATAATGCAATATCAAATAAAAAATTCATGTCTATTAATCAAATTGAAAGGAAAATCAGCAATCTAGAGAGAAAAATTGAAACTGATAATTTGAATATCGCTGAAGAAAACGCCATTGTTGATAAGATAAAAGAACTTGCAGAAGTAAAACAAGATTTTCTGGCACAAAAGGAAAATTCAGCATTATTTAAACTTGAACGTAAAATTCAAATTATAAAGATTAATTTAAACAAGATCTATGAACAATTGAATAAATGGTCAAATAAATCTCAAAATTATCATATTAAGATGCTTGAATCATATGATCAAGCCAATGAACTAAAAGAAAAAAAGAAAAGAAAGGAAGAGGAACTTATAGAAAATAAAAAATTAGCTGACAAATATCATGAACAGTTTTTAAAAGTAATGAACCAAAGAAAGAAAATATCGAAAGGTAAAAAACCTTATAGACAAACTAAGAGACCTAAACAATCTTATAAAACCACTAACAAACGAGATGAAGAAATAGAGAAGATTAAGCAGGATAAACTTGCAACTGCTTTAGAAAAGCAAAAAGCTGGTAAGAAATTGAACTTATTTGAAGCACGTTTAATTTTAGAAAAAAATGAATAATCTAATTCTTGATATTTGTTAAATTATTCAATATGTCGAAAATTTTATAACCTAAATTTAAATTAATAAAGATTTTGACATAAGATTTAAAAAAATTGAAATTTTATTTTTAATTTAATAATTCAAAATTCGTAAAATAAGGTTTGATTGAAGTTGAGTAAGAAATTAGAAGAAATCAGAAATTTATTAATAGAGCACCATGATTTGTTTAAGCAAGCAATCCCATTAATCGCATCTGAAAATATTACTAGCCCCGCTGTAGATGAAGCCTGTTGTTGTGATTTTAGTCACCGTTATGCTGAAGGATGGGTTGGACAAAGAGTTTATGCAGGGTGTAAATATATTGATTTAGTAGAGGATATTTGTATGGAGCTTGCAAAGGAATATTTCAACTGTATTCATGCAGATGTTCGACCTATTTCTGGTGTGGTTGCCAATTTGGCTATGTATAATGCGTTTACTTCTGATAACAACGGAAAGATGTTAATAATGCCTATTCCCAAAGGGGGCCATATTTCACACGCCCCTAAATTTACAAAAAGTGGAATGGCAATATATGGTACTGCGGGAACTGTGAGGGGATTGAATATTGAATACATGGCTTTTAATAATGATGAAATGAACATAGATCCCGATGGTACAGCAAAAATTATTAGAGAATTCGAACCAGAGATGGTTTTGTTCGGAGGATCAGTTTTTCTTTTTCCTCATCCAGTTAAGGAACTTGCTAATGTTGCTAAAGAAATCGGAGCAGCAGTTGGTTATGATGCAGCCCATGTTGCTGGATTAATCGGTTCTGGGTACTTCCAAGATCCACTACGAGAAGGAGCTGATGCTATGACAATGAGTACTCATAAAACATTACCTGGCCCTCAACATGGTGCTTTAGTTTCAAATCGAGAAGACATGATTGATACTTTAAGATCTTGCGCTTTTCCTGCTTTATTATCTAATCATCACTTGCATAACGTGGCTGGGTTAGCTGTAGCATTGGCTGAGATGTTAGAATATGGTAAAAACTATCATAAGAATGTTATAGCAAATGCAAAAGCGCTTGGCCAAGCATTACACGAGCGAGGAATAAAAGTCTTAATGGAGCATAAAGGTTTTACCGAATCACACCAAATAGTTGTTGATGTAACTAGCTTTGAAAAAACAATTGGTCTAGGTGGAGATATTGAGAGACTTTTAGAAAGTGCTAATATTATTCTTAATCGAAATTTATTACCCTGGGATATAGCAGAAGGTCGACATTATCAAAATCCAGGAGGCTTAAGAATAGGTACTTCTGAAGTGACCCGCCTTGGAATGGGGAAAAGTGAGATGGAGGATATTGCAGAATTAATTAAAAAATTGCTTATTGATAAGAAAGATCCTAAACAAGTTCGTTTAGAAGCGATTGATTTCAGAAAAGAATATCAAGATATAAAATATTGTTTTCAATCATCAAATAGAGCTTATGAATATTTTAAATTTTATTAAAAATTCTATTTTTTTATTAAACAACCATAAAATTTATCTTAGATTCAATATTTCATTTTATATTTAAAAGCTATTTATAGATATGAGAGAAATTAGCAACAATGAGTCCTCTAAAGCTTGAGATCCTAGAACAAACAGAGTACAAGATGGTATTTATTATAGAGGGAATTTCTATTGAAATGGTTAATGCATTGAGAAGAATAATCCTCACCGAAATACCTGTTATGGCGATAGATGAGGTTATTATTTTAAAGAATGACTCACCTTTGTATGATGAGATTATAGCACATCGTTTGGGAATGATCCCTTTAAAAACTGATTTAGAAACATATAAATTGCCACAATCTTGCGAGTGTGGAGGATTTGGGTGTCCTTTATGTCAAGTATCTTTGACTTGTGAAATAACAAATAATACAAATGCTCCTTTAGAAATTTTTTCTGGAGATTTAAATTCCAATGATCCTAAGATTGTTCCCGTAAATCCCTATATTCCCCTTGTAAAAATAGATAAAAATAATAAAGTTATAATTGAAGCATATGCGATACTAGGAAAAGCAAAAGATCATTCTAAATGGCAAGCGGTTTCAAACGTCGCTTTTCGTTATTATCCGATTATTGAATTTGATGAAAACGAATTTAAAGATATCAAAGAAAACAAAACAATTTCAAAAATGTGTCCAGAAAAGTTATTCGAGTTAACAGATAAAAACATACTAAAATTGAAGGATGATTATTGGAAATCCTGCACTTTATGTAAATCATGTCAGACAAATTCTAATAATAAAATTAATGTGTATCCAAAAGAAAATACCTACATTTTTACAATAGAAAGTGACGGAGTCTTACCATTCAATGTTTTAATTAAAAAAACATTTGAAATTTTTAATGAAAAGATTGAAGAATTTATTACAGAATTAGAAGGACTTGAAATAGAAACATAAATTACATGAATTTAACAAAAATTTATTAAAATATCATAAATTTTAGACTTTATATCGAAAGAATAGAATTCTAAGTTGTATTAAAATTATGAGTCACCGAATAACTGGTCCAAGTAATTATTACCAAAGAAAACTTATTCGTGAGTTATGGAAAACTAAGAGAAGAATTTGGAGAAGAGTTTCAAAGAAGTTATCTGGACCGAGAAGAAACAGAGTTGAAGCAAATCTTTACCGTATAAATAAAGTGACAAAAAATAATGATGTTATAGTCGTACCTGGAAAAGTTCTTGGAATTGGTGACTTAGATCATAAACTAACAATCGCTTGTGTAAGTTATTCTGATAATGCTAAAAAAAAGATTGAAGATTCTGGTAGTAAACTTATTTCTGTTGAAGAATTATTAGAAAAAAATCCAGACGGGAAAAATGTAAAAATTATCTATTAGAAGAATGAAGGTATGATGAATATGCAAGAATATCTTTTAATCGATGCTAAAAATAAAATATTAGGACGTCTTTGTAGTCAAATTGCTAAAAAGGCACTTTTGGGTGAATATATTGTAGTAATAAATGCTAAAGATGCTATAATAAGTGGGAATAAGCGGGATATATTTGATAAATACTTGGACAAATTAAATATTAGTACTGCTACGAATCCTCGAAGAGGCCCTTTTTGGCCTAGAAGACCAGATAATTTCATGCGAAATGTCATTAAGAAGATGTTACCTAGAAAAAAGATAAGGGGAAAGGAAGCTCTTAAAAAAGTTCATGTTTATATTAGCGAGATACCAGAACGTTTTCAAAAGCGATATCAAAATTTAATTCCTACAGAGATTTATGATGCTGATAAAAAGAGATTATCTCATTATAACAAATTCATAACATTAGAAAGCCTTTGTTCACGGATAGGCTGGAATAAGAATCAAATAGGTGCTTAATTTATATGTCCGAGAAAGTTAAAGTTATACAATCATCAGGAAAAAGAAAAGCAGCCATAGCAAGGGCAGTGTTGAAATATCCTGCGAAAGGACAAATCAAAATTAATAATGTACCTCTAGATTATTATGAACCAGAAATTGCGCGATTAAGAATTAAAGAAGTATTAGAAATTGTTGATCATCCTAAAATTGAGAAATGTGATATTAGAGTTAGAGTCAAAGGTGGAGGAAGTATGGGTCAAACTGATGCTGTTCGAATTGCTATTGCTAAATCAATTAATAAGTTAGTAGGAACTAAAACAATAGAGAAAACTTTCCGAGAATATGATGAATCACTTCTCTCTGGTGATTCAAGGAGAACTGAACCAAAACATTTTGGTGGAACAAAAGCAAGAAAAAGAAGACAGAAATCGTTTAGATAGATTATTATATTTAATTATATATTTTCTTGCAGCTGCGCACCTAAACTTCTTAACACCCTTATAAAATCGGGAAAAGAATCTTCAACGATATCTACGTTATATATTTGAGAATTTGAATTAGCATATAAAGCTGCTATCGAAAATGCTAATGCAATTCTATGATCGTTATCATGTTCTATAACAGAACCTCTTAATTTTTTACAATGAAAAATTGTTAATTTATCTTTCTCTTCAATGATTTTTACTCCCATTTTTTTCAGTTCTCGCGCGACAACTGAAATTCTATCACTTTCTTTTAATCTTAAGGTAGATGCATTATATAAAATTGTTTTATTATCTGCGAATGCACCAATAACAGAAAGAATTGGAAAAAGATCAGGAATGTCTCGACAATCTATACTAATTCCTTTTAGTGGATATTTTTTTAAATTGCCACTAACTTTTATACAATTCTGCTCGAGATCAACATCAATTTTAGCTCCCATCTGTTGTAATATATCAATTATTTTTTTATCTCCCTGAGGTTTATTAAAATCTAAATTAATAATCGTGATTTTAGAATTCTCAGGAGACAAGACTGCAGCAGCAATGATAAATGCAATTGAAGAGAAATCTCCAGGTATCTCATATGTCTGAGCTTTATATTTTTGGTTTAATGGTATTTCATATACTCCTTCTTTATTATTATCTAATTTCTCTTGAATATTAATCCCAAATGAATTTAATATTTCTAAAGTTATTTCAATAAAAGGATATGAACTTATAGGTGAAGTAATTTCAACTTTAATATTATCTCTGTTTTCACATTCAAGCAATGGACAAATCATTAATAAAGCAGTAATAAATTGGGAACTTATATCTCCCCGAATTTTAATATCACGACATTGATTTGATACTCTTTTAATATTTAATAAGTTTTCATTTAGACTATATTTTCCTCCTAGTTGAGTTAATGCCTCAAGTAAGGGCAATATTGGTCTACCTCTATTTAGAAAATCTCCTTTAAATGAAAGTCCTCCCTTAATTAGAATTGATAATGCACTAAAAATTCGAATTGATGTCCCAGAATTTTTGCAATCCAGTATATCTGAAACATTTTCGAAGAAACCTTTAGAATTTTCAACAGTGTAAATATTATCCACGTTCTTTATGATTTTAATACCTAAACTTCTTAAAATTTCTATTGTTACTTTCACATCACCAGAAATAAGAGCATTTTTAATCTTTGATATCCCTTCTGATAAACTAGCTGCAATAAATGCGCGATGAGAATAACTTTTTGATCCTGGTGCGATTATATCGCCTTTCAATCCATTTGAAGGTTTAATTTTAATATTCATTATTACAATAATTCCAATAATAACTATAATAAAGCCTAAAGAAAATTAAGTATACAATAATAATTAAACATAATTTAGTTAATAATATTAAAATTTTTTTCCAGATGTGAAAATATTGGGAGATAATAGCTTTGGAACCATTTTTAAAATAACTTCATTTGGAGAAAGTCATGGTAAATTAATTGGGATTGTTATCGATGGCGCACCAGCTGGTTTAGATTTTAATTTGGGATTTATTCAAGAACAATTAAATATGAGAAAATCGGGGCAGTCTATATTAACTTCGCCTAGGTTAGAGTCAGATGAAGCAGAATTATTATCAGGAGTATTTAATGGGAAAACGACAGGTGCACCAATATGTCTTATTATTAAAAATGAAGATATTGACCCTTCAAAATATGAAAAGCTAAAAAATCTGTTAAGACCTTCTCAAATTGATTTTTCTTCTTTAAAGAAATTTGGTGGGTACGCTGATTATCGAGGCTCTGGAAGATTTTCTGGAAGATTAACTGCTGGATTTGTTATGGCTGGAGCCGTAGCTAAACAAATTCTAAATAAATATAACATTTCCATTTTTGCTTTTACTAAAAGTATTGGTCAGATTGAGGATAATGAACATTATGATATTAACAATATAAATCAACTAATACAATCAAGAGAGGGTTCAGGAGTTAGGGCTCTCAATCCTGAATTATCTAAAAAAATGGAACAAGAAATACTTGAAGTAAAAAAACTTAAAGACTCAATAGGTGGTACAATTAAATGTATAGTTTCTAATTGTCCCCCCGGGATTGGAGGAATATTGTTTAATAGTATTGAATCGAATATTAGCAAAGCAATTTTTTCAATTCCTGCTATTAAAGGAATAGAATTTGGAGCTGGATTTAAAGCAACTAAAATGAGGGGATCTGAGCATAACGATCCATGGATAATTAAAAATGGTAAAATTCTAACAGAAAAAAACGATTCTGGAGGCATAATTGGAGGAATCTCGACAGGAATGCCAATAGAATTTACAGTTGCAGTTAAGCCCACACCATCAATCGGTATGCCTCAAAAAACTGTAAATGTCAAAACTATGAAGGAAGCAGTAATTCAGATAGAGGGAAGACATGATCCGTGCATTGTTCCCCGAGCAGTTGTAGTTGTTGAGGCCATGACTGCTATTGTTTTACTTGATTTCTTATTAATCGAAGGGATTATCCCATCTGTGTTAGATGTTAAGAGATGATAAATTATGGCTAACCTTATTACTGCGGTATTAATAGGTGCAGGACTTAGAGGAATGGATTTATATGGTACTTATGCATTAAAGTATCCGAATAAATTAAAATTCTTAGCTGTCGCAGAACCTATACAAACAAGAAGAGAGAAATTCGCCAATCTACATAAAATTTCTCTAGAAAGATCTTATAATAGTTGGGAAGAGTTATTATATGAAGATAAATTAGCTGATGTAGCATTTATTTGTACACAAGATCAAATGCATATAGAACCCACCTTAGCAGCTTTGGATAAAGAATATAATGTTTTATTGGAAAAACCAATGGCACACACTTTAGAGGGATGTGTTAGAATCGTTCAAAAGGCAGAAGAGACAGGAAAAATAGTGGGAATTAGCCATGTTTTGAGATATACACAATTTTTTTCAACAATTTACAATACCATCCAAAATGGTTCATTAGGTAAAATTATTAATATTTCACACCGTGAAAATGTTTCTTGGTATCATATGGCACATAGTTTTGTTCGGGGAAATTGGAGTAATAAACATTATTCTTCACCTATGATATTAGCAAAATGTTGTCATGATTTTGACTTATTATATTGGATGATTGATTCTATACCAACAAAGATCAGTTCATTTGGAAATTTAAGTCAATTTAAAAGGAAAAATGCTCCAAAAGGAGCTCCTGATTATTGTATTGAGGGATGTCCTATAGAAAATGAATGTTTATATTATTCTCCAAGAATTTACATTGAAATTATACCAATTTTACAAGAATTAGAGAAAACAGGTATGGGATTTTATAAGTTTATCGCTAATTTAAGAAAAAATCATAAAAAAACCTTAAAAGTACTCTCTAAAATAATACCCGTTTTAAAACAATTAGTTGAATATAAAGATTGGCCTGTTTCTGCAATATATACCGGTCAACCTGAAGAAATAGAGAATAATTATTCTGATGAGGCAAAATTACAAATTCTCTCAAGGAGTCCATATGGAAAATGTGTATTTAAGTGTGATAATGATGTTGTCGACCATCAGGTTGTAAATATTGAATTTAAAAATGAAACGACTGCTAACCTTATAATGCATGGGTTTAGTGAACGTGAAGGGCGAACTATTAGAATAGATGGTACTAAAGCGACTCTAATTGGAGAATTTTTCGATTCAGGTCAAAAAATAAGATTATTTGATCATTTTTCAGGTAAGGAGGAGATAATATTCGCACAAAAATTTTCTCCCGAGAGTGCTGTACATGGCGGAGGTGATTTATTATTCATTGACGCTTTTATTAATTCTCTACAGGATAATAATAATCCTCAACCTTTAACAAACGCGCGTGCTTCCTTGGAAAGCCATTTAATGGCATTTGCAGCGAATCAATCTCGCTTAAATGGAATAGTAATCGATATGAAAAAATTTAGAGAAGATGCTGAATTATCTATTTAAAAAATTTTTAGATAATTTTATTTTGTTTAAGTTCATTAGTATTTTATATTTAAGAAATTATAAATGAAAAATTATAATGGATAAAAAAATTGATACTTCAGAACAGTTTCTTGAATTTTATAAACGAAAAGGAGATTATTTAGTAGAACTCTCAGAAAATCATTTTAAGAACAAGGAATATAAAAAAACGTTAGAATTACTAAATCAAGCTTATTCAATGTATCAGAAAGGAAATTGTATTGAAGAAGCTGAAAAAGTAAAACTAAGATTTCAAGAAATAAAACAAAATTACTTTCAATAAGGTATTTTAAGTTTTTTTAGTTTTTGAACTATATCAATTATATGTGTTCCTTTCCAAAACACTTTTTTACATTTAGAGTTGGTACATTGATAGAATTCATCATAATTTCTATAAGTTTCATTCAATACTTCATTTACTAGAGTTTTCTTATCTTTTACTCTTTCTAGGCGAGAATTGCATATAGAACATCTTGCATTCTCCATCTTAAAACTATAATTTAAATTTAATTTGTATCGGAGTTGTCTTAAGTAATTATAAACACCGACGCCTTCTAAATATATACATTTGTCTTTTAATGTTCTAAAAAACTCATAGTCTTTTGTTAAAATGATACAATTATTCTCCCTAGCATAATCTCTTAACTTTTCATCAGGTAAAGGACTTAAATGAAAAATATCTTCTAAGTCATTAGCGTATACAGTATCATAGCCAAAGATTCTTAAAAATCTAGCTA
>JBHLNZ010000014.1:0-57299 GCA_048941015.1 Promethearchaeota archaeon | reverse complement strand
AAGCAAACACCTGGGAGCAGATTGTCTCAGATAGGCGTTTCATTCGGGATAGGGATACAATATGTAATATTGCTTTCATTTGTTTATCGTTTAATATTTGGTTTTGAGGAGCATAATCTATTTTTCATTCTTGAGCTTCCAATAGAGGTATATTGGATCGGTATTATTGGAATGTGGCTCCTTGGTGTTTGGGTATCAATAACCTTTATCTATAATGTCAATTATACTGCTTGTTTTAAACAAATGAAAGAAGAAGAATACGCATTGGCAACTGGGGGGACATATAAATGTGTTCGCCATCCAGCTTATATTGCAGGTGTATTTGAAATTATATTCATTTTTCTTAGCACTGGAATCTGGTTCATGTTTTTTGGTTTAATTGGTTTTCTAGCACTCCCTTATCAAGCTAAAAGAGAAGAAAAGATGTTACAAGAGAAGTTTGGTAAAGTTTATGAGGAATATGCATCTAAAACCGGTCGATTCTTTCCAAAAATAAAAATGATTAACAAAAAATAGGTTAATACCTGTATTATTGTGTCTATTTCTTCCATTTTAATTGGGATTTTTATTACCTTATTTAGATATCTAGTGTATAACTATCCAAAGCACTCTTTTAGGCGTATCACTCTAAATTTGATTAGTTCAGTACTCATGGTAATTATTATTGCTTTACCGCTCCCCTTTAGTACTTTATATCTTCAAGAGGAGAATTCTGGATTTTATCTGGACTTAATTTTTTAATTTTAACTACACAAGGGTGTGTATATCAAAATAGTATTAGTATTAGAGGCCTTCAAAACCCATTTTTTGATCGAAACATTTAAATATGAATACACACTATTACACATCAATACACAAAATAAAATAAAAAAGTGAAAATTAAAATGAAAATAACAAATGGATTGGAAGAATATAAGAATATGCGAGCCAAATTAGATACTAAGGTTTGGTACACTGCAAGAATTAATTATTAATTTTTTTTTTAAATTTTAAATAAAGCTAATGAATAATTCATAAAATATGATAAAAATATAATAAAATTAAAAAAAGGATTATAGTAAAGAGGTTAGGAAAATGAAAATTTCTGGTTCCGGAAGGATTCAAGGGGGAAGAATAGATGACGATATTATTATTTCAGGCTCGAGTCACATCAACGGTGATTTAGAATGTAATGCCATTCGAATATTGGGATCATTACGGAGTGCTGGAGTGCTTATTAGTCATGGTGATGTAAAAAGCTCAGGTAAATTTCATATCGATGGAGGGCTTCATGGAGACAATGATATCAATTTTTCGGGCTCAGCGACAGTTGGTAATGGAGTTATAGCTCAGGGAACTTTGAGAACTTCAGGGTCATTTCGTGCTAATAATAAAGTGATTGTATCACTGGGATTTATTTCAACAGGTTCATCAACAATAAAAGGAGATTTAGTGTCTGATAAAGTTATTAGTCTTGATGGTACAGCGAGAATTTATGGAGATATTAAAGCCGAGGATGTGTTAATAGACACAAAGTATCAATGGAGTTTAAAAAAGATTTTTTCAGCAAAAAAGCACCCGTATAGGATTCGTGGTTCAATCTATGCGAAAAACGAAGTGGAGATTTCCAGAGTGCTTGTCAAGAAAGATATAAAAGGCAAAAATGTAAAAATTGGTGAACGTACAGACATCTTAGGTACTGTCTACTATGTTGATAATTTAGATGTTCATAAAAGAGCATTCCTACGTAATAAACCAATTAAAATTAAATTAGAAGAATTATAAATTTAGAAAAGAAAGGATATGAAATCATGGAAAAAAATAATGAAGATAAAATTTTAGAAGAGGAGAAACAAAAAATTCGAGAGAAATTGGAAGAAATTCAAGAAGGATTGAAAGATCAATTAGATGAGATCAAGGATGAGATTGAAGAGAAAAATCAAGAATTAAAAGAAGAAAGGGATGAAATAAGAGAGGAATTAGAGGATGATCTAGAAGATTTAAGATTAGAAGAAGAAGATTTGAGACGAGAAAACGTTGAGATTGAGAAAGAATTGAAAAATTTAAATAATTTAAGGAAAGAACATCTGGAGGATTTTCAAAGAAAAATGGACAAACATCGAGAAAAAGTATCAAAAGCAGTTGATAAATTTACAGATAAAGCTAAAAAGAAATTGGAAAAGGCAGAGAGAAAAGCTGCTAAAAGAATTAATATTTCAGTAGACCCAGAGATGAGTGATGATTGGAAAGATTGGGCAGAAGATTTGGGTACATCAGTATCGGAATTAGTAAGAAAATCGATGGAATTTGTAAAAGATAATGTTGGAGATCTTAAAAAACTAAATAAAATTGGCAAAGTTTTTGAACAAATGGGTGGAAACATAGAACTTGCCATAAAAGAATCAGGTTTAGAAGATTTAGGGGAAAAAATAGAAAATGAATTTGGAAAGAAAAAAGTTAAAGTAGTATTTGATACTAAACCTGAAAAAGAGCGAATTAAGAAAAGGGTAAGTGGTCTTATAAAGTTGCTTCAATGTTTGCCAATTGAAAAATTAGCACAAGCTTTAGAAAAATCAAATGAAGATGCGGAGAACTTGGTCTATGAATTGGTCGATGAAGGTATCGAAGGTATTCTTGAGGAAGGCGTTTTTAAGTTTACATCTCCTTCAGAAGAGGTAATTTCAAAATTAAATAAACTAATAGATAAAATGTAATTGAAAAAAGGAAATTAGGGGATATAGGATGGAAGATTTAGCAAACAAAAACACATATAGAAGTTATATTTTCTTTTGGTCTGGTCAACTTTTTTCTCTATTCGGTTCTACAGTGGTATATTTTGCAATTACATGGTGGATAACGATTGAGACGGGAAATCCAATATTTCTTTCAGTAGCGTCATTTTTATATATAATTTCAAATGTTATTGTTTTACCTTTCGCAGGTGTTTTATCAGACCGATTAAATAAGAAATATTTAATTTTAATTGCGGATTCTTCACAGGCACTTGCGACACTTACTTTGATTATCCTTTTTGCATTAAACTTTGTTAATATTTATGTAGTATTTATAATAATTAGCATTCGAAGCATTTTTCAAGCAATACATCTACCCACAGCCAACTCTATTATTCCTGCTATGGTTCCAAAAGAAAGCTTAACAAGAATTAATGGTATTAATTATTTATTTACTGGCATAGTAGAAATAACTGCTCCCTTTGTTGGAGCAGCTTTATTACTAACACTTACAGTAAACGAAGTTTTATGGACAGATTTAATAACCTTTGCGATAGCTTTAGTCCCTTTACTAATTGTAACAATACCATCTGTAAATGGAGTTAAAGAAAAAGTGAAAATCTCCTTTAAAAAGGATTTTAGGATTGGTTTTAGAACTTTAAGATTAGTACCCGGACTTCTTATTATTCTTATATTATCAATGTTTCAAAATTTGTTAATACGTCCAATTACTACTTTAATGCCTTATTATGTTAATGTAATTCATTCTGGTGATGCTCTTGCTTTAGCGATCATAATGGGGTTTATGCAGGGAAGTATGATTGTTGGAGCCGCAATTACTTCAATTAAGAAAAAATGGTCTCATCAAATGAGAGTATATTTTTTCGGACTAATAATTATAAATGTTGGATATGTTATGTTTGCGTTTGTACCAATAGGATCAATAATATTAATTGGAATCTCTGCTGCTGTATTTGGATTCTTTTTTCCTATAGTCAATTCCTTATATCAAACAATGATCCAAACAACGGTGCCAAAAGACAAAATAGGGAGGATAACCTCAATAGATTTTGCGTTATCTATGGCAATCTCTCCAATTGGAACTTTAGGTTCAGGATTTTTGACTGAATTAATTGGGTTACCAAGCTTAATATTCTATTGTGCTATAATATCGATGATATTGACTTTAATTGTTTGGAGTGTTTTCGCAAGAAAAAAGATAGACTATCAGGATGAAAAGCTCATTCAAGATACCAATAAAAAAATGCAAGAAATCTTATTGGAGCAATAAGTATTGTAATTTAATAATTTCTTTTTATTATTAAATTAAAAATAAATAATTTAGAGATCTAATTTCTTTTTCCAAAAATTTAATTTTTTAAGGATATCACTTGCTTCTATAGGAGATAAAATCTTAGGTATTACTTTAAGGCTTGCTATACCCATACTAATTTGATTTAATACACTAGAATATCCTATTTCTTCGATATAATTATTTCTAAATCGTTCTAAGTCAGAAGCTAATTCAGTCCCTTTCTTTTTATCTATACTATTTCGAATAGCATCGTATTGTTGAGCTAATTTTGTACTTTCCCCATCTGGAATCTCTATAGGTGGTTGTTTTAGAGTAGGTACTTCTTTTTTGACAGGAATATGGGGTTTTTGTTCAAGCGGTTGAATTGAAGAATTATTTTCTTGCTTTTGCATTGGATTTACATAAGTTGCAGGTTTCTGAATCTTATTTGGCTTTAAATGAACAGGATCTTTTATTATTTTTTTTGGTTCTAAGTAATCTAGTGGATCTTTAGACATTTTAACCGATTTATCTAAGGTTTGTGGTGTTATTGATTCAACAAGAGTTTCTAATCCCTGTATCTTTTTACTCTGTATCCACACATCCTCTAAAACTCCAGCAAATAATTTAACATGTTCTCCTATAATTGATCCCATACCTGCAATTTCAATTTCTTTAATATCACTTTTTGATACTACACAAACTACAACTTCTTCAAAATCGCGATTTATTGACCATAAATTTTCCCTTGGATAATGTCTAATATCAAAATTAGGACGTTGAATAATCTGGGCAAGCATTTCTTGGTGCTTTGGGTTATTCCAATCAAAATTCGTCGAGATTCTAACATTAATATGTTTTTTAACTTTTGAAAGGGCAACTAAATCGATGTCTTCTATTTGTGGAGCAATGATATGGATTCTCATTTTTACACGAGTTACCGCTTCGTTAATTTGAGCTTTTACCCCTTCTATACTTCTAACAAACCATACATCCTTAAAGGTTAACATGGATGCTTTTTTGGAGCGTTCCCAGAATTCATTCATAGTCTCTTCAGATAAATCTAGCTGGTCAATAATATTTTTCATTATATCCTTCTCAAGGGTATCATATATTTCTCTCTGGAATAAGTCCCTTAACTCTTCGATACCTTTTTCAACATCTTCATATACGGTTGAGATCCTGCTATCTAGGTCCTCTAAGGTTTCTTTCAATCTTGTTTGTATATCTGATAAAGTTGCTCCTAAATCGACACTCATCTCACCTGCAGCGTCTGATATTGTCCCTAATTGGTCAGTTACTTGATCTAATGTACCTTGAATCGTCTTTACGAACTTTTCTTTGAAGTAATCAGTGAGATCATGGAATTGTTCGGTAATTATTTTTCCAACAATTTTTTCTGCCATGCTTTTTAATGCTCCAATTCTAAATTGCTTTTCGAAAGATTCAGAAATTTCTAATTTAATTTTTTCCAGACGATCTTCAACGACACTAAATTCCTTAATTATTTCTTCAGGCACAATCTCTCTAAGATTAACAATAAAAGCTCTTATTTCTTGAAATTTCTTAACATTCTCGAGCTCTCCTTCAACTCTTTCAAATTGGGATTTAATTTGTTTAGGTAAATTTGTTTTCATCATTTGAATATACTCCCGATATTCACCCAATTTTCCAAGTTTACCTGATTGTTCTTCAATATCTTTAAACTTTAATTGGAGTGTCTGGGGAGTACTCTGTCTAATTTGCTTTACGATTTCTTTAAATCTACTTATTTGATTTAATAAGGCGGTGTATGGTGGTAGCGCAACGTAAAAAGGAGTTTTTCCTGGTATTTCTCTAACAAGCCCTTTCTCAAGCAAATTTTTTGCAATTTCAGCAGCTCTCTCTTCAGAGACATCAATTAAAAGAGCAATTTCACCAATCATTACTGGACCTCTTCCTGTTAGATGAAAAAATGTATCAATTTCATCATAGGACAGTCCTATAAGTTCTAATACTTGCTTAGTTGACTTAAATAGATCTTCCTTATTTGGGGTTTCCAATTGTTCCACCTTTTTATATTATTTTTTATATACCTGCTCCAATAATTCTAAGTGCTTAACTGCAATATCTTTTTTAAGTCTTTTCTCAGAAATGTCCTTCCTTATATTTTCAATTAGATATTCGGGATAAAATGTATGTGCTATTGGGTCAGTAAGCAAAAATATCCATTCCATTCCAGTACTATCTTTAATTGAAGTAATAATTTTATCATCTTCGAGTGTTTGTAAAAATACTCTGATTTGTTCAAAACTTTCCCCTGAGCCTTTAGGTATTTTGTTTATAGGATATGCTTTCTCTCTAAACAGTGTTATAAAATCATATTTATCTGGATTTATCATATTACGAGCTACTTTCAAATTGTCTTCAAAGTAAGGATCATAGGTGCTAAAAAACTTCGAAACTTCTTCTAAATATCTTGTCGCTAATTCTGGAGTAGGTAAATTCTTTCGAGCACTCTCTACTAGCTTCTCAGCAGGAGCTCGCATAATGGTAAAATCTGAAAGTAAAAATAACGTTGTATCTGTATCTCCTTCAATCCAATCTTGTTTGATAATATCAGTTTTAATAAATGGATCTAATGCAATTTCAAGATTTGATATAAATCGTCCTGTCTTCTCTTCTATAAGATTTCGAAGTTCTCCTCTTGAATAGGCTCTTTCCTGTAACATCTCTAAAATCGATCTTAATCGTGCACTACTGAAAATTTGAGCCATTCGTTGTTCTTTAGAAAGATTCTTTAAACGTTCCAATAGTAGTAGTGCATCTTTCATATAACCAATTAATTCTTTTGTTGTCTCATAGCTCTCACCAACATTTTCTGTCATCTTCTGCAAATATTTCAAAATGTTTTCATTTATTTCAGAGATGACTGCTTCGCCAAACATCTCAGGATCTTCACCTAATTCTAACATTAAATTTATCATCAAAGGTGTTTCAGATTCCATACCAGTGAAATAACTAGATACATTTGACTTAGCTTTTTCTAATCTCACCAAAACATTACCTGCTTCTCCAGCACCGGTAATGTGTGCATAAAAGATTCTCATCATATCATCTAGATCTACTGTTAGATTTTCGGGATAAATATGGTATACTATCAACCCTTGATCCTCAGTCCATTTTGTAATTACAAATCCTTTAGCCATTTTATTTCATTCCTCTTACTTTACTTTAACTCTAAGAATTCTTTTTTCGATAATTTACTTGATTCCTTTTTATCTTCCAAAAGATTGTTAATTAAATCTTCTCGTTCAGTAATCATTATTGGTTTAGTTTTTTTACTTTTTCTAATTTTTTTTCTTATTTTTCTAATTTTCCTTACCATAGGTGGATACTTATAGTGCTTCTGATATGCGGTAAAAATTGAAATAAGTCCTATTATGGCGGCAGAAAATATAATAATTAACCATGTTAGATCCAATCCAGGCCTTGCATTAACATTCAAAGTAATCTCATAACCATTCTCTGAATTATACTCAAAGACATATTCATTAAATTCATCTTCAACATATATTCTTAGAATGTATGTTTCGATTGGCACACTTAGATCTAAATCTGCTTCATAAATACCGTCATTTTCAGGATCCAAAAGTCTTCCCCCTCCATAAGACCACATAAAGGTTACATTAGCATTTTTAATGAGCTCTCCAGAAGGAAGTACATTCGTATCATTTAAGATAATTTTTAAACGAACAGTTTCTCCTTTAAATCCAGTTAGATAAGATTCTCCTGTTAAAATGCTAGGTGTTATCTTTATTCTGTTAACAGTAATTCTTAAATCTATTGTTTTAATTTGGTAATTATTAGCATGAGCTACAATTGAAAAAAGATTCACCCCAATTTTCAAATCTGAAGTATTCAGAAACACACTATATTGATTTAAAGTTTCGTTGAAGTCTATTGTACCACCCTCCCCAACCAATTGGATCAATTGAACTGATGCACCCCCAATATGAGTTCCAGTTTGATTATCAGTATAATAGATTGTGATGTTTAATATTTTGTCAATCGTATCAGTTATAACCGGATCAAGAGTCATATCATCTTCATCGATTAATAATTTCAAATCTGATTCTCTTTCAACTACTTCAACGTAGAAGTAAAAAATCTGAGGCTGATATTTATCTAACTCTGCATACACCGTTAAAATTGTAATTCCTTGATTTAAATCATTAGTATCTATGGTATAATTATATTGATTATTTATTTCCGTGAAATTTCCTCTTTCTAATAAAGCTACATCAGCTCCACTAAGAAATTGCCCAGATTCATTATCTCGATAAATTACTGTAACATTTATAAATTCATTAACTTCTACTTGAATTTTAGCACTATCATTTTTTGGAACAGTATCTAAGAATAATAGTAAATCTGTTTCTCTATCAATTATTTCAACTAAGAATTCAATACTTTTAGATTCGTAATTATCCAAATCAGCAAATATGGTTAATGGTGTAATTGTTTGATTTAAATCATTGGTATTTATGGTGTAGTTGTACTGGTTATTTATTTCGGTAAAATTTCCATTTCCTGATAGAGATACTTCCGCTCCACTAAGATGTTGTTTGGTTATATTATCTTGGTATAATACTGTAACATTTATGACTTCATTAGCTTGAACTTGAATTTTATCACCATCGCTTTTTTCATCACTGTCCACATATAATATTAAAGAAGTCTCTAATTCCGATATTGAAACCCTAATTAAAACAGATTGGGGCTCATATTTATACTGATTTATTGAAATTATGAATGATTGAAGTGTAAGTGCAGCATAAGCAGATGTATTACATTCTAATTCATATTGTCCAATACTGGGTTGGGTTAAGTGATAATCACCGAGCCACTCATCAATAGTTATATCTGCTGTATCAATACCATTTTCAGGATTATTCTTTTCAGTATAATTAAATTTTACTGTAAAATTTTGATTCCAAGGAACAGTAAAAAAATCAGTTTCAACATTCAGAATCGTCTCTTTAATTACTTCAACTGTAATATTTATGATTTTATTTGAATAGTAGGTTGAATTTGCATAAATTGTGACAGTATTGTTTCCTGCGTTAGCATTGGTTGCATTAAACTCATATAAATAAAATCCTGGACTGGTTTCACTTAGAGTTTCGTCTATTCCTGTAAAATCAGTGTATACCTGTGCATTTTCAATGGCAGTTCCATCTATTAGATCTCTAAATGAAACCTTTATATTAATTATTCTATCGTCAATTACATTCTCAATGAAAAATGTACCTTGATCAGGGTAAAGTAAAGAATCATGGATTACTATAAAATTTTTATAAATAATACCTGTTTCATTTAATTCAAAGGATAAATATGAATTATTCCAAGTAATAATCGCTTCATATTCTCCTGCTTCATAATTTGGAACATCATTTGGTATTTTAATCGGGTCAAAATACACCATACCTATGTTATCTACAGCCTTTATTTGATTTTGCGTCGACCAGATTGTACCATTTGGAAATTTTATTTGAAGTTGAGCTAGAGTTTGTTGAATGTAGCCAGAAATCAATTGAGAATTATTAATTTTCGCAGTAATGTTAATATATTCTCCGCTAAGAAATTCATTATTCAGTTCCCAATCGCCTGTAACATTATTATATATTTCCATTTCTTTACAGTAATTCGGTGATTCTGCAGTTAACTTCCAGAATCCATTTGTATTACCTGTTATGGAACTTACTGGAATATTTACAACTTTTGAATTTCCATATTCTTTAACAGAGGCTTGAGAAAGAGAATCACTTTGAGAAAAAATTATTCCAGTTAAATTAACATCGAGAGGATATTCAATTGTCATATTCGTTTCTTCATATCCTGCTGGAATCTCCATATGTGCATATGTTGTCCAATTTACATTGCTATTATTAGATACTATAAAAGCTGAGCCTTGATAATTTAGATCAGGATCAGCTATATAATAACTTTCAGGGGTAGACTTATTTATATATAAAGCTAAATTTGTTTTAAGATCAATCTTATAACTTCTTAAATTTCCATCATCATCAAAAACTAAAGGCCAATTAATATTACTACTAAAATTAGCGATTACTGAGGATTGTTCAGTCCCATTCCAAGTACCTTCAATTCCAAGAAAACCCTCACCATCATTTACAGGATCGTCATAGATTTGTTTATTGTTTAATTTTAATTCAATTTCAGTTGGATTTGCTTTGGTTTTTACAATTAGAGTTACGTTATCAACTAATACACCATAATCAACGGTATAAGTACCTTGTGTTTGTCCAATTCTTTCTAATTCAATAGTCACATTCGTTTCTGTTGTTCCGTCTGGAATTAATTGTTGAATATTATTAATATTCTTTTCTATATCATACCATCCAACATAACCAAGTGCATTATCAATTTCATTTTTTAATGATAAAAGAGCCGCATTCCACACAATTGTATTGTTTATTATAAAACGGATTTCAAAATGATTAGCATAATCATCATAATATGATGGATTTATAGCAAAGTTTATCCATCCTTCTTCTACTGCTCCTTGAGGAATTGAAAATGTAGTAGTCCACCAACAAATATCACCTTGATCAAAGTAACCACCTCCAGCTCTATTGATTCTTAATTGTAAGCAATCTGCACCATCTGAATCACTATGAGTCTCGTCTAAATAATTTCCCGACATTGTATTTGTATGAGCAGGGACATCATATTCACCAAATGTCCAATTAGCAACATACGAACTATCATCATATAAAGGTGGAGGAGAGCCTCCTGTATATGTACCAGCATGAAATGTCCCATTAACTAAATTCCTTGTAATATATAAATTATTTACTGTAGAATTTAATTGATATCCCATCCATCCATTCTCTAATTCTACTTGTTGAGAAGCATCATAAGAGTTGTTATTAAAACTTACCTCCAAATTAGTTTTTGTTCGATTAGCATAGTGAGTTATATTCCAAGCACTCCCTTTACCGGTAAAAGTATTATCAAAAGCCAAATCTTGAGTTTTTAAATTTTCAATCTGAATATCTTCATAATTGACAAGTTTTTGATCTTCTAATCCTAAATTAGCATAAATATCAAGATTTTTTAAAGCAGCCATTAAAATGAAACTGATTAAAATACTCGAAAGAACTAAAAATCTTTTTTTCTTATAATTCTTTAATCTTAAAACTCGATATATTTTTCCTGGCAATCATAATCACCATACTACAATTTTTAATCTAAATTTTGTTTAATCAATAAATTAGCAATTATTTTAAAAGAAGAATTGCAATTATTATCCAAATATTTAGATAAATAATGTTAGTCTGGTGTATAAAAATTTATTTACTTATTTCATAAATATTTTTTTAGAAGTAATATCAGAATAATACTTGATAATAAAAAGTCTTTTTAGAAGGGAGCTTTTATAAATCCTCCGTCAACTTGAATTGTCGTTCCAGTTATATAACTTGCTTTCTCTGATGCTAGAAAAACAACTAAATTTGCTAATTCTTCAGGTTTGCCAAATCGTCCCAAAGGTATTGGATCTATCCACATTTTCTCAATCTCCTCATAAGATTTCCCCATAGTTTCTACTTGTGTTTTAATTATTTCTTTCATTCGATCAGTGAGATTAGGTCCAGGACAAACAACATTCACTAATATATTGTCTTGAGCATATTCATTTGCAAGCGTTTTAGCAAAACCAACAACTCCCAATCTTGTAGTATTTGATAATACTAAATTATTTAAAGGTTGTTTAACAGAAACAGAGGTTATTGCAATTATTCTTCCAGATTGTTGTTTCTGCATATAAGGTATCACCAACTCGGTAATTCTAATAAAAGACAATAGATTAAGATTGATTGAGTTTTCCCAATCATTTTTTGTAATTTTATTAATTGGAGCAGATGGAGGTCCACCAGCATTATGAACCAATATATCAATTGTCCCAAATTCTTTTATGACTTTTTCTATTAATATTTCTATTTGATCAGCATACTGTAAATCAGCAACAAGAGAAAATATTTCATTTTTTTTTCCAGGATATAAACTTCTAATCTGATTTTTTGCTTTTTCTAGATTTTCTTGAGAACGACTACATATTATTACGTTAGCTCCTTCACGATAAAATTCCTTTGCGCAAGCTAATCCTAACCCTTTACTTGATGCTAAAACCAAACTTACTTTCCCTTCTATTCCTAGATCCATTTTAATATACCAAAATAAATGATTTTCTAATTTTATACTATCTTTAATTGCTTACTTAAAATAATTTTGCTTGTAAATGTTACATTTTGTATAAAATTCATTGCATCTATAACAATTTTCTGCTTGATTGCATTGATTTGAAAGAGTACATTTTATTTTACTTTTATCTAGCCTTATTTCAACCCTATGAAGTCTCTTTTCAATATCAGGTCTCATATCAGGTTCAAACCTTTAAGAAATTATTTAGAAGGAGAAATATTAATTGCTCTAGAAGAGAGCAGAAAATAGTAATTGGATATTGTTTGATAATAATTTTTTAATCTGGAGTTAATTCATCCAAATCACTTAAATCTAGACCTGAATCTAATGTATCAGGAATATCAGATAAGAATTCATCAAGAATTTCTTTTAATTCATCACCTGAACGTTTAAGAATTAATCTAATTAACCCAATATTGATTTCAGGGTCAGATATAAGCGTAAGTACACCTTTAGGTCCACAACTTGAAGCAAAAATCTTTCCACCTGAAAATTCACTTGTAACTATTTCTAAGTCCCCTAATTCAAGATTTTTACCTTGTTCCTCCGATGCACAGAATACAGCACTCGCTATCGCACCAATCCCATCTACATCAGCGGGAAAGTATGAAAATTTTGAGACACTTGCGATAGTCAATCCAGTTCTATCAACTAAAATGACTTTCTTGATTCCGCTCTCGGATTTTATTATTTTTGAAAGGATATTGTCAAAACTCTTCGTATCCAAACTAATAACAATACACCATTCTTAATTTGATATTTTATATAATATATTAGAATTTTAAGTTTAAAACTGTTATTATTATTAAAAAAGTATGTCTATATAAAAATATGTTTTTCCTAATTAACATAATAAAAACCGTATGAAAAAAAGGAAAATCTTTCTTTTAAAGAAGATTATTCTCTTTCACGATTTTTTTGTAATGATCTCTCTCTCGTCTAAGTATTTTTATTTCTTTCTTTAAATCAAAAATCTCATTTTTAATGCTTTCCTTTTCTTCGTCTTTAATATCAAACTTATTTTTTACTTCTTTTAGTTCAAGTTTAAGATTTGTTATAGTGTTCATATGGATATCAATTACGTCTTTATTTTTATCTACTTCATCTAAAAGTTCTTTATTTTGCTTATCTATTTTTTCCATCTTAATAATCAATGCTGAGTTAATTTCTCTCAGCTCCTGCGTTTTTTTGAATAAACTTTTAGCTTCTTTTTCTATATCTTCAGTGCCCTTTAAATTTTTATTCAAACTAGCAATTTCATTTTCTTTTTCTAATGACTCTTTTTCTTTTTTGGATAAATCCTCTGTTAATGTCTTTACTTCTTCCAGTAATTTCGCATTATTTTCATTTAGATCAGCCATTTGTTGACTCCATTTCTCTAATTTAATATATTGCTCACTAATTTCGCTTTTAAGTGTTTCAATTTCCTCCATATAATTCTTTTTTTCTGAAGATAATTCTGTATATTTTTGAGTTAGTTCTCTAATTTTTGTTGCTTTTTCATCTAAAATGTGCTTAAGTTCAACATTTTCAGCTTTTAGAGTTTCTATATCTATTTCAAGGGTAGAATCTGTTAATTCAGTATCTTTTTCACTCTCTAATTCTTGTTCTTTTTCTTCTATTTTAGCCTCTTCTACGGATTCATTTTCCTTACCTTCCAGAATAGTAGTTTCGCCCTCAATAATTTCTTCCCAATATGAACTTAATTCTTCATTTTTCATCATTTCATAATACTGTCCCAAAATATCATCAAAATTTAATGCTTCTCTTTTAGGTAATAATTCATGAGCTATTCGTCTTATCATGCCTTCGAAATTCTCAGATGTCTTATCATCATCAGAAAGAAATACGGTAATTGCAAAATCAGGCTTTCCAACATAATGGCGAAATGTAAAACCGGAATAAAAACTAGCAACATTTACATTTTCTTTAATTTGCATATCTAAAAAATTTGGTTCCATTTTTCTTTTCATATGTTCATCTGATAAACGATGTAAATCTTTGGGAGCCACATTCAAAAATTCACATATATTACTTGGAAACTGTGTATCTATATAAGGTTCAAAACCTTTTTTAAATCCTAATATTATGATTCCCTTCAATTATTATCCACATTAAAGAAAAGTAAATAAGAAACGGTAGTTCTAATATTAAATTACTTAATTTATAATAATACTATCTATCTTTTTTATTTATACATCAAATTATATGCATTGTTAAGATTTAAGTTTTTAAAAATAAGATGAAAGAAAATTAAAATTAAAAAATTTGGTTTAAACAACCCATAACCTGATTTTCATCCGTGGCTAAATATGATTGTTTAAATAGTGAAGTAAAAAAAGCCCGATCTTTTGGATTGAAATATTTATATCCGAATTTATTCCATCTTGTTTCTTTACTTAAGGGTGCTAAGAGTGAAACTTGACCCTTTATTAAGTCAGCTAAAACTAGTTGTATTTCTTCTCTTGTAGTTGTTTTTAAAGCAGTAAGCAAAACATCCTCATTAAATTTATCCCAGGTTCCTTTAAATTGTAAACAGAATTTCTTAACATCTATTCTATTATTAGTTATTAATTTGGCTAATACGGTTATTACTGTTTCGAATCCACTTGCGTTTTTATTAGAAGGATTTGAAACAATTGTGCTTGGTAATTTTTTTCCATTTTTGTTAGTTTGAGGTAAATTATACTCTGGTAATAATTTTAGTTGGTTTAAACCCATAATATTCCTAACATCCTGAATATTTCCTCCTGTATCGAAAAATTGCTTATTAATTATATACTTTATTAATTTTTGAGCATGAACTTCTCCAAAATAGGGATAATCTGAAGCATATAAAAGATATTCGGACCAATCTCGATTATCTACTCGAAATTTGTTATTTGATTTAAACCATTGTCTGAAGTCTTTAAAGAAATTTCCAGCTCCTTCTCCGTGTAACATGGAAAGATCGCCATATGTATTAGGTTGTATAATAGCATTGTAAACATCGTGATCACCAATATTACCTTGAGCAAAATGAGCAATAATTACCTTAAAATGAGGCAATAAATCTGGATATTGTTGTGTTATTATTCCTCTTGTCGAATTTACTAGCTCTGAAATATCCAAAATAGATCCTCTACCTCTTGTATCAAATATCACGGGCATTGAATGGCTTGCAGCTTCTATAAGGACATCAACTGCTTTACTAGTATTTATATTATCTATCCATCGCTCGGATCGAGGATGCAACTTTAATCCTCTTAAACCTAATTCCTCCCGAGCGTAACTTACTTCATTAACAGCTTTCTGTCCTTCCATAGGATCCACTCGAGCGTATCCTATTAATTTCATGCAGAAAGGAAACCGTGTAGTAAATCGGGAAACATTAATATTGCTAGCTCTATAAAGAGCTTCGGGGTGTTTATCTCTAAAAACGTCTTGGAAAGGAAAAACCACGCCTTGATCAATAAACGAATAAAATTTCGACTTTTCTTTCAAATCTGAATGCTTTTTGCCAATTTTTTCTAATGCGTCATATAATTTCTCCGTGAATGGATAGGGAGTAAATGACCATGAAATTCTACAATGCTTACCATCAATATTGGTTCTAAATGATTGTTCACCTGTATTTAGCCAATCTGTTCTAATTCTTCCTTGAACATTTCCCCAAAAATCAAATGTTCCAGTACCTGGTGCGAGTGGATTCATCATTGTAGCTCCATCTACATCTTGACCGAGATGAGAATGGGCATCAATTACAAATATATGTTCAACTCTTGTCTTTCCATCTTGTTCAATAGTGGCTGTTAACATTATTTTTTATCATTTTTTTTTATTAAAATTTTAACTTTTATTTTTTCTTATTTTTAATCGCGCATTTCTTTTGGGAGAGTTAAGACTCCTGTCAAAGGATTATTTATAGGATCTTGACAATATTGAATCGTAAAATAAATTAAATCCCATAAAATACTTGGATCCTCTCCATTTTTTAATTTATAATCATATAAGGATAATTGATATTCAGCTTCCGTTATTGGTGGTTCAGCATAACTTACGCTTCCAAAAACAGACTGAAGTATAGGCTTTAAAAATGGTGAATAAAGAAATCCTAATTCTTTCAATTCATTTTTTAAATAAAAGAACATTCTCTGAACAGCCTGCATCATATATCGTACTGGCTGATTTTGGGGACCTAAATATTGCTCAGCAAAATCAGGATCATATTGTGCAAGATGTTCTCTTGTTAAATTAGGAGCAGGACGAAATAGTGAAATCAAACCTCTTTCTATAGCACCTTTACGATTTGTTGCTATTGTTTCTGAACCTGCATCAGGAACCCATTTACCTTTTTTTAATAATTTACTTGATTTATAACACATGGCTTGTAATAAAAGTACTATACCAATACGTCTACAAATTGATATCTGAGCATCACTAATTCGTACCTCAATTGTTCCCCAATCAGTAAAAGGAAAAACATCCTGGAATCGGCCGTCCTCCAGGCTTGCTTTCTGGACTACTTGGAGAAAGTAATTGATAGTATTTTGTTCTGAATCAGTTATATAAGGAATATAATGATTAGGGTCATTATTACTAAGCATTGTAGTATTGCTTTTCAATCTTAAAGAACGTACACAATTGGGGGCAGTAATCCTCCCATTGACAATCTTGACAACGTCAGTGGGTTTATTATTAATTATTGGTGAATTACATGTAAGTGCGATAATGTGAGGGATAAAATTTCTAATCATACAATATGCCTGTACCTTTTCCAATTCTGATCCAAAAGAGCCTATGTGTGAATGGTCTGCTTGAGATAATCCTCTCATGTATTCTTTTGCTGCTGGGTTGATTGCGGATGCAATAATGTGCAAATCTGTGGGTAAAGTCGTTTTGGCTAATAAAAATAGTGTACTAGCCCAAAATGCTAACTCTTCAACATATTCGCAGGGCGGAGTTACGAGTTCTAAGATATAAGTCACCGCTGTGACATTCCCATCCCTCGCAAACGTATCGATATCTACTTCAGCATTATTTGGTAACCTATATCTTATATCCATTGCATAACCTTTCTCTAAATCTTCTCGCCCGTAAGGACGTGCAGTAACTTTAGAACGGATATAATCTGGAACCGGATAAAAATCATCTCTGCCTTCATATAATATTTGGTCCATGATTTTAATGGCATCTTTAACTATCTCTTTCATTCGGAAAACCATCTCATCGCCGGGGGGATAATTTCCTTGGTCATCAGCGATTATTAATTCCATTTCGATACCATGAGTGTAGGGCAACGGCGTCCAATGTTCCACATCAATTAATATTTCTCCCCAAGATCTTTCAGGAATATAAACTTCGCGATAATCAGTGCCCAGAAATAGCTGATCTTTTGATCGATCGATTGAATTACCTAATGATATTTCCCAAGTTGCTGCTGATGCACCTTTAGCTTTCGATTTTCCTTTTCCAGAACCCATAAAAGCAGAAAATGTATCAGAATCTCCTTTACTTTTACTCTTTTTCTTCTTCTTTTTATCTTTTCCCATTAGATGCTTCACTGATATTTAATTAAACAATTGAACTAAAAAATTCTTTTAATAAATTATAATCATTTATAAACTCATATGATAATACTAAATTAAAAATTTTAAAATTATATGGACTAAATAACTCCCTTAAATTATTAGTTGACTCTCCACCTTTAAAGGTTGAATCATCTATTATAACATTCACAGAATTACCAATTTTCTTTTCTATTTTTAATTTTAATGGATTAGGATCATCTACCTCAGATGATAGTATAACGGTTGGTTTGCCCAGATATGGTATGAAATCCATATTAAAGATGTTAATTGGTTTGGATATATTATGAGACAAGCAAAATTGTCTTAAGGTATTTTTAAGTATGGTAAGTTCTTCTTCATCATGATTTTTTTTAGTAGGAAAGATATAATATGCAATTCCCTTTTTTGAGTTATATCTTAAATCAGAATAGACACGATCTATGAATGGAAAAATACTAAAATCAAAACTGAATAGAGATAGAAATAAATTATTGAAATTATAATCTTTCATTAAAAGATTACTGCTTGCATTTCCACCCATCAAACAGAAATTCCTTAATTCATTTGTGATTTTTGAAGCGTATATATTTAATACATAATATTGTGAAAAAACCACAGTAGGTTCAATTTTCGTTCTAATCTCATCTACCATTTCATATATAAAATTGAATAAATCCTTAGCAATATTTTCTCTTAACTCATTGTTTGCAATTCTTTTAATAATAGAATCAGCTGCTTCAGGACAATCCATTTCAGCAAGGACACAAACTGAATCTTTCAAGAAATCATATACTTCATTATTTTGATTCGGTGAATGTAATTTTTGAGAATTTAATATAATTTGGTTAATTTGGTGAATTATTTGTAAGATTTGTTCTTTATTATTTGTTTCTTGAAGTTTTTTAATAATATTGAATAAAATTTTTACTTTTATAACTTCATCTTGAACGAGGTTAGAAAATCTTAATGCGGTGTCTGTATTTATTGTAAGAAATTTGCTAATTAAGTCTACTAGAACTTGATCATTCGATGATGGATCTTGAATTATCGAAATAATACTGTTAATTTGAGCGGGATCAATATCTGCATAATCTAATGCGATTTTCGTTATTATTTCGTTTTTTCGTTGTAGGTCTGTTAATCCATTTATAATTTGAATCGTTTTTTCTAAGTTTATTGTTGAATATGCTCTTAATAAATTATAATAGAAATCTAATTGTTCTGCTTGATTTGAAATTTGTAATGCGGTTTCTAAAGCTTTATAAAGATCATCATTGGACAAATATGCTTTAGCAATCGTCTTAATTTTATTGTTTATTTCAGTAGCTTGAAATTTTTCTAAATTTTCTTTTATTGATTTCAATTCATTTTCCAAAGCTTTAATATCACTCTTTTTCAAGGATACTAAATATTCATTATGATCAAAAACATCCTTTTTTTCATATTTCAAGAACTTTTTTTTTCCTAATATCTTTTTAATCTTGCTTTTAGGAACAGTTGTTCTAACTTTTTGGATCTTAACAGTGTATTCTACAATCTTTAACCAATATATGTCAATTATTAATTTTCCAAAACCATCTGACGTAGGTGTTAATCTTAAGGTTATTTCTTTCGTTTCATTAGGACCAAATTTAATTTCCTTTTTGAATTCTTCTTGTTTAATGTCAATATTCAAATCTTCTCCTTTAAAAGCAAATCTAAAGTTCTCTTCATTATTAGAAAGACTAGTTGTTTGAAATGAGACTATATTTTCAGCACTAGGGATTAAAAGATGTTGAGGAAATTGAATTACTTTCAATGATATGGAATTACCATTAGGTGTGACAGACATTTTCCCGAAAGAAGTTTATTTTTTTTAATCTATAATATTAAGCATTTCACATAATTATTTCGGTTTAAAATCTTTCTAAAAAACCGGGATAATACCTTAATAACTTCATTATAAAAATTATTAATTTTAAACTTTTACTTTAAAAAAGAAGCTATTTTCCTTTCCTTCTATTCCTTTCAACATAATCGAGTAAGTCTTCAATTATCATTTCTTTATTATAATCTGGCCATAAGTCCTTCCTAAATTTAAATTCTGCATATGAAGAATCCCATAATAGAAATCCTGAAATCCTTGCCCCATCTTCCATCCCCGTTCTAATTATATAATCTACCTCAGGAAAATATCGTGTATATAAATAACTCTTAATTAATTCACGATTAATCTCATCAACTTTAATACCATCCTTTACAATATTTCTGACAGCATCTACGATTTCATCTTGCCCATCATACATTATACACAAATTGATAAAATTTTGATCGTATTCTTTTGTGAATTCAATCAATTCATTAATTTTATCTTGCACTTTCTGAGGGAGTAAATGTATTCTGCCAATTACGTTAAATTTAACTTTCTCTTCTTTGACCGTAGATTCTTTTATTACAGTATCAACAGCATCTAAAATAATTTTAAAAATATAGACTATTTCATCTTCACTTCTTCTTCTTACATTTTCAAGAGATAATGCATAAATACTTAAATAATGAATTCCAGCATCAAAGAAATCAAATAATCTTTTTTTTAAATTTTCATATCCTATCAAGTGTCCAACATTAACATTAAGGAGATTTTTTACTGCCCAACGACGATTTCCATCAAGGATTAGACCAATATGCTTAGGTAATTTGCTTTTTGGTATATCCTTTAATTCTTCCACGACTTAGTAACCTGTCAAAATTTTTTTCCTACAATTAAGAATATGAAAAATTATAATATAACTTTTTTTTATATTTCATTTTTGAAGAAACCAATTAAGCTTTCATATTGAGTCATTAAATATGAGATCGAGTGTTTTTTAAACAACTATAATACAAGGGATATTATATTTCACCATTATAAGGCCTATAATTTCCTAATTTGAATACGCGGTTTGATGTTCCAAATAAGATCTTTGAAAGGATTAAAACTATCTCAATATCATTTATACATATCAATTAAATTTTGAATTTTAATTTTTTAATTCAAATTTTTGGTAAAAATATATAATTTACTTAAAAATCTTTCATATTTATTTAAAATTATAATGTCAATTTTATATAATAAATAGATGAAAATCTCGAAACTATAGTTAATAGATAGACATACAAATATTAAAAACATTTATTTCGATAATAATCGAATAAAAAAGTTTCTAAGTTAATCAAAACCCAAATTTATATTAGGATTAACCATTTAATTCTTTCAAAAAACCGATTGAAAAAGAAGGTATAAATTACCATATGCTCCGCTTTTAATCTTCTTTTTAATCTCTTGAGCGAGTAGCTACTTACTTAGGATCTTTACTATTTTTAATACTATTAATAGTTAAAAGTATTAATATAAAGATAAGTTTTAAATAGAATCTTGAGTGTAGTATCAGAAAACAATTAGTAAAATATTTCTTTAAGTAAATAAATAATAACTTAATCAATTGTAATTGAAAATTCTATAAAAAAAATTAAGAAAGAGATTGCACCGATGATACCAAACGACTTTTTATTTAGTAATATTGGGATCGATTCAGTTGGCTTCTCAGCACCCCGATACTATATAAAGTTAAAAGATCTAGCTAAAGAGCGAAAGGTTGACCCTTATAAGTATAAGAAAGGTTTAATGTCAATAGAGATGAGGGTACCTGAAGTAGATGAAGATGTTGTTTCATTAGGATTGAAAGCAGGATATCAAGCCCTATTAAAGGGGGGTATCTCTCCTAAAACTATCGATGCAATTTTTGTTGGAACAGAAACAATTACATATAGTGTAAAGAGTATTTCAAATATTTTTGCCCAATTATTAGAGATATCACCTAATTCATTTACCCAAGACATTTATAATGCTTGTGCGGGCGGTACTCTAGCAATCCTCAATGCAATTGCTTTAATAGAAAAAGAGATTATAAATAAGGCTTTAATTATCAGTACTGATATTTCTTCCTATCGTATGGGTTCTCCAAGTGAACCTACACAGGGTTCAGGAGCAACTGCTTTAGTTATTTCAAAGAATCCCAGAGTTGCAGCCTTTAGTGAAAAATTTGGAAAGATATCAGGAAATGTAGATGATTTTTTTAGGCCTGCTTATGAAAAAGACGCCCAGGCTTTTGGTCATTATTCCGTCGATACCTATCTTAATTTTCAATTACAAGCTTATGATGATTTAATTAGAAACATTGGAGATTTTCATGCTGATTTTTATACATTTCACGCACCATTCTCGAAATTACCAATAAAATGTATGCAACATATAATTCAAAAACGTTGGATAAAACACATTAATAATCTTCCAAAATTAAAAAAAAATCAAGTAACTACCTCCCTTCTAAAGAAACTTGATTATTTTATGCATGATCTTACTGTTTTGCCAGAATGGTTATATTTAAAGCTAAAAGAGCGAGGATATTCTTCAGAAGCCTTAGAGAGATTATCTCATATATTGGTAAGAAATGTTAAAGGTAAAGTTCTTCCGCAATTAAGAGTACCATCACATTTTGGTAACATGTATAATGCTTCAATTTGGGCCCAAATTATTTACATTCTTGAAAATTATGGTCGAGAAAACGATACAATTTATTTCGGTTCCTATGGTTCAGGAGCAACGTGTATTTCCGGTTTATTAAAAGTTAAAGGAGGATTTAAGAAAGTAATTGATAAACCTCCTAAGATTAATGATTTCATAGAATATAAAGAACGTAAAACTGTTGAAGAATATGAATTAATGAAAAATGGTAAGTCTATAATAAAGACGGTTTTAGGAAAAATCGTAGAACATGAAAAGAATAATAAAAGAGGTTTTACACTTCATTTTTGTGATGAAGGTTGTATTATTCCCAATATTGAAGGATTGAATCATTGTCCAAAAGGACATACGGGATTTCATGAGAAATTTTTCCCACTTTTTGCAGTTTTGGAGTCTAAATCAATAGAAAATCCTCTGAAAAATGATTTAAGCCATTTATGTAATGACCTTGTAAGAATAGCCTATAATGTTGAAGAAGGAACTCCATTAGAATATGAAATAAGGCGTATAGAAAATGGAGATGAGAAAAATATCAACGCTATTGGTTTATTAAATTGGACTCCGGTATATATTCCTGTTCAATATATTTATTAAATTTTCATTTTTAAATTATGGTAAATAATGTCATTTCCTATACCTAATTCACTTATCAACCAATTGCATCGTGATTATGATGAGATTCGGCAGGTTATAGTGAAAAAAGGGTATAACTTTGATGATCTTCCAATTCAAACAAATGGTAAAAATAAAATTGGTGAAGCATTTACTATTGCCTATCCGATTCAGGGAGTATTAAAATACCATGGGTTAACGGACTCTATCAATAAAATAGCTTATTTTCCAAGTATTTCTTTAAATAATAACAGTCTTTTTACAATATCATATTTGAACTTTAATGAAGATCTTAAGGAAGATATTGCTTATTTAAATGGAAAGCAATTATTTGGAGAAGAATTACTAAAAGTTAAGGCCGCATTGGATTTTATTCGCAACTATTCTAATATAAAAACTAATGCTATTTTAATCTCTCGAAATTTTTCAAAACTAAGAGAATCAAATGAAATTGGAAAAGGTTTAGGAACATCTGCTTCTGGTTCTGCAGCATTAGCCTTGGCAGCATTATCTATTATTTACGATAATGATCCTAACTACATAACTAATCAAAGATTAATAAGTATTGTTTCAAGATATCTCTCTGGATCCGGTTGTCGTAGTGCTTCTGGTGGTTTCTCGCTTTGGTTAAGCCATCCACAGATTGACCCACTTCAAAGTTTTGCAATCCGATTAGATAGAAAAGAACATCAATCATTTATCAAAAACATATCACTTTTAACGATTCCAATCAAATCGGAGATCAAAACAACTCAAGCACATTCAATTGCCCCAAAATCCCTTTTCTTCCAATCTTGGTTAAAGGTAAGAAAAAATTTAATATTTGAGTTCATTGACGCATTAGATAATAATAATTTAAATAAAATAGGAGAATTAGCCGAATACGATACTTTATGCTTACATGCAGTTACAATGACAGCCCCGTCCAATCAAAATATAATTGCTTGGAACCCCGATACTTTAAAAGTAATCCTAAAGATTCGTGAATTACGCGAAAGTGGTTATAATGTATATTTTTCAATTGATACAGGTCCATCCATAGTAGTTATAACTAATCAAAGTGAGAAAAAGGAAGTTTATGACATAATTAAAAATATTGTCCCAAATTATCAATTAATAGAAGGTAAAATCGGAGGACCAAGTAAAATCTTAAGTCCTAATTCCTCTGAAGCAAAAAAATTAGAAAAAGATATAACAAATTTAAAACTTAATTTAACGTGATTATAGAAATGAGTGAATTCAATTCAGAAATCTCTGGGTTTTATAAATTATCCATAGAAGAGAGACACCAATTATTATCTAAACTTTTAAATCTTGATCAAGAAGATTTAAACCTATTAAAAAACTTCGGTTATTTTAATCCTAATCATATGGATTCTTTAATTGAGAATGTAATTGGCAGTTATCAGTTGCCTTTGGGAATTGCATTTAATTTCAAAGTTAATAATAAAGACTATATCATTCCAATGGTAATAGAAGAACCTTCTGTAGTAGCAGCAGCATCAAACGCAGCTAAAATGGCTAGAAAACACGGGGGTTTTCATTCAGAAAAAGTTAAACCAATAATGATTTCCCAAATACAATTAACTCAATTAGAAGATGTTAAAAAAACGAAGGAATTATTGATTAGAAAGAAAGTAAATATTTTAAAAATAGCAAACGAACAGGATCCCCTTTTAGTAAAATTAGGTGGTGGGGCTCAAGATATAGAATTCAGAGAAATTACCACTAGAAAAGAGAAAATGGTAATTGTTCACCTTTTAGTTAATGTTCTAGATGCGATGGGTGCTAATGTTGTAAACACTATGGCTGAAGCTGTAAGTTCTTACATAGAAGAAATAAGTGGAGGAAAAGTAAATCTTAGGATTGTATCAAATTTGGCGACACATAGAATAGCACGATGTAACGCCGTGTTTGACAAAGAATTATTAGGTGGTGAAAAGGTTGTTGAAGGGATATTATCTGCATATGAATTCGCTCTGGCAGATCCATATAGAGCAACTACACATAATAAAGGAATATTAAATGGAATCATAGCTTTAACTTTAGCAACAGGTAATGACACTAGAGCTATAGAGGCAGGTGCTCATGCCTATGCATCATTAAAAGGAAAATATAGGCCATTAACAAATTATCGATTAGATTCTAAAGGTAATCTTATTGGTGAAATAGAAATTCCTCTTGCTCTTGGTATAATTGGTGGGATGACAAAAATACACCCAATGGCACGCCTAGCTTTAAAAATCTTGAACATTCAAAGTGCTGAAGAACTATCACAAGTCGCTGCCGCCTTAGGCTTGGCCCAAAATGTTGCGGCTTTAAGAGCTTTAGCAGCCGAAGGGATACAGGAAGGACATATGAAATTACATTCTAGAAATATCGCAAAAATTGCTGGAGTACCAGATGAACTTATAGAAAGAGTTGCAAATAAATTAGTTGAAGACAAAAAAATCCGAGTAGATTATGCAAAGGAAATTTTGCAAAGTATAAAGGAAGGTGAAAAACTTTAATATTTTTATAAATTTTTCAGTAAATCTTTTAAGAAAATCCTATTTATTGAGAATAGTATTATAATTAAGAAATTTTGAGATGAGTTTATGGGCTTTAGAGATTATATAATAAAAATTGATGAAGAAGGACTTCTTCGAAAAATAGATGTTGAAGTTTCAAAGAAATTAGAGATTTCAGGAATTTTAAAGGAATTAGAACCTATTCAAGTATTGTTTAATAATGTTAAGGAATCAAAATATAGGGTTGCTGGTAACATTTTTTGTACCAAAGAGACTATTGCTTCATATTTTGGTGTGACTCCTGCTGATCTCATACCTATGCTTTCAAAGGCTATTACTGAGCGTTCAGAACCAGAAATTGTATCAAGGGCTCCTTGCCAGGAAATTATTGAATCAGCAATAGATTTAGATAAATTACCAATTCTTTTCCATTGTGAAAAAGATGGTGGAAATTACATTAGTTCCGCTGTAGTTATTACTAGAGATCCTGAGTATGGTCAAAATATGGATTTTCATCGAGCCATGCAATTCTCGAAAAATAAGTTTTCAACGCGAGTTGTTAGTGGTCGTCATTTTCATCAATTTTTAGAAAGAAATGATGAATTAGATGTTGCATTTTGTATAGGAAATACGCCTAATATTTTAATTGCAGGAGCAACATCAGTAGATATTGGAATTGATGAATTATCTATCGCAAACTCTTTAGAACCAATTAAAGTTATCAAAGCAAAATCAGTCGACCTTTTAATCCCAGCAGAAGCAGAGATTGTTTTAGAAGGTCGTGTTTATTTAGAAGAAAAACATGCTGAAGGACCCTTTGTGGATCTTACAGAAACTTATGATATAGTTAGAGAAGAACCGATTTTCGAAGTACAAAAAATTACACATAGAAAGAATGCCATTTGGCAAGCATTACTACCTGGTGCTCTTGAACATAAAATATTGATGGGAATGCCTCGGGAACCTACAATATTTAAAAAGGTGAATGAAACTGGAGTTAAGTGCTTAGATGTAAATGTAAATCCCGGTGGTTGTTCTTGGTTGCATGCAATTGTTCAAATTGACAAAAAGTCAGAAGAAGATGGTAAAAAGGCAATAGAGGGTGCTTTTGCTGGGCATACCAGTTGTAAACATGTATTTATTGTAGATAATGATATCGATATTTATAATCCTCTTTCTGTAGAATGGGCAATGGCAACTCGATTTCAAGGAGATACTAGAATGATTATTAAAGAAAAAGAACCAGGTAGTAGTTTAGACCCCAGTGCTGAGCCCGGAACAAAAATGACTACAAAAATTGGATTTGATTTAACTAAACCACTTAAAGTTAAGGGAAAGAGCTTCGATATAGCGGAGTTTCCTAAAGTGGATATAGACAAATATTTTTAATATAAGGATTTGATCATAATGAAATTAACTCCTGAAGAACAAGATATGCTCAATGGTAAGTATGGAAGAGCCGCTCAAAAATCTATGGAAATTTTGAACATTCTTGGTGAAATTTTTGATGCGGAATGTCTGGTTGATGTTTATGGAGTTCAGATAGCTGGAGTTTCCTATGATAATCTAAGCGAAGCAGGTTTAGAATTTTTAAATGAAATAGCAGAAGATGGTAAAGTTAGAGTATTAACAACTTTAAATCCTGCAGGGATGGATCGCGAAAATTGGCAAGCATTGGGAATCGATGAGGAATTTGCTAAAAATCAGAATCGTGCAATTGATGCGTTTGCGAAAATGGGGATTATTACTACTTGTTCTTGTACACCATATTTAATTGGAAATACCCCCCATTTTGGACAACATATCGCATGGGCAGAGAGTAGTGCCGTATGTTATGCAAACTCTGTTATTGGTGCTCGAACTAATCGCGAGGGAGGACCAAGTGCATTGGCTTCTGCCATAACAGGAAAAACTCCTAAATATGGCTATCATTTAAATCAAAATCGTCATGGTCAGGTTTTAATAAAAGTAAATGCTCCTGTTAAAGGTACTGACGAATTTGGTGTATTAGGAAAAATAATTGGTGATAAATTAGTTGAATTAGGAAAAAAAGTACCTTATATTGAAGGAATTCCTTCCGCTACTCTTGAAGAACTTAAGTCATTTTGTGCTTCTATTGCTACGTATGGTGGAGTAGCACTATTTCATATGGAAGGAATAACTCCCGAGTTTGATAAATATCCAAAACCAAGTGATATTATTTTTGAAATTAACCAGGATAACCTATTAAAAGCCAGATCTGAACTCATTGACACTGATCTCGTAATAGATTTTATTAGTATTGGTTGTCCTCACGCTTCAATTCATGAAATCGCAGAAATCGCGAGATTATTAGAGGGAAAAAGAGTAAAGAAAGAATTTTGGATTACTACTGCTCGACCTACAAAAAGGATTGCAGACGAAGCGGGATATTCTAAAATAATTGAAAGTGCTGGAGCAAAATTTGCAGCAGATACTTGTTGTGTAGTAGCTCCAATTAAAGGTCGATTTAAAGGAATTATGGTGGATTCTGCTAAAGCATGTTATTATGGTCGTGCTAAAAATAAATTTAAAGTAAAAATTGGAACTATCGAACAATGCGTTGAGGAGTCTATAAAATGAAGTTAAAAGGAAGAAAAATTTATAAAGGGATTGTAGAAGCTGAAGCAATAGTGACTAAAGAGGGAATTTCCTTTTATGGAGGTGTTGATCCTGATACAGGTAAGATTGTTGAGGTAGGCCATGAACTCGAAGGAGAATCCATAACAGGGAAAGTATTAGTTTTTCCCACAGGTAAAGGTTCTACAGTTGGCTCTTATACAATGTATAGAATGATGAAAAATAAAACCGCTCCAGCAGCAATTATTAATAAGGAAATCGATACAATTATCGCAGTGGGTTGTATCATCAGCGAAATTCCATGTGTGGACAAAATAGATATTAATAATATTAAAACGGGTCAAAAATTAGTTGTTGATGGATCGGAAGGGACGGTGTTGGTGAAATAAATGGTTATTGGGAAAGGATATGGAAAGACAATATTATTCGGAGAACATTTTGTAGTTTATGGGTTACCAGCAATCGCATCCGCTTTGGGTTCTGTCACTACTGCAGATGTTAAAGTGGTCAAGGGTAGTGGTTGGACTGTTGATGATCAAAGACTTGCTACACCGGGATACAAACAAAAGAAATATGAAGAGGGATTGCAATCAGTTAGAAATGTTATTAATCACTTAAATATTAATACAGAAAATCAGAAATTAGAAATAACTTTTGCTGGTGATTTAGTTGCCGCAAGTGGAGTAGGTGCTTCTGCTGCTCAATGTACATCTTTAGCTCGTGCTCTTAATAAATTATTTAATCTTAATCTAGATGATGAAAAACTTAATAACACTGCTTATGAAGGTGAGAAAGCGTATCATGGAACGCCATCTGGGATTGATAACACCGCTTCTACCTATGGGGGGTTAATTTGGTTTGTTAAAAACTTACAGGGTGGAAAAAATATTATGGAGCTTCTAAACTCACCAAAAAAAATGCCTTTAGTAATTGCTAATTCAGGAATAACAGCCTCAACTTCAGAGGTGGTTGCAGATGTTCGACGTTTAAAGGAAGAAAGTCCAGATAAATTTAAAAAAATTTTTAATGAATATAAAAATTTAGTAAATAAGGCAAAAAAAGCTCTAATTAAAGGCGACATTATAGCGATAGGTGATTTAATGAACCAAAATCATAAATTACTCCAAGAAATAACGGTATCTGGAGATATAAATGATCAGTTAGTTGATATAACCCTAAAAAATGGCGCACTTGGTGCTAAAATAACGGGGACTGGTCGAGGTGGTTTGGTTATTGCTTTAACTGAAAATGGAAAAATACAGGAAAAAGTTGCCCAATCTATTGAAAAAGCAGGATATAATGCCTGGAAAACCATGATAGGATAATAGAGTATTAAAATTGATAAATAAAACTAAAGTAGTCTTATTAAAGTTAGGCGGAAGTCTTTTAACCGATAAAAGTAAACCATTTTCTATTAGAGAAGATGTTATAGAAAGTTCGATTAATCAAATTATTAATAGTGAGCAAAAGCTTATTTTAATTCATGGTGGTGGCTCTTTTGGTCATCCAGTAGCTAAAAAGTATAGTATTTCTAAAGGCTACAATAAATCAATTGAAAATCAACTTTTAGGACTCTCAGAAACTCATGAAGCTATGAATAAGCTAAACACATTAATAGTTAATAAATTTTTAAAGAAAAACTATCCTGTAATTCAGTTTCAGCCTTCGAGTATATTTTTTAAGGATTCTCAAAAAATCTTAATTCGTTCAATTGAAACTATGGAAGCCGCTCTTGATATGGGCTTGTTACCTATTTTATATGGAGATATTATTTTTGATTCTAAAGGATCTTTTTCAATTATTTCTGGAGATCAAATTATATTAGAATTATGCCAAAATTTACACAAGTACAATGTTTCAAAAGTCATATTTGCAATTGAAAAAGATGGAATCTTCATACAGAGTAATAATAATGAAGAAAGTAATGTAATTTTAGTATCTCAGGTTACTTCTGATAAATTAGATGATTTAAAATTAGCTAAATTAGGTGAAAAAATTGATGTTACAGGGGGTATACAAGGAAAAATTGATATTATTAAAAAAATTTGTATTAAAAATATACCTGTTCAAATTATAAACGGATTAAAAGAGGATTATATTTTGAATGCCTTAAATTCTAAAGATGTAATAAGTACAAAAATAGATCCACCTAAAAGGGATAAAGTTGAAGATATTAAAGAAAGAAAATTTGAGCATTTAAAAATCCCAATAGAATTTGATGTACAACATTCTGAAAATTATTTTAAAGAGATCAAACTATTACATCATCCATTTCCAGAAATAAATTTCAGTGAAATTGATCTTTCTACCAAATTTTTTAGTAAAATGATATCTGCTCCTATATGTATTGCTGCTATAACTGGTGGTCATCCGCTATCCAGAGATATTAATGAAATTTTAGCTAAAGCTGCTGAAGCAGAGAAAGTCATAATGAGTGTAGGAAGTCAACGTGCGGGATTAGCTGATCCTTCAACAATTGAATCATTCAGAGTAGTTAGGAAGTTTGCTCCGAACATACCAATAATTGGAAATATCGGAGTCGGTCAAATTAGTGATCCAACCTTCGATATTAAAAGTTTTGAGAAGTGTATTGAGATGGTAAATGCTGATTCAATGGCTATTCATTTCAATGCTTTACATGAACTTGTTCAGGATAAAGGAGATATTTCCTATAAGTATTTCCGAAAGAATTTTGAAAAAATTAGGGCAAACTATGATCTACCTATAATTGCTAAAGAAGTGGGAACAGGTTTTAATCAAGGTGGTGCTTCGATATTAGATGGGCTTGGTTTTGATGGATTTGACGTTGGAGGAACTGGAGGAACTAGTTTTGCTGCCATTGAATCAATGCGGGATAATTTTGATAATGATAAGTACTCACGAAATCCTGCAGATGTTTTTAGAGAATGGGGGATCCCTACTCCAGTAAGTATAATAAATGTGAGAAAGGTATCTAACAAGATTATTATCGCCACAGGAGGATTAAAAACAGGAATAGATATTGCTAAATCAATAGCGTTAGGAGCTGATATTAGTGGTTTTGCATACAAATTTTTATTATCTGCTTGGGAAGATCTTAAAAATCATAAAATTGAAAACACTATTAGGGAAATTAAAACGTTAAAGAATGAATTACGGTCAAGTTTGTGGTTAATGAATCTCAAAAAAATTAGTGAATTAAAAAGCAATCAGAAAAAGTATGTAATTCTTGGAAGATTATATCAGTGGTTAAATCAATAAATCTTTTTTTATCTAGAATACTTTTTTGTGTTTAATATGCGATTCTATCTATCTTGCTCTTCTCCCCATCTTTTTATCCCACTATCAATTCCAATATGATCTAAAATTCTACCCACAAAATATTCATTAATTTCATTGATACTACTAGGTTTAATATAATATGCAGGGATGGGAGGAGCAATTATCACTCCAAGTCTCGCAAGCTTGAGCATATTTTCAAGATGAATTGCACTAAAAGGACTTTCTCTCACCACAAGAATTAATTTTCTCTTCTCTTTAATCATTACGTCCGCTGCTCTTGTAATCAAATTATCTGCATAACCATTCGCAATTGCAGCTAAAGTTTTCATTGAACATGGAACAATAATCATATTGTTTATTTTATAAGAACCACTAGCAGGAGCTGCTGTTAAGTCATCAACATCATAATTTTTATCTGCTAAGCTGCGTATTTCTTTGATTTGATATTCTGTTTCAGTTAAAATAATTTTTTCAGCTACTTTTGAAATAATTAATTCAGTGACAATTCCTTTTTTTTTCAATTGTTCTAATAACTTTATTGCGATAATAATACCTGAAGCACCTGTTATAGCTATTAACACTTAGATTTTTCACCGTTACTTTTAGGGATTTATTATTTCTAAATATTAATTAAGTATTAAAACAATTTCTAAAAAACACCATCTTAAAAATAAATAAATTAAAAATTCCTATAAATTACAAAGTTCAATAAATCTTCAAAGAACTCTAATTCTGAACTATTAATTATCGGTTTTAATTTATTAAGCGAGATTTTAGCCTCTTTATAGTAATTATCTGCTAACAATTTGCTTGAATTGACAACGTCTGCTTTTAAGAATAGATTTTTAATCTCTTGAACCTCTTTATCTGTGATATTCTGATTCTGAATTAATTGATTAAGGTGGTCTCTATCATCAACGTTTAGTTTATTATAGGCTCCAATCAATAAGCAAGTTTTTTTACCTTCTCTAATGTCTCCATCAGTAGGTTTTCCGGTGACTTTTTCATCTCCAAAAGTTCCTAAAATGTCATCAATTATTTGGAAAATTATTCCTAGATTTATTCCATATGTAGATAAAAGAGATATATATTTTTCTTTAGCATTAGCATAATTAGCTCCTATTAAAATTGATTTTTCTAGTAAAGCACCTGTTTTTAATGAGATCATTTCAATATAGTCTTCAATTTGCAATATTTTTTGATTAACCATATCTGTTTCAATCAATACGCCATTCGCAATATCTATAAAAGCTTGTTCATAATACTTTATTGCATTCAAATTCAAATCTCTCTCAAACTCATTGAAAAGATAAGCTTCCAATCCTATGAAAAAAGCAGAATCTCCTCCTATTATTCCAATAGAATTACCAAAGTCAATGCTACTCATTTTTTTTAAGTTATAGTTTTTATGGTAATTTTGAAATCTAAAATGAAATGCAGGATTTCCTCTTCTAAAATTATCTTTATCTATGATATCATCATGAATTAAAGAAGCATTATGAAGAAATTCAACACCTACACTAGGAACGATTATTTTATCATCTCGTTCTTTATTAAATGCATTATATGTAGCAATGCATAGTAAAGGACGGATTCTCTTTCCTCCTGATAAAAAATACGCTTTTAATTCCCTATAATATTCCTGTAAAAATTTATTCTTTACATTCTTTAACTTTTTATCGTATATTGATTCAATTGCTTGATTTATTTTGGGAATATACGTTTTCACATACTCAGTAAATTTCAATTATTATCTACACCATTTAAATTAATTTTCTCATAACTATTTCAGAGCTACGATGATTTTCCCAAAGCGATAAAAATTTCTTTAAGGTTTCATCACTCTGAAAAATACGATCTCGTGCTTCCCTTTTAGCTTTTAATATTTTTAAAAATTTTCTATCCAATAATCTTTCATATTGGATTCCTAATTTATCGAGTTTATCTCTCTTTTCGCACATAATTATTGATTCAATAGCAAATTGCCCTGACATCATAGCATATGGAATCCCCTTTCCACTTATAGGATCAACTATTCCACCAGCATCTCCAACCGCAAAAATATTATCTTGATAAAGTTTAGATCTCAATCCCACCGGGATTAAATGAGGTTGAAAAATGTCTATTGTTGAATCTTTTAATGCCTGTTTAACAATTGGTAATGAAGTAAATTTTTTGAATTCTTCTCTTGAATTTTTTATTAAATTGATTTGATTTCCCCATCCAACTGTTATATGTTCCTTTTTTGGAAATAACCATGCGTATCCAATCGGTATGAGATTTTCAATGCCAAAAAATAAGTGAACTGTGTCATTTCCAAGAACCTGATCGATATATGATTTCGTGGTTTTCATCTCTTGAGTAATCGTTAAAATTATATTTTCACTCTTGAAATAAGGCCAATTTAACAATTTTAAAGTTTGAGATGCAACTCCATCTGCTGCAATTATGTATTTAGTTATATAGTTATCCTTTTTAGTAGTAATTTGATAAAAATCCCCTTCTTTTTTTAAATTAGACAAAGCTTCTTTTTCTTTTAATATAGCTCCACTATTGATGGCCATGTCGGTCAAAAATTTATCAAAAACATTTCGCCAAACAACTGCACCTTTTCCTTTCTTTGAGAACACTTCTCCATCAACATGATGTAATTCTAAGGATTCAATTATTCTGCCAATTTTATCTTCAGGGTAATCGATTTCCTCTACCAGTTCCCATGCAATTGCTCCACCGCATGCTTTATATCGTCCATCCTCACTAATTTGTTCTTTTTCAATTATACATGTTGAATAACCATTTTCTGAAGCAACTTTAGCAGCAATTGACCCCCCTGGACCAGCTCCTACAACAATTATATCAAATTCTTGCATATCTCATTCATCTCTACGTTTTTAACTTGATTAAATAATAAAATGTTAATTCTATAAAAATGGAATCAGTTTTGAAATACTCTTAATAATAGCAAATTTTAAAGAATATGAATTGTGTCGAACTCGATTAATTCATGAATTTTTAAAATATGCAGCTAATATTTAAAAACAAATTTTAAGATCATTATTTCATGACATATACACCTTTTGACATACGTGTTTTACCAATATTTCCATATTACATTATTCTCTCTATTTTTGGAATTTTACTGACTATAAAGATGTACTTTAAGTGGCGTGAAAGAAAAGTATCACCTCCACTTTACCTGTCAATAGTATTCTCTTTTTTTACATTAGCATTAATAATGTTAGCAGTGGGTTTAGCTGAAGCGATTATTACAAACTTTTATAAAGAGATATATAGATTTTCTTTGCCTTTCGCCTATGCTATGGTAATATTTGCTGACATTTTCTTCTATAAATTTGTGAGCCAGATTACAAATAAAGGAGAGAAACTATTCATTCCATTAATTTTAATAGGAGGAATTGTATTAATTTTACTATTTTTACCTTGGAATTGGTGGGGTATTCCACCAGAAGACTATGAAGGTCTTTTAAATATTCGCTTATACTCTACTTTAAGTTTGGTACTGTATTCATACTTTATTTACATAGTAATTGCTATAACGTCTCGAAGAGCGATGAAGGCAACTAAGGATAAAATCTCAAAAACAGGTTTAAACTTACTTTTCTATGCAATGATATCTATGATATTGTTCTTCCTAATGTTTATAGGAGATACCTTGATGATAACCTTATTAGATCATCCTGGTTATTCTGTATTTGTATACATCGCCTGGATTTTTGCTATAATTTTTTATATACTAACTTATTTATCACTTGTAATGCCAAAATGGCTAGTAAAAATGATAGAAAAAGAATAATATTTCGATTATATTCTATAATCTTCTAAAATTTCCTTTTTTTTTAAAATTATCAAAGTTATAATTTTATTTACAAAACAAATTAAATGGATCTTTAGTAGAACTTAGTTGATTAGTTTAAGAAATTTTTAGGATAATTAATTTAAATTTTTTAGATATTTTTGTAAAATTTGTTCTTTTCGATGTCTTAAACTATCGAAATCATAATTTTGTTCAAAGAAAAAGTCAAATGGGTCTTTCACATCTTCCATTAATGGTTCTGAATAGAAAAATTCATACATATACTCGCCTTTTTCGGTCAAATTAACCTTATTATCATTTTCCTCCTTCAATAACCGATCAAGAATTAAACTTTTCACTACAGAATCTATTCCATTTTCTTTAAAAATATAAAGCCCCATATATGAAAAATTTGTATAGATTTCTTCGCTTTTTTTTAAAGAAAGCTGAAATTTCTGATTAAGTTCATTTATTGTGAACTTTTTTTCGGGGTTATCAATAAAAACAGATAATATCCATTTAATAATATATTCCTTAAAATTTTCTTCATATGGCATTTGAAACTTCTCAAATTCAATCTCCTCTTTTTCTGTTATAAATTCATTGATAATCTCGAAAATTTCTTTAAAAATGAATATACTGACTGCTATTGCTATAATTGGGTCAAAATAAAAAAGAAAAGCAATACCTTGAGTTCTCCCGAATTCAGAAAGTAGGGCACCTAAAATTATACCGATGGAGATTACTATGTTTACTCTGGAATCTATTGCGCTCGCAATTAATGAAGAGTTTCTATTTTTCTTTCCAACAAAATTTTTCAATGTACGTAAGTAAGTATTAAAAAATATAGAGATTAAAGCAATTAAAATAATAATTTGAGGCATTTTTATCGATATTGGACCTACTATTAAAGAAATAATTGATTCAAAAATTATTGATACACCAGCAAAAGTCATTAGAATTACTAAAATAATATTGACTAGTTTTTCTTTCCTATATCTTATTCCTATCCCTATTAGCAAAACTGCAATACAATCTAGAAAATTCTCAATTCCTTCAGCTCGAAGCGATTCTGAACTAAAATTTCCAATTATAATTTTTAATAAACTAAGAATCGATAAGCCAATAAAAGATCTAATTAGAACACCTCTACTGTTTAAGATTTTATCATATCTTTTTACTTGTTTTTGTAAAGTCTCATTCCATGATTTAACACTTTCCTTTCCTCTATTAGTTAAAGAAACAAAATTGTCATTATTAATATCTGCTAATCTAATACCACATAAATGGTATATTGAAGATGCTGCGGTTTCATGATTAAAATAAACTTCTGGTATAAATATATTCATTAACCCATGGATTTTATCTTTTAGTTCATCGAATTTAATGATTTTTTCCTGACTCAAATATTTTAAAGCTGGATATTCTAATCTATTTATTGGAAATAAATCTGATTTTCTTCTATGAAAAGCAACAGCGATTATTCTGATAATATGATTAATTGATATTAGAGTAAGGATTATAATACCTAAAAAGAAGATAAAACTTGCAACTGTCCCGAAACCAATAAATTCATAATGTGTTAAATAATAAGAAAAGAAAAAGATCTGTACATAAAGAAAAACAAGTCCGAATAATATCCAAGGTGTTAAAAAGCTTCTTACAACCTTTTTAATATGAAATTGTTTAAAGAAGTCGTTAAGTGCTCTTCTTAGATGGTGTCCAATAAAAAATACGCCAACATATGTAATTATAAAACTCCATTGAAAAGTTCCAGTTAATAAAATCTCTACAACTGAAGATATTAGAGAAATTAAGGCATAAGAAATTAAAACGTGTTTAGGTTTTAAATCCCAGTACTTACTAAAATCCATTGATTTCGACTCTACAATAGAAATTTTGATTCTCTTAACTTAATAATCTAATAATGAATAAATATTCTTTTATTAATTCTTTTCTAAAAAAAGTAAATGTATTATGAAATATGTTTCTTTGAAAAAATATATTTTATTTTTTAAGTTCTATTTCCATTTTAATCGTTGCTATAACATGTGCTTCTATTAACAATTCAATGGAATTATCAGTTAAAATTCTAATCTTTGCCTTTATTTTGTTTATTGGTTTCTCTTCTAAAAAATTCACAATTTCTGCATTCTTAATTGTTAATCTCTCATTGAATTTTAAAAGGGTTTTTTCAGAATTCGAATTTATGTTATATGTCCTTAAGATCAAAGAATTACCCTCTTCAGACTTTTTTATTAAACTTAATATGATATTATCATTTTCAATTTCTAAAAAGCTCAGACTCATGGGTAAGATTGGTTCTCCCTTTAATTCCTTAGATTTATCTTTCTTTGTTAAAAATGGAATTAAAAGAAAATTTATTTTATCTGGAGCTCTTATCAGACTTTGAGCCATTAAAGGAATAATCGGTTTTAGAGGGCAATTAAATTCCTTTCCTTTTTTGTGAATTTTGGAATCAAACCAAGTTCCTTTCGAATCAATAACAAAAGAAACTTCAAAAGTGTGTTTACCTAGACATTGAGCACCTGGAGTTCTAAAATCAGGTCCTGCATTAGATGTTCTTGATGCAAAATCACTGCGAGACAACCAATCAACACATCTTAAAAGTGTGATTGCTAAAGTAATGGTATTATCCTTATTAGTAATCGCCTCGTATTCTGGAAGACCTTTATTCAATACAGCAACACATTTCTTACCATCACTAACTGCAATAAAATCTTTTTGATGATTCGTTGGAAGAGGATCTTGAACCCAATCTTTTACTTTGGGTAGAATTGTCGACCTTGGTATGACATAGAATTGTCCATCAGCATAAACTGTCTCTGATTTTATTAAGGTAGGAAAATGTACTTGTAAACGATGATCTTTACTATTATTTTCTATTTCGATTTTAAAATCTATGCGTTTTATGTCTTTATATATACTTATATAAATATCAATTAAATTTGAAACCAAATATATATCCCGATTATATCTATCTTCTGTTAACGAAGCGGGCAGATTTAAATTTGCTTCAATTTTTAAGGTTTTTTGAGTTGGACCATTAATGTATTCGGATATAGAAAGAATGTTTAGATCTTCTGAAGTAAACGATAAATCTGTTTGATTTTCCATTGGTCCTGAAAAATCATACTCATCACCCCAATCACCCACATCTTCAATCCAGCAGATATTTTCATAAGAAATTCCATTTTGTTTGTCTAAAACATCAATTTTTCCTTTTAAGCTTACTGAAATTCTATAAAATTTATTTTCTATAGAATATTGATTTGACTTAAAAACCTCTGTTTCTAAGATATAATTATTTCGCTTTTTGCCAGGAATTAGATAATATGTATTATAACCACATGCCGGAACTTCAGCTAAAAAAGAACAACAATAACTCACTGCTCCTACTTGAGTGATTCTTGGCTCTTCATCGATTTCTACAGATTGATATCCTACTTCAACTCCGTCTGAATTAATTATTTTAAAATCTTCAGATGATTTTATATCACTTCTTTTGCTGTATACTAAATTATTAAAACAAACAATATCCTTTCTTTTCCAAGGAAGTGGATTGAATACAATTAAGGCTACTTTCTTTGAACTAGAATCATCATCAATTAGATCAAATAAATATGATATACTATCTTTAAAGATTTCATTTCCAATTTGCTCGGCCCAATCAAATCTTGTAACCATTTCATTATGAACTTGATCAATACTACAACCGCAAATTGAATCATGAGGATGATTCTTAATCAGCCATTTTAAGCCCGTGTAAATATAATCCTTAGGGTACTTAAATTTATGATATTTATCGAGAGTCCAAACGATTGTTGAGATTGGTTCTGTGTACTTCTCATAGAGATATTCTATTTTTGTGTTTCTTTGTTTAATCCACATACGTGCTGAAAAAACACCCGAAAGCAGAGGTTGATATTTACCTCCTCTTAATTCTCCTTGAAACTCATTTAATTTGGGATTACATTCTATAACTTTCTGAATATAATATTCAAAATCATTTTGTTCTATTTTTTTATCAGGATAATTCTGATTCCATTGACTAATTATTTCAGGGATTTCAGGACGTGCTTCATGATGATCAGAACCGGAATTTAAAACTATTATTGGAGTAGCTGTAAATTTTTCTAACTCAGATATCGCTGAATTGATTCTCCTTAACGCTGGTTTATATGTTCCACTAATAGTCTTGGTATTTATTTCAGCAATCGATCCATAACCCAATATTAAATGAATTGCCAAAATAGAAGCTGATTTTCCTGGAGCATTCCAAATAAATTCCATATTCAGTTTATTCTCTTCAAATTCATCGCCAAATCCTCTTGCAAATAAGACAGATGGAATTTCAAAACCACTTAAAATTTGAGGTAATTGAGCAATATGACCAAAAGGATCTGGGATGTATCCTGTTTTCATTACTCTACCGAATTTTTTAGCTATTTGATGCCCAATTAACAGATTTCTTATCATAGATTCACCACTAACAAGAAATTCATCTGGTAGGATATACATAGGGCCTATAGATAATCGTTTTTCATTTACATATTTCATAATTTCAACTTCAGCTTCAGGACGCGCTTCGAGATAATCTTCAATCGGGATTGTTTGACCATCCAACGTAAAATTTTTATAATCTGGATCGTTCTTCAAAATCTCTAATAGCTTATCCATCATTAAAACAAGTCTTGCTCTGAACTCTTGGAAGGGGATATACCATTCCCTGTCCCAATGAGTCTCTTGAACAATAATAATATTTTTCGCTTTCATGATAACAGTTTTATTTTGATTTTATTTATAATTTAATACAGATTTTCCAACAACACTGGAATCTGGTTTAATTCCCAAAAATTCTAATAAAGTTGGGACCATATCTGTTGTTTTACAATATTCTAATTCCAAATCAGGAATATTTTGTGATCCACCAATTAGAAATGGTACAACCATCGAATCTCTAAGAGCAATATCATGAGAATAAGGAGAAGTATCGACAGTCTTACCATGCTCATAATTAAATACATGAGATCCTCCATTTGATACTATAATATCGCAACATTTTGGATTCTTAAAACAGCGTGGTATTTGATCGATTAACATAGGAAAGTCAAGATGATTTGTGTAGTCTAACCATTCATTAATATTATGGCTTCTTTGATCTAAGATTTTTGAAGCTTTAATATCTTTGTTATAGCCATAAAATTCCATATCTTCAAAAATATACCTGGTTTTTTGATCTATTCCATGGCCTTGATATTCAATCATTCCTTTATAGATTTTATTTGAACCATTAGGTTTAAAATTAATATGAATTCTCCCCTTGTTAGGCGAACTATCATCATCTTTATAATACATATATTTTATACCAGGAATTTTCCACAACTCCGTAAATAAATTTAATGGTTTTTTCCCTATCCCACTCGGCTTAAAATTTTCCATCTCTTTAATAGTTGGATGATAACGCCAATTCTCTCCTGGAAAATTAAGAAATCCTACTGCACCAAAATTACAATCAAAATCTCCCGTTCCTTTCTTTGGTTGGTATTGTATTAACCCAAGATGTTGAAAAAATGGTTCAAGGTTAAATACATTTCTCCCTTTATAATTCCCATGGTCACTAATAATCCCAATAGCAGTAGAATCATAGTAGCCTGTCTTCTTTAATGTACCAATTACTTTTCCAATTCCTTGATCAAATATTCTTAACTCATTGATATACTCAGGATGGTCAAATCCTTTATGATGCATTAGATGATCAGTGTATGGGATATATACAACTGTTATTATCGGGACCTCGTTATTTTCAAAAAATTTACTTGGATTCTTAAAAGCTTTTTCTACATTTTTTAATGCCATTTCTGTTGTATATGGGTTTGGGGATATCAATAAGGAACCACGACTTACAACATTCATAGAACTAAACAAATTTCCTTTATCTGCTTGTTCAAATATTGTTCGACAGTTTGGACCAAGTTCTTTAATCATTTTGTTATAAGTACCTTTTCCATAGTTTATAATTTTTGGAAATCTTTTTCCAGTTTCAGGAGGATCTAAGCGCCTAACATAATGATATAAAGGGATTCCCGAGCCTTGAATAGGAAAATAGCCTGAATAAGTCCCCGTAATAATATTACTATAACATGGAAAAGTGACACTAGGATAAGTAGTAATACAATTTTGGCATATAATTCCACTTTGAGAAATCTTAGCCAGATTTGGAAGCTTTTTTTGGCTTATTAGCTCGAATATGTGAGAAGAGCGAACATCATCTACTAAAATTAATATAACTTGATTTATCTTCGAATGATGAGCCATATCTAAATTTGCTTTAATTTTTAACTTTTAAAAATTCACAACCAATTAATAAATTTGTTAAAATATAATAAATAATAAGAAGTTAATAAAAAAACTTGAAGGAATGAAATTATATACGAATTGAAATATTTTTGAATTCAAATATTGGAGATGTGAGGAATAATTTTTGTTTGAGATTTATGACCCAGAAGTATATTATAAATCATCTGAAAACATGGAAGAAATTCAAGAAAATTCAATTCAATTAATTTTAACCTCTCCACCTTATGGAAAAATAAAAGATTATGGTCCTACTGATCAAATCGGATTTTCTGATTCATTCGAGGATTATTTTAAAAGATTAAAGAAGGTTTGGGAGGAATGCTTTCGAGTGCTTGAACCTCAATGCCGTATGGTTATAAATGTTGGAGATCAATACCTAAGAACAACAGAATTTGGAAGATACAGGATATTATCGATTGCAAGTAAAATAATTAATGATTGCATCGAAATTGGATTTGATTTTCTTGGAGATATTATTTGGCAAAAAGTGAGTACAACTAATACTACTGGTGGGTGTACTTTAATGGGTTCAATATATTATCCACGAAATGGTTTAATTACGTATGATTATGAACATATTTTAATTTTTAAAAAGCATCAAGGAAAAACAAAAAAAGTTGATTTGAGAAGGAAAGAGTTTTCAAAAATTTCTCTTAGTGAATGGAAAAAATGGTTTGTTGGTCATTGGAGCTTTCCAGGTGTACAACAAAAAGAACATATTGCTATGTTCCCTGATGAATTACCATATCGAATTATAAGAATGTTTTCATTAATAGGAGATAGCGTATTAGATCCGTTTGTAGGAAGTGGGACGTGTTTAAAGGTTGCAAAATCTCTATTTAGAAAAGGAATTGGTTATGAATTAAATGAAGATTTTAAACCGATAATCGAAAACAAGATATCTACCTCTCAAATTGGAGATTTTAAAGATTATCAGTACTTATTGTATACAATATATAAAAAATCACAAAATTATGGTTTTAAAATTAGTTTTGAAAAACAAAAGCAGAAGGGAATAATAATTCTGGAAAATTTAGAGGGTCAAGAGATAGTTATTGATTATTTACTTATCGATGAAGAGAGATTTGATGAAAAGTTTTATGATAATGAAATTAAAGTAAAGCTAGACGAAAATACTATTCAAAATTATTTAAATAGCACCCCTAATTGGGAAAGATTTAGGAATTATGTAATTGTAATAAATTCAAAATTTCCTAATAATAAAAAAATTCAAAATGTTGGTAAAAAAATCTCAAACCATAAAAAAAAAATTCAATTCAGAATGTTTGAAGAGATTATCGATGATAATTTTAATATTTTAGATTTATTTATTTAAAATTAAATCCGAACTCGCGCAGAGCATTCATCAAATAACTTTCCATAAGGATTTTTTATTTGAATCATTACAGGATTTATTACTTATTGCAATCAATTGCTTCCTGAAGATTTATTTTTAAGAATGCTTCTTCTTGTTTATTACGTTGTTCTGATTTTACAGATCTATTAACCTGTGCTAAATAAGTAATAGCATAACTTTTTCCGGCTATTATGTTTTCAATTAACTCTTCTTTGTTTGATCCTCCTGAAATTGTTAATACTGTCTGGAAAGTATGTTCAGGTTTTAATGTCATGAATTCAATTTGTAAGGCGGAAAGAATTTCACCTGCACCATCATAAAGTGTATTTGATAAATTTAGTTTCTCATTATTTATTCTAAAATCTTTAGTTAAGCATGTTTCATGGTAGGTTGACCTTGATATAGGTGAAAATCCTGCATGTAATCCTGTGTGATCATACTGATAAATTATGTCATTCACTTCATCATACCCTGAATAATCATCGTCGAATCCTTCTAAGCCATTAATATCGAAATCAAATACAAAATACATAGAGAAATTATTCAAGCTGTAATCTGAAATATTTTTTAAAGTAAAAAATGTATTGATATACGGTACTTTTGGTCGATTAAAAACGTCAATGTAAAGACGAATCAAAGAGTGTTCTTTTTTAAATGTTATAGGTTGAATTTTTCCTTCCTTGATCAATTTCTTAAGATATTCTTTAATATCAAAATCAAGCGTAATACGATCAATTACTGTTCCGGCTCTAGAATTAACCATTTTATAAATCGGAGTAGGTTCAATGTTTTTTAGTACTATTGGAACTTTCCCGACTTTTTTACTTGTAAGAGTAAATGAAAACCATGGTCCCGCTAATTCTTGCTCCGTTAGAAATAATAAATGTTTCTCTTTATAAGTCAATTCTTTAATAGAGAACCCCATAAGATATCCGGCTACATTTCATGTCGCTATTATGTCATGCCAATGCACTTTTAATACGATATTAATTCTAACCTCCTGTTAATTATTTTTAATTATATTGTCTATCTCACCTAATAATTATAAAAATGATAATTGAGTAAAAAAATTTGCATTTTATATATAATAATAAATTTATTTAGAAATAGTGGTTCCCTTCCTCAAAAATATTATGCCTTCTCTATAAAGCGATAAGCAATATATAGAAATGCTTCGTTTACATTTTCTCCTGTTTTTGCAGAAGTAAGAATATAATGAAAATCATATTGTTTTGCTACAACTTTTATATCATCTTCAGTAAGAATGATGTTATCACGCAAATCTGATTTGTTTCCTATAATTACAATTGGTATATCATTTGGAACTGATTCTTTAATATCTTTATACCATACCTTTACACTGTCAAGATGACCCTCGCGAGTTCTATCTACTACTATAAAAGCTGCATTAGCCCCTTCATAGAAGCGTTTACGATAAGGTGCCATTTGAGTAATCTGGCCCCCAATATCCCATATCACAAATTGAATATTTGTATCTTCATCTATAATAATCGATTTTTTTGATATCTCGACTCCGATAGTAGAGATATAACTTTCTCTGAAACTATTTTCTATGAATCTTTTGATTAGGGATGTTTTTCCTACTTTAAAATCTCCCGTTAATATTATTTTTGCAGTAAATTTTCCTTTGGGTAGTTTTCCTTCTTTTCTTTTTGATAAGACTCTTATTATTTCAGGTATTTGAGTAGAAACATTATCATACCCGTCTAATATCATTTCTATTTTTCCTGCTATATGTTCAGAAAAAACTCTCAATTCCATATCAGAAGTTGATGGATCTGCGATTGTAGTTAAAATCGAATTCGATCCCATAGAACAATATGCAAATTTTTTATCTTGCATTGATGTAATGTTAAAAAAATTACTTTGGGTTTGAAATTCATTTTTTATTCGGTCTATATAAATATCAAGAAAAGCAGAAATCGCTCCCATCACAGAGTCAGCATCCTCTTTTTTCTTTTCTTTACTTTCTGAAGCAATTATAAAGCCGTCCCTGTCACAAATGGCAACTGCGGCTGCTCCATCTATCTCATACATAAAATTTTTTAACAATTGAGTTATTAAGTCAATATTTGGAAGACTTTCCACAAGAAACCACTCTATTTAATTGTTTTTTAAAAATATATAATATTTAATTAATTTAAATATAGCTATTAGAACGCTATTAATTTCATGTTTAGAAATGTAATTATCCACATGACATACAATTTTTTATCTTTTTCATTATGATTATTAGAATGATATGGAGAACAATTTTTTAAAGCATGAAGAAAATATTGCTAAAATTCTAAATCGTGTAGTATCATTATGTAAACAAACGGGACTTACCGAATTAGCTAATAAAGGAGAAGAAGTTCTAAAGAATTATAATAAAGTAAAAGAATCACAATAAAAATTTTTTTGTCGAGTGTAATCAAAACCTCATTTTAAGTATGTTATTCTAAAAGAAAGTGATATCCTTTTAATTATATCTCCATAATATTATAATTTTTATTAATTCACGTTTTTAAATCAATTATGATGGATTTTGAAAGTTTAAAAAATAATGAGCTGGTAGATAACAGAATAGAACAGATAATAAGTCGTGCCGTAGTTTTATTTAAAAGAACCGGTCTTATAGATCTTGCTGAAAAATGGGATAGAATTCTTAAGACCTATACATCAAAAAAGCAATTATCATAATAATATCTAAATAAACAAGAAAAATAAATTATTTTTTCAATCTTGTTCTTCCTTTTGCTTATCTTTATTAAAAAATTATTTATGTTTATGAAAATATATTAGCTATTGAAATATCTAATCTAAAATATCAAAAAAGTTGTAAAAAATTGGAAAGAAAAGTCGAAATATCAAGAAAGACAACTGAAACAAATATCTCTATTGAATTGAATCTAGATGGCAAAGGTACTTATGATATTGATACTGGTTTTAAATTTATTGATCATATGTTAAAAATACTTGCTAAACATGCTGATTTAGATCTTAAGATAAAAGCAATAGGAGATTTAACCCATCATGTCATTGAGGATGTAGGAATTGTGTTGGGACAATGTTTTCTAAAAGCATTAGGTGATAAAATAGGAATAAATCGCTATGGATTTGCACTTATACCCATGGATGAGTCTTTAGCTAGATGTGCATTAGATTTCTCAGGACGTAAAACACTAATATTGGATTTAAAATTAATTGAGTGCAATATTGAAGATGTAGCTGTTGAAGATGTACATCATTTTTTCAATTCATTTGCAGAAAATGCTAAAATGAATCTTCATCTCCATATTCTTTATGGTAAAGATCAACATCATAAGATTGAAGCTAGTTTTAAAGCTTTAGCTCAAGCAATTAAAATAGCGATAAGAATAAGTTCTGATGAAATTCCATCAACTAAAGGTACTTTATAAAAGTTAATTTAAAAAACTTGAATTATAAATTAATTTAATAGTTTCCTTATTTACAAGAAATAAAATTATAAATAAGAGTTTTTAAATATTATGGAAATTATTACAAGAGAATTATATAATTTTAAAGAAAGAAAATTTCCAGAAAAGATTTGCTTCCAACCAATTGGAATTATTCATTCTCCCTTTAAAAATTTTGAAGGAATTCCTATCCAACCGCCAATGTCAAATACAAAAGGAATCATTGAATTATTTCCTCAATATCAACCTGCTCTTAAAGATTTAAGCGGATTTTCCCATATTTTCTGCATATATTTTTTTGATATGGTAAAATTACCTGTACCACTTCAATCCAAACCCTTTTTAGATGATGAGGCAAAAGGAGTTTTTGCGATTCGCACCCCATTTCGACCTAATCCAATCGGGATATCCATATTAGAATTACTCGAAATTAAAGAAAATTCACTACATGTAAATAATTTGGATATTCTTGATAAAACCCCCCTATTAGATATAAAACCATATGTACCGCACTTCGATTATCAGAAAACGAATAAAATTGGGTGGTTAGAAGGGAAAATAAAGAAGAAGACAAGTTAAAAATCTTATACTTTTTTAAACCAATATTTATATAGTATTAAGTAATAAGTATTTTGAAAAAATAATTCTAAATAGATATCCATTTGGTAAATGTCTGCCATCATATTTATCTCAATTTTTCTCTTAATTTTAATAATTGGATTAATTTACGTAATAATTAAAAGAAAGAAATATGAAGCTGAGCTTAGTTTCTTTATTATTGTAATAATATATTTTATCAGTGAGCTAATTTTTTTCCTATCATTTAACCTTTCTACTGAAAAAATATATAATCTTGATATTGCCACTAATTTATGGAAAATTTCTTTATTTAGCAGACTTTTTTCAATCGGACTTTGGACAACAATTTATAGCATTGAATTACATAAAGGTAGTAGATTCAGATTTATCTCGATATTTTTTTATAATTTTATTGAAGGACTAGTTATAGCGTTACTGTTCGACATAAATTTGTTTAATATTAATCAAGTTAACAAATTTTATAATTATGAATTTCAAGACATATTTTTATTAAGCTCTATCTTAATATTTAACGTATTCACTCTTATATTATTATTAACTTCCCAAATTAGGGGATTTAAGAATTTTAATGATAAAAATCTTGGTTTATTTTATTATATTTATATCTTTTTACTGTTAATAAACATGTTTTTCTACACAGCATATATACTCACTTTAAGTTTGCTTTATAAGTATTTGCATTTAATTTCCTACCTAATTAATTTCGCATATGTTTTTATAATTATCATAACCAAACCATCCCTCTTTCTGGTTTTTACGAACAAAATTTATAACTTTATTATCTTTCATAAATCAGGTATTTTGCTCTATTCTTATAATTTTCAGACAAATAAAGAGGCTGATGACTCACTCTTAAAAGGAAGTATCCTAATTGGAATCAGTCATATATTATCTAAATTCTCTAATATCGAGAATCAGTTAAATCTTATTAAATTAAGTGAAAGAGGGGTTGTTTTTAACTTTAATAATGAACTTGGATATGCTATATTGGTAGTTGCAAAGCATAAGAATATAACTCTAGAGAAAACAGTTGATAAATTTATGAGTAGATTTTCTGAGCTTAACAAAGTAAATTTGAAGAATTTAAAAGGTTTAATTGATATTTCTGTTTTTAAAAACACTAATAAATTGATAATAGATGTGTTTAAACATTATATTGTGAAAAAAAGTGTATCTTTTTAGATATTTCTAATAAATCCATTAAGATAATGCTTATATATAAACAAGACTTCTTCTTTTAAATAGTAAAGAAATTATATTAGTAAATTTAAGAAAAGAATATAAAAATTTGTAGATGTTAAGCTGAATAAAAAGAATTTATAATATAATTATGAGCTTAATTCCATCGATTTCTTTAATTGTTGGTTATATATTTATTCTATGCTTAAGTAGTATAACCATTATTTATATAATTCAAAATCGTAATAGATATGGAACTAAACTTATAGGCTTTTTTAATGCTCTCACTGTGTTTAATTCGGGAATTATTTTTTCAACTTTTTTTATATTTTCAGTTGTATTTTTTGTGTCCATGAATATAAATCTATTATTATGGAAACTTTCTATTATATCTATTTTTATCTCATTAAATATCACATCTATCATCTACTCCTTCTTTAAACAATATAGAAAATTTCAAATCTTTCCTTTTATTCCCTATACCCTACTTTTTGGACTACTCATTGGAGTAGTTATAATCCCAAATGCTATAACTATTATAATTAACGATGCTACCCCATTGCCTTTTTTAATTCCTGATATTTCTCTAATAAATTACGAATTTAACTTATTGGCCGGGATCATAATAATTACTTTCCAAGTTATTCTCACTTTGTATTTTTTATACATCTCGACTTATGTTTATGTTAAATCAGAGAAAATTGAAGTATCACTACCCTTTTTCATAAACTCAATTATTTATTTGATTCCGATGGTAATGTATATGTTATATATCATAATTCAGGAGACATTTTTTAGGGAATTGTATATTATCCTAATTTGGATAACCTATTTCGCAATGGATATTATGCTTATTAAAGATCCCAATCTGTTTTTTATTCTTCCAAATAAAATATTTTCAATAAATATTTATCACAAATCAGGTGTTTTATTATATAATTATAATTTTGAAAGCGACTCACATTTAAAGGACGAATCCGCTACATGGGGGAATGTTTTAATTGGATTAAATCATATCCTTAACGAATTCATAGATAAGGAAGATAAAATTGATATTCTTCAAACTAAAAACACAGAAATTGTTGTAAAATATGAAATTGAATATGGTTACGCTATTATGGTTATCACAAATCAAAAAAATGACATATTAGAGAAACTAATTGAAGACTTTTCTTCTGAATTTAAGACGAGATATAAAAATGAGTTAATTGATATACAAGATTTGAATCGAATAATTAATTTAGAAGAATTTACTGATACAAAAGATATGATTGAACGTAATTTTCAATTATATCTATAAATATTAAATTTGGACTCCATAAATTATATTTTTTATGAAATATAATCTAAATTAAAATAATCAAAGTTAATGAGAGGAAATGAATATGGATTTAAAATTCTGCCCGAAATGTGGAACTGAATTAGAAATAGGAGCGTCTTATTGTTCTTCATGTGGCGCAGATCTTAAAGAGAGGAAAAAAGTAGTTCAACCGATTAAAACTGAAGCTATATCGACGGATGTAAAATATGCAGAATTTGCACCGAGAGCCATTGCTTGGCTTATTGACATTATTATTATTAATATCGCGTCAACACCATTAGCAGTTTTTCTCGGATTAGTCAACTTTTGGTTTGCAACAAGTTTTTACAATTTTCTGATAGGATTTTGCTATTTCTGGCTTTTAGAAGCATTTAATAAAGGACAAACAGTAGGGAAATTGGCTTTAAAATTGCGTACTGTTGATGAAAATAGTTTAGAAATAACTACCCCCGCTCAATATGCGATTAATAATATATCAAAAGCTACGGGATTTCTAATATTGGATGTAATAATTGGAATTTTAATTAACTCATCGGCAGAGGAACCAGCACGGAAAAGACTCCGATTGACTCAAAACTTAGCTCGTACAGCAGTTATTGCCGAAAAATAAATTTTTATTTACGACTTAACTTTCTTTTTTTATTTTAATTTAAAATCATTAAACCAATTATATCTAAACATTTTTTAATACTAATTACTATACGATTCATAAAGTCAATATAGGTTAATAAAAAAGTATTATAAAAAATGGAACAATTAGAAGTTCAAGATGTAGAATGGGCAGAAGATTGGAAAATAATTGTTGAAATATTTAATTTAATAGATCTTCTTAACGCTTCATTTAAAAAACTCAATGTACCGTATTTAAGAGAAATCCAACAGAAATTACTCATTCTAAATCTTGAAAAGTATGTATGGTCCCTTCAGAATTACATTATTGAAAAATATTCAAGGGAATAAACCCAATTAGTAACTTGCTATTTATTTATAGGTCTATAATCTTTACTATCTTCATTTAAATATTAATAATGATTCACTATGCTAATTAACAATATTTTAAACTATAAGTGAAATTAGATGGGTATGCGATTTAGCAAAGGTCAAAAATGGGCTTTTTCATTAGGTAATGGTGTAGAATGGTTTATCAACAGTGCCTTTAACTTATGGGTATTTACATTTTATTTTGCTGCCGTAGGATTAAATGTGGGTCTAATAATGATGGCATATATCATATGGACTATTTGGAATGCATTTAATGATCCTTTGATTGGTTATCTCTCAGATAGAACCCATACCAAGTTTGGACGTCGCCGAATATATATTATGATAGGTTTTATTCCAGTTTTGGCATTAGAAATTTTAATTTGGCTTCCACCTCTGGGAGGAGAAATGGCACAATTCTTTTACCTTCTAATAATGTTATTGCTCTATGACACCTCTTATACTTTAATAGCTCTTCCTACAGATTCACTCTTTCCCGAACTTTACACATCTGTTGAAGAACGAACACAAGTAAACACTATACGACAAATTTTAGCAGCAGTAGGTTTAATACTAGCAGCTCTCGTTCCGGGCTTTCTTATTGGAGAAACTGATACTAGAGATGGATATCTTATGAATGGTATTGTTACTGCAATTATTGTAGGAATTTCATTGATTATTTTCTTGAAATGGGGTGCCAAAGAAAGAGAAGAATTCAAACTTGATTATCAGCAGAATTTTTCGCTTTTTCAGGGATTAGGATACGCTTTTAAGAATATAGGATTCATCCTTTACATTATAATGTTTTTCTTATACGAGTTCATTCTTTTATTACTAGCTACAATCGTTCCTTTATTCGGGGTGCATATACTTCATACTGATACACTTGGATTTATTTCAAGTTCGTTAGCTGTTTCAATCTTAATGGGACTTTTATACATTGTAGGCATTGCTTTTATGTACGTTTGGAAAAAATTGGATATTAAATTGGGTAGCAGGATCGGGTATGGAATTTCTATGGTTTTATATTTTGCTGCTTCGATCCCAATGCTGTTCATTTCCTCATTCTGGTGGGCAATAATTGTCGTAATTTTTATGGGAATCGGTTTTGGAGGAATGCTTTACTTTATTTGGTATATTGTTGCAGATGTGATTGATGACGATGAACTAAAAACAGGATTCAGACGAGAAGGCATATTTTTTGGAATTTCTAACTTTTTCATGCGATTATCAATGATTTTGTCAATACTTATTGTCGGTACTGTTTTCATTCAAACTGGGTGGGATGAATATGCCCCAACTCCAGGTGTAGATGTCATTTTTGGGCTAAGATTTTTATTTGTAATCGTCCCTGGCATAGCTCTTGGAATTTCTTTGGTTTGCCTTTATTTCTTTCCATTTACTAAGAAAAAAGTACTTGAGATGAAAGTAAAACTTAACGAGCTCCATCAGGAAAAAATGGATAAAGTTAAATCTACTTAAATTTCTTTTTTTTATATTTTATTTAAAGCTTGTTCTAAATCTTGAATTAAATCTTCAGGATCCTCTAAACCAACAGAAAATCTAAAATGGGTATCTGAAATATTCATGAATTTTTTTTCCCAAGATGCTAGATCTATTCCTAACATTATAGATGTATTTTCAATAAGGGATGTAGTATCACCTAAAGATACTCCAACTTTAATTAACTTGAGCAGCTCTATAAATTTATTACTTTCTTCTACAGAATTTAACTCAAAGCCTATCATACCTCCGAAATTACTCATTTGCTTTTTGGCAATTTCATGTCCAGGATGCGATTCAAAGCCAGGATAAATAACTTTAGAAACTTTCGGATTACTATTTAAATACTCAGCAATTTGATACGCATTTGAGCAATGTTTCTCCATTCTAAGACTTAAAGTTCGGCATCCCCGTAAAATTAACCAAGCACTAAAAGGACTTAATACGTGACCTTGGGTTTCCAGCCAAAAATATTTAATATTTTGGATTTCAGTTTTAGGACCAATAATTGCTCCCCCCATCGCATCCCCATGCCCATTAATATACTTTGTGAGGCTTTCGACTATTAAGTCAGCTCCAAATTCAAGTGGTCGCTGAAGGGCAGGTGATGCAAATGTATTATCAACAATACATTTCCCTCCAACTTCATGAATCAAATTAGCGCATGCTTCTATGTCAATTATATCAAGAGAAGGATTTGCTGGAGTCTCAAATATAATTAATCTGGAATTATTATCAATCGCATTTTTAAGTTCATTTAAATTACACATGTTTACTTGTCGAAATTCAATTCCCATTTGAGGATACAATTTCGTAATTAATCTGTAAACCCCGGTATATAGGTTAGTATGGATTAAAATATTTGGGATCTCATCAGGTTTGGACTGAGGGAGAAAGTTTTTTACTTTTTTAGGTCGAACACGTTCTATTCTTTCCTGAAAGACGCTTGAGCATGCTAAGTGAACTGCTGCCATTCCAGAAGCGACTGAAAGACCACTTTCCCCTCCATGGAGTGTAGCTAATTTATTGTCTAGTGCATATACAGTAGGATTTTCTGTTCGGGCGTAAAAATAATTATGTTTCATTAGTTCCGATAATGTCGTATAGGTATAGGATTTAGCAGCATAAATTGGAGTTCGGATACTGTGAGATGTTTCAGGATAAGGATCTTCTCCGGCTCTTATTTGCTGAGTATCAAATTTAAATTTATCCCAAACCTTTCTATGTTCCTTTATAACTTCACTATATGGTTTTTTTCTCTGTTCCATCTTGATCACTCTTCCCCTATTATACCCTTGACCTCAGATGTGTCATCAAGATTTTCTGCTTTCCGAAAATCATCATAAGTTCTTGATGAAATAATTTTAAAATATTCCTTAAAGTTTTTCTCAACATTTGGATTAATACCTGGACCTTTTTGTTCTTTCAATATAGATTCCACCTTCTCTCTTGCAGTTAAAATTATATCTTTTGCTCCTTGCTTTATCCATGTGCCCCTACGGTCACGATTGGCAAGTTTTGGCACAAAAATTTCTTTTCGAGTATTTTTAGCTGTATGTTTTAACATCAAATAATTTTTTCCTTCATTTGCTACTCTTTTTATTTCATCTATAGCAAGAGTTTCATCATTAACTCTAATACCGTTCATCCCACGCTTGATTATATCGATTAATTCATCATCAACAACTAAAAGTTCTAGGGCTTCAGCTAAAGAAGATTCGTAAGTTCCTGCACAGGTAATATAATTTATACCGGAATTTGCGGCATAAAATAAAGTCATAAAACGCTCGAATCCATTCTGTATATCAAAACATTTAGATTCTGTTACTGCTCCGGGACCACGTGATGGGATATTATAAAATCGCCCTAATTGAGCCGTTGCTCCAGTAATTAATCCGGTTTCTATCGAGCCCCAAGCAACATTTCCAGTAGGGGGATCCATGGGGGCATTCATTGAAGAATAAAATACAGGACAACCAGGATTAATTAATTGAGTAAGAACTATAGAAGACAATATTTCCATATTAGATTGAACTAATAACCCTGCTAATGTTACGGGTGCTGTAGCTCCTGCACTAGCTGCTGGAGCGATTATTGTAGGTTGGTTATACTTCGCAAAAACAAATAAACCATTTAATAAAATTTTAGTTAACATTAGAGGACTTGTAGGATTAAAAAAACCGATTAAACGGGGTTTAGATTTTAATTCATCTTCACCTCCAACTATAAGGGACGTTAAATGCATCATATCTTGACTAGCAACTCTACCATAGCATCCAAGTCCATATGGTTTATAACTATTTTCTGCCCAAGCCTTTATTGCATGATAATGAGTTTCTAAATAGGGTACATCATTTGGCCACACATCTACATGTGAACACATAATATTTTTTAAACTATCTACAATTCGAATCTGTTTGATGGTATCTTCTAAAACGGTTTTTCTAATTCCTTTTTTCGAAGATGGATCGTAGATTTTAATAGGAGTACCTACAGTTGCATATTGTGTGTTTTTTGTATCTACTTCAAAACTGAATGATCCATCAGAACCCCATAATTTAAAGGAATCAGGAACTTTTTTCAATTGCTCTTTGATAAAAGATTCTGGAAATTTGACATAATCATTATCTTTTTCTACAATAGCACCGTTCTTTTTTAATAAATTCTTAGCTTCATCTGATTCAATTTTTACTCCTACTTTTTCTAATAAATCAAGAGTATTGTTATGAATAATTTGAATCTCATCATTTTCTAATACCTTAATTTGATTCAATCGCATACGTCGTCAATTTTTAACAAATATTTTCAAATTATAATCAATTTAATTTTAAATCTAATATTTTAATATTATTAGCCGTTAGCTTATCTACTTTTTGAAAAACTTTATCTTTTACTAATTGTTAGATATAAAGTAATTAGTCTTCATTTCAAAAAGATGTAAAAAGATGTCTTTAGAAGAAAAGTTAAAAGATCTTGTAACTGAATGGGATGAAGAAGGTTTAAAAAATCTATGCCAATCACTACTTGAAAATCAAGAAATAAATGCTCAAGAACTTTTAAAAATAATTGGTAATGTAATGAAATTTGTTGGAGATCAATTTGAAAATGAGGAGATATTTTTACCTGAGTTAATTGGTTCTGCTGAAACTGTTAAAGCTGCAATAGATGAAGTTTTAGATCCAGCAATTAGAGCAGCAGGGGATGAAAAAGAAACTATAGGAAAAGTAGTTATTGGAACTGTGGAAAGTGATGTACATAGTATTGGTAAGGATTTAGTAGCTTCTTTTTTATTTTCGAATGGTTTTGAAGTATATAATTTAGGAGTTGAGGTTACTGCCGATCAATTTATATCGAAAGCAGAGGAAGTTGGTGCCCAGATTATTGGACTCTCTTCTCTTTTAACAATGTCCATGGATTTTCAACGCCAAATAATAAATGAATTAAAGAAAAGAGGCTTAAGAGAAAAGTATAAAGTAATTGTTGGTGGGTCACCTACTACAGAAGATTGGGCAGATCAAATAGGTGCAGATGGTTGGGCTGATGATGCGATTGAAGCAGTTAAATTAGTAAAGAAATTAATATCAAAATAAAAAAGAGAATAATTATGAGGTTAAAACCTTTAGAAGTACTTTCAAAAGATGAAGTTGAACACATTCATTCAGCTTCGATTGAATTACTTACCTCTGTAGGCATAAAGACAGATGCTAAAGATACAAGAGATCTCTTTAAAGAAAATGGAGCTGAAGTAGATGATAAAACTTTATTCGTAAAAATCCCTGAAACTTTATTAAAAGAGACTCTTAAAACAGTACCCAGATCTTTTAAATTATATGGTCCTGATGGCTCATTTCATTTTGAAGTAAATACGAAATCTACACAGTATGCTACAATTGGTACTCCAGTAAAGATTTTCGACCCATCCCATAAACGTGGAGTAAGGAAAACAATATTAGATGATACTATCAAACAGATACGCGTTGTTGATAGCTTGAGGAATATTCATTGCTCCCATATAGACGTTTGGCCCAATGATATTTCTTATATTGCAATTCATGCACATTGTATTTATCAATGGGCAAAAAATACTAAAAAGCCTTATGGATTGGGATGTCTTGGAAGACTAGCAAGTACAGATATGATGAAAATGGCTTCGATAATCGTAGGAGGGGAACAAGAGTTAATCAGACGACCTAGATTTATAGGATTTATGAACCCTACAAGTCCATTACACCTTCCACAGATTATGACAAACGGTTTTGAAATATTTGCGAAATATAAACAACCTACTATAATTGCTCCAGAAGCATTAGCTGGAGCATCGGCTCCAGTAACATTAGCAGGACTTTTAACACAAACTAATGTAGAAATTCTTGGAAGTATCGTTCTTTCTCAATTATATAATCCTGGAGCACCCATATTCTATGGGACTGTATCTCACATTACAGATATGAGGACTGGAAACTCTGCAATGGGATCCCCGGAAACAGGCCTTATAACTGCTGGAATTGCTCAACTTGGACGATATTATAATATACCTTCACGAGGTCCTGGAGGGGTTAGTGATTCAAAAGTTTTAGATATACAGAATGGGTTTGAACGCTATCAAACATTATTACTTGCTGCGCAGGCAGGTATTAATTATATTACCTGTGCAGGGACCTATGAAGCGACGCTAGTAGAAGCATTGGAATTACTTGTTATTGATGATGATATTATAGGGATGATAGAAAGAGCTATTGAAGGTATCAATGTGAATGAAGATACTATAGGATTGGAAGTAATTAAAAAAGTAGCAACCAGTGAAAAGAAAGGAGTGAATTTTCTCGCTGAGAAGCATACTAGAGACCATATGAAAAAAGAATTATATTTTCCCATACTTGCTGATAGAAACAGAAGATCAACTTGGTATAAGAAGGGAGCAAAGGATATTATTTTAAGAGCACAAGAGAAAGTTGAAATGGCACTGAAAAATCATCAAGTGACAGAATGGCCAAAAAATATAGAAAATGACCTACTAAATTATATCAAAATGGTAGAAGCAAGATCATTTGATGATTATAAGAAAGCTGAAGGCTTAACGGCTGATAGTATTACATTACCCGATGGAATTGAAATACGGAAGGAAAATGATTAAGAAGGCGACTGTAATGCAATTATAATAGCAGTCGTAATAGCACTAATTATAAAAAGCAAGATTATAAATAATGTATACCATCTTCTCTTATTTGAAATCCGTGATGATTTTGCTACAGGCAGCGATTCATAACCTCTAAATGAATAGATTTAATTTTTTTTAATACTATCATCTTTATCTTTTTTTTCTAGCAATTCAGTTAAAACTACATTATTATAAGACAAAAGCATTCTTGGAACATAA
>JBHLNZ010000072.1:0-14811 GCA_048941015.1 Promethearchaeota archaeon | reverse complement strand
TTTATCTCTGTTTGATTTAAAACTGAATTATTTTCTTTATATTTAAGGATTAAACTTCTTAACTTATGTAAAGTTGTAGAAAATCCTTTTTTTTCTAATATTAAGTCAGATACACTCTGTAATTCTTGACTAAATTGATAGCCCTTTAAGGTACCTAACTTCTGGATTAAAGTATAAAATGCATTACTTATAAGATTACTAGTATCATTTCCCTCTTTAGGTGATACTTTTGATGTAAAACTTACTTGGTGTTGAATTTTCTGTGAAAAATCATTCTCTCTAATAACTGTTTGACTTGGACTAATAAATTGGCCCTTTTTTACATTTAAAGAGGAATCAGCAGGTGAAACTGATTTAGGTTCCGGAATTGGCTTAAATGGTTTTAAAGTTTCAGGTTTAGATACTTCAACATTACTAATTTCTGTTTTCTTCATCCCAATAGATTTAGGAGCTTCATACAAATCAGAACTTGCTATATTCCATGTAGTTTTGATAATAGGCTCAATCAAATTAATTAATGGTTTATTATTGCTTCCAAATCCAATGAAATTATTCATAAAATCTCTTTTATTTTCAATAACTCCTATAACGATATAATTATCGTCTCCCTTCATTATAATAATATTTTCATTTTTAAGCATTTTATATTCCAAAGCTTTTATCTCTTTAAACTTCTTTACATTACTATTAGTATGAGCTTCTGAGGAAGCTATCTTTATCTTTAGAGTACTAGAAATTTTCTTAAATTGTTCTAATTCTAAATGATTTTCAATCTTGGGTAGAATTAAAGTTAGTTCATTCTTTGAATTATTAATAAGGTTCTTAATCTCTTCATTTACACGAGATAAATTCTTGACTAGCCAAAAATCATTAACTTTTACTGCATCAGATTTAGTTATTGCTAAGTAATAGCCTTTCATTAATTTATCAATAGGATTATTCAATGCTGCTACAGATTCTACTGAATTACGGATTATTTGGTCAAAACTTTTCTCGATTGCTTGTTCAAATGAATTTAGATCATCTGAAAGAGTTTCCTTCTTCTTTTTAATGAATTCTGTAATATTATTAATTTTGATTTCAAAATTATTTAAAATATTAACTAAAAGCATTTTAAAATCATCCCTAAAGCGAAAAGTTGAACTTATAATATTATTTAATGATTCAATAGTGTTTGTAAATTCTGTTTCAATTAATTCATATAATTTTATAGTAAAATCTTTTAGAAGTTTATCTAAATTTGATTTAAAGACATTCTCTATAACCATTATTACTTCTTGTTCTTGCTTCTTTAAATCTATCAATTCTAAATTTTTAAGTATCTCATTTTTTAGGTTTGTAATTAGCTTAATTAAATTAGAAAACTCAACTTGGATTAACCCTTTAACAGTCTGATGAAGATCATTTAAAATTTGCTCTGTTACTTTAAGATTTTCCATTCCTTGAACAATATCATCAACATCTTGTTTTTGAATAATGGTTTCTTCTTCAAAATCTTTTCTTAGCTCATGGATGGCTGTAAAGGTTGTATCTAATTCTATAATTACATTTTGCTGAAAAATTTTTTTAAGGGTATTAGCTAGTAATTGATGTAATTGATTTTTAATGCTTTCAAGGTTAGCATTAATATTTGAAATATAAGATATTATCGGATTAAAAGGAGGAATGGCTAGATATTGCGGTACAATTTCAGGAGCTTGAGGAATAATAGGGATCAATAAACCTTGTTCAACAAGTTCATTAATTGTATTTTGAAAATCTCCTTTAGATAAATTAGGTATTATTGAGTTTAGCTCAAAAAATGATAAGGGTAAACGACCTAATGATTGAAGATAAATTTTAATTGCATTTTCAGACAGATGTAATTGTTTTAAGAATTGCTCCATTTTAATACATTCACTCTTTTTCTATTTCTATGAAGATTTCTCACTTTTATTAATAAGTAATATAACTATCTATTATTTAAATTTTGTAAGATAAAAAATAATTAAAGAAAATATTCTTTAATTAAATTATTATCTGGAGTTATTTTTACATTTATGAGCGCTTTTTATGAAGATGTTTTTTTCTATTTGGATTTAACAAAAGAAATTTTAAAGAAAAAAGATTTAATAAAGGCTATAAAAAACTATATAGCAGAAAAAAATAAGATAAATCTTAAAGGACATTATGGTTTACTGATTTTTCAAGAAGAAGGTGATCCCATCTTTATAACGGGCAAAAAAGATTCGAATATAATCACAAATGCTATTGAAGAGAATTGGAAAACACGTCCAAAGAAACAATCTTTTTTTGAAAATGGTTTATTTTACTGTTTTTCATATATAGCCGAAACAGTAAGAAAAAAGTCCAAACAAAATAGAATAATTGTTATAACTGATACTCCAAGCGACTTATCAGAAGAATACACTGAAGCGTTATTCAATCTAGTTTCAAAAATCAAAAATTTTCCAACTTTTATAGACATAATTAGGATTTCAGATAAATCAAAAAGATTTTTTAAAGATGATGTCAAATTAAACATTCTTGCTAGCGATACTAATGGTGAAATTTTCTATGTCCATGAAAAGAAGGATTTTGCTTCAATAATTAAAAAATTAATAATAGTAAAACAAGATTTAGAAATTTCTGGAGATAAAATATCTAAAGTTAAAATTAGTAAGGATGATTATGACTTCTATTCTTATCTCGCAAAAGATTTAATTTTTCCCTCTCTCGAGCAACAAGATTTAAAGTGTTATTTTTGTAAAGAAGATATATGCCCAGTTTGTACAGATATTAATGATATTCCATTAATCTGTGAAGATTGCGGAAGTTGTTATCACAACTGCTGTATAACTAATTACGCTATACAAAACAATATTGGAATACCTCATATTTTTCGTTGTCCAAATCCTAGTTGCGATATTCTATTAAAAATCAATCAAGATGACATTGTAATTCCTGAAAACTCACAAATTGAATCAGCTGAAAAATTTATAAAACAAGAGTTGGAGAAAAATATTTTAAATATTACTGAAACTCACCAATCAGAAGTTTCTTTACATAATAGAACTAAAGATGAAAAACCTGAAGTTCTTAAACCAAAAAATGTTAGGATAGGAGGATTTTTTGGAAAAATATATGCAGTTTCTAAAGAAGGTGATAAGATTGTTTATCGAAAAATCATTAAAACACCTTCTGATTCTGATGGAGATAAAAAGATAGAAAAAAAAATAACAACATTAGAAAGAGTAGTAGATAAAATCAAGTATCGTAAACCATCAGTACTATCTAAAGATGGTGTAAAACAATACCCAGTACAAGATATTATTAGATGTCCTCAATGTGGGACTCTTATTAAGAGCATAGAAAAAGTTAATAATTCCTGTCCTTATTGTGGTCATAAGTTATTAGAATAATTTTTTCTCTATTCACTTTGATTACTTAGAAATTCATTACTAGCAATAAGATTAATATTTTTCAATAAGCATAAATAAAAATTATGTTATAATTTTTATATAATTTTAATGTATTTTTTGAATATATTTATCTAATTTGATTTGGAAGGGATATGTTTAGGAAAATAACAATAAATTCGGAAGAATTTATCTTTTATGTTGATCTTCTTACTGATTTTCTTAAAAAAAAACCTCTAATAAAAGGTATAAGTGGATTTACTAAGGAAAAAGAAAAATATAACTCTCTTAGTTCTTACGGTGTACTTTTATTTCAAGAAAAGGGGGCTCCAATTACGGTTTATGATGCAAAAATTATTGACCCAGTAATTGAGGTTATAAATGATAAGTGGGATGAGCGAGAAATTAAACAGAGTTATTTAGAAAATGGGTTATTTGAGATCTTATCTTATGTTTTCAGAAAAAGTCAAAAAGCTAGAAAAAATTATCGAATTATAATAATTTCTGATACTCCAAGTAAATTATCTGAAGATTACCACACTGCTCTCTATGATTTGTTAATAAAAGCTAGACGCTTTGATACTTTTATTGATATTATTCGGATAGGTGATGCGAAATTTTATGATGATGATGTTAAACTAAAAGTGATATCATCTGAAACTCATAGTGGTGTTTTTTATTGTAATGATCCAAAATTATTTCCAAATATCCTTATTTCACTGGTACAAAGTAAAACAGAATTTAATGTTATTCAACCTGATCAAGACGATTATATTTTAGAAGAAGATAAAACATTTTATGAAAGACTAGCTGTTGATTTAATATCTCTAGATTCTGAAGATAAAGAAATATGTGATATATGCCAGCAGGAATTATGTCCAATATGTGATGCCCATTCTGATGAAATCCATAAATGTTATAATTGTAATATTAAATATCATACATGTTGTGCTGCTGAATATTCTATTTCTAATAATATTGGTTTCAAGCATCTTTTTAGATGCGTTCAATGTGATACTTTATTGAAATTGGATGAAGATATTGTAAATCTAATATATGAAGAAGATCAGGATAAACGTGAGATTTTTGAGGAAAGTGAATCCAATTTAGGTATGGCTGAAAACGAACTTTATGAGGAAAAGGTAATTGATGAAGATTTTTTAGAAGATTCACTCGGTCATAATGATGAATATATCGAAACAGAATCTTTAAGTTTATCTGATCAAGATAAAGAATTAACACCTAAAAAAGTTAGAATTGGTGGGTATTTTGGCCAAGAAATAGAAATAAAACCAAAAAATAATCATCAGAATATCGTCCCCGAAATTTCAGAAACTATTATATCCATTCCAGAAGAAAGCACACAGGTTCAAGAGAAAATCTCAATAACTTCATTAAAACCACCAAAAAAGAGATTAATTAAACTTTGTAAGATATGTGGAACAACTTTAACTAATGCTCATGTTTGTCCTAATTGTGGTGCAAGAGTTGAATAATTGAACATCAATTATGTATCTTACAACTTCTTATATTTAAATTATATTATAAGATCCTCCACTAAGACTATTCCAGAAATCAATCTTTCTTTTTGAGCTTTAAATTCTTTATTATTTATTTTAGCATAGGTTTTTAATAAATATAAGATCTGAGACGAATTTGCCTTATTGAAGTCAAGAATACTAAACTTAAATAACCTTTTTGAATCGTTTTTAATAAAATGGAGCTCATAAACTTCAAAAGGCTTCATTTCAAGTTTTTTTAAGATTATCTCAATTTTATCAAATTCGGACCATTTGATATGGAAATATGGTTTATTGGGCATTAAAAATTCAATATCTAAAGGGGTAAGGGTAAATTTTCTGATAATTCCTTTTGATTTTGATTGATAAAATAAATACATCATCATAATTGAAATGGTGAAAAGACTAATGAAAAAGCCCATAAGTGAATAGGGATATATTAAAAATAATATAAATCCCATCCCAGCAAGGATTATTACAAAAATCGAGCAAAAAATATTCAAAAGTGGAGTTAATCTAGAATTATTCTCTGTTTTATCAATTATTTCAATTTTTTCGGTATCTTCAACCATTATCATTTATTAATCAGAATAAATTTAAAAAAAATTTGGATGATTCTATTATTAAAAAAATTTATTTTTTCAAATGTTTTAATTAATTTTAAAAAAAAATATGAAATTGAGAAAAGTCATATAGATAAGTAAGTTTTTCTATCTAAAAATGATGTACTCTCCAAAAAAGGTTTATCAATATTATCAAAATGCATATTTAAGTAAAAGAGCAGCATTAGATTTTTTGATTTTCATAATAGAAACGAGTAATAATGATGCTCAGAGAATAGAATCCCTTAGATATATTAATAAAATTAATCCTAAAAGTATTAAAATATTTGAATTTCTAGAAAATATATTTATATCTGAGCCTGACAAATCCGTAAGATTTGCTGCTTTTAAAGTACTAAAAAGAAATTTTCCAATTCAAGCAATTAATCCTATAATTCATATAATAATTAATGAAACGGGATTATTTATCATACCTTTAATTGAATTTCTTCATCAAATAAATCCTTTTAAATGTTATAACGTAATTATTGATAAAATAAGAAATTCGAAAGACCTTTCTATCGATATCAATAATAGAAATCATCTTAAAAAATTATCTTTGCAAGAATTAATAACGCTCTTTTACAATTATCTATTAAATAAATCTTTAGAATCACTTTATTTCCATAGGCATCAAATTCCTTTAGCTTTAGATTTCTATGGAATGGATGATGTTTAACTTTAATTCTAATTTAATATTAATTTTTTTCATTAATTAAGACTTCATTAGATCAATGATAAAATCAAAAAGTAAAAAATTATTTCAAACTATATTATAAAAAATACTTTGAAGATCTTTTAGATGTTTATTCAAGAAGAGTTAGAACTTTATAAAAAAAATAGGATGAAATCAAAATCACTCTGGGAAAAAGCACTTAGAGTCTTACCTGGGGGCATTTCACATACTATTCGAACCTTTAATTTAAATTTAATTGGTGGTTTTCCGATATTTATTGAATCTGCGAATGGACCTTTTTTAAAGGATATTGATGGTAATGAATATCTTGATTGTTGGAACGGTCATTTTGCTATGATTCTAGGCCATAATCATCCAATAATTCAACAAGAAATAAAGGATCACTTATCAAAAGGATGGCATTTTGGAACTTTAACCAAATATCAAGTTGAATTGGCAGATACAATCATTCAAAATAATCCAGGTATTGAGATGATGCGATTTTGTGTTACAGGTACAGAAGCAACAATGTATGCTACAAGATTAGCCAGAGCTTATACTGGAAAGAGATTAATAGCTAAAGCTAAATTAGGTTGGCATGGTGCAAGTGATAGTTTATATTACAGTGTCGGTAGTCTAATTAATGGTCAAACTTCGCCAGGTCTACTTGATTCAGAAAAAGCAGGAGTATTAACTTTTGAGATTAATAATGATGGCATATTTGATCAAATCAAGAGAAACAAGAATAATTTAGCCGCTATAATTTTAGAGCCCGTTTTAGGAGGGGGAGGGGGATTTCCGGTTGAAATTGAATTTTTGAAGAGATTAAGAGAAGAAACTATGGATAATAATATTCTCTTAATCTTTGATGAGATAATTACAGGTTATAGATTTATGAATGGTTTATATCAGAATAAACTAAATATAATACCAGATTTAACAACAATGGGTAAAATAATAGGAGGTGGATTACCGATTGGTGCGATTGGTGGTAGAGAAGATATAATAGAACGTTCTAGTCCTTTAGAAGATGATCAAGTTTTAATTGGAGGGGGTACCTTTTCAGGTTATCCGCTCAGTATGGTTGCAGGACTAAAAACTATAGAAATATTAAAAAAATCACAACAAGAATATGACAGAATAAATAAAGAAGGAGACCAATTACTCAAAAATTTTGATCGATTTTTTACTGAAAATAAATTACCGATTAAAGCAGTAGGGCATAAATCAATCATAATGCTTCATGTACTTAAAAAGTGGATTGAAAATCCTTCGATCAAACAAATAATTGAATTTACTCATAAAAAACGAGAATCGCTACTCCATTTAGCTCTTTTTAATCGAAATATCTCTGGTTTGCATGGATTAGGCTCTCTATCAATGGCTCAGAAAAAAGAACATTTTACGAAAATTCAAAATGTAATAGAAAATATTGGACAACCAGTTTCTCAAGCTCAGTTTAATTTATAATTTAAATTAATAGTAATTTCTTTTATGATTAAAATTAAAAATAAGGAGAAAAATAAATGGATACTAAATTCAATGTACTACAAGTTGGTTTAGGACCAATGGGAAAAATTATCGCGGATTTACTAATTAAAAGAAAAAATATCGATCTTAAAGCTGTTATTGATATTGACAAATCATTAAAAGGAAAACTTTTAAGTGAAATTCTTAATGTTAAAGATACAAGCTTAAAAGTGGAATCTAATTTGGCTGAAATACTTTCTCAAATGGATATAGATTTAGTTTTTATAGCAACATCATCCTCACTGGAGAAAGTAGTACCAATAATTAAGCAAGCATTAAACTCAGGTTGTAATGTCCTTTCTATCTGTGAAGAATTATCTTATCCCTATAAAAATTATCCCACAATTTCCGAAGAATTAAATAACATTGCTCTAACTAAAGGCCTAACCATTGTTGGAACGGGAATAAATCCTGGCTATTTAATGGATTTACTTCCAATTGTTTTAACAGCCCCTTGTCAACAAGTGCACTCCATTAAAATTACAAGAATGATAAATTCAGCTAAACGAAGAGAATCATTTCAACGCAAAATCGGAACTGGCCTAAAAGTCGAAGAATTTTATGAAAAAATAAATAATAATGAAATTACAGGCCATATTGGTTTAATTCAATCAATACAAATGATTGCTGGAGCTTTAGGAATTGAATATGACACTCTAGATGAATTTCCTCCAAATCCAATAATTATAAGCAAAGAATTTGTAACCTCTTATGGAGAAACGGTATACAAAGGCAATGTATGTGGCTTAAATAGTAAAGCAGTAGCAAAAAAAGATAAGAAGGAAATTTTTGTTTTAGATTTCGTGGCTTATGCTGGTGACCATGAAGAATATGATAGCATAGAAGTAGACGGTATTCCTTCCCTTCATCAAAAAATAGTGGGAGGTGTTCATGGTGATATAGGAACTGCAGCAATAGTAGCAAATTTAATCCCAATCGTAATAAATGCGAAGCCAGGATTATTAACCATGAAAGATCTTCCAGTACCCTGTTATACGGAAAATAAATTGAAAAATTAGTATAAACTCTTACAATCAAAAATTTTTTTTGTCAATACTTCTTTAAAATACATATTCCTAGAATTAATCACGGAAATTCTTAAAATGTCAGAACGAGATGAAAAAGAATTCACTAGAATTAAAGAACTAGAAAGTACTAATTTAGCAAGAGATGAAATTAGAGATTCTGTTATCCAGACGAAAAAAGAAGTTGAAAGAGACAATGAGATATTAGCTGAAGAAATAAATAAGAAGTTTCGGAATCATAAGATTAAATCATTTGATATTGTTGGAGCAATTGGAGCTGGTAAAACAGCAATATTAGAAAAAATTACTGAAAAACTAGCATCAAATTATCGTCTTTTAGTTATATGTGGAGACATCACAACAAGAGTCGATGCTAATCGCATAGAAAAGCATAAAGCAGAAACAGTTCAAATTAATACTGGTAGAGAATGTGCTTTAAATGCTTATCATATCTATCAAATTATAAGAAATAAAGAATTACAGAATTACGATATTATTTTTATTGAAAATGTTGGAAATCTAATATGTCCCTCAGAATTTATTTTAGGAACTGACAAAAGAATCGTTATCGTCTCGATAACTGAAGGTGAATGGGTAGTTGAAAAACACCCTATGCTTTTTAAATCATCTGATATAGCTGTAATTAATAAAATCGATCTTCAAGAAAGATTAGGGACTAATATTGATAAGATGATTTCTGACGCTAAAAGAATCAATCCGTCTATTGAGATTATAACAACAAGTGCTAAGACTGGTGAAAATATTGATAAATTAATAAAAATGATGGGTATTAATTAAAAATGGGATTATTATGATTGAAGAAATACAAGAAATAGAGAAATTATGTGAGAATCTTGAAAATATTAAGGAATTTAATATATTACCTTTATTCCGTAAAACATTAAAAAAATTAACTAATAAGGTTGATAATTATTTGGGAGATTATCCAACCTTTATTGAGCCCGTTTATTTGGAAGAAAAAGTTAAAATTGGAGACGATGTTCTTTTAGGTCCAAACGTGTATATTGGAGCGAATTCAATTATCGGAGATTATGTAGAAATATCCAATTCAATAGTATTGGATAATGTTAGCATTGGAGACAATTTCAAATTAGAAAATTGTATTATTACAAAAAATAGCAAATTGTCTTTTAGTAATTTAAATATCAACGATTCTATTTTAGCTGGTTCTGCTAATTCAAAACAAGAACTAAGAATTATAAAAATATAAGATTAATTACTTTAGCACAAAATTCCTTTTAAACCATTATTTGCTGTGATAATATTGAATAATGAAAGATATTTTAACACTAATTTAAAACGCTGGAATGAATTAGTTAAGATTAATTCTAATTCTAAAACTTATGATTTAAAAGGATTTAAAGAAGGAAAAAGCTCACTTTTACCAATAGAAATTGAAGAATTGGGGGATGTTAATGGAAAAAATCTTCTCCATCTTCAGTGTCATTTTGGATTGGATACCCTCTCGTGGGCTCGATTGGGAGCCAGAGTAGTTGGTATTGATTTTTCAGATAAAGCTATTGAATTAGCACAACAGTTGAGTAATGAGCTCAATATATCTTCAGAATTTATTCATTCAAATATTTATGATATACCAAAAAGAATAAAAAAAGAGAATTTTGACATTGTTTTTACATCTTATGGTGTGCTTTGCTGGTTACCTGATCTTTATAAATGGGCTGAAGTTATAAGCCATTTCTTAAAACCAGGAGGAATTTTCTATATAATCGAGGGACATCCTTTCGGAAATCTAGTTGATGAGCATTATAAGAAAAGCTTCAAAATAGGTTTCAATTATTTTAATGAAAATAAACCAGTTCGATTTGAAGATGACACATCTTATGCATCCACAGATAAAAAAATACAAAACAAAGTTACTTATGAATGGTTTCACCCTATGAGCGAAATAATCAATTCTTTAATAATAAACGGACTTGAAATAGAATTTCTACATGAATTCCCTTTTGGATTTTTCCAAATTCATCCTGACATGCGAAAGAGAGAGGATGGCTACTGGGAATTTGAATCATTTGAATTTTCAATTCCAATGATGTTTTCCTTAAGAGCTAAAAAGAAGTAGAGCATTAAATAATTATAATTTCACATTAACTTACTTATTTATGGTTTGAAAGGTATCGCCTTATATAATTAATTTAATTATACCGTTTAAGGAACTAACTATCTTACAAAAAACTGAGAAAACTCTTGAACCCTTATTAGCGACTCCGACCACTGATGATGAAATCTTGCTCGGTAAGAGTTTAGCAGCATTCCTGGCTGTAATAATCATGATATTTATTAGTGCTGTTATATTCATGGTTCTCATGGATATTTTTACTACTACTAAAGTGGGTTATATATATTTCCCAAATTGGTTCTTTGCGACTATGATTCTTTTAGATTCTCCCCTAGGATGCATTATGAGTATAGAATTAAGCGTCATAATTTCTTCTCGCGTGAAGGATGTTCGATCCGCTCAACAATTAGCAGTCCTCACAATCATTCCATTCTTTGCACTATATTTACTTACCGAAATTAGTGTAATTACACTCGACGTTAACACATTGCTATTGATTGCAGGAATTCTTGCTATAATCGACTTAGGCTTGTTTTTTACCAGTCGAGCTATATTTCAACGCGAAGAGATCTTAACGAAATGGAAGTAAAAACATTAATTTTCCATCTTCCCTAAATTCTGCTGGGAGTGATTTCTTTAACTGCTCGTCTACAATGATGGTCTAATTTTTCTACTTCAATAGAATTAATTCGAAGCTAGAGATTCTTAGGAGAGGCTCTTGCTAATTTATGTTTTAATATACTCCTAATCCGTAATTTATCCAAAGTTTAATTGATTGAATGGGAATAACATGGGATAAAATTACAGTAAGCTTTTTGAATCTAAATGAACTTATTCATTTATTAAAGAAACTTAGGGAAAAAGAAAATGAATGGACCGGTTGAACCCTTTAAAATTAAAGTTATAGAACATGTTGGTATGCCTGATCAAAAACGACGAAAAGAAGCGATCAGAGAAGCAGGTTTTAATACTTTTTTATTAAAGTCTGAGGATGTCTTTATTGATCTTTTAACAGATTCTGGAACTTCAGCTATGTCCGATAATCAATGGGCTGGTATGATGATAGGAGATGAAGCTTATGCTGGTGCTCGCAACTTTTATAATCTTGAAAAAGCAGTGCAAGATGTTCTTGGATATAAATATATGGTCCCTACCCATCAAGGGCGAGGGGCAGAGCATCTTATGTATTCTTATCTAGTAAAACCAGGTCAGTTAGTTCCAAGAAATATGTATTTTACGACTTCAAAAGTACATGTTGAACTTCCAGGTGGAAAGATGGTTGATACTATTATTGATGAAGCTCACGATCCAGAAAATGAACATCCTTTTAAAGGTAATATGGATTTTAAGAAGCTTCAAAATTACATTGATGAATATGGTGTTGATAAGATTTCATTCATTAATGTTGAGATGGATGTAAATATGGCAGGTGGTCAACCTGTTTCTATGGAAAATTTAAGAAGATTAAGAGAGTTTTGTGATGACTATAAACTCAAAATTATTTATGATGCTACTCGCTCAAGTGAGAATGCTTATTTCATTAGGGAACGTGAGAAGGGTTATGAAGATACTCCTATTATTGAGATTCTTAGAGAAATGATGAGTTATTCAGATGGGTGTATCTATAGCTCCAAAAAAGATTGTTTAGTAAATATAGGTGGCTTTTTAGCAACAAACGATAAAGAAATATTTGAAGCAACACGGAGCATGGTTGTAGTTTATGAAGGGCTTCACACCTACGGAGGAATGGCTGGTAGAGATATGGAAGCTGTTGCAAGAGGACTAAGAGAAGGAGCACAATATGAGTATCTGAGATATAGGATAAACCAAGTCCGTTATTTAGGTGAACTTCTCATTAAAGCAGGTATTCCAATAGTAAAACCTATAGGTGGACATGCTGTTTTTCTCAATGCTTTAAGATTTTTGCCACATCTCGAAAGAGAACAGTGGCCTGCCCAGACTCTTGCGGCAGCAATTTATGAGGATTCTGGTGTAAGAAGCATGGAACGTGGGGCTGTATCTAAAGGACGAGATTCGGAAACTGGTGAGAATATTTTTCCCGCATTGGAATTAGTTAGGTTAACAATTCCACGAAGAGTATATACTAACACTCATATGGAATATACTGCAGAATCGATAATTCGATTATATGAAAAAAGAAATGAGATTCGGGGATTAAAAATGGTATACGAGCCAAAATACTTGCGATTTTTTCAAGCTCGGTTTGAAAAATTATAAAAAAGTTATTCTTCCTTATTATATTTGAATCATATTTCTATTTCGTAGAGTTTATGCAAAGAAAATTAAAGATTAAAGTTAATTCTTTTATTAAATTTAATATACTCAAAAAAAATTTTAGAATCTAGTTAAATCTATAATTTATTAATATTAAATTTACGCTTTGAAGAAAATTTTTTACAATAAATAAAATCTTTAGGATTACACCAAAGAGTTTAAATTTATGCAATGGATCTTTTATTATGATGAACCCTAAACTATATAAGAAAACCTATCCATACATATGTACTTCATGTAGCGAATTTAACCATACTCTAAGAGAGTATTGTGAGAGTTGTGGCGCTCAAAATACTATGCATCTCGCAACAAAACACGATTATAAAAAATTAGAATAAGCTAACCGTTTTAATAATCTATCGAATTGTATTTTATTTTTATTTTTTATAAAATGACAAATAACAGTCTATTCGTTTAAAAAGTATATTTTTTGGAAAAAAATTAAGAAATTCTGTAAGAATTTTTGAATATAATGATTGCTCATTAAGCTCAATTGCTCTATTTTTAAATGAAAAAATTATACATATATGTAAATAAGATTGTAATATATTTATATAAAGAGACAGAATAGTTTCAGATAATTATATTAATTGGAAAGTAAAGTGCAATGGATAGAAAAGCAGCTATAGGAAAAGTAATTAACCAAATGATTACAATTTTCCATAAACCTTTTTTAGTTGGAGCTCTTCTTGCTTTAGCTAGTCCAATTAAAGATGCAACCAGCATATGAGAACCAGATAATGGAATTCCTAATAATGTTCCAAAAAACAATATAATTGCTATTGGAATTTCGCTGGCAAATGCGGTACTTGGATGTAATTCAGTAATTGTACCCACATTTTTGATAACACCACGACCTAATATTACCACCCCGCTTGCCAAACTTAAACCGGTGAATAGAAGCAGTATATTGGTATCTATTCCTGTTCCCACCCCTACCACGATTCCCACTGCATTAGAACAATCGTTTCCTGCCCTAGAAAATGCAGTCCAACATATAACAGCAAGTAAAATATACGAGAAATATTTTTCAGTTTTTATAAAGCTTTTAAAACCATTTAATTTATTAATAATAAGCTTGTGAATTAGCTTGTAAGTCCCATAAGTTACTAGGTATCCTATAACAGGAGATAATAACCACCAAATACCCATTTCTAAAATAGTTAACCAATTAACGCCAAATCCTCCACCTAAAAGAAAACCTATTCCAATAATCGCTCCTATAGTTGCATGAGTTGTAGAAATTGGTAGACCAAATGCTGAAGAGGTAATTAGCCATATAGCAGTTGAAATTAAAATAGTTAAAACTATTGAGTTTGTTACTTCAAATGCTAATAAGTCTTTTCCCACAGTTTCACTAACAGCATTTCCTAAAAATGTTGCTCCCAAAATAGCGAAGATCGTAGCTAATATAAGCAATTCTCTCATCGATAGGGTTTTAGAACCATATAATGTTGCCATTGTTTCATCATTAGCTCCAATGCCAAAGCTAATGATGATTGAAATTACCAAAAAGATTACTATAATATATATTAAGGCCATTTTACTTTCAACTTTTATCTACTTGGATATTTAATAATTAATCCTCTCAAATAATCTGATGTCTCTTCTGTCCATGATGCTATTTCATATATATAAGTTACTAGTTTAGAAATTAAATAGACTCT
>JBHLNZ010000071.1:0-14931 GCA_048941015.1 Promethearchaeota archaeon | reverse complement strand
GATTTGATTTTATTCCAATATATTCCATGATTAATATATTATTTTTAACAAATATAGGTTCTGGAACACTTAATCCCACGGAGTATGCTCGTTTAAGATTTTTAAATTCTTTATTTGCCCATAAAAAAATGATTTTTGATATATTATTTGGAATTTTTTTAAATCTTGGATCTCCTATGATATAATTGCGCATCCATTTTGAAGTGTTGCTGTCGACTTTATAAATTTTTACAGCAACCTCTTCATTTTCTTGGTTATATGCAAGATAAACATTTGCCTCTTTTCCTGCTGAAACAATTCCTTCTATCCTAGAGAGAGGACCATTTGTTAATAATTTATTCAATTGAAAAACTGTTCTTTCATCAAATACAGATTCTATTGCTGCTTTTTTTTTTGATTGATCAATAATTTTAATTCTTTTTGAATCAATCGTTTTTTTCATTAGATCATCAAGCTTTGAATTTATATCATCATCAAAACCATCTTCTGAGAAATATTCATCAAATTCATCATTCTCTTCTTCTTCCTTTCCCATTCATAATCCCTCCTATGGATTCTTGATTATAATTTTCTGATTGAAAATATAAGTAAAATCCTTGGTTAATTTCGAATTGTCTTCTCTCCTTAAAATGACTTTATTTTTTGTAATCGCCTCAACACTAAATTCTTGATTCCCTATTAAAATTATATCATTTTTGTGAATGGGGAGTAATTTTATCAGAGCCTTCAATCTGTAGATATTCTTTCCTTTTTGAATATCTCTCCCTATTAATTTCTTGCTTCTTTTTAAAACAAAGTGATAATTTGATTTTAAATGTGAAATTAAATGGTTCATTAGCTCATTGGTACTTAAATAGAGATCAACACCATACTTCTCATTTTGAATCTTCGAAATATAATTTTTCTCATCCTCCTCAAATAATTTTTCAACATAATTTTGAATATCTTCTAAAACTTCTTTAATTAAATCAAATTGATTCTCATCATTAACTCTTAATTGAATAATCGATAAAAAATAGGTTCCACCTCGCATATTTACACAGTTTCTACATAATTCATAATTCAAATTGACCTTAATTATTTGCTCATGGAAATATTTAAAATTTTCTTTTAATTTTCCTTTAATCGCTAAATTAAACGATGATAATAAATCTTTAGAAGAATATTGGAAACTATTTTCATCATATATAAATTTAAAGTCAATAGTATCTTGTTTCAAATAATTCTTTAACAAAAACTTTCTAATTGCTACTTCAATGGTAAAAAATAAATCTTCTCCGTTGGTGTCAAACCATTCATCTTTTTTTGAATATTTGCCACAATCTGGACAAATGTTCAAGGCAAAACTAGAAGGTATTTCGAATAAAGGATTCTCTTTTAAATAACAATCGAGACACAATCCAAAATGAGGGTCATTTTCGGTTAAATTCTTTCCACAAATAGCACAAAATCTCTGAGGCATTAGAACATCATCTTTAAAGCCATTGGAACTCCGTTTATAGAGCGAACTCCTTCTTTAGGAACAAGCTTTTTATCGATAGCCATTTTAATAATACCTTCTCCAACTATATTAAAATTATTCGACTCTTTTAAAATTTCAATCGCTTCTTCAATATTCAATAAATTACCACCATAGAATTGGTTAGTTATTTCGATCTTTAAATTTCCTTCTCTAAAAATTTGATTGAGTAAACACTCATCGCAACATGCGATAGTTTCCATACCATTCCTACGATGTATTTTCAGATAAACCTTCATATGGCTTCCAATTAACATTCTATTTTTCTTTAATTTCCTCTCTAGCACCACAGGCGGTGCATTTTAAAAATAAACTTTTACCTTCTCTCTGCATTTCTGTATCTGGTTTATTACATATTTTACATAATACATACATTTTAGCATATTGCTCAATTAATCGATTTAAGACCTGTTCTTTGTAAACTCCTTTAAGAAATAATTGTTGACCTCGGATTTCTCCCATTGTACCTGCTCTCCTCAAAAAAATTCCTATAAAATGCTTTCTGTCGCGGTTTAAAGTGTTAATGATTTTATTAAAATTTGTAATATATGTATTTTTAGATTCAATCCTTATTTCAACTTCGGGAATTTTAAACCGTGAAAGTTTCTTTACATTTTCGGGAATCTTCTCATACGCACTTTCTAAGAGTTCATCATAGTTATTTAAATCCATTTTTATCAACTTAATCTTTAATTTCTGATAATTATAATAAGAAATGTTTCAAAAATAATTTTACTATTATTTATAAAAAAACCTATAAAATTAAATTAATAGACTTTGTATTAAAAGAAGTGTTAATAACTTTGATATACCTTTTCATCTGATTGATAAATCCTCGATTCCATCACTAAATCTCTAAGATGTCTTTTAAGATTATCGTCAGAGACTTTTAACTTTAATTTTATATCTTTAAAACTAATTCCACTTCCATCTAATGATGCATCTTCTATTAAAGTATAAACTTTTTCCTTTAGTTCATCAAACTCCTCTATTGCATCCTCCTCGAATAAAGAATCTACATCTACACTCTCTGAAAAGTCATCTAATCTAATTTCTCCAGCAGACTCTTGAGGGATCTCTTCTATAGCACCATCTTTTATCTTTCTTATTACATCTATCTCTCTCAACAAAATTAAATTTGGATTATTTACTTTTTTCATTATCTCTGGAGAAATTGAAATATAATCCTTCCAATATCTTAGAAGACCCACGATATCGACTATAACACCTTTCTTAAATTCTTCATATTTCTCAATATCCGCCTGCCAAATAATTGCTCGAATTGAACCTGTTCCATCATCTAAATCAAATTCGATTCTTTTATTAGGATTTTGATCTTCATCTATGAAATCATCTTCATTTGATACTTGCTCACTGATTATCTCTCTTTTATCAATAACTGTTGCAATAAAACGCACTCTTTTTACTTTGCCAAATATAGTATAAAAAGTTCTATCTTCATTAATGTATCTACTTTCTTTTAAATGTTTTATAAAACATCTAATTGCTGGGAATCTTTTAAAAACTCTGGGTTCCATTCTTAATCATAAGACTCCAAAATTTGATTGTTTTTAAATATAATTTATAGAAGTTAGACTGAAATATAGAAATATCTATTAAACCCTAAATATTTAATTAATGGTTTTTAAGATGGTTGATTTCGATTATACTAATAGTGGTAAGAAAGATGGTAGCGGGGGTTCGATTTTCAGTTTGCTGGAATTCAGCATCTCTTAACCTTTGAACGAACGATCTCAGGGTTATGAGCCCTGCGGCATAAACCAGGCTAGCCCACCCCGCTCTGGTTTCATTTAATGAGATTTAATATCTTATTATATATCAATATAGTTAAATCCACTTTTAATTATTTACCATTTTTCGATTAATTAGTGGAATTTTTTAGTTTAGGTTTCCAGATAAAAATAATATTTAAAATAAAAAGCTTCAAAAAAATGGTAGAATCCCATTCGCAAAGTTTTTTCGGGCAAAATACAGGTTTAATAATAAGTAGTTTTTCTAAATTCGAACCTTACATTTTCATTCGCTGTATTAAAAAAAAAGCGGATGGAAAATGGCAAAAGCCTTCTGAAAATGAGGGAAAATTAATTAAATGTTCACTAGAAGAAATTATTAGTATATTAGATGTATTAAATCATAAGGAACTTAAATGGCAAGGGGTTCATAGTTATAAAGACAATAAGACAATTCTATCATTTAGTTGGGAAGATGAAAATTCAGATACATTTTGGATTAATATCGGTGATTATTCAAAAATGTTGAATCTCGCTCAGGCCAAACTTTTAAGGTTATTATTATCACACATTTTAAAAGAGAAAATAATCTTTGCTACTAGCCAAAATAGGGAGTATAAAAATAAAAGAATTAAAACCTCTCTCCCTGAAGATCAACTTTATTTTCTTGAAGATATGTGTGAAAATGATAATGATCAGGGAGATGAAAAGCTAGAAAAAATATCAAAAAACCTTACTGGAAAAACCACAACTAACTTAAACGGAAAAATCTCAAAGGAAACAAACAAAGCAGTATTAATAAAATTTGAATCAGGTAAAGAAATTTGGATTCCTAAATCATCGATTCATTGCCATTACATTCCAAGAAAAAATCTAATACAGAAATTTTTAATAGATAATTGGATTTTAAAAAGGAATAAAATTATATTGTAATAGCTTTTTTTAACTTATATAAGCATTTTTTTTAAAAGGATTAAACTTAACTTTATGCATTAATTACACGGCTTAATAAGTAATAATGTATTTTCTCTTTAAATGACTATATTTGATTATATTCTTAATTTTTTATTATCTCCTTGGTTTATTATCTCCTTAATTTTTTGGATAATTGTAGCGCTCTTTGTATTCTTATTGAGAAACAAAAAGGAAGCTTATAGTATATTCTTTCCCTTGCTTGCGCTCTTTAAGACAAAAAAATTAAATAATTTAATAAAAAAAATGGGAAGAAAAAGACCAAAATTTTGGAGAATCTTCTGGAATATTGGTATTTTTGTCTCTTTTGGATTTACAATATACGGATTTTATTTCTTTTTTTCCAATGTTATTAGTTTAATCTTTAGACCAAGTATAGAAAATGTTATTGTCCCCTTGATTCCAGGTGTTACAGTTGATCTTCCTTTTCTTTTTTACTTGATTCTGCCATTATTATTCATTATGACTACACATGAATTTGCTCATGGTATTTCTGCTAGTGTTGATGGATTAGATATTAAATCTACAGGAATATTAGGTGCTGGATTGTTCTTTTTGATTGGTTTTGGTGCATTTGTGGAAGTTGATGAAAGGGAATTGAGATCTAAAAAATTTCACCGAAATACAAGATTAAGAATTGCTTCAGCAGGAACTTGGGTTAATAGTATAACAGCAGGAATTGCTTTTTTACTCCTGATAAGTTATCCAATTCTCATTTCACCTTTTTATATTCAAGTTACTCATATTTACAATGTATTACCACCTAAAGATGGTGGATTTAATTATGGTATTCTTGATGAAGGAGATGCTATTGTCGCAATTAAAAAACAAGGTGAACCTGACGATCAATATATCAAGCTTAATGAATTTCAAGGAATCAATTTAGGAGCCATATTAGATAATCAAACTAGGATAAAATGTTCTGTTGGTGATAACTTAACGTTTTATATCTATAATTCAAAACATAACATTGAAACGGAAAAAGATATTATGTTAGGACCTCGATATGATTTAGGAATTGAATATGAATATATTTCAAATACAGAATTAAAAATTACCTATAATTATTCTACTAAGCAGAATCTAAACATTGTAATAACTAAAATCAATAGTACTGATATAAATCAAACAAATGGTGATACTCTAGAGCTATTTTTAACTAATTTTACCCTTAAGACCTTAAATTTGACTTCTAATCTAGGTACTAATTATTTAATAGACGTAAAAATAGTAGGAGTTTTTGTTGGAGTCCAAAGCACTTTATTTTGGATGCATCAAAACGACTTTGCCAAATTTTTCACGGCAAATTGGCCTGAATTCTGGCTTAGAGAACTTTTATGGCTTTTTGTCATTTCTTTTAGCATAACTTTATTTAATACAACTCCACTTCTCATATTTGATGGAGATAGAAACATTAAAGAATTAATTAATTGGATTTTTGGAGAAAATTATCAATTTAAAAAGAAAAAGAAAGATAAATTTTTCTATAAAAAAGAAGATACTGATTGCGCTTTATCAGAATTACGTGTAGAAACAGTGGAATCGATAAAAGTTTTAATAAATGATAAGCTCTCTAAAGATAAAAACAGTGAAATAACATTAGGGAGTTCGCATTATGAATTAATTGATAAAATTGGAGATGGTTTTAAGGATACAGTTTCTATAAAACTACCTGATGATACTAATATCGAAGAGAATACATTATTTGAAATTTCCTATGAATATTGGTATGATAATAAAAAGAAAATAAAAAACATTATATTAAATTCAATAAGATTTGTTGCTTTGACTATAATCGCACTCAATTTCATTTTATCTTTTATTAACTTTGGTTTTAATCTCTTTTGGATTTAAATCATTTTAAAGCGTGATTATCATTAAAGACGTTAATAACAAATATAATATCTATATGAAGATTGGAGTTTGTACTTACTGTAAACAAAAAACTTCAGTACTTCATAGAAAATATTCTGGTGAATTTCTTTGTTCAAATTGTTTTATTGAAAGCATTGAGAGAAATATATCTAAGACTATTTCAAAATACAAAATGTTAAAACCAAAAGATACAATCGTTGTAGGTGTTTCAGGTGGAAAAGATTCTCTTGCCTTATTGTATAATCTTTTTAAAATACAAGAGAAAAACTATTACAATAAATCTTTAATTGCATTATCTATTGATGAGGGTATTAAAGGTTATAGAAATAAAAGTATCAAAAATGCTAAAAATTTCTGCAAAGCGCTTGATATTGAACACAGAATCATCTCATTTAAAGAGAAAGTAGGAAAATCATTAGATGAAATTATAGAAATGAAAAAAGAGTCTTTGGAATATCAATACGCATGCAATTATTGCGCAACAATAAGGAGAAGACTGTTGAATGATGGTGCAAAAGAACTTGGAGCTGATAAACTCGCTTTAGGGCATAATCTTACGGATATCGCGGAGACTTTTCTTATGAATATTTTATTTAATAGATTTCAGATTATTGCTAATCAATATCTCTTTAAATCCGAAAATGGAAAGATAAACAGATTTTTTATCAAAAAAGTGACTCCCTTAATGAGAATCCCTGAAGAAGAGATCTTTTTATATTCAAATATAAAAAAGTTCGATTATTATCCTTCTCACTGTCCTTTTAGAGAAAAAGATCCCATTCTTAGGAAAAGAGTATTAGATTTTATACAAGAGAGTAAAAAATATAGCCCAGAATTAGAATTTAATTTATTAAATGGATTTTTAGAATTATCTGAAAGATTATACGACCAAAATAAAAATAATTTATATAATAATTGTGAAGTATGTGGATATCCATGTGGAAATACAAAAATGTGTTTATATTGCACCTATACTAAAGATTTTAATAAATCAGATTATATCATCAAGAATTGACTGAATTCTTTTAATTTATTATACTCTCTAACTTCTTCCTTGAAGAGAGGAATTTCAATAATATTTTTCCCTAAATTCTCTTTAAAAATGGCTCTAATCTTTTTTAGATTACCCTGTTGCATATTACGTCGTGATTTACAGAAATCACATAACTCTTCGGTATCTTGATATAATTGATTAACAACAATATTAAAGTTAGGAATATCATACTTCACTAACTCATTTAATAGTCGTCCCGTTTCAGTAATTGCCATCTCTTCCGGTATCATCACAATAACAAAAGAATTTTTAATTGGATTCGTAAGATCATCTCTTGCTCTTAGGATAGAATCATTTAGTCTTTCCAAAATTTCTAAAGATTGATCTTTTTGTTTTTCTTCTCCTGAAAACATTCTTTTAATGGCCCCAAAAAGATTTCCAAAACGAACTCTCATCTTTAACAATTTACCAATCCATCCTGATAAGGTTTCAGGTAAACTCAAAAATCTAAGCGTATGCCCTGTAGGAGCAGTATCGAAAATTATTAAATCGTAATCATGTTCAGTTTCTATAAATTCAAGTACTTTTAACAATGCTAAAGCTTCGTCAATGCCTGGGGGATTCATTGAGGTCAATTCTTGCAAATCTTCCATTAACGGCATTCCTTCCATCATTCCAGGCATCCCCATCCCCTCCATCGGATTTATATTAGTTAATCCTTGAAATTCAGCAATATTTGCTTTAGGGTTGATCTCTAGTGCTGTTAAATTGTTGATTCCCGGTACAGGTGTAGGTTCACCTGGAGGGAGACTTATACCTAAACTATCTCCTAATGAATGTGCTGGATCAGTACTAATAATAAGAGTATTTCTACCATGTTCAGCCGCCCATATTGCAGAGCTTGAAGCGCAGGTTGTTTTGCCAACGCCTCCTTTTCCTCCAAACATCACCATATTTAAGTTCAATAAAATATCTTTTAAATCCATTTTAATTCAATTCTCTAATCTTTTTTTTCTAATAAGATAATTTAAAACGGAGAATAGCAACAATCCCACCAAATGTACTGAATAAAGATTCACCTAACTCTGTTTCAGCAGAAAGTATGTAAACATCTGTACCCATAGACTCTGCAACAGCACCTAACTCATCAATTAGGGATACTTTTTTTGTTATGTTAAAATTATTAGAATTGCATTTAGAACAACTCTCGTTTTGGATATTTTCTTCAATTATATTTAATTCATGTTCTCTAGTAGTTCTTTTTTCTTTATATCCACAATTCGAGCATTCTATGTAAATTCTATAAGCATCTAATTTTTCAGAAAGAATTAAAGTATCAACGGCTCCCATATTTAATGCTTTTTGTACCTCTTCTAAGCCATAAGTAGCTAGATTTGAATCACTTGTTATTTCTTTCATGAAATTTTCCATTAATTGTCTTTCTTTAATGTATTTCACATCCTTAATATTATCTTTAACTTTATCCAGAAGTGCTCTAATTCCTTCTGCTCCTCCATAGCCTATATCTACTACATCTAAAATTATTTCTTTCAACCGATAATCTAAAGTTTCATCACTTGCGAATTTTTCTTTTGAAGGACCTGGACCACCAATAAAAATCCCTCTTAAATCTTCAATTGGAAGAAAAACTTCATTAATATTATCTGAAATCCGTCGATAAAATTGCTTTTCATCTTCTTCCATTTGTCTTTCAAACCTTCTTTGCGATTGTCCTCCAGCTCTATGCTTCCCATGAATTCCTGAGGTAAATTCCTTTACTACTTCTACATGGTTCCCTTTTACATATCCAACTGCAGATTTTTGCCTTCCAATAACAATTAAACCATAAACTTCTTTTGGTGTAAGCATTTCTTCCAACGGTTCTAAATAAAATTCACTTGCACAATGATATTTAAATGTAATGACTTTTTCTGGAGGTTCTACTATTGTCAATTCATTCTTTTCTGTTCCTGGAGTGTCATTTTGCGGAATAGCACCTGAAAACATTACTAAACCATTCTCAGGTACTTCTCTAATATTTTTTAATTGTCCTAAGAGACTTGCAATACTATCTAACACGTTTTTTCTCGTTAATTTTGATTTGATATTTTGACTTTCACTAACTTCGTTTTTTAAATAATTTGTCACATCAGATAATTTTCTATCATGAGGAATATACAATGAAATTAACTCGGTATGAAATCCCTTTTTACTCTTTAGATCTTCAATTATCTTTTTCGTGTGATATAATTTCAAATCATTACTTTTCTTTTCTGCAGCTGAACTCATCTTTATCAACAAAAATACTAAAAGAAACAAAAAATTAATAGTTTTTCTTTATTTCAAACTATATAAAGTACTAAAAATGCGAATTTATTAAATTATGACTTCAAAAAATAATGAAAATCATAATATCCCAAAAGATCATCCCAGATATTTAAGTTTAAAGTATAGGCATGATATTATTGCAGGCATGAAAAATCTAGTAGTAGCTGAAGCAGGCTTAATCGCACATGGAAGAGGTGAGTGTTTTGATTATATTCTTGGCGAAAAAACCAATAAAGCTGCTAAAGAAGCAACTGAAGCAGCAGTAGCTCTATTGCTAATGGCAAAATCGCCAATCATAAGTGTTAACGGGAATAGTGCTGCTTTATGCTCAAAGGAATTAGCTGAATTATCAAATACAATTAACGCTCCCCTTGAGATAAATTTGTTTTACCGTAAAGAAGGAAGAGTCGAAGCAATTACTCAAATCTTAAAAAAAGCAGGAGCGAATAAAATTTTAGGCACAGATGAGACTAGAATGATCGAAATTAAAGAAATTTCAAGTAATAGAAGAAAAGTTGACCCAAATGGCATTAAAATAGCTGATGTAGTTTTTGTACCCTTAGAAGATGGAGATAGAACAGAATCATTAAAAAAGATTGGTAAAAAAATAATTACAGTTGATTTAAATCCATTAAGCAGGACTTCAATATGGGCAGATATAACAATCGTTAATAACCTTGTTAGAACCCTTCCCGAAATGATAGAGGTAGCTAAAAGATTGAAAAAGCTAACATCAGGAGATTTAGAAAAGATAGTTAACAAATTTAATAATAGAAAGAATATTGAAAATACTTTAGACTTAATAATAGATTATATAAATACCCAAAAAAAAGATGCATTTAAAATTTTAAACAATCAAATTTAAAGCTTTTTATTATTTAAGAAAGCTTAAAAAGTTCTAGAATAATATCTTATATAGCTATATTTCTATAAATTAGATTATAATCTTGAGATAAATAATAATGGGGACAGACAAAGATATACAACGTATCAGTTTTACAGGTAGCGACATAGAACCAGCAATCTTAATTAGACGATGTATATTGGAAGATTTGGAAGGCGTAATTGAAGTAAATGAAAAAGAATTACCAGAAGATTACCCTTATTTTTTCTATAAAAGTATTCTTGATAATTTTTCAGATTCTTTTTTAGTAGCAGTAAATAATATGGGAAAAATAATTGGATATATTATGTGGCGGGTTGAAAAGATGCCTTCTCCTCATAGTTTAAAAATTAGTAATAAAGGTCATTTGGTTTCAATTGCTCTCTTAAAAGAATATCGAAGAAAAGGAATTGCCACTGCTTTGTTATCAAATTCTATGGAGGAAGTTAAGAGATACAAAATTGATGAATTTGTTTTAGAAGTGAGAGTCAGCAATTATGCAGCAATTAATTTATATCAAAAATTTAATTTCTCAACAAAAAGTATCAAACATAAGTATTATCGTGATGGAGAAAACGCTTATTACATGACTTGCAAATTAAGAAAATGATCTTTCTAATCCTTTAATTAAATATGTTAACATTTCATTTACTTGTACTCTTATTCCAACTTCATTAGCTAATTTTACAATTTTACCATTAAAGAAGTCAATCTCCGTTTTTTTTCCATTTAATACGTCTTGTAACATTGAATTTTTATTATAATAGGTATTTTTAGCAACTGAATATGCTAACTCTACATAATCTTCCTCTGATAAGTAAATATTATTCAATTTTGCAACTTTAACTGCTTCGTTTATTGCCTCTTTCATCAAAGTCTTTAAAGATTCATCTTCTAATAGCGCTCCATTATGCAATCGGGTTAAAGCTCCAAGAGCATTAATTCCTATATTCACAAAAACTTTTTCCCAACTTGCTTGAATTATATCCTCTACAATTTCAGTTTTTATACCACTTAAATCTAAAAGTTCTTTTAAAATCTCTAAATCTTTAGATGGGGAATTAGTGTCTATTTCGTGTTTTATATTCGCGTTTAAAAAAGCAAAACCTACTTTAGTAAAACCTTGACCTGTATGATAAACGTGACCAGGTTCCTTTAATAATGCTCCATGAGATGTTATAACTCTAATTATTTTTTCCTTGGAAACATATTGTTCCACCAAATCTTCATTTCCAATTCCATTTTGTAAAATTACAATATATTTGCTTGCTTGGATTAAGTTTTGATATTGCTTTAAACTAGCCTCAAGATCATAGGTTTTTGTTGAAAGAAATAAAAAGTCAAAGTTCCAAGTCGAATCGTTCTCTATAATCTTCTCAATAGCGTCAGGACTTTCAAATGCATTTACATTCTTAATAGAAATTGTGACGTTTTTATGATGGATTTTTAAACCGTATTTATTAATCTCATTAATATGTTGTTTAGTTCCAAAAAAAATTATGTCCAATGAATAATCTTCAGAATCAAGGCCTGCTAAATATCCCCCAAATAAACTACCAATAGATCCTGCTCCAATAATTCCAATTCTTAATTTAGTGTTGAGCAATTTCTATAATACCCGCAATTTTTATTATTATTCGGATGACCTTATCATTTAAGAAACTGATCTAAACCTGTTTGATTTTTTGAATATGTTCCCGATTTCTTCTTAATTTCTAATAAACTTACTTTATTTGGGTCCTTTCTAGGCTTAATTCCTAATTCTCTCATCATCATTAAAGAATTTTTAGCAGCATAGCCAGAAAAATGGTTATTAAAATAGATACCTACTATTTTAGCTTCATTAATAACATTTCTAATAGGACCAGACCATTTCCTTATCTCTTCTTCCTTAAAAAAGTAATCAAACCAGATTTCCTTTCCATAACCATGAAATCTAATATATGCAAACTTAGGATTAGTTATATCCATTCTAGGAGGTAATAAAGGTTCTATCACAGCACAATATGTCAATTGCATCTTTCTTAAATAATTAAATACATCATCATTCATCCAAGATTGATCTCTAAATTCTAAAACTAAATAATAATTACATTTCTGGAGATCACTCGGCCAATGTTCAACAAATTCTTTTAAAATACCAAAATGGTCGTCCTTGGTAAATGAAGGCGGTAACTGTAGTAAAAACGCTAAAAGTTTTTTGGATTTAATCAAAGGATCCATCACTCTCAAAAAGTAGTGTAAATCATCTAAACACTCATTAATGTCTAATTTGCATTCATGTGTGATTGACTTAGGAATTTTAGCCGAAAATACAAAATTCTCTGGAGTCTTTTTAACCCAATTTTCTACAATATACTTCGAAGGGATATTATAAAACGTTGTATTAATCTCATTTGTATAAAAAATTTCAGAATAAAACGAAAGGTAATCCTCTTTACTTAAATTCTTCGGATAAAACGGACCTACCCACTCATCGTATCCCCATCCAGAAGTACCAATTAACACCTTATTTTCCATATTAAACAGTAGACAAAGTGATTTGAATCAAAATATAACTAACAACAATTATAATTTAAGAATGTTTTTAAAATAAAAGTGTGTTAAAGTATAATAACTATTATTATCCCCTTTTTTTTAAATACAAATAAAAACAAAAATAGAATTCTTTCAAATCCATATTAATCTATTAATTAAAAATTATAAAACCCATAATTCCAGCTTTATACTTTATAAAAATAGACCATAAAATTTTTAATTGACAAATTACTTTGTCATTTTGCCGATGGCAATTTAGTAAAATATCATATAATTATACTTTAAACCTTCGGCATGTTATTGGTTGAGAAAAATATCTCATCACATTCCGATGACATACGACCAATAGCTGGTTCCGGCCTCGTGGAAGTACATCAGAATGAGCTACAGCTCACATGATCGATGATACAGGAAATGAGTGCCCATAGCGACCATAACATCGGTTGATATAGGGGATTCCGGACCAAGCAAGGACGGATTTATGTCATGCTCATAGGAACATACTCCCTAATTAGTATGAGTCTTTATATAATTCGTCTCATATTGTCAATTTCAAGTCTAAATTCTTATCGTCTCCGAATATACAAGCCTTAGCGCAAGCAATCTGAACCTTTCCTTGAGTAGACGCCAATACGCCTCCGCTATTTGGTGGATATCTTGGCTTGGGCACCGAAGAAGAGCGTGACAAGCTGCGATAAGCTTGGGTTAGTCGCATGTAGACGTTGACCCCAAGATGCTCGAATAGGACATCCGCTTGCAGCCCAATAATCTGCAAGATTCCCGGCAGGGAAGGGGAACCCTGGGAAGTAAAACATTTTAGTACCAGGAGGAAAAGAAAACAACAGTGATTCCGTGAGTAACGGCGAGCGAAAGCGGAATAGATCAAACCGAATCCCTTGGGAAACCAAGTGGAAATGTGGTGTGTGGACCTTGTACGACCTCCCCAACGAAGGTGAATATTCCTGAAATGTTAAGCCATAGAGCGTGATAGCCGCGTAACTGTAAGTTGGATAGTTGCTGCAAGGTATCCCGAGTAATGCGGGATGGTTTTCTCGTATGAATGTGCCAGATACACGCTGGCAAATCTAAATATGTCCCAAGACCGATAGCGAAATAGTAGCGTGAGCAAAAGATGAAAAGAAACCCGGAAGGGCCGTGAAAAGCGCTTGAAACCAAATAGCTTAGTAGTGATGCAGCCTGAAAGGATAGATTCTGTACGAATGAGTTCTGGTGACAGAACATCAGAGAACAGAGGACTAGGGTTGCATCTTCAGTCTGGAATCATTGGCCAGGGAGTTTATAGTAGTGGCGAGCTTAAGTATCTTACGATATGTAGGCAAAGGGAAACCAATATTCTAGCAACCTAATTATCACATTAGGAAGACCTATGTACTATAGGGTAGTTCAGCTATCCAAATAGGCCATAGTAAATCCTTCTAAGGGATTAGGCCAGAAGAATGGTCTTAAAGGGCCAAGAGTCACTATTATAATACCCGAAGCCGGTCGATCTATTCCTGGGCAAGATGAAGTCGTTCGAAAGGATGATGGAGGTCTGAACTAGTGCTGATGTGCAATTCGCTTAGATGACCTGGGAATAGGAGCAAAAGGCTAATCTAGATCGGTGATAGCTGGTTCTCCCCGAAGTTGGTATCAGCCAAGCCTCAGGCGAGGCCGCCAGTGGCGTAGAGCACTAATCGTGAAGTAAGGGGAAGAAATTCCTCGCTTTACCCTTAAACTCCGAAACTGCTGGCACCGTAGACCCTGGGAGACGGGTTGGTGGGCGTAAAGTCCATCGCCGAGAAGGGAACAACCTAGACTTGGGTTAAGGTCCCAAAGTGCAGGTTAAGTGTTAAACTAAAGGGCGTTATATTTCTAAGACAGCAAAAGGATAGGTATAGAAGTAGCCACTCCCTAACGAGTGTGTAACAACTCATTTGCCGAGAAATATAGCCCCGAAAATGGACGGGGCTTAAATCTGCCACCGAGACCCAAGAGCACGGGCGGAAGAACCCCGTGATCTGGTAGGGGAGCGTCCGGATTGGGCAGAAGCAGGTGCGTGAGTTCCTGTGGA
>JBHLNZ010000070.1:0-15078 GCA_048941015.1 Promethearchaeota archaeon | reverse complement strand
GCAGAAAAAACTCATGGATTTGTTGGTGCTGATATTAAAGCATTATGTAAGGAGGCAGCAATGTTAGCAATTAGAGAAATTCTACCTCAAATTGATTTAGATAAACCGATTCCTGAAAAGGTACTAAATTGTTTACAAATTAAAATGACACATTTTATAGATGCATTAAATAGTATTGAACCCTCAGCTTTACGTGAAGTCTTAATAACCCGTCCAACTGAGACTTGGGATGATATAGGAGGCCTAAAAGATGCCAAGCAACAATTAAGAGAGATAGTGGAATGGCCTTTTAAATTTTCAGCATTTTATAAGCATATGAAATCAAAACCTCCTAAAGGAATTTTGTTATTTGGACTACCTGGTACAGGAAAGACATTATTAGCGAAAGCACTTGCTCATGAAACAGAAGTGAATTTTATTTCAGTTAAAGGTCCAGAATTTTTGTCTAAATGGGTTGGTGAAAGTGCTAAGGCTGTTAGAGAGGTATTTCGTAAGGCAAGAGCAGCAGCACCCTGTATAATATTTTTTGATGAACTCGACGCAATCGCATCAAAAAGATCAGAAGCGTCTAGTTCAAGAGTAGTTGAACAAGTTGTTGCTCAACTTTTAACAGAAATGGATGGTTTAGAAGAACTTAAGAATGTTATTCTAATTGCAGCTACTAATCGGCCAGATATGCTCGACCCAGCAATTCTAAGATCAGGTCGCTTCGGGCGTCATATTGAAATACCTTTACCAAATAAAAATTCTCGAAAGAAAATATTTCAAATACATCTAGCTAATAAACCAATAGATCCACATATTAATATTGAAAAATTAAGTGAAAAACTAGAGGGTTATACTGGTGCAGATATTGAAGCAATTTGTGAGGAAGCAACTTTATTAGCGATTAGAAGGGGAGTATATGATGATAATACTGATGCTCAGAATCTTGAATCATTTAAAAGAATTTATGTATCAGAAATTGAATTTGAAGAAGCTATTGAAAAAATAAAAAGAAATGCTGAAAAAGCAAAAAAATCCTATCAAGAAGAAATAAAAACCAATATTGAAAATCTGTATCAATAATCAAAATTTTTTTTTAATAATTAAAATCTATAAATACTCAATCTTCTCAAAATATAATTCAATTGTCAAAAAAGAATTTTGAAAATAAAAATTGTCAATTTATCAAAAATTTTCCTTGTCAAATCTTTTAAATTCCAGATAAAACATTTTTTAATTAGTAGAATAAAATTATTTTTTAAGCTATACAAATAAGGTGAATAATAAAATGGAAACTATTGTAAAAATTGCTAATAAAATCGATGGTAAGGAAGATTATGAGGATGATAAACTCTTTAAACAAGAATTTGTTAAGGGTTACCTTGAATTAGAATTAATAGAAAAAAATAAGCGCCTTTCTGAGTACTTATATGCTTATGAAGAAATCCATAACAAGGATTCTTTTAATGCACAGTATCTTGAGTCTTTAATTGAATTATTAAAGCAAGAAATAAAGTCTTATCCTCAATAATTTCATAAAAATTTTTTTTAACTCTTCTTTAGACTATTTGCTAAAAAGAAATTTAATAAAATTAGTTAATATTACTATTCAATACTAGAAAAAAATTGTCAAAAAATTATTTTAAATTATATTTAGTGAATCTTATGGTGTCTAAAAGATTAAAAGAGATTGAATATGCAATTAGAGAAATAGCAGTTGTAGCTAATGAAGTGGAAAAAAGTGGAAAGAAAGTATATCATCTTAATATTGGAGATCCCGTAATATATGATCTTTCCACTCCTCAATATATTTCTCAAGCTTTAGCAGATGCTACTTTTGAGGGAAAAAATTATTATGTTGATTCGATGGGTATCTATGAACTGAGAAAAGAAATAAGCAACCTATTAAAAAGTAATAACAGATTAGACATTAATCCTGATGACATTTTGATTACAACTGGTGTTACAGAAGGAATATATTTTTTATTAGCTGGAATGATTGAGAATAATAACCAAATATTGATCCCTGGCCCTTCATATCCATTGTATATTAATTATGCTAAATTTTTTGATGGTTTACCGATTGAGTATGAATTAGATGAGAACGATGAATGGGAGCCTAATATTGAAGATTTAAGAAAAAAGATTTCTAGTGAAACTCAAGCAATTTTAATTTGCTCGCCAAATAACCCCACAGGAGTGTTATATAGCGAGAAGAAAGTTAGAAGTATAATTGATTTAGCTGGAGAGTATAATTTACCCGTCATATCTGATGAAATTTATGATCATATTACATATGATAAGCCTTATATATGTCCAGCATCTATAAGTAAAGATGTACCAGTTATAGGATTGAATGGTTTTTCAAAAACGCATTTAGTTACAGGTTGGAGGCTAGGTTATCTTTATTATTACGATCCAGAAAATAAATTGCAAGATCTTAAGCAAGCTGTAGCAAAATTAGCAAGAGCAAGATTGTGTGCAAGTTCAATAGCACAACATGCTGCAATTCAGATCTTAAAAAATCCAGGGACTCACACTAAAGAAATGGTAAAAAAATTGAAAGAGAGACGTGATTATTCATATAAAAGAATACGTCAGATAGAAGGAATGAATTGTGTAAATCCCAATGGGGCATTTTATTTATTTCCTAAATTAGACTTTAAAGAATTGAAGAAATGGAAAGATGATAAAGATTTTGCTATAAAACTTTTAAAAGAAACAGGAGTTTGTACGGTATATGGGTCAGGATTCGGAGAATACGGTAAAGGTCATATTCGTCTAACTTTTTTACCAACTTTAGAGATTCTAGAAGAAGTATACAATCATATTGAGAATTATTTAAAATAGTTAGTTATTCTAGAATCTCTTATTCAAATTGCTTCTATAATTTTAATAATATTAGTTTTTAAAAAAGAGATTTAGAAATTTATAAAATCTGTAAGATTAAAGATAATAATAAAAAAATAAAATTAAGATTAATTTTTGGATTATAATGATTATAAATCTCTTGCTTTTACGGTTTTTCGCCCATTCCCTTTTGCTCTTTCAACTGCTTTATCAAGCATCCAAGTGATCATACCATTAAGAGCTTCTCCATCAAGAATACCGCTAGAAGTATTTAATCCTTTTCCTTTAATATATTCACGAACTTTAGATTTAACAAAAAGCGGTTCAACTTTACCTGCAGCTTTTTTGGCCATTTTTACTCTCCTACCTTTTATAATTTTAATTTTTTAATATTTAATTTAGATATAGTTAAAAATTAAACTGTTATAGATTGATTTGTTAATAATAATTATTACTATTTCTGTTTTTAAATCTTATTGAATTTTATTATTAACTACTCAATTTAAGTTCTGTAACTTCAGAATTTGAAGAATAATAAACATAATAAATGTTGGCGATAACAAATAATTCATAGAAAATATTTAAACTTAAAAGAAAAACTTTAACAATATTAGTTTAAAACCAAACCCGATAAAAAAATAATAAAAAAAAGAGTTTAATGTTTTATTGTATTCCCGAACAGATGAAATATTTATTGTCTATTTTGGTGGGGCGAGAACGATCTCAATGCTTGAAACATTATTGTTTTGACCATTTTCTCCTTCGAGTTGTTCGGTACTAAGTTTTATCTCCTTATATTCAGTTCCCTTTAAGAATCTGTTTCTAAGGATTTCGCATACGTCTACGGCATGGGAAATAGCCCTGCCTCTAGCCTTAACGGTGCATTCTTCTCCTTTATTAAGAATCATCATCGTGGCCATAACGTAGTTCATTGTTGGACGCCGTCCAACAAATACGGCATTTTCTTCTTTCTTTGACATAAGTTTTCACTTCCTTATATTTTAGTCACTTAATTCACTTTTTCACTATCTAGGTCAAAAAGTGTTGAGTTTTTTAGTTTTAATTCGTTTTGTTTTATTGTTTTTATGTATTAATGTTGTCTCGTAATAAATTACAAGACATAACATTTTTTTCAAATCTTAGAAATCTTAAAAATTTTATTAATTAAGCAATAAAAATTCAATGATATTAATAAAAAAAAGATAGATAAAAATTGAATTTATAATCCTTTAAGCTTGACCCCAAGGAAAAAGAAGAACCAAGTTAGGAAAAATAATAATAACGCGATAATGAACCATCCATTATAGCCTGCTAAATCGAAAGCAGGTAATATAGCTGGCCAAGCACCTAAGAATAAGTCAAGTAAGATAAATATCCCAAATGCCATCATAAGGAATGTTAAAAATACAATAAATTTACTTGGTGGCGTCCATGCCATTTTAATTCACTTTAATTTTTGAAATTTTATTTGTAATTTATATGAAGAACTAGTTGATATAAATTTTTGACTAATAAAATATAAAAAAAATGTCTGAAATCATCTAAAACAGCATCATTATAAAATTTATTTTTCTTACGTTTATTTTTCATTTTCCTGTTCTTATGGGATTAGTATCTAATTCTTCTCATTAATCTCTTCTTGATTTTTAGTCTCATCCTTTATGATATCCCAGATTATGCTTATTATTAATAAAGCAGATATAATTACAAGTATGGGTATTAATAATCCAGAATCAGCTAAAACAATTTTAATCCATCCAATAAAGGGTATCCTCCCTACCACAATACCATTAACACGGTCTTCTGGGACAGGGGCAGGATCAGGTGAAGAATTCGCATCCCCTTTTGTTTGAAAATAATATATTCCTCCAGTTTCCCATTTATCAATAACGCGATGAACAATAGGTTCATTAGGGGCGCCCATCCATAAATTACGAGCATCGAAAACTATTACATCACCTTCTAAGTTTTCAGCAGTGCCATTCTTTATATCTTCTGCATTAACTCCCTTTACAAAAAGTAAATCTCCTTTGTTAATATTAGGAACCATTGAATTTGAGATAACAACGACTACTGGAGTTTTAGAATTTAAAGAAATTTGTAATATAAAATATACTAAAAAAGAGCCGAGAAAAGCAAAACAAATCATAACAACTGCTATTATGATCTTTTTTTTTGGAAGTGGCCTTTTTTCTTCCCTTTTATTAACAGATAAATCTTTTTTGTCCATAATTGCATTAAAATAGTATCTCTTGACTAAATAAATAAATTTAATAATATAAGTTTTTGTTTCAATTCAAATTTTTATCAACCTTTGTGATAAATTTAATCTAAATGAAAAATTAAAGTATTACTGGGAAAATTCCATTCTCTTCGAACCAATCGTTAATAGTTTAGATCGAATATTAATATAATTATAATATTTGTATAATCTTTTAAAAAAGAATAACCTAATCTATGTTACAAGTATTAATCTGTTCAATTTTGTATTTAATACAATGTAGAATTTCAATTTGATCTGGAGAAACTAATATAAAGAATAACATCATATTATTTGATATCAGTTATTAGTTTTTATCTAAAATTTTTTTAAGGTTAAGGGTGAGAATTACTCAAATGTATATAGAGGGTTTATTATCTAAAAATAACTTAATTGAAGAAATCACTAACCAAATTAAGGATTTAGGATTCAATATTGAAAGAAATTATGTTGAAGGCTTCATTGAGAATTTTGAAGAAAAATATGAACGATTACCCAGAAAAGATGAAATTAAGCCAATTGTTATCAGTTATATGAAATTAATTAAAAAAGAAGAAGAAAGTATAAAGAATGAGCCTGTAAAAGTAGAACGAGATAAATCATTAGAGGATGTAATGGATCCAATCATTAAACGATTTAGAAGTAGAATTAACCTTGTTGAAACATTCAAAAAAACTTCAATTTTAGACGGTGAAGAGGAGATCTTAACCTTTCCAAAACCCGAAGGTCGCCGTGTATGTCCAGTTTGCGGAAATGATACAATGTTTAATATACATGAATTTATTGATAAAACAAATATAATATGTGCTTATCCTCGCATTTATGGTAAAAAATATACTTGTGATGGATGCGGGTGCGTGTGGAGAGAAAAGTAAGAAATCCTGCTAATTCAATTGTAAGAAAGAATTTAAGGAAAAATATGGAAGATATTTTTATGAATGTAGCCATTAATTAACTTTTTCCTTTGAAAACTATTCAATAGATCAATTATTATGCCTGATTGGAATGATATTTTTAATGAAAAGGGGAAAGTATTTCTTAAACCTCATCCAGATATGAAACGTTTAGTTAAACTTTTTCAAGATAAACAAGTAAAAAGAATTCTTGATTTAGGATGTGGAACGGGCAGACACATAATTTTTTTCTTAAAAAATGGTTTTGAACTATATGGCATTGATGCTGCTCCTAAGGGGCTAGAAATTGCTAAAATGTGGCTTGAAGAGGAAAATCAATGTGCTGAACTTTTACTTCATAGGATAGAAGAAAAATTGCCTTTTAAAGATGATTTTTTTGATGCAATTGTATCCATTCAAGTCATACACCATAATTTTTTGGATAAAATTATAATAACCATTAAAGAAATTGAAAGAGTTTTACGAAAAGGAGGAATAATCTTCATTACTTTTCCAACCCTTAAACTATTCAAACATAAAGATTACTGGGATTTAGTTGAAGTTGAACCACGAACCTTTATACCCCAAAATGGTCAAGAAAAAGATTTACCCCACCATTTTTTTAAAAAAAGTGAAATTTATAAGCTTTTTAAAAATTTTGAAATACAGGAAATGTATATTGATAAAACAAACCATAGAGCTATTCTTGGAATTAAAAAGTGAAAACCTTATCCTAATTTAAATTAAATTGATTAAACAAAATTTTGAAAAAATTCTGCTTACCCGCAATTTTTGCCAATATCATCGCAGCCTGAGAATATCTCATTACCAAATTAACTTGTCCCTCTAGCTTAAGCTTACCTGACATAATAGCATTCATAGCAGTAATTTTCCTCTTAGCCATTTCATTCCAAATTACTAAAGAGGCTCTAATTATTAAACCTGGTTTTCTTGGAGGTTCTTCATTCGGAGCTAACAATTTTATGCCTAAACATTTTCCATTTTTCAAATCCATATAAATTGATATATCATCTTCAATCTCTCCGCTAGCTTCCATTAAGTATAAAATGGACCCTTCAAAATCAATACCCCATCCTTTAGCTGCTTCAGCATAATCGGTATTATTATTTATTGCATTGCAATAATCTTTTGCGAAATCTCCGCTTAAATTTTTTAAATCTTCAAATCTGACCATATAATAGACCTTTCTAATTATAATAACTTCATTATTAATTAAGTTTCAGGCTTCTTCTTAAACTTCTTTAAAATTAAAGTCATGATACTAAAAATCCCTATCAAAACTGTAATGGTTAAAATTATGATTAAAGAGGTGGTATCTGGAAGATTTAAGTCTCCTTTCCAAGGGTAATTTCCATGATATTCGTCGTTGGGATCCATATAATTATTATAAATAAATTGTTCAACAGTTCTTCCAGTAACCTCAAGACTAAAATTTGAAATGTTCTGCAAATTGTCATCTATGGTATGATGATAAGGCCAATTAGGATTTTGCCAGAAATTAATTATTAAATCTGCTGAAGGTATGCCGTAATTTACGAAAGGAACATGATCGTCTGTTATCGATTGCGATATTGCATTAATTGGAAATTCAGATTCATATCCTAATTGTCGTCCTGTTTCAAATAGCTCATCTAATAATGAGGAAGTAGAATACTGTTCTTTAATAAATTTTAAGCCTATTCCACCAACCATATCTAATAAAATCATTGCTTCAATTCGCTCATGTGTCAAGTTATAAAAATTCTCAATCTCATCTACAAATTTATTTGAACCTTCGCACCAATCCCAGCCATTGATTCCATAACTCTGGTCATAACCTTGATCTTCTGCATCAAAAAATAAGAACCAAATTTGAACTGAAAGATCAGTAGATCTATTATAGAGTGCTCTTGCTAATTCTATAAGAACAGCACTTCCACTTGCACCGTCGTTAGCTCCAGGTACAGGTGAGTTTGGATAATTTGAATCTTTTGTTGCTCTTGCTCTTGAATCATAATGTGCTCCTAAGATTAAGATTTTTGAATTGTTATCATTAAATTTAAATAATACATTTTGGCATTCAATTGAATTAATAGTAAAATTATGTAAAATATAATTATAAGTAGGATCAATCTCCTGAAATTTGGATATAAAATATTGTGCACAATCCTCTCTTCCCTGAGTACCTGGTATTCGATAATGAGTAGTATTAATATTCAATTGATCTTCGATATAAGAAAAAGCATTAGTATCATCAAAATTTAGATCAATATCTAGATTGTTGAAGTTATTTCCATAGAAAAGGATTATGGTAATTATTAATCCGGAATAGATTATAGTTATCATTGAAATAATAATTATTAATTTTGCTTTACGTTCGATTTAACCCACCAATTAATGGAATCTAATATTAACTATAGTATTAAAATAAAAAAAACATAATTAAATTTTTTCAGAATGCTTAATTGGATCTAAAACCTAAATCTACTCGAGTCTCTCCGCCTTGAAGTTCAATTTCAATAGAAGATAATCCACCTGGAAATAGAAATGATGAAACTTTTTTGGAAAAAAAAAAGATATTTATATTAATTTAAACTAATTTTATATCACGATCTAAATCAAAGTGAGAATATTATGACAGATTACGCAATCATATATAACCCAACGGCTAATAAAGGTGAAGTAGGGAAGCAAATCAATGAGGTTAGCAAATATTTAAATGAATTAAATGTAAAATTCAAACTTTTTGCTACAGAATATGCAGGACACGCAATCGATTTAGCTATAAATCTTGCTAAAGATGGTTTTCGCGTTATTGGAGCAGGAGGTGACGGTACTGCTAACGAAGTATTGCATGGTACAATTATGTCAAAGACGGGAGCTTTATGTGGGTTTATCCCTATGGGATCCGGAAATGACATTCCCGCTGCTATTGGTTATAAGGCAGATATAAAAAGAGCTTGTGAAATTATTGCTGAAGGATATTCAAGTAAATCAGATATTGGTTTTGCTAGGCGAGATGATGGGACAGAACGCTATTTTTTAGGGATAGGTTCTCAAGGATTTGATAGTGAGGTAGCTCGTAGATCAAATGAAAATAAAGAAAAGGATTATAACATGATAATTCTTACCTTATTACGAGAATGGGAAAACCAAGAAATTATCGTTAAAATGGATAATGATACATTTGAAGGTGAAGCAAATCTTGCTGCAGTAGGGCTTTCTGGAGCTTACGGAGGAGGGATGTTTATTTGCCAAAGAGCTAGTATTGAAGACGGCCTTTTTGACATAAGTATAGTAAATATTGATAAGGTTAAATTAGCAAGACAATTTAGAAGAATGTATAATGCCTCACTTCTCCCTCATCCTGATATTAGTGAATATCAGAGCAAGAAAGTGAGAGTAGAAATGAAAAATTCCGAAGAAGATCCATATTATTGTCAAGTTGATGGTGAGGTATTAGGATTATTACCTGTTACTTATGAATGTATTCAGTATGGATATGAATTTATAAGACCAAAAATAAACGAGTTTGCAGAGGAATTTAAACAGAAATATGGTCACTATATGTGGGAATGTACTCATTAAATTTTTTACTTTTTTTATTATCGATATTATTTTCTTAATTCTTAATAATAATAGAGAAAGAAATGAATACAATAATCATTCTTTTATATAGTCTTTTAATACTAGCCCACTACTAATTTAACAATATAAGACGTGTGTATTAATTAATTAAAAAAATTAGAAATAAAAAAGATATTTAAAAATTTAATTAGGTTCAAAACCTAAATCTATTTTAGTTTCTCCTTTAATTTCCGTTTCCAGAAATTTTACTTTCACTGGCATACCAATTTTGATAGTATCTGGCTTACTTTCGTCTACCCCAACAAGTTGGGCTGAAACCATTGGTCCTTCTTCAAGAGTAATAATTGAAAAGCAATATGGTTTATTTCTATCATAGCCTTTCTGGATAAAGTAAGGAGTACCTACAGTAATACTTGTAAAAGCTGTCAATTTCCCTTTTCCAGACATTTCAACCCATTCCATGTTAGCGGTATTACATTTTGTGCATAATTTCCTTACTGGAGCATATAATGTCCCACAATCTTTACACTTTGAACCCATTAATTTTCTATTTTGTAGGAATTCCAAATAGTTTTGTATTGTAAAGTCCTTTTCTACTTCTGACATATTCTCATGATCACCTCTCATAAATTGTTACCACACAAGTTCCTCCAGATCCTCCTAAATTATGTGTCATAGCTCTTTCTACATCGATTTTAACTTGCCTATTCCTTTCTGCTTTACCCTTCATTTGTTTGAAAATTTCCACTGCCATTGCAGCCCCACTCGCTCCAACAGGATGTCCTTTTGACTTTAAACCTCCAGAGGTGTTAATTGGTAAAGTTCCATCTCTTTTTGTTTCTCCATTTTTTATAGCTTCTACTGCCTTTCCTTTTTCATAGAAACCTAAATCCTCAAGAGCTACAATTTCTGCAATAGTAAAACAATCATGGACTTCACAGATTTGAATATCTTTGGGTTTCAAACCAGACATTTGATAAGCCTGTCTTGATGCCTCTTTAGTAGCAATAAAAGATGTTAATGAATCTCTGTCATGTAATGATAAAGCAGCACTACCTTGACCTGTACCAGTAATCCATACTGGAGTATCCGTATATTTTTTAGCGAATTCCCCAGAAGTGAGAAATAAGCAAGCTGAGCCATCTGTGATGAGACTACAATCAAAAAGGCGAAGTGGATACGCAATAATAGGATTGGAAGAACTTTTAAGATAATCAAATTCATCCTTCCAATCTGGAACGGTTCCCCCTGATTGTTCTATTTTTGCTATTTTTTTTTTCATCATATCAGCAATTGAACTCTGCATTTGTGCATACGGATTTTCTGCTCCATTTGCATGATTTTTAATTCCAACTCTCATCAAATCTTCTGCAGTCGTTCCATATTTATGAAAATGTGCTGATGCTAAGGTTGCATATAGTCCTGGAAATGTCGCCCCAGCTGGATATTCAAACAAGCTATCAGACGCCGTTGCTAAAACATCTGTAACTCCTGCTGTTGGAAGTTCAGTCATACATTCTACCCCAGACACAGCAATTACATCATGTACGCCTGAAGCAATTGCTATAATAGCCTGTCGTAATGCTATACCGCTACTAGCACACGCTCCTTCAAATCTTGATGCTGGTTTTGGAGTTAATCCAACCAAATTAGCCATCTGGGGGCCTAAATGTCCCTGATGATTGAACAAGTCTGAAGAATAATTTCCAACATAACAAGCGTCAATGTCTTTTGGTTCAATTCCATTATCTACACTTTCAACTGCATTTAGCCAAGCATCAATCCATAAATCAGGATTACGTTTTACGGGAAAGTGGTTTCCAAATTTAGACATTCCCGCTCCCACTAAAGCAACTTTTCTAGCTAATCTTCCCATTTTTTTTTCCCCTTTTATTAATTTTTAATTCAATTTAAGATAATTTTATTCAATTGTTGACATTTTTTATTTCTTTTTCTTTATCTTAATAGTTAAGATTTTTATCTATTTTTTCATTAAATTTATTTATGTCAAATCTAGAACCTGTTAAATGGGATGATTATAAAGTAGGCGATTCCGCAGAATTCACCAAAACAATAACCGAAGAGGATGTAATGAAATTTGCAGAAGTGACAGGAGATTACAACCCTATTCACGTAAATCCTGAATATGCTAAAACTCAGATGTTTGGAAAGCAAGTAGCTCATGGTGCTTTAAGCTCTGGCTTAATCTCGGCAGTTTTAGGAACGAAATTATTTGGACCTGGAATTTTATATGGTGGACAAACAGTGAAATTTATAAAGCCTGTGTTTTTTGGCGATAAATTAACTGCAGTTGCTACTGTAAAAGAAAAGTTTACTAAAAAAGAAGGTAAATTGAAATTCATTATTGCTGATACAATAGTTAAGAATCAGAATGGTGAAATCGTAACATCTGGCGAAGGTACAATAGTATTTATGTAAAATTTTTTCTATTTTCTTTTTTTAATAATTTTTGAAACATTTATAAGTTAAAAGATCAAATCAGAATTATAAAGAGAAAATTTCAGTTTAAAGCAATCAATCTTAATTATATGCTTCAAATAGGTGAAAATTAATAAAATCGAATATAGACAAATTAAAAAAATTATATCTTTTAATATTTTTCATTTCAATACTTATTATTCTGGTAGATTTTACTATTTTCGCAAAAATCGTATCATCCGCATCTCATGTGGATTCTCCATATTTATTGGCTCTTTATAATATTATAACTGTTATTCTGTTCTTTATAGGGTGGTTAAGGTTAATATTAACATTAATTTCAAGAATACATTTTCATAGATTACAATTTCAGCCCACAATTTTCTATAATAGAGTCATAATATTATTAATAATTAATCATATTGTAGTATTAACAAGTCTTTTTCCTAAATATCTCCTCTCTATTCCTTTTTTTTCATCTTTTGGTTTATTAATTTTAATGATTTCAGTAAATAAAAAGCTGAACACTTCTCTTAAAGTTTTAAAACATGAAGAGGAAAGCTCGATAAAACAAAATATCTTAGATTTAGGTACTCAATTCACTCAATTAGAATTACAAGATATAGCTGAAAGATGTTTTTTAAATCAAGAAAAGGTTGATAAAATACTAAATAAAATGATTGCGAATAAAGAGATTTTTGCTAAATACAATAGCGAGACTAAAGTTATTCAATTGGATCAAGATATAAACATAGAAGAGATTGATAAATTGATGCAAATTTACAAAAAATGGGAAAGCGATGCAGTTGGAAAAAAATTGGATGAGAGGGCATTCATTGAAAAGATCTAATTTAAAACTTTTCGGAATTGTAGGTATTATAATTCTTCTCTCCCAATTATTTTTTGACTCATTTACTTACAATCACTTTTTAAATCAGTATATCAATCAATATATTAATGATTTGATTGTGTGGTGGCCAGCAGGTAGTATTTCTTATATATTATGGAATGGAATATTATTTGGAATTTTATTGATGGGTGTTTCAATAATTTTTATTTTTTATTCAAATTTAAGTAAAGTAGTAATTTATGGGAAAAGAGGCTTAATTGTTACTTTTACAGCATTATTAATTCCCATCTGTCTTTTAGCTTGGATTAGTTTAAGTTATTCTCCTTTAATCTCATATCTATTGAATGATTTAATATTGATGTTTTTTAGTCCATTGATCTTTCTTATAGAATTCATTTTATTGATAAGCTTAAGCAGGAGGAAAAATTACAATCAAGAAGCTCAGATAAGAAAAACAATTTTAGATTTAGGGACAAATTATGAATTTTTAAAACTTAAAGAGATAGCAAAGAATATTAATGTTGATAAGGACAGCATTATCAAAGTTGTGAATGAAATGATAAGAAAGAAGGAAATATATGCAGAGTATTTTAATATTTCAAGAAAGTTTGTATTTAACAGACGTGTGAATATTGAAGAAATCGATAGATTAATGGAATTATATTATAGATGGGAGGAACAAACAATTGGAAAGATTATTTAAAAAAGATAATTAGTAAAAAGAAAAATGAAGGTGTTTAACCGATTAAGTTAAATAGAACGTTTATATTATTATTATTTTCATTTATTGTAATTTTCATTATCGCAACTTTTTATGTACCCTTTGTTTCAATATTTACTTCTGAATTGGAGACAAGTGTTCCACAAATTCCAAAGGACTTTCATAACTTTTTCACAGGAATCATTGGAAGTATTGGTGTAGGTCTTTTATATGTATCGATGAATTTTATGTACAAATTAAGATTTCATCTAACTATTTTGTATGGCTTAATTGGATTTTTATTAATATTTATTAATTATATGTATACAGTTATTTACTTTTATGTTGAAATATCTCTCAATCTTATTCCATTTCATGTAAATTTCATCCACATTTTCATTTTTGTTGGGCTTTGTGGAATAATTTTTATCATTTTTTTAAAATCAACCTTTTTTAAAAAAGATCAAAAAAAAATCAAAAGCACTGTGATAGATTTAGGTACCAGATTTCATCGATTAGAGATAAGAGATATTGCCGAAAAGTGTTATGTCAATAGAGAAAAGGTAGAAAAAGTAATACATACAATGATTCAAGCAAATGAAATATATGCGATCTATTCAGATGACTCTAAAATGATTGAATTTGACCAAAATAAAAATATTGATCAATTAGATGCCCTAATGGCCCTTTATAAAAATTGGGAAAAAAAAGTATATAAAAAAGACACTGGTTAAAGAGAGTATGAAAAATAAGAACTTGATATCTATTTCATTTTTACTAATTTTTTTATTGATTTTATATTATATAACTAGTTCATTTACAGAAGCAATCACGTCTGTAGATATGGAAGGAAATGTTATTGAAATTATTGTTTTTGGTAAAGTGTTTACAGGAAATTCTTTGTTTTATTCTAATATTCATAGTTTTTTGAAGAATTTAGCTATAATTTTTTTAGGGATATCTATATATTTTGCGTTAAGGTTAGATTTGAATAAGTGTATATATATAGGAATTATGGGATGTGTATTTATGATAGGGCCTATTTTTTACGTAAGCGAAGTAAAAAATTTGTTGGGAAACTTAATAGCTCCTTTAATTATTTATATTGTATATGGATTTTTAGTATTGAAAAGATTCAAGCTAGATTATGATGAAGAATCATTAATTAGACGTGAAGTATTAAAAATGGGAACTGTGAATCCAGATGTTAATCTTACACCAATTTCTAAAAATCTATCAATCGATAAAGGCACTGTAGTAAAAATTGTAAAGAAAATGATAAGAAACAAAGAAATTTATGCTGAATATTTTAGGATCTCTAAAAAAATCGCTTTTAACATAAAAGCAAATCTCGAAGAAATAGATAGATTAATGGAATTATATCATAAATGGGAGGAACAAACGATCGGAAAGAAAGTTTGACTTAATATTCTATGCCAAAGCGAGAGCTTATTCCTTTTGAGGAATAATAATGTTTAATCATTCTCATTTCTGTTAGAAGATCAGCACGTTC
>JBHLNZ010000069.1:0-15178 GCA_048941015.1 Promethearchaeota archaeon | reverse complement strand
AATCAAAACTAATAACGATATTTTTACAGTAGTTCATGGAATGTAAAATAAAGTTTTTTAAGATTTAATTTGCAGAATAAAAATAAATTAATTATAATTTCATTTCAAATTGTTAAGAGATAAGGTAATACAATAGCTAGCGTGATTGCTGTACCAATTATGATTGTTGCTTTTATATTTTTTTTCATATTTCAAACCCTTAACAATATAATTCTTTATAATTACATAGAGTTTGAGATATTTAATTATGATGTAAATTCTTATTTCATTTTTAAAAAAATATAAATTTACACAGCTATTTTATAACCTTTAAATAACTTTAAAAGATACATTATCTCTTCAGATCCTTGAATAATTCTTTGTAATTCATATGGAAAGTTATCAAATTCGACTTGTTTCCCTTCAGAAACCCATTCTATTATCAATTTAACTAATTCTTTATACTTTCTTACGGTATTACCATCAGATTCTATTTCTGAGAGAATTTTTAAAGCTTTTTCAATTTTACCGTTAAGAATAGAAGAAATTGCAGCTAATACATAAGATTGAACGATATGAGAAAATCCTATCTTCTGCAAATTCGCTGCTCGGTAATAATATTTATATACATTTCTTACCATTTCATTAACTAGAAACTCTTTAGCCGTATCAAGCTGTTGATAAAATTTAATACTTTCTAAAATGACTGTTGCTGAAGTATAAAATTGTTTATTTTTTAAACCTTCTTTAGCTATTATATTTAAACCCCTAACAATTTGATTAAATATGCCGAATCTATCATACTCTAATTCTCCCTCAACTGCTATATCATAAGCATTTAAATAACATTCAGTGGAATCATTTACTTCTCCTATTTTCCAATAATTATCACCAGCTTTTACAAAATGCTTATATGCCATTTCAATATTATTTAATTCCTTAAAGGTTACTGCGGCATTAAAGAAATTTGTCGCAGCTTCATTAAAATCTTCAACTTTCTCTGAATAGTTACCTGCTAATACGAAGCACGAAGCAGATTCAATTAAATTATTATGAATTTCTTGATAGCACAATGCAGCTCCACGATAGAAACGAGCTATTTTTTGAAAATTTTCTTCTTTTTTTTCTAATCTTTCAGCAAGACTTATATATGCTCTAGCTTCATTTTTTGAATAAATTACGAATTGTTCTTCATTATTAGTCAGCTTATATAATTTCTTTAAAACTTGACTAACTTGAGAGATTGTGAGATAGTCATTTATCTCATCAAATTTTTCATAGATATCTGAGAAGTATTCGATGCCCTCTAAAATTATATCTTTTGATTTATTATAATCATCTAATTCACGGTAACATGAAGCTATTTGTTGATATGAATAGGATAATAAATCAAAATATTGGAAATTCTTTGCAATTTCAATAACGTAAGCATAATATCTTGTTGCTCGTTTACAGTCATTTATTTTGAGATATAACTCGGCAATATTTTCAAAATTCTGGGTTAACTTTCTCGTTTCATTGAATTCTTCTAACAGTTTGCTTTCTTGTTTCAAATAATTAATACTATTTAAGATGTGCTTTCTCTCAGATTTTGGATCATCAAACTTTTCATTATATAAATCAGCAAGTCTTAGATATATTTCTGCAATTTCGTGTAATTTTGCTTGAAGTTTATAGAAATTGATTTGATTTTCCCAGAATTTTATTATTAGTTTATATAAAAAATTTGATTGGAATTCATCAAACTCTTGAATTAGTTCAGCAGCAGAATATAAAAATTCACCTGCCTCAAAATATTCTTCTGTATCCGCTATGTTATTTGCGAATTCAATTATATCTTTAACCAGATTTTGAATAAAATTTTTTCTTTCTTTATCTTTAAGATTATGAACAATTTCAAGGGAATCTCTTAATTTCTCTAAATAATCTCCATAATCACTGTAATCATCCTCTGATTGAAGTATTTAAGATCAACCCTTTAAAAATTGTAAGATTTAAGTATAAAAATTATTAAAAAAATAAAAAGAGTTGGTTTTTCTTATCCAGTATGGAAAAATTTTAAAAGGGATGTTGAAAAGCTGATTAAATTAGATTAAAATGTCTTACCTACTCGAAAATTTATGATATAAAATTGTACTTAATTGGAAGTTGACACCTAAATTATTAAGGAATTAATTTTAAATAGTTAGGTGGTTATAATATTATTAAATTAAAATAAATTGATATTAAAGGTGGTTTAAATAAAACAAATTACTGAACTTATTGATACTGGGCTTTATGAAACCTTTAAACCAGAGAAACAAATGAGAGTTAAAGAACTTCTCAGGGAATTAAATTTAGAGGGTAAATATTTTGGAATTCTTATAAACGGCAAGAAAGCATCTGAAGATGATATAATCAGAGAAACCGACGAAATTGTTATTCTTCCCCATATAGCAGGGGGGAACTGATAAACATAATTTTTATTTAATTTATATCTCCATTTTTAAAGAATTATGAATTAAGGCTCTTTATATTCAATTATTAAAATTTTTAGCTATTTTAAATCCATTTTCAATAAATCTTCTGCTAAAATTGTGTTTGGAAATATCTCTTTCGCTTCTTTAAGTAATTTTTTAGAATCTTCTTGGTATCTTGAAGATATATGAGTTAGAATTAATTGTTTTGCATTCATTTTTATCGCAGCGTTTGCAGCATCAACAGAAGTTGAGTGTTTCTTTTCTTTAGCGATATCTAATAATTCTTTCGAGAATGTAGCTTCATGAATTAATATATCAGAATTTTTACCTAATTTGATCAGATTATCAGATGGAGCAGTATCCCCTGAATAAGTGATTTTCCGTCCGATCCTTTTTGGCCCGACAATACCTTCTTTTAATGGATCTATGGTTTTTCCATTAAATTTAATAGTTTCTCCTTCATGCATTTGTTTCCAAAGTCTACTCTCCGGTATTCCCATTTGTCTAGCCTTTTCTGGATTGAATTTTCCACTGCGTGGTTTCTCTATGAAAGAATAACCAAATGTAAGAATTGAATGTTCCACTTCACAATATTTTAAAAAATATCTTTTGCAATCAAAAATAATATTTTCATTTATTTTCGATTCTTTAAATGGTTCCTCATTATCTAAACCTTGATACTCGATTAACTTATTATTCACATTATCAATTTCGATAATCGAAATTGGATAATCTGCCTTAAGTCCAAGAATTTTTTTATGTAGATATAAATATAGAAAGAGGTTTCGGGGACCAAATATCATAAGAGGCTTATCTCTATCAATTAATCCGAATCGAAATAATAACCCGGGAAGTCCGATTATGTGATCTCCATGAAAGTGAGAAATTAATATCTTTAGAGGTTTATTAAACTTCAAACCAGCATCTATAATTCTACGTTGCAGATCTTCTCCACAATCGAATAATATTATTTCATTTTTATATTTTAAAGCAATTGAAGGTAAATTTCGCTCCCTTACTGGGATTGCTGCAGAGGATCCTAAAATAATGAGTTCCATCAAAGTTCATTAAATTATGTACTTTTTCTTAACTGTGAAATTTCTAATCTTTGTTGAGCATTTTGTTTATTTAATTCTTCAATTATGCTCTTTAGTTCATTAATTCTTACAATAAGTTGGGGGTCTTCAGTAGGAGGAATTAATGCTTGATCTCGGGATTGAAATTTAAAAGTATCTAATTCTGATTTTAATTCCGAGAGTTGTTGATCTTTTAGCCTTAGTTGGTTATATAGATCTTCGTATTTATTTTTAATCCTTATTCCTTCATTTTTAATTGTCCCAATCTCTTCTTCTTTAGTTTTTAAGTCCCTTTTTGTGTCATCCAGTTGTTGCTGTAGAAGTCTTGCCATTTCTCTTTGTATTTTTAATCTTCCATCAATATCTTTTTTACTTATTTTCTTCGATGAATCAGGTTGTTCCTGAGTTTCAGATAATTGAAATTCTAATAATTCTAATTGAGCTTTAGATTTATTTAATTTATTTTTTAATTCTTCAACAACCGGTTCTAAAGGATTAGATCGTGGTGTCTTGTCAGAATCAGTATTAGCTTTTTTTAGTTGCTCTATTTCTCTATTTTTTTCCATTAAATCATCAGTTAATTGAACTATTTTTGCTTTTGATGCCTGTAATTCGGAGACTTCCTTGTCTTTGATTTTTCCTTTTTTTTCATATTTGCTGAGTTTATTGTTTAAATCATCTATCTGTCTTTTTGATTTATTTAATTTATCTTGAAGATCTTCGAGTAATTTTTTCTTTACTTCCTCATTTGGTTTAATCTGAGTGTTGGCATTAGCTTCCTGTAATTTTTGATTTAAATTTTCTATACCCTTCTTCAAGGCTTGAATTTCATCGTTTTTTTCTTTGATTTTTTCTTCATAATCATCACTAGAGAATGTTCCTCCTTTCAAACGCTTGATTATAGATTCTTGCTTGTTTATTTTTGACTGTAATTCTTTTACTAATATACTTAGAGGTGTTTGATCTTTTCTAATATCTTCAACACGAATAACAGAAGAGGATGCTTCATTTGATTTTATTCTTTCAAGTTCTTTCTGTGCTTCTATTTTCTCCTTTCTTAAATAGCCCATTTTATCTTTTAATTCTCTTATTTCTCTATCTTTGGCAGCTAGTTCAAAAGCGATTTTTGATTCTTTAACTTTCTTACTTTTTTTCTTCGAATCCTTGGCAGGCATGATCTCATGGAGAGCCATAACTTCTTCTTCAAGGTGGTCGATTTTATCAAATGAACTCATGAGTTCTCTTTCTTTAGCTTCTAATTGCGATTCCAAATCCTTGATTTTGATGCGCAAATTATCTTCTTCTGTCATAGAGGTTATTAATCCTTTTTAATATGCTAATTTTTAGTTATATATATTTCATAATACTCTTAATATATATTTTTAATTTTTTGTAAATTACCATTTAGATACTTTTAGAAGATTACAAAATCTTTAATATTAAATTTTTTAATCTTCTTCATAATAGGGATAAGACTAATATAATTGAAGCAAATAAAAGAAATAAAAGTAAATCCAAAAATTATTAAAGGAATGTAAAGAGGTGGTAAATAAGCTCTTTCAAATAAAACAATTGAATTTAGTATCATTCCTATTCCTAAACTCAAGGACAAAGAAGGTACAATCACGTATAACGCTTCTAAGAACAATATTCGTTTAATATATTTATACTTGGAGCCAATCGCTCTTTGAATTAAGAAATCTTTTGATTTTTCTAAAATTCCCCCCTTTTGATAGTTATAGAGAGAAAGAATCGAAATTACTCCCATTATGAAAACCAATATAGCAGGATATAAAGTTAAATTCGAAATATGTTGAAGATTTTTGTCAAATATCGAATCTAAAGCTATATATGTAAAGTTGTTTCCAAGATTTGAAGTAATAATGGTACTTAATTCATTTTCGATTACAGAGGATGGATTAGAGTTAAGTTCGATCAAAATTAAGTTTACTTCTTGATTAGTAAGGTTTAAATCTTCTCTCATGACATCAATATCGATATATCCGGAATAACCACTATACAGACTATCTATCGCTACTCCTGAGATGTGAAAAGTATGATTAAGATCATAAAATCGTATACTTTGATCAAAAGCATAATCGAAGAAATTATAAGCTAAACCATCTCCTATTAACATATTTATGTCAGCATCAGAATCATTAAAATAAGTACCATCAATTTCAAAATTTTGGATAAGTTCACTAGTATTTACCCCAACTACAGGAAATATTCCTGTTCTTTGCTGTCCTACGATAATATAACCTGAAGTTTCATAGTAGTGATATCCATCTAATTCTTCAGCATTGAAAAAACTAATTAATCTTTGATCAATTGTTTTTATATCAGATAAATCTCCTAAATCATCAATATTAGAGAAATTAAATAGATATTGTGAGTCCAACAAATCTATCTCATCACCATTGATCATAAGAGTAGGATCTGAAAACATAGAATACATTAAAGCGTAATTTTCAATTACATCCTTATGCCCAATTGCTAAAATATTCTCTCCTTGGGATTTTCTAATCCATTGTTGTGAAGAACTATTTAATACAAATATTCCTATACTTAAAGTAAATATTATGACTGAAATGATCGAAAAAACTATCATATACCGTTTAAATTCTCCTTTCCTTCTAATAGTATTAATAACGGATGTTTTGAAGTTAAGGCTGATCAATGAGATCCATTTAGGAATAAAGGATAGTCCTTTAGAAGCATCATAGTTATAAGGAATGTCTTTTGAAAATGTCTTTACTGTTTTTTGATTTCCAATTCTTCTTAAAATGTATCCAGGAACGATAAAAATGCCACCCATACAAGAAAAGAATAGAATTGGTGTATAAAGTAGATCGATAAAAAAGTAAACAGAAAATCCTAATAATCTAAGTAAAAGTCCTGAAATTCCATAAGAAATTAAACCTAAAAGAAATCCTAACAGAAAACCTATAAAATACATAATATAAGCTTCTGTTAAATAATAGTTATATAGTTTACCTGGAAGTGTGCCTAATGATTTCATAATAGCAATATCTCTCCTCTTATTAAGGATTAAAGTACTCGTGATTACAATAACCACAATAAATGCTAATATCAAAACAAGACTTATAATCAATGTATTAAAATTGAAATAAATTAAACTAATTCCGCCTGTAAAATAAAAAATATTACTATAATCATATTGAATAAAAGAATTTAATCCTATTGAAGAAGTAAAATAAATTAAGAAGGTTGATAAAGCTATAACTAAACTAATCATCAATACATAAGGAATTGATATTTCTTTTTTCCTATAAAAATCTTTAAGTGCAAAATTTAATGAAATCTGATTAACACCTTACAGTTTTCGGATATATTTTTTTAATTTATAATAGTTTCTTTTAGAATTTTAGCATTTTCAAATTCAAATACTCTAGTTGCTAATTCTATCAAATAGTCATCATGAGTTGCGATAATTACCGTTCTTTGTTCCTCCTTCATTTCTTTAAATAGATCTCTTATTAAAATACTTGAATTCTTATCTAAATTAGCAGTTGGTTCATCTGCTAAAATAATAGGAGGATTGTTAGCTAATGCACGGGCAATTGCTACTCTTTGTTGTTCACCTGCTGATAATTGAAATGGGAGATGTTCACGTCTGTCACCAAGACCAATTTTTCTTAATAGTGTGACAGATTTTTCTCTCTGATCTTGGACATGCATTCCAGCTAGACTCAAAGGAAACATTACATTTTCTTCAGCTGTTAATGTGCTGATAAGATTATAATTTTGAAATACAAAACCAGTATTAAATAATCGAAAAGTTGCTAGAGATTCTTCTTCCATATTTGTAATTTTTACACCATTAGTAAAGACTAAACCAGAATTTGGAGAATCTAATCCACCAATTAAATTTAATAAAGTAGTTTTACCTGCTCCTGATGGTCCTTTTATTACAATAAAATCGCTTTCTTTAATCTTTAATGAAACATGATCTACTGCCCTAACAATGAATTCTCCAATCTCATAATCTTTTACAAGATCTTCTGCATAAATAACAAGATTGTCTCTTTTTATCTCCTCAAGTATTTCTTTATCTCCTAATTCTCGTACTTCTTCTAAAAATTCTTTTTCCATTATAGACTCATTAAATAAATCTTATTGACTAAATCTATTTCTATAATAATTAGTTATTTAAAATGTTATTTAACGTATTTTATAATAAACGGAATATCGAGATACATCGTTTTTATAAATAAAGTTTATATAGAACCATATCATACTTTAGTAACAGAGGGAAGCCGTGAAAAATAAAATAATATCCCCTAATTTCCTAATTAAATGGTAACTAAATTTTATCCCAAATCTGAAGCCTTACTTAATGGCTTTGATTTTCTCGCTTCCCTCTTTCTCTTTTTTGAAAATAAATTTTATAAGTAATTTTAAGGAGATTTAAATTTCTAAAAATTTAAACATAAACAACATTTATAATTTTTAAGATATAATAGTAATCAAAGCTAAAAGATTAGGGATAAATATTATGGATTTTGAAAAGTTAACAGAATTGATAATAGAATTAGAAGTGGATGATATAGCAGATGCAGTAAAGGAAGCCTTAGAAGGAGATCATAAGGATCCATTCAACATTTTAAATGCTTTAACAAAAGGGATGGATGAAGTTGGGAAAAGATATGAGGAAAAAGAATATTATCTCACAGAATTAGTTTTGGCAGGAGAAACTATGAAGGAAGCATTTAAGATCCTTCAACCAGCTTTAGCAGCTGTTGATAAATCTCAAGATAAAGTTAAAATTATATTAGCAACCGTTAAGGGAGATAACCATGATATCGGAAAGAATATTTTAGGTTCATTATTATTGAGTTCAGGATTTGAATTACATGATTTAGGAATGGATGTAGATGAGAATATAATTGTAGAAAAAGTTAAAGAAACAGGAGCGGAGATTATAGCATTAAGTTCGCTTTTAACGATGACTGTTGAACAAATTAAAGTTGTACACGAAGCTCTTAAAGAAGCAGGTATTAGAGATAATGTGAAATTGATTGTAGGTGGTGCTCCCTTAAATATGGAGCTAGCTAAAAGACTTGGAGCTGATGATTTCGCGGAGGATGCAGTAGATGGAGTTAAACACATAAAGCAATTAGCTGGTATGTAGTTTTTTTTTATACTTTTATTTTTTCTGATTAAAAAATTGCCTTCTTGGTTTCAATTTAAAGGTGATTTATAATTTATAATATAACTTTAAAAGTAGTTTAATTCTAAGCTTTTGTCAATATATATTTTTGATTAAATTATAATCAGAATATTTAATTCTTTTTTGTGTCGTTAATATATTGAAATTAGAATCTAATAAAAATTTGTTATAAATAATTTTAAAAACAAGGAGGTTTTATTTTTGAGTAGTGAAAAAGGTAAAGAAATTGAATATGAGGAGGAAATAGATACTCGTGGTTTGTATTGCCCAGAACCACTTTTTGAAGTTCGAAATTTTTCAGAAACTCTTGAAGTTGGTCAATGCTTTAAGGTTTTAGCCGATGATCCAGCAGCTGAAGAGGATTTAAAAAGATGGGCAAAAAGGACAGATACGGAATTAGTAGAATTTCATAAAGATGGCGACGATTTAGTATTTTACTTTAAGAAAAAACAATAAGAGACGAAAAATTATGGAAGAAAAACATATTTTATATGTTCAAACTAGTGATATACCCGAACGACAATATTCTCCATTGGTTTTAGCACAAACCGCTAAGACTATGAACATCAAAGCAACACTTTATTATTTAGGTATGGGCCTGAAGATATTAAAACCTGGTGTGGCAGAAGAGATGAAATTAGGAGATTTTCCTAGTGTGAAAGAAATGATTGATAAAAGCTTGGAGATGGGAATTGAAATCTTGGTTTGTGAAGCTTCAAAAAGGATGTTGGGCTGGGAAAAAGTAGATCTTATTCCTGGTGTTAAAATTGTTGGAGCTGCAACCCTAAATGATTTGGTTTTAGATGTAGATGCTACTCAATGGTTTTGATTTTAATTTTATTTAAAGAAAAATTTAAAATTGTGATATATTAGATTATGGAGGCAATAAATTGAGCATCTATTTAGATAATCAGGCAGCTAAACCAGTTGATGAAAGAGTTGTGAAGGAAATGATGGAATATTTTAATGAGAAATTTGCTAATCCGGCATCTCTTCACTGTGATGGTGATATCGCCACCGATATATTAGAAAAATCAAGAGAAAAAGTTGCAGATTTTGTCAATGCACCAAATGCTACCGATATTATTTTTACTTCTGGAGCTACTGAATCAAACAATCTTGCTCTTATGGGAGGTTCTAACTTTTATAAAAGGAAAGGCAATCATATTATTATCTCTGAAATTGAGCACATATCAATTCTAAACATTGCTAAACATTTAGAAAAAGAAGGATTTGAAATAAGTAGACTTCCTGTTGATAGATTTGGAATTGTCAGATTAGATAAACTTGAAAAACTAATTAAAGATGATACAATTTTAATATCTATATCGACGGCGAGTAATGAAGTTGGCTCTTTACAACCAATAGAGGAAATTAGTAAAATAGCTCAAGAGAAAAAGATTTTATTTCATACTGACGCTGTTGCGAGTGAAAGTGTAATACCTCTAGATTTACAAAAGATACCCATTGATTTAGTCACCCTCTCTTCGAATGATATTTATGGACCGCGGGGTGTTGGAGCTTTATACATTAAGAAAGGTGTACGTGTTAATCCAATAATTATAGGTGGAGGTCAAGAAAGAGGATTCCGTTCAGGATCTGAAAATATCCCTGGAATTGTTGGATTTGCTAAAGCGGCAGAAATTATGAAACGGGTAATGCCAAATGAAGCAGAATATCTTAAAGATCTAAGAGATAAACTAATAAAAAATGTTTTAGAAAAAATTCCTAATTCATATTTGAATGGCCATCCTGAGAAGAGATTACCGCATAATGCACATTTCAGATTCGACTATATAGAAGGAGAGTCATTGATATTAACATTAAAAGAAAATAATATTGCTGCTGCAACAGGTTCTGCGTGCTCTTCTAAAACATTAGAGCCATCACATACACTAATATCTATGGGATTACTTCATGAAGAAGCTCATGGTTCTTTATTGGTTAGTTTAGGAAGAACCACTAAAGAATACGATATAAATAAATTAATCGAAGTGTTACCCGAATCAGTTAAAAGGTTGCGAAAACTATCTCCTTTAACGCCTCCTGATATGATAAAAGAATTAAAATAAGGTGAGAATAAAAGTATGAAATCAACTCAATATTCAGAAAAGGTATTGGATCATTTTAAAAATCCACGTAATGTTGGTGAAATAGAGGATGCCGACGGTGTTGGAAAGGTCGGTAATCCTGTTTGCGGGGACCTCATGTGGATCTACATTAAAGTAGGGAAGAATGATAAAGGCGAGGAAATTATCAATGACATTAAATTTAAGACGTTTGGTTGTGGTAGTGCTATAAGCACGTCATCAATGATAACCGAGATGGTTAAAGGAATGCCTCTCGATGAAGCTTATAAAGTTAGTAGACAGGATGTTGCTGACGAATTAGATGGTTTACCACCCATTAAAATGCATTGTAGTAATTTAGCCGCAGATGCTTTAAAAGCCGCAATCGATAATTATAGAACAGGAGCAAATCCTGATGTAGAGATTGCCACATCGTGTCAACTTGATGTGAGGGTAATTTTAGGTATTGATGAATTTCTGGGTAAGGGAGTTTATAAAGAAATTCCCTCAGATCTTGAAGAACTACGAGATAAAAGAATTTTAATAGTTGATTCGGGAGATAAGTCCTTAGAACTTGCGTTAAAGTTGACTAAATATACGGGTAGAGTAATTGTGGTGACTTCTGCTCAATCAATTCCTGGAACGGTTGAAATTAGAAAACAATTAAAGCATTCTCCAGTAAAAATATTACTACAATCAGAACTTATGGAAGTAAAAGGAGAATTGGACGAGGTAGATAAGGTCCAAATACATGATTATGATGAGGACGAGAATTACGAGTTATACGTTGATGTTGTCATAGTTCTTGATTATAGAGGATAAAAATTTAAAAAAAATTATAAATAATTTATTAATTGTTCTATTTCTAATAATTTATTAAGATGAAGGTTTAAAATTATTTTAAAAATCGCTTATTTCAATGATAATTTTAATAAGGCATTATTTTAATAAACGCATGTACAAAATGTCGTTATTTTTAGTTTATTATCCATTAAAACTGTATTATATGTGATTTTTTAAGTAATAAGTTTTATCTTTAAAACTAAGGATTAATTAAATGTTGTTTAAATTTTAATCAATAATTCATAATCAAGAATTTTAAATTCTAATTTATATTGATTAAATTAAAGTTGTGAAAGTTGTGTGCTCAGCAATCACAATTTAATACTTTTAAAAATGAAGGATTATTATGAAGAAAGTTATTATTGTTGGAGGTGTTGCTGGTGGAGCTACTGCTGCGGCTCGTTTAAGAAGATTAAGTGAAGAATTTGAAATTATTATTCTTGAGAAGGGGGCATATGTTTCTTTTGCAAATTGTGGTTTACCATATTATGTTGGATCGGTAATAAAAGATCGCGAAAAGTTAGAATTAATGACTCCAGAAAAATTCTTTAATAGATTTAATATTGATGTCAGGATAAACCATGAAGTAATATCAATTAATAAAGAGAAAAAAGAAATTACAATTAAGAATTTAGACCAAAATAGAATGTATAGTTTAGATTATGATTATCTTCTTTTATCTCCTGGATCATCTCCAATTATACCTCCATTTAAAGGTCTTGAACAAGTTCCTACATTTACGTTAAGGACAATTCCTGATTCAGTCAAAATTAAAGATTTTGCTGAGAGGAATAAAGTGAAACATGCAACTATAATTGGAGGGGGGTATATTGGTTTAGAAATGGCAGAAAACCTAAAAGAACGAGGAATTAAGGTAAAAATTGTTGAAATGCTTGATCAAGTTTTAGCTCCATTAGATAAAGAAATGGCGCAATTTGTTCATCAAGAATTAATTTTGAATGGAGTTTGTTTGCAATTAGGAGATGCAGTTGATTCATTTGAATGTGATGTTGATAAATGTAACTATGTTATACCTCGAAGTGGTAAAAAAGTTAAAACTGACATGATTATTTTATCAATAGGAGTTAAACCAGAAGGTAATTTAGCAAAGGAAGCGGGTTTAAAAATCGGTCCAAAAGGACATATAATTGTTAATGATAAGATGCAAACTTCAGATCCATCGATTTATGCTGTGGGAGATGCTGTTCAAGTAAAGCATTTTCAGACACTAGAACCTACTGCAATACCTTTAGCAGGTCCTGCGAATAAACAGGGAAGAATTGCAGCAGATAATTTAGCAGGCAGAGATTCTAAATATAAAGGAATTCTTGGCACTTCAGTATTAAAAGTTTTTGATTTAACTGTAGCTTTTGTAGGATTAAATGAAAAACAATTGAAAAATTTAGATATAAAATTTGAAAAAATTTATATTCATCCAAATAATCATGTGGGTTATTATCCAGGAGCTATACCAATTACATTAAAACTTCTTTTTGAGATTCCTAGTGGTAAGGTATTAGGAGCTCAGGCTGTGGGGGGTGCTGGAACAGAAAAAAGAATTGATGTAATTTCAACAGTAATAAAATTTGGAGGAACAGTATTCGATCTAGAAGAACTTGAGCTAACATATGCTCCTCCATATGGATCAGCTAAAGATCCAATAAATATGGCAGGATACGTAGCATCGAATGTAATCAAAGGCGATCACCCAATATGGCAATGGGAAGATATTGAAAAAATAAAAGATAATAATAGTTTTCTTCTTGATGTAAGAACTCCAGAAGAATTTAGGGTAGGATCTATTGAGAATGCTGTAAATATTAACGATTTAGAGCTCAGAGACAGATTAGATGAGATTCCAAAAGATAAGGATATTTATATTTTTTGTGAGGTTGGTCATAGGGGATATTATACTACAAGATTACTTATGCTCAAAGGATTTAAAAACGTGAAAAATTTATCGGGAGGATACAAACTCTTTAAAACTGCCCAAGCGACTACTCAAGAAATAGCTGAAGCGTGTGGTCCATCAGAGGAATTAATGGAGGAAATGATTGAGAGCAAAACAATAGAAAGTGAAGAATACAATATAATTGATGCTTCTGGTTTATCTTGTCCTGGACCATTGAATGCATTGATAAAGGGGCTTGAAATATTACCGAAAGGAAAGAAATTGAAAATTTATGCAACAGATCCAGGTTTTAAGGCGAGTGTAGAAGCATATGCTCAATTAACAGATGGAGTAGAATTAAATAATCTAGGAAAAGATAAAGGAAAATTAGTTGCCATTTTAGAGAAGAAAACAATTAAAATTGAAGAAGTTAAAGCTCCAGTTAAAATTAAATTAAAAAGAAGGAAGGATTTAAGAACCCCTGATTCACCTCCTCTGTCAGAAATAACAACTGATGAATTATATGAAAGACTTGAAAGTGAAGATAAACCATCAATTATAATTGATGTTAGAACACCACAAGAATATCATGGTTTAGGAGGACATATCAAAGAAGCTCAACTTATGCCTTTAGGAGATCTTATGCACAAAGTTGATACTTTAGAAGATTATAAAGATGAAGAAGTAGTGGTGTTATGTCATGTTGGTTCACGTTCAATGATGGCAGCTCAAATTTTAGCTCGAGCAGGATTTAAGGATGTCAGAAATCTAAAAGGTGGTATGATTGCATGGCATAGAAAAGGTTACCCTGTAACAACAGAAATCGATACAGATTAACATTTATAAATTTAAAATGAAATTAGCTAAATTTAATTGAAATATTTTTAATCATTCCTAATAGGCTACTATTCTCTTTTAAATTATAAGTATAAGAATTAAAATTTACGTAATAAATATATATTCAAAAATATTGATTTTAAAAAAAAATCCAATTTAAAATAAAGATGTTATCAAATGAAAGAAACTCCAAAGAAATTATATACGGCTTATGTTGGTGAGTCTCAAGCAAGAAATAGGTATACTTTCTTTTCGCAAATTGCCAAAAGTGAAGGATATGTTTTGATAGCTAATATATTTGAGGAAACTGCTAATCAAGAAAAAGAACATGGTAGTTGGTATTATAGAATGCTTCAACAGTTTAAAAATGAAGAATATTTCGATGATATGAAAGTAATTCCTGATGCTGAATTTCCTACGACCCATGGAACGACTTTTGAGAACTTAAAATCTGCAATTGCTGGAGAAACTTTAGAATACACGAAATTATATCCCGATATAGTAGATACTGCAGAAAAAGAAGGGTATCCTGAGATTGCTAAGAGAGTGAGGGGTATTATTCGTGCAGAACAGCATCATGCTCAACGATACGGAAAACTATTAAAATTGGTTGGTGATGATGCATTCTTTAAACGAGGAAAAAAGATAGTATGGATATGTATGGAATGTGGTTATGAAGTAGAAATGGATGAATTACCAGCAGATTGGAAATGTCCAAGTTGTTCTCATACGCGGCCATATTTCAGAAAGAAATGTGAGGATTTCTAAAAACTCAATCCTTCTTATAAAATTTAATAAAAATAGTTAAATATTAATGGATAAATTATTAG
>JBHLNZ010000068.1:0-15254 GCA_048941015.1 Promethearchaeota archaeon | reverse complement strand
AATACTCGATAATTGTCATTATCAACTAAAAAGAGGGTATTTGTTCTTACTCCTAAACATATTAGCAATATTGAAAATATTAGAAAAAGCAAAAATATTGTATATTTTGAAATTTTCATCTCTGTCTTTTTAATAGACAAAATTTTACCACCGCGCCGTTTTTGGATAAACAAATTGATAGAAAATAATATAATTATAGCAATAATGAGAACATATTGATATAATCCTCTCGATAATCCTATTTGATCAACAATCAATGTGAAACTTCCTAGGAATGTGTATGAAATGAGGGGATATAATACAAGTTTGATAATAAAGGGTTCAACCTCAAATCTTTTATGTAAATCGTTATTAGGAAGGAAGATGTTTAATAGACAATATCCTGGAATAAAACCACTTCCGATTGTGTAAATTCCTGCCCTTATATAATTTAAAATAGGTATCTCATTCCAGCCGATTATCATATCTGAGAAAGTTATAGAAGGTATAAAAAAAAAGATTAACATTAAAATGAAAATAATCAGCATAAATGTAAATTCATTCATCAGCTTTATGTGAAAGGTTAGGAACTCATTTTTTTTATGATTTAAATAAAAAAAGAAATAGAAAAAACCAAAAATGAACAAAACAAATCCAAGAACTAGTAAAGGGGGAACATAAAAGCCGTATTGGATTTCATTTAATTTTAGTAAAAAACTGATATAGATGATACTGAAAATGATAAAACTACTAAGAATCACAATATTTCTTTTAAAATTTTCACGAAAATTCAAAACCATATTCCTTTATTGGTTATAATTGATACAAACCTGCTATTTGTATATTGTTCTTTCAATATTTAAAAATATTTTTAAGAATGTAATTTAATGTTTTTAATAAGGTACATAATTATAAAGAATTAAACTCTATGAATAAACAAAGGCTCTTAAAGGAAGCACAGAAACTTGCGGCCAACTTTTCATTTTGGATGGTATCAGGAAATATTGCTCATTTATATGGATATGCATATGAAAGCGCTGATAAAAAGTATGAATTAGAAATAAAATTTGATGAGAATTTTCCAAATACTCCACCAAAATTGTTATTTCATGATGAAATTAAGAATCTATTAGGTGAGATCGATTTAGAATCTTTAACAAAATGGACATCTGAATCTCGAGTCGTTGATGTCGTGAATGAACTCAAAGTAAAGATAAAGCAAGCTCTAGAAATCAATAAAAAAGTTGAAGAAGAGCCTGTAATTCTAACTCCTGAAATTTCTAAAGATTCAGATGATTCTAAAGAGATTCTTAATCAAGAACCAAAACAGGTTGAACAATCTTTACCACAAACTGAAGAGTATATTACTCCAGATTTGAATGCTTATCCTCCAGACTTCGATTATGAAAAATTCACAACTGCGCCAGAAAAATATGATGCATTGATTGAAGATGCTTCTGAAAATAATATCAATGTTCCAGAAAGCGAAACTCCTTTACAAGAAGATTTATTCGATGTTCAAGAAGAATTAAACTTAACTTTAAAAACCGAGTTGGGATTAATTCAACAAGAATATGCTTACGACCAAGAAAGAGAAAATAAAGTAGAATTAACCATTTATCTCACTATAACGGTTTCGAAGACTTTCATGATTTATATCAATTTTCAAAATTATCCTGAAAAACCTATAATCTCTTTCCCGAAAGAAGTATCAAATTTATTAGGTGATCCAGATCAATCATTAGAAACATTGAGGAAATGGTCAAGTACAAATCCTCCGCATATTGTTGACATTATCCATGAATTAGAGAATAAATTACTTTTCATAAAAGAAATTGAATTAGAGTCTAAGAAGATTCTTGGAGAATATCAATGTGATCTTAATCCTAATGACATAACTCATTTATCAGTTCATCTGGTTACTTATGGATTTAGAGAATATTCATTAGAGGTTAATTTAGGTACTTATCCTATGCCTCCTAAAGTAGAATTAGCATCAGAGCTTCAGGAATTAATTAGAATCCCAATCACAGAACTTGATGCTTACAAAAATTGGAGAGAAAATGAATCTGAATCTGTCGAACTTATAAGAGAAATTGCTTGGTTAGTTGATAAGAATTCAAGAATTGATTTTGAAATAGAGTTATTAAAAGAACATTATCAAAATATTGAATATCTCCCTTCTGAAGAAATTTTAAACATTGAAATGAAAGGTAAAATGAAAACACAGGATTTGACCTTTCAATTCCAGATTAATTTACCTCCAGAATATCCCATGAAGATGCCTTCTATTAAGATTATTAATGAATTCGAAATTGAAGCCCATGAAAAAATAAAAAATGATCTTCAAAGCTCGTTTAAGGATTTTTTTGAAGAGTGGACTCCTTTTAGTTATCTTGTAGATTTATTTAATTTAATTTCAAAGAAGATATTTGAAGTCTCAGTCGTCTCATGTGTAATTTGCCATAAAATAGATTGTCCTACGTGTAGTTTAAAAATAGCCGGATCAGATGGAGATACATGTCATGTTGATTGTCCCTATTGTGAAAGGTCCTATCATAAGCATTGCTGGGAACAAACAATTAAGTCTTTTGGCAAGTGTGGATTTTGTTTGAAAACTCCTCCTCCTAATTTAATACCTGATTAAAAAAGTATTTGTTATTTAAGATCTTTTTATAATTTTCTAACTTAATTGATTAAAAATGTCCCTTATTTAAAGAATTGGTTAAATTTTTTAGTCTGTATTTATTATAATTTACATTCACATATTTGACAAGATGAGTCTCGTGGAAGCATTAAATAAACGCTTAAATTTAACAGAATTAGAACAGAGAATTTTAGAATTCTGGAAAAAAGAAGAGATCTATTCCTTAATAAGGAAAAATGAACAAGGAAAAGAATCTTGGAGGTTTATAGACGGACCTCCATATACGACTGGCTCAATTCATCTAGGTACTGCATGGAATAAAATTTTAAAAGATTATCTTATTCAATACAAACGAATGAGAGGATTTAGAGTTACTGACACGCCAGGTTATGATACTCATGGGTTACCTATTGAAGTTCAGATGGAAAAAGAGCTTGGGATAAAAAATAAACAAGAGATTATTAATTTTGGTGAAGATAAGTTCATTAAAAGTTGCAGAGAGTTTGCTTTGAAAAACTTAAAACTTATGAATGATCAATTTAAAAGACTTGGTTGTTATTTCTGGGATTGGGATAATCCTTACATATCTTTAAAGAACAGTTATATTGAGGGAATTTGGTGGACATTGAAAAAAGCTTGGGAAAATGGTTTATTGTACAGATTTTATCGCCCATTAAATTGTTGTCCAAGATGCGCTACAGCTTTAGCTAAACACGAACACGAATATAAAAATATTAAAGATACCAGTTTATTTTTAAAATTGAAATCAACTGAAGAAAAAGACACATATTTTATAATTTGGACCACAACTCCTTGGACTTTAGTGGCTAATGAGGCAATAATGGCAAATCCATTTGCAGAATATGGTAAATTTAGGATCGAAGATCTAAAAGAGAATTGGATTATGTCAAAAGCAGCAGCACCATTTCTAATATCTGGTGAATTAGGTTATAAAAACAAGTTAATCAAAGAATATTACGGTGAAGATTTAAAAGGGATGAAGTACGAACATCCCCTTTTAGAAGAAGTTCCATATCAAAAAGAACTTGCAAGGCAAAGCGATACAGTTCATACTATTATATTATCTGAAGAATATGTTTCTGCTTCAGAAGGGGTAGGATTAGTTCATACTGCACCTGGACATGGACCTGAAGATTTTGAAGTAGGAGTTGCAAATAATATTCCTATCTTTAATCCTGTTAATATAAGGGGAATTTATAAAAAAGAAGCGGGAAAATTTGCGGGTAAACATGTTTTTGACGCTAACCAAGAAATTTTAGAACTCTTGAAGAAAAAGGGAACTCTTATACATACCAGTGAGATTGAACATGAATATGCCCATTGCTGGAGATGCGATTCAAAGTTAGTTTATAGAGCAACAAATCAATGGTTTTTTAAAACAGAAGATTTAATCGAAGATTTACTAAAGAAAAATGAGGAGATTTATTGGATACCTGATTGGGCAGGAAATCGATGGTTTAAGAGTTGGTTGAGTACATTAAAGGACTGGTGTATTTCACGACAGCGTTATTGGGGAATTCCTTTAAGTGTTTGGATCTGTGATAATGAAAATTGTAAAGATACTACGGTTATAGGATCTGGACAAGAGTTGAAAGAAATTGCAGGAGAATGTCCGGATGATCTGCATCGTCCTTGGATAGATCAAGTTACTTGGAAATGTAAAAAATGCAATAAAGGTACAAAGAAAAGAATTCCAGATATTTTAGATGTATGGTTAGATTCTGGTTCTGTAATGTGGGCTGCTCAAGAAGTATATGATGGAAAGAGTCATTATGACAGCTGGGTCCCAGCTGATTTCATAATTGAAGGAAAAGATCAAATAAGAGGATGGTTTAACAGTTTGTTATGTAGTGCTATGGTTTCATCCAAACGCAAAAATTATAATGCGTGTTATATGCATGGATGGTTTTTGCGAGAAAAATTAAAAATGAGTAAATCTAAGGGAACTTCATTTGAACCAGAAGATCTAATAAACGGAACTCTCGAGGAACTTCAAGGAAATAAAAGCTATTCCAATATAAAAGGCATCGAAACGTTTAGATTCTATTCTATAGGAGCCACCCAACCAGGTCGAGACTTAAATTTCAATGTTAAGGAATATGCTGATACATACAAAACTATTAATACTATTTGGAATGTGTACGTATATGCAAACGAGAAATTTTCTCTAGCGAAATTCAATCCTTCTGAGCACAAATTAAATTTGAATAAGCTAGATAAAATAGATAAGTGGTTAGTTTCACGATTGCATTCTGTAATTAAGAGGGTGATCGAGCATTCAGATAAGTATGAATTACCTTGGATTCCAGGAGTATTAAGAGACTTTATTGTGAATGATGTTAGTCGATGGTACATAATGTTGAATCGAGAAAAGTTAGATCTCTATTCTGAAGATCCCAATAAATATCAAGTTATGGCGCTTTTGTTCGAAATTTTATTTCAATTTTTGCTAATGTTGTCTCCAATAAATCCAATGTTAACTGAAGAAATTTATCTTAAAATGTTTAAACAATACTTAAAATCAATGGGTCGTAATGAAACTGAAAGTATTCACCTTCAAGATTATCCTGTGTATAATGATAATTTAATTGATGATCGGTTAGAAGAGCAAATGAAATTCACAAGAGACATAATAGAAACTATACGAGCATTAAAGGATGAGAATAAAATACGATTAAGATGGCCAAATAAGAAAATAATAATCGAAGAGAAAGAAGAGATGCCTGAAATAAAATTTCCTGAATTGATTAAACAAATGGGAAATGTAAAAGAATTAGAAGTAGTTAAATCCATAGCTAAAAAAGAAGGGTTACTTAAAGCAGAATCAAAGTATTACAATTTATATCTTGACATCTCTCTTGATGATGAATTATTAGCAGAACGCGTTGTAAACGATTTAATACGTAATATTCAATATTCACGCAAAAACAATAAGTATAAAGTCGGCGAAGAAATATTATTATTCTTAGGTACTGATGCTGATTATTTGAAAGATTATTTAGGAAAATTTAAGGAATCAATTTCAGAAAAAGTCACTGCAAAAACTCTTGAAATTGGTAATGAATTAATCACGAAACAAGATAAATATGTGTATGGTGTTCTAAATATCTGTTCAAATAAAGAATGTTCAGCATCATTAAAAGATAATATATTAGCAAGGTTTAAAAAGAAACAGAAAGTAAAATGCCCTTATTGTGATACAGCACTCAGTGAAGATAAAATTAAAACAATAAGTTTTAGTTTTAAAAAAGTAGCTTAATATAAGATAATATAAATTTTAAAACTATTTTTCTTTACTATAAATTCGATTGATAATAGTCAATCCAATAATTAAACATATCTGTAAGAGTTTCTTTAAGATTCTTAGTCACTTTCCAACCTAATTCTGATGTTGCCTTAGAATTATCTCCAATAATAATGTCCTCATCAGTAGTTCTAAGTTTTTCGGGGACATTTTCAATAACTTCTATTTTTTTTTCAGTTAAGCTTAAAGCAATCTTTAGAAGCTCCCGAATTTGAACTTTTTTACCTGAACAGATATGATACACCTCACCTGGGCGGCCTTTAGTTGCTACTAACCAGATTCCTGCTACAGCATCTTCTACGTCTAATATGTCTCGATATGGTTCGAGATTTCCAACTTCGATAACAGGTTCAGCTAAATCGAGATTAATTTGAGCGATTTTTCTTATAAAATCAGATGCTGCATCATTAACTCTTCGTGTTCCAGTTAAATTAAAGAACCGTAAATTTAGGGTTTTAACTCCAAAATTGAGAAAATACTGTCTTCCTAATAGCTCTGAAGCTAACTTACTTATTCCATAAGGATGAATTGCCAATAAAGGATCATCCTCTTTTAATGGACGTCCGATATTAGCAGTACTACCAAATTCTGCCGAGGTTCCTGCAAAAATTACTTTTGCGTCTATCTTGTAATTTTTCAATGGTTCGAAAATGTTAATTGTGCCAATAACGTTAATTTCAATAGTATTGCGAGGGTCTTCCCAGGATGGTAAGATATATGGTTGAGCGCCGAAATGAAATATAAATTTTGGTCTAAGATTGCTTATGATTTTTTCTAATAATTTACTATTCTTTAAATCACATTCTATAAACGATAAATTTGGTTTATTACTTGAGATTTTAATTTTTTCACCAAATATTTTGTTCTTGTCTTTTTTTAAAAAATATTCTTTATTATTGGTATAATGCATTAAGTTTCTCATTGAGACATTTGGGCGATCTAACGCGTATATTTCAAATTCTTTTTTAATGCAATAGTCAATAAGGTGAGACCCTATAAATCCAGCGGCACCAGTTACCAAAATTTTATCCATAAATCAACAATTTTAAGCTTTGAATAGTATAATTAATGATCACTGGCTAATAAAAATTAAGGAAGTAAATAAGAAATGATATTAAAATTTTCATTCATTTTAATTAAATGGAACAATCATGAAAAAAGTAGCTATTTCAATTCATGCAACCAATGATTTCTCGATTGAACCGTTGAAAAACTTAAAGAATTTCGATTATTTTCATGTTGATGTAATGGATGGCAAATTTGTCGAGAATAAATGTCTTAATTTAAATGTTTTTAAAGAAATAAAGGCAAATTTTAACATACCTATTATAGTCCATTTGATGGTTTCTGATCCCTTGAAATATATTGATGAGATCATTGACTATATCGATGTTTTTTTATTTCATTTTGAAATAGAAAGAGGCATAATTCAAATCATAAATAGAGTAAAATCCTCGGGTAAATTAGTTGGAATAGTTCTTAATCCAAAGACAATAATTGCTCAAATTGAATATCTTCTACCTAAACTTGATGTTGTGTTAATTTTAGGAGTTGAACCAGGATTTTCTGGGCAGAAATTCATTTCCGAGACTTTACAGAAAATATATCAATTATCAAAGTTAAAAAAAAAATATCCTTTCATTATTGATGTTGATGGAGGAGTAAATTTGGAAACTATAAAAAAGATGAAAAAAGTAGACATTTTAACAAGCTCAAGTGCAATATTAAAAGCTAAAGATCCAAATTCAGTAATTCAAAAATTCAAAAATTTATAAAAAAATTTACTTATCTAACTACTTTTTTTGTAATATTAAGAACTTTTTTAATAAATCGATGAGACATTGTATCTTTTCTAAAGAATGATTCCACATCTTCGATATCTTTTTTAGTAAATATTCGGAAAATAATGTTTAGACATAAGTAAATTCCTAAAAAAATAATTATTGCTAAAAGATGTAAATTTTGAAAAAGCCCTAAATTTAATGAAATAAAGATTTGATCTTCAAAATTTTGAAAAAAGAGTAATTGAAGAAATAAAGTTATTGCAAAAGAGATAAAAAAAGTGCAATATTGGAGAAAGATACTTTTTAATTTAATTGATAAGAATTTTAATGTTAGAAAGAGATACATAACAAATAGAGCAATATTTCCTAATAATAATCCTACAAGAGCGCCTAAAATACCATAATACATTAAACCAAAAAAGAATAGAATAGCTAATATTATTATAGCAATAGATTTGTAAATAGGAAGAAGTTTTACTTTATTCGTAGCAAGCACATAAGTCTCAAACATATTTAAGAAAATTCGAAACATAAAAGCAAATAACAGAATTCTTAAATAAATTGAAAAAATGAGATAACTTTCACCATAAATAAATTTTAAAAAGAAATCTGCTAGAAAGTATAAAGTTCCCGTTAATATGAAAAGAATAAATACTGAAAACTTATTTATTGTATTATAAATTTTATTAATTTCATTGAAGTTCTTCTGTGAATGTAGTTTAGAAACCGAAGTAATCAAAGGCTCATTAAAACCTGTGACAGCATTGATAGAGTTCTGGCTGTAATTTTTTGCAATAGAAAAACCCGTAACTACCTCTGTTGGTTGGAATGTTCCTATTGCTTGAATTTGAATTTGTTCCCAAAGATAATACATAGATACTGTCAGGGTTACTGGAGTCCCATAACTTATTATCTTTTTTAGATCAGCTCTAAAAGATGAATTTAAATCGTTGCTTTTTTTTTTTAATTTAATTAACTTGATTATCATTAGCAGGAGATTTATAAGAAAAGGAATAATGATTGAAATTGTATAAAGTATGGCTATGGGTTCAATTCCAATATTTCTAAGAAATAAAAAGAAGACTATTAGACCCCCTAGATAAATTGCATTACTAAGAACTAATAATTGAAACATTAATTTGAACATATTGAACCCTCGATTTATACCAGCTAATATTTGGTTTATTCCAGATACAATGACAATTGGAAACATAATATAAAGAAGATATATAGATTCATTCAAATTTATGAAGAAAATGTTCGATAAGAAAAATATAAATAATAAAAGAATAACACATGCTGGAATTAAGATTACTACTCGAATAAAAAACATATTTTTAATGAGCGATTTAAGGGAATTATATTTATTAAGACCAATATAACGAGGGATATAATAATTCAGAGTTGAATCCAATCCTGGTGGAAGATAGGAGATAATTTGACTGAAAATTCCAGTATAAGAAATAGCTAATATTAATAATCCCCACTCTGCTTGAGAGACTATCCTTGCCATTAAAATCGAAGTAAAAATAGAGAAAATTTGAACCCCATATTTATATAATAATGAAAAAATTGAACTTTTAGCTAAAGTTCTCTGGTTTTGCTTTAATTCTTCATCTACGTTATTCTTAGTAGGCTCAGACATAGTACAACTTCTAGATTTTAAGAAGAACTTGTTAGTTTTGTTAATAAATAATGTTATGTTTATTAATTTGTCTAATAATCGCTTTACTATTTTCAATAATGCTATATAATGTTAAAAAAATTTAAATTCAGAATTATCACTTGAAATATTATAAACCATTTTTACCAAAATTACGATTTTGATGACAAATAAATCACTTAAAAATATTTTGTATATTGGAAATTATAATCCAGATTATATCAGAAACCATAATTTCATTCAGGGCCTTCGTAATCATAATATAAATGTAATAGAGTTTAATACCAATAAATATCGCAATAAATCTTTGATTAGATTTTTAATTAAGAATTTTAAAAGATTTTTAAATCTCAAATATGATGCTATAATCTATTATTCATTTAGGAATTCAATCTCCTTTATGTTTTCAAAATTATTAGCGTTTTTAAAAGGAGTTCCCTTAATCCATGATGTTCATATTTCTAAGCTATTAACTTATTATAATGTTTATGGCCTGAAAAATAGAAAGAGATTTATTCCGAAGATATTGTATTACTTGTATTTTTATGTATTGGAATTTTTATTATGTCATCTATCTGATTTTGTAGTATTAGATACAGCTTCTCATATTAAATATTTTCGTGAAACATTTAAAATTCCGTTAAAGAAATTTAGAAAGATATATGTAGGGAGTCGAGAAGACTATTTTTATCCGATAGAATGCGAGAAATCAGATAATCATAACATATTAGTTGGATTCTGGGGTAGTTTCATCCAAGCATCCGGAGTAAACTATATAATTAAGGCAATAGCATCTCTTAAAGAACAAAAAAATCTTTCACTACTCCTACTGGGAGGAGGAATAACTTATGAGAAAGATAAAGAATTAGTGAAAAGATTAAATCTGAAAAATGTAAAATTTCTTGATTTCGTTCCAGTCAAAGAGGTTGCAAAAATAATTGCAAATTGTGATATTGGTCTTGGAATTTTTGGGGCTTTTTTCAAAGTAGATTTAGTTATACCAAATAAATTGTTTGATGGAATGGCTATGAAAATTCCTATGATCTCTGCTGAAAGTGCTGCTGTAAGAGAGTTATTCACAGAAGGCAAAGATATTATTTTATGTGATCCTGGGAATTCTAAATCTTTAGCAGATGCAATTTTAAAATTAATCAATAATAAAAGATTAAGATACGAGATTTCAGAAAACGCTTATAGGTTATTTAAAAAATATTGTACAACTAACAAAATAGGAGAGAGGTTAATTAAAATTTTATTAGAAAAAATTGACAAATGATTAGAACTCAATATAAATTTACTTAGAAATGATTAATAAGTTGATTCTCATTTTTCTAATACGCATCTATACCACTTTTTATTGTTTTCTCTATCAACTTTAAATTTAATCTATTTTTCTATAAAATACATAATAGATTTAATAAAATGTAAACTTTGGATATTAAGTATGAATTTATTTTATCAAATTATTATCTTTTTTAATTCTATATTAATTTTCTTGGAATCGATTTATGGAATTATTACTATCATTAGTGTAGTAATAATAATTCATTTACTAATTTTTTTATTAAAGGACAGACGATATGCTAAAGCTTATAACATTCATAGAGATCCAGAAACGATCGCTTTAAAGGATCTCAAGTATACTCCTCTTGTAAATTTTCTTGTACCAGCATGGAAAGAGGGAGAATTGTTTAAAAGATGTTTAGAATCCATAAAAAATCTTACCTACCCTAAAGTAAGAGCGATAGTCAATGCAGGGGGTAACAAACGTACAATTGAAATAGCAAATTCATTTAAAAAATATGATAATTTTATCATTTTACACCAAAAAGGTGGTTCTGAAAGACCTTCCTTAGGAAAAGTCAAGGCAATTAACCAATGCATAGATCATATTAAGGATGGGCTTGTCTATTTCATTGATGCTGATACCTACATTAATGATGAAATTCTTTTAAGAATGATTTATCCAATCACTAATTTGAACGAAAATGTTATAGCTGGAGGCGCTAGACCCTTAGAAACCCAGCAAAGCAACGATTTTATAAATTATTTGCAGTTTGATAGAAATTCAGACTTCAAATATAAATTTAGCAGATATCAAAAAAGAAAAATTATGTCAGGTCAAACCTCCGTGGTAAACTATGATGTAATCAAGGAAATTAAATTCTTTTCTGAAGATAAAAAGTATGCTACTGATAAATCAATGGGTGAGGATATTTTTTCAAAAGGATTTAAAACCTATAGAAATGTAGACTATAATCATAGGATATTTGTTGATTATTCAAGCAGTTTAAAGGAATTTATCCGCCAAAAGATGATTTGGACAGAAAATTTTTTGATTTATTCCTTCCAAAAAAGAAAAGTGAATATTTTAAAATTTTTAATTTTATTTTTCATTTCAGCTTATTTAGTAATTTTTCCGATTTTTCTTCTAGCACGATTAGCTTTGTTTATAATCGGAATTGCTTGTTTACTATATATATATCTCAAAAAGATCCGTAAATTAATTTTTTTTAATTCTACAATCAATCAATCGGGTCTAGTAAAATATAAGTTTATTTTTCTTATTAAATTGATATTTTATATTTACATTGAGTTTTTGGTAAATATTATAATTCCTTTTCACTTTTTCTATTTTTTAAAGAAAATAAATAATAAAAAAGATAAAAAATGGAAAAACCGAAAAATTTATTATTTCGCTCCAAGAGGTTTAAGTGCTCATCTACATTTTTATAAGGGTTGGGTTTTAGAAGCGAGAAAATTTGATTTACCAATTTATTTATTTACAACTGTTAGTATAAAGGATTTTTTAAACTTACCTCCAAAATATAAGGGTAATGAGTTTATTATGCTCCCCTCTATAAAATTTTTGGACAGAGCAATAATTTTTCTGTTCTTTTTATATCAAATTCTTAGAAATAAGATGGTAATAGTCCAGGTTAGAAAAAGGGGGACGTTCATTTTTGAAAAATTAAAAATAATTTTTCCACGGAGATTCAAATATATTATAGAAAGTGAGGGGGATATTGAATCCGAATTTCAATATCTTGAAACTCATCCTTACAAAAAAAAATTTTACTCGAATATATTAAAAAATCAAAATTACATTTTAGAAAGGTATAAATCTAGTTTAAAGAAAGCAGACCATATATTATGTGTAACTGAGAATTTAAAAGATTTGTACATTTCAAGAGACTCAATAGATAAAGCAAAGATTAGTACTTTAACAACAGGTTGCGATTCAAATAAGTTTTACTTTAATCCATCTCTAAGAATGCAAATGAGAGAAAAACTTGGTTTAAAGACTGCTTTTGTTATGATCTATGTTGGAAGTGTTTACTTCAGCTGGCAAAAGATATCAAGAACCTTGGAAATTTACAATCTAATTAAAAAAATAGAAAACAGTATTAAATTTATTATCATTACTAGAGAATCGGACAAAGATATTTTAAATAATTTTTTAAAAAAACATAATATTATTCAAGATGAACTGATAATAAGATATTCTGTCCCTAATGAAAAAATTCCCAATTATCTTAATGCCGCAGATTTAGGGATTATATTAAGAGATAACCATCCAATGAATAACGTCGCAGCTCCTGGAAAATTCGGCGAATATCTTTGTTGTGGTTTACCAGTCATCACTGGAATTGGAATAGCAAATTTCTCCGAAATGTTAGTAAAAACAGATTACGGTATTGTTTTAAATGATATTTATGACGATAATGAAGTTTTATCAAAATTAAAAACTTTTATCAATAACTATTTAGCAATTAATCGACGAGATCTATCCAATTGGGCAATAAATTTTTTTTCATATAAAGTATATGTTCAGAAATACGTAGCTATTATGAAATGGCTTTTAACACACTGAACTTCAATTCCTTTTTTACTTAATTAGAAGAAAAAATCAGAGGTAATTTTTGAAATAAATCACTTTTTAAAAGTACCCCTATCAATAACTAACTTAAATTCATTCAATTCTTTTTCAAAAGAGTAATTTTTAAACACAAATTCTTTTGCTTTAATTTGAAGTTGATTAAATCGCTCAAAATTTGTATCCCATAAATTGTATATCTTAATTATTGTTTCTTTTATTGTAAGAGGAGTAAGTTCTTTTAAGAAATATGCAAATTTTTGTCCTTTAAGTAATTCAATTGAACCAATTGTTTTACTACTTAAGATGACTAATCCCCCCGCTAATGCTTCCATAATGGTTCTAGGTAAGGTTTCTCTTCTTGATGTAAATAAGAACACATCATTCTTTTTATAATGTTTATCGACTTCCTCATTACTTATATATCCGTTAAATCGAACATAATCAGGATATTTATTTGCTAATTCTTCTACTTCTTTAACTAATGGACCCATTCCACAAAATTCAAAAAATATTTTAAGATTTTTATTCTCCTCAATTAACTCATTTATAGCTTCTAATAAAACATCAACGCCTTTATCAATGCTATCAAGATATCCTATAAATACGAAATTTAAAACTTCATGTTTCTTATGCGTCAATTCATTACCCTTATATTTATCAAGATCAATTCCATGGGTAATATGAATAACTGAATTTGGATCATAAAAATTATCCAAAAAACTTTTAGAATATGAAGATAAAGCATGGTGAACTATATTTTTTTTAAACATAGAAAATAAAAGAATTGATAATCTATACTTTAAATTATAAAGCGATAAAACTTTCTCACTATAAGGTGGTTTTCTATACCCAATAATAAATTTTCCTTTCCTGTGAATAACACTGAAAAATATTATAAGTATACTTAATTTTACGTCAAGATAAGAAGAATAAATTATATCATTTTGTTTTATCTCCCTATATAATCTTAAAAGCTCAGAGGGATATGGAAAAGTAAATGTCTTTCCATGAAAACTGAATGTTGCAAATATCATTCTCCCTTTTTTCTTGAGATTAATAAGTTTTTTCCTTATAGCATTATTAGATAAAGATTTCTTTCCAATTAAGATATTTGTGTCCATAAATGTAACATTATATAACTTATTCAAGCCTGTTGCTAATTCCATCGATGAAATTTCTCCTCCTCGGCCGTTTTCTAATGCCAAAGGTGATAATAAAAAAACTTTTTTCATATTCTTCATTTTACGTAATTAAAATCCTTCAATTTATTTTATTTTTTGTTTTTATAATATCCAGAAATAATCTTGAAATAATTTAAGATTAAACTATTAAAAAACAATCGTAATTTTAATAATTAAATTAAAAATCTATTCAATATTATAATTTAAGTATACTATGGTTGATCTGATACCTATCGAAGATGTTATTGAGGATAACGTAAGAGTAAAAGAACTTGAAGAGCAAGGGTATATTATTACCCCAGAGAACATTGAATCATACTTAAAAGGATTCAAGGATCAAAAATCTGCTTTACCTAATGAAAAGTTTTGGAAAGGAAAGAGAATTCTAATTACTGGGATTAGTGGATTTGCAGGTAGCCATTTAGCAGAACAATTAATAGATTTAGGATGCGAAGTACATGGAACTATACGTCGTCATGCTGTTCCTATGCATGAAAATATCGAACATTTGAGAGGTAAGATCCACTTACATGAAGCAGATATTACAAGTGCAGAAAGAATTCTACAGGTATTTGAAGAAATACGACCAAATGCCGTTTTTCATCTTGCTGCAGAGTCATTTATACCGACCTCTTTTAGAGAGCCAGTAAGAGTCAGCAATAATAATATTGTTGGTACATTAAAAATTTTTGAGGCAGCCAGAAGGTTTGATGATGGTTTAGAAAGTGTACAAGTTGCCTGTAGTAGTGAGCAATATGGTTTAGTTGACCCAAATGAAGTTCCAGTCACTGAAGA
>JBHLNZ010000067.1:0-15759 GCA_048941015.1 Promethearchaeota archaeon | reverse complement strand
TATTTTTAAAAAAGAAAGTGAAGGGAACGAAAGATTTGAGCGAAATTTAAAAATCAGGGAGAGAATTAAACTCAACGAGTTTAATAGAGGGCGAAATCCAATGTTAGCTCAAATTATCGTTTTTAAATTTCCCTTCCTAATTAGTAATGTCACTTCGTCCTTTTAAAATTGTTGTATTATAAATTATAGGAGTCCTACTATCAAGAACAAAATGTATGATTTATTTTTAATAATCATTCATTATTTTTTTTTGTCTAATTTAGAATTCATACAAGAAAAGTAATCTTAAGTCAAAAGTTCATTAATGTCGATTTTCAAACCATCTTCTGCCGCTATTATTCTTTTAATATTTGTTTTATGTTTGAATTTTTTTACTTGACTTGGTACAAAATTTTTCTCAGATCTCGGACTATCCATGTAGGAACCGAAATGAGTAATAATTAATGCTTCAAGTGGTGGATTAATTTTATTTAGATAAGGTATTACTTCATCAGTACATAGATGTCTTTTACAAGTGATAGAGTCAGGTCTTAATAGATTAAGGATTAAAATATTTGAGCCAGAATACTGGTTAGAAAAATCATCATATACCATAGTGTCACTTGTAAAAGCAAGTGTGTAATCTTTCAACCTAAACTTAACACCAAAACCCTCAATTAAGGGGGAGTGAACTACTTTAGTACCAATAATTTCTACTCCTTTATACTCATATCTGTCTCCAGCTTTAAAAGAAACATATTTTTCAAGCATTTCAAGATGATAATCTGATATATATTTTAGAACCTCTTCCGTGGTAAGCAATACTCCTCTTTTATAATAATTATAGTTCTTATCATGTAATATTTCTCTCGAACTTTCAATAATCACTGTTAAATCATTATAATGATCAACATGAGCATGTGTGACAATAATTAACTCAGTTTTAAGAGGATCTTCATTATATTCATTAATTCGTACTATCGCACCCGGTCCAGGGTCGATATGGGCTTGTATATTATTAAATTTAAATAATATACCTCCTGTTGCTCTATATTGGGTTCTTATATGATGTCTTCCCCCACCAGATCCTAGTATAATGAGTTTATCATTCATTTTTATAATTTAAAACAAGTATTTAAGTAAAGCTAATTAATATTAGAATCTAATATTTACTTTTTTTCATTAATTCTTTAGCTAATGCTTCAAATACTTTGTTAACATTATAAGCATTTTTAGAAGATGTTTTAAAATAGTTTAACATATTAAAAGTGTTTTTAACATTATAGGCGTATTCGTCATCAACTGCAATCGCATCTTCAAGATCTAATTTAGTTCCAACTAACATGATTGGTAAGGTAATATCATGTAACCTGACTATATTAACCCAATCTAAAATACTATTCATTTTTGGCATTCTTGTTAAATCAAATAATAAAAGAGCTGCTCTAGCCCCCATAATAAAACTATCTAAAAGATGCCGGAACCGTTCTTGTCCTCCTAAATCCCATAATTGTAATGAACATTTAATTCTTAATTCTTCAAACTTTAATTCTTTTAAAAAAAAATCTACCCCAACAGTTTCTATAGTTGATTCATCGAAAACTCCATCAACAAATCTACGGAGTAGGGTGGTTTTTCCTACTCCACCATCACCAGCAATAAGAATTTTAAAAACAAAACTTTTATGGAACATTATTACAATTTTAATAATCGAAAGATCATAGACAAATTTTTTATTTAGTAAAAATAATTAGGACTAATATAATTTAATATATTATTTCTGAATTATCTAAATTACTAAATTCTTTTTTTAAACTATTGTCAATTAGTTTTAAAATTTGTTTTAAATTAGTTTTAATCATTTTTTGAATAATTATTTTTGAAGGGAAAGTATCTTGCTTTTTTTTCAGTTTTTCAACAGTCTCTCTTGCTATATGATGACCCTTTTTAGCTAATTCCACCAGTTCTCTATGATTTTTCAATGAAGCGTCATATTTTTTTATCGGTGTCTCAAATGGAATTTTAAAAATATGCCTTGAACTCTTTTTTATTCTGATTTGTTTGTTCATTAAGGATGAATTTAAAATGGCACTGAGATAATAAGCTTCATCAAGATCATCTGTATTAAAAAAAGATAGATCTCCCGTAACTAAAAAGTTACCTTCAATAACAGCAGCATTCATAATTGAACCTGAGTTGTTATAAACTACTTTAATATTAGATATTTGTCTTGGGTTTCGTAATTTAGACCATCTATCTAAATTTTCCATCAGTGAATTATTTTTTGTTGTTGATTTTTTATTATTAAGATAAATTTTATTTATCGTATCATAAAATCTTTTAGCATATTTTCCCAGTGTGGAAATATTGAAGTCTAAACTCTTTTTTTCTAATGGTAGAAATACGTAATAATGGTCATAAATTAAAAACTTTACAAGTTCTGTGCTTTTTACTACTTTAAAAATATATTTTTTTTCTATTAATTCATTTTTAAATTCCTCTTTATTCCAAGGAGTTTTAGCTCTTTTAAGGACTCTTGGATCTGTATTAATTTTAACTAAATCATTGTTTTGATTTTCATAAATAACGAATATTAAATTCCGAGGATTTAAATCTGCTCCTTTATGAAATAAATTTTTATAATAGCTCGCATTTATAGGTAATAAGTTTCTTTTGTCCTCTTGAGAAATCAGCTTTTTTATAAGAATTTTTCCCGATTTTTTCTCGATTGAATAAGGTACTAAAGTTTTTGAATTTTCTTGTATTAGTTCAATGTCATTAAAATAATTAAGGGACTCCGTGCACGTCTTTAAAGAAAATTGATGTGCTGGAATCTCGAATTTGCTAATAAATTCAGGATTTTCAGATTTTCTAGCATATAAACAGATAAAATCAATATTAAATATCTTTTCAATATTTTTACTAAATAGCCATATTCTAATTTCACTAAATCCTTTAAAGCTACGAAACCGTGAGGCATGAGAGCCGCTTATTACCCCTTTCGTAATAACAAAAAAGATTTTTGCTTTTTTTTTCATGAAATATTCCTTCGCTTTATAAAAGAACAGTGCTGAGATTTCTATATTTAAAACATTCTTAGGTGTGGGTTTAATTTCAAGCTCTTCAGCTAATTTCTTGACTTTATTTTGAATCTCGAGAGAATCAATATCCCTTAAAGTATACCATGGAGGATTTCCAATTATTAAATCGAATTTAGTTTGTAAATTCTTATCATTTTGAAATAAACTATCAAAAACATATAAATTAATATCAAATTTGGAAAATTTTTCATTAAGTAAATATAAGAAAGTCAATTTTGCGAAAAAAATCGTTAATGGGTTAATATCATAGCCATGGATATTGCTTATTGCTTTTATTTTCTCTTGTCTAGCTTTATTGGTTGTTAAAATTTTTTTGATAATTTCAATTAAAAAATTTCCAGAACCACAGCTAGGATCTAATACTTTTTCTCCAAAAGTATAAGAAAAATTTACCATCTTTTTTACTAAAAAAGGAGGAGTATAGAATTCTCCTGATTTATGTCTGATTAAGGGAGATAAGAAACTTTGTACGAGATAATCAAAGAAGTATTCTGGATTTAATTTAGAATTTAGTATAGATTTTAATAAATAATGAAAAATTTCAGTCAAAGATTTCAAGAGTTCTTTGGGAAATATAGTAAGAAATATATTATAATATTCAATAGTAAATTTCCCTAAATTAGGATAATTTCTTTCAATTTCTATTGGCATCTCCTTTAATATATTTGTGTTAATTTTTTCAAAATCAAACTCTTTATTTTTATTTCTAATTATTTTGACTATAAATAAGTATCCCATAAAGTATAATATCGCTGATAATACATATAATCGTAAATTAGTAAAATTTTGCCCATAAATTCTACTAAAATCTTTATACCAAAGCTTATAATGATCAGTCTTTTGGAATTCTTGATTGCTCAAGAAAATTCCTAATTCTTCAATTTTTTCTTCAAGATCATGCAGATCTTTTGGGTCAATTCTCTTGGAATTTATCATAATGGAGAAAGATTTAGAATCCTTGAAACTATTATTATAATTAATCAATGAATTAATATTAAAATATAAATTTATTATCCTTGTATTAAAAACTATACTAAAGTTAGATATTAGAGAAATATTAATCAAATTGACATCAACTGAACTTAAAATATCCAAAAGTCTTGAAAACGGAATTCACTTTTCTTGTCACATGTGTGGAACTTGTTGCCGAGGTTTTAATGAAGGAGAAGTCTATTTATATAGAGATGACATTCTTAATTTAGCTAATTTTTTAGGCTATAAAGGAAATGAAGCATTAACAAAGTTTGCAAAAAAGTATCTTAAAGTAATAAAAAACAGATTTTATTGGAAGGATCCAGATACAACAAGAGGAAAAAATTACAAAATCGATACTTTAGGCTTTAAGTTTACTGGTAAAGATGAACATTGTGAATTTTTAAAAGATGATAAATGTACTGTACACTCAGTTCGTCCATTTCAATGTAGATGCTTTCCTTTTTGGCAGATGATGGTTACTAGCAGAAAAAATTTAATAGATTATTCAAAAAAGTGCCCAGGATTGCGTGATTTAAAAGGCACTTTTTATTCCAAAGAAAAAATCTTAGATTGGGCTAATAAAGAATATTTAATTGAAAAAAATTATTTCTTGGAAATGAAAAATAACAATTTCGATATTCTAAAGATATATCCCTTTTTGACGAGGGATATGGTTAATAAATAAAACACTTATTATAATTATTTTTGACAAGCGTTAAAATTAACTTTTCTTATTAATTAGGAACAATTAATAAAAAATTAAGTTTATATTATTCATAATATTGCGAAAATTTCATTTACTAATGTGTTATTAATTTGAAAATTGGATTATTTATTTGTGATTGTGGAAAAAATATTAGTGGCGTAATTGATAACCAAAGATTAATTGAACACTTTAAGGAATATCCCGATGTCTATGTGTTTGGTGATCAATACTTATGTTCCGAGACAGGATTAAACAAAATAACAGAAGAAATTGAAGAAAAAAAAATTGATCGAGTAGTTATTGCTTCTTGTTCTTTTAAATTACATGGTTTACTATTTCGTAAAACAATTGAGAAGGCAGGTATTAATAGATTTCTTATTTCCTTTGCAAATATAAGGGAACAGAATTCTTGGGTTCATTCTGATGAACCTGAAAAAGCAACGATTAAGGCAATTGACCAAATAAATATGGCAATCGAACATGTTAAATTATTGGAACCACTTGAAGTTCAATATGCAAATATTATTCCTTCAACATTAATTATAGGCGGAGGAATAGCAGGTATTAAAGCAGCTTTAGTTATTGCTGATGCTGGTTATAAGGTATACTTAGTGGAAAGAGATCTAACTATTGGGGGTCACATGGCTTTGTTTGACAAAACATTTCCTACACTAGATTGTAGTATTTGTATTTTAGGTCCGCTTATGGGAGAAGTAAAAGATCATCCAAATATTGAGTTATTAACTTATTCAGAAGTACAAAAAGTTGAAGGTTATGTCGGTAATTTTGAAGTAACTATTAATAAAAAGCCCCGATTTATTATTGAGGAAAATTGCGTAGGATGTTTTGATATATGTAGAGATGTTTGTCCAATTGATGTTAATGATACATTTTTTCCGAGAAAAGCAATAGATGTGCCTTATCCCCAGGCTATCCCTCTTTTTCCCAATATTTTAGAGGAATATTGTATAGGCTGTAAAGCTTGTGAACAAGCTTGCGATAGAGATGCCATTGATTTTGAACAAAAATCTGAGAAAATAATAATAAATGTAGGTTCAATTATTGTGGCTACAGGATTTACCACGTTTGATCCCAGTGTATTAGGCGAACTTAATTATCAAAAATATCCCGATGTAATTACTACCATGCAAATGGAAAGATTACTTAATAATGATGGACCAACTCATGGTAGGGTAGTTCGTCCTTCTAATGGAAAACCCCCTAAAAAAGTATCTTTTATTTTATGCGTAGGATCAAGAAACAGTGTTATTCATCGCGATTATTGTAGTCAAGTATGTTGTAATGTGGCAATAAAAGAAGCAGTATTACTTAAAAAGGAATACCCTGATATTCATATTAATATATACTATAACGATATTAGGGCTATGGGTAAAAATTGTGAAGAATTTTATAATCGAGCTCGTGAAGTTTTTGGAATAAGATTTATAAAAAGTAATGTTTCTGCAATTTTAAAAAGTGATTTATCTAAAGAGGATGAACTTCTAATCCGTGGTGAAGATGTTATTGAGAATAAAATCTTCGAAAATTTTACTGATCTAGTCATTCTAGCGATTGGAATTGAACCGGCTAAAGGAACAGAGCAATTAAGTCAAATATTAAATATATCCCAAGATCCATATGGATTTTTATTGGAAAAACATCTAAAGATAAAACCTTCTGAAACTTCTGTTAATGGAATCTTTTTAGCAGGTGTTATTCAAGGACCAAAGGATATTCCAAATAGTATTGCTCAAGCAGAAAGTGCGGCAGCTAAAGCTATTGCCCTTATATCAAGAGGAAAAGTAGAATTAGATCCACATATTGTATATTATGATGTGAAAAAATGTGATTTATGCAGATTGTGTGAACAAATCTGTATGTTTAATGCAATAAAAATAGAGGGCAAAAAATTAATATTAACTCAAGCAAATTGTTCAGGATGTGGAGCATGCGCTGCTATGTGCCCAAATGATGCTTTATATATTCCAGGTTTTAAAAAATTACAAATTTCCAATCAAATCAAAACCATTTTGAGTAAAGGTAAAAGTGATTATCCATTAATAGTGGCTTTTCTATGCAATTGGTGTTCCTATATGGGGGCTGATTTAGCAGGTACAAGTAAAATAACTTATCCTTCTAATGTTAGAGTTATTCACGTAATGTGTACAGCTATGCTTGATCCCTCCTTAGTTTTTGAAAGCTTTTTCTTAGGTGCTGATGGAGTGCTGATAGCAGGCTGTCATGAGCAAGATTGTCATTATAACACAGGTTTTATTAGAGCAAAAACGCGATATGCAAGTATAAAAGAAATGCTCGCTGAAACAGGTATTAATGAAAATCGAGTCAAAATAATCAGTATATCAGCAGGAGAAGGTGAAAAATTTGCACAAGAAATTATAAAATTTAAAACTGATCTCGAGAATTTAGGCCCCATTAAACCTGGAGAATATAAAAGACCATTAGCAATTGAAGAAAAAGCAAAAAAGAAAGCGAAATTAGATGAATTATGAAATGTCATCATTCTTTTATTTGATTATATCAGTTTTAAAAACAATATCAATTTATTTATTATCCTATAAATCTTATTAAGGATTTTTCTTTATTATTTTATCAATTAAAAATGAATTCAATTTTCTTTTTTTGGAAATCACTATGAAAATTCGAGCAATTACAATCGGGCAAAAAATTCCGTTTCTTACTGATGATAAATTTCTTGAAAGTTCAATGAAAGATAAATTTGAAAACTTCTTTATATTTAATCGAGATTTAATAGAAAATCTTGATAATTTGGGTATTAAAGTTCAAACAAAGCGTATATGTTCACAGCCAATATTATCTTATGAACAACAACTTTATCAAAAGAATCTTAATGAAACTTTAGAAAGACTTCATGATCAGCTAAGCATTTTAGAGCGATTAATTAAAAGTTATGATCTTGATTATCTTGCTTCTTGTACACTTTTGGCTGATCACCAAATTACTAAATATGGTGTTTATGAAAAGTTATTTTTAAACGAGGTTCCTCAGTTTATTAAACGGAAAGAAAAATTTTTCACATCATTACATGTGGCGTCTAGTGATAATGGGATTAATTTATCTGCAATAAGATCAGCAGCAAAAATCATAAAAAGTCTTTCACAGCCAGATCCCTTTAATAATCTAAAATTCTGTTTAAGTTCAAACGTTTCCCCTGACACACCTTTCTTTCCAGCTGCGTATCATCTCTCAGAAAAATCTTCTTTTAGTTTAGCATTAGAAATGGCAGATGAAGTTGTCAATGCTTTTGATGGTTCTGAAACATTAAACCAAGCACAGGTAAATTTAAGAAATAGATTCAATGAAATTTATGAAAACTTAGTTCCCTTATGTGAAGAAATCGGAAATAAATATAATATACACTTTCATGGTATAGATTTTTCACCTGCTCCTTACCCTACAAAGGATAAAAGTATAGGTACCGCGTTTGAAAAGTTAAATTTTGAATATTTTGGTTCTTATGGATCGTTAATAGGAGTTGCCCTCATAAAAAATGCGATACCTAAGAGAGAAAAAATAATAGGATTTTCTGGCTTTATGCCCTCTGTGCTGGAGGATTATACAATCGCACATAGCTTATCAGATGACAGAATTGATTTAAATACCTTATTACTTTATGCCACTATTTGCGGAACAGGTTTAGATTGTGTCCCTTTACCTGGTGATATAACAGAAAAAGAGCTATTTTATATTCTGTTAGATTTATGTATAATTTCAATTAGACTTGATAAACCCTTGACAGCCCGATTAATGCCAATCCCGGGAAAAAAACAAGGAGATCCTGTAGATTTTGATTTTGAATATTTTTCCTCATCAAAAATTATGGATATTCGACGATTATCGGGTATTAATGAAAAGGATATTTTCTCAAGAAAAGAAAAAAGTTTTGATTTTTTAAAATAAAATTTGATATTAATGTAAATTATAAATTTTTTCATATAATAATATTCATTAATAATAATTTGAATTAATTCCATTTCAATTTATGATACAGTAATGACTAATAATAAGAACATAAAATATAATAAAGATTCTCATTACCTTTTTGGGGAAGCAATTGAATATTTCGATAGATTCAATGATATCGGATTTGAGGCTAATTCAGATGATCTAACGGCTCAAATTAATAATTCAAATGTTTTAAGGGATCAAATGCTCCATGAATTAGATCATTTGAAAGAAATAATATTAAACAATCCAGATAGAAAATACGCCCAATTATCAAATAAAGAAAAAAGAAAATTTCAAAAGTTTATAAGAAATTACTCTTCCTGTCCTATTTGCGGGAACTTCAACCATTATTCCAATCTTAGAAATATCTTCTTAGAGGATCAAAACCAAGAAATTATTGAATCCTTAATGAAATTTATTAAAATTAAAAAAGTAAAAGTAAAAAATGTTAAAATAAGTTTTGGAATTCCCTGTTGCGAATGTTATAAGAAATTATTTAATGAGTAAATCCTTTTTAGAAACTTTCAATAACTTTACCGCCCGGTAATATTTCGAAATAAATGATACCTTTTTCTTCAACCATTTTGACACATAATGCTTGGATTAAAAAATCCATATTATAATTAAAAGTATCTTCTTTTTCAAGGATCTTTTCTAATTTTAATCTAGATAATAAATCATCTTTCGATACTTTATTCGCTTCATTCACAAATCTAAGTATCTCTCTTCTAATTGGGTGATTAACTGCTTTTAATGTTTGTGCATGGCTCACTTTTTTTTGTTCACTCATTTATTTATTATCCTCTACTTCTGAATTATCAATTTAACTTTACTTTAAGTATTCAACCACTTTACCAGATTGAGTAATTTCAAAAAAAATTTTCCCTCCTTCTTCGATCCTCTCAACACAAAAAGCTTTAATCAAATAATTTATATTATAATCAAAATTAGATTCATCTTTAATAAGCTCTTTTTCAATAAGCATTTTAATTAGGTTCTCTTTTGAAATTCTTTTAGCATTATTTATTATTTCAAGAATCTCTCTTCTTGTAGGATTGTTTACAGCTTTAAGATATAGATTATGTAAATACTTCGTTCCTTCTAACGTTTTACTAAATTCTTCCATTGACTTGTAATTTTTAAAATCAAACTCATCTGGCATTGAATAGTAAAAAATATCTAATAAGAAAAACTTTTAGTCAATAATCCATAAAAAATAATTTATTATATTTTTTGATATAAAATATTCTTGATGAAATTATGAATTTTGAAGAAATAAAAAAATTACTTGGTTCTGAAGCAGATGATCTTTTAACTCATACATGTACAGGTATTCCTAAAAATATGATTCATGCACCTGGTCCCGATTTTATAGAAAGAGTGTTTGAACATACTGATAGGAATAACTTAGTATTAAATAATATGGAAAGAATTTTCAATCAACGCGGAAGATTAGCTAAAACAGGATATCTTTCTATTCTACCTGTTGACCAAGGAATTGAGCATAGTGGGTCTGCTAGTTTTGCTATTAATCCGTCATATTTTGATCCTGAAAATATTATTAAGTTAGCTATAGATGGTGGTTGTAATGCTGTGGCCTCCACTCTTGGAATTTTAGGATCGATTAGTCGAAAATATGCTCGAAAGCTTCCTTTTATAGTGAAATTAAATCATAATGAGTTATTGACTAAACCCGAACTTTCAGACCAAACTATGTTTGCAGGAGTGGATCAAGCATGGGAGATGGGAGCTGTTGGAGTCGGATCCACTATCTATTTTGGTTCAGTTGAGTCTCGTAGACAGATTCAAGAAACTTCTGAAGCGTTCAAATATGCCCATGAACTTGGTTTGGTTTGTGTATTGTGGTGCTATTTGCGAAATAAGGAAGAATTCATAAAAGATGGGAAGGACTATCATACCGCAAATGACTTAGAAAGTCAAGCAAATCATCTAGGGGTCACTATTGAAGCAGATATTGTAAAGCAAAAGATCTCTACTTTGAGTAGGGGTTTTCTTGATTTAAAGTTTGGAAAAACGGATAAATTAGTATATGAAAAATTAGCAACTGATCATCCTTTAGAATGGAATAGATATCAAGTAGCAAATTGTTATATGGGTCGTGTAGGATTAATTAACTCTGGAGGAGAATCCGGAGGTAATGATCTAGAAGATGCTGTTAAAGCAGCTGTTATTAATAAACGCTCTGGAGGGATGGGGCTAATCTTAGGAAGGAAAGCGTTTAAAAAACCTACTCTAGAAGGAATTAAGATTCTTAATGCTGTTCAAGATGTATATCTATGTAAAGACATAACCATAGCATAGAATTTAATTAATCTTTTTTTTCTTTTTTTTAAATAATCCAATAAATATTGGACTCCGATTTTTATTTATTGGAAAAAGTTTTATTAAAATAAAAGAACTAATAATATTTAATTAGCTATAAGAGAAATTAAAATGGGAAAACCGAATTATTACCCAAATCCTAATGATAACCCATACAAAGTTAGAAGAGAAAATCCTGAAGTTCCAACTCCAACAAGATCAACTAAAGTGAATATTGATTTCAATACTCAGAGAATTTGTCCTTCTTGTGGAAAATTAATTAAAATCAATCATAATTTTTGTAAATTCTGTGGAGTAGATTTAAGTTCAATCGAACCAATTGGTATGGGTGATGAAGTTTCAAAACAATTAGCAATCACAGCTATTTCAGATCCAGCAGCTGATGTTAGAAAAGATGCAGTTGATACTCTAGGTGAATTTGAGGAGATTAAGGTTTTAGGAGTACTTACCTATGTTTTATTAAATGATATTGATGAAAATGTGAGGAAAAAAGCCGCAGAGGAGCTTGGAACATTGGCTCACCCAATATCTTTGGATATTTTAGCTAAAGCTTTAAAAGATCGAAGTCCAATCGTAAGAAAGGAAGCTATTGAAGGTTTGAAAAATATTAAAAAGAAAAACAAACCAATACCTCAGCCAGAAAAAGAACAAGAAATAAGTTATGAGGCAGAACCGGAAAAGAGAGAAATTAGTGAAGAAGAAACAGAAGCTGTGGATGAAAATGAAGATGAACCAAAATTACTTCAAGAAGTTAATCAAACTGATGATGAAGATTTTTATAAATTATAAAGAATAGAAAACTGATAATTTAATAATTAATACATTTTTTACAAAGGAAAAGGATTAATATACTTAAAACAGAAAATCTAATCCTTAGCTTTTGGAATTTTGGGCAAATCCCTTTTTATCGATGATGAAGGTTTTTTATCTTGTTTCTGAGCTTTAACTTCATCATTGGGCAAATTGTTCATTTTTTCACTTCTTTCTTTTAAAACTTCTACTGCTTCAACAATTCCTTTCTGTTGATTAAAATACACTCTAAGCATATTATTATCTAGCTCTATCATACCTTTCGGAAGTTTTCTAACTTCTTCCCATACAATATCAACCATACTTTTACCAAACACTTCAGCGACTTTAGACACTGCTGCATATAAAGTATGTCCTAATATTAAATTTTGACGTTCTAAATTGTCAGGAACTTCAGTTTTAAGAATGTTTTCCTTAATTTTAGTTCTTTCTTCTTCAGATAATCCAATAGAGCGCTTAACTGTTGTTGGTTTAATCATTTCTCCTGGTCTTTTTGGAGGCATTGTTATGCCATATGATAAAGAAGAAATAACAACATCATCAGAAGAATCGGCTAATATAGGTGAGAAATATTGCTTATCTTCCTCTATAGCGCTCACTTTTTCTTTCAAAACTTGTTCGACTTCCTTAACTCTGTCTCGTTCTATGTTTCTTATATATCTCATATCAGGTAATCTTTCTGTTACCTCCATAGATTCAAGTTTAAATGCGTTTAGAAATTCTTGTAATTCATCTCCCTGATCAATAGACACAATTTTGCATCTATGGTATCGTGGATCTTTAACGAGTTCTCTTTGCAAATCTTGTGCTACTTTAGAACTTATAAATCGCTTTCTAACGGGAGATTTTGAACCTTTCCAAATATATATCCTTCTCAAATCTTCACGAATAATTATTAAAACTTGGTCGGGATTTAGTTGTTTTCCTAAATCCTCTTGTGTAACATCTAATCTTTTGCGTTCTCCTGTATTTTCTAGGTCGTATACAACGAATTCATCGTATGTCTCGGTCATTTATTTTTCACGTCTTTATTGAGGTTTTTAGAATCTCTTCTCTTTAATAAATAATAATTTACTTTATTAAAATACTCTTTTTACCAAATTATAAAATTTCATCAATAAAAATGTTTTTAAATATTAAATTTGGAGTTCCGGCTAAATAAACTAAAAATAAAAAGGAAAGAAATTATTAAGTGTTTATCAATTATCATGTAAAACATTATCTATTGATAAAACAAATCCAACAAGTATTCTTCTATCGGTTTCGTTATCAAGGATTCTTAATGCATAGGTATCTTTAAAATCTAATAAACCACCTAAAAATACATCCCTCCATTTATCAGCCTTCTCAATTTCTGCTACTATTTTGTCAGTTGAAACGTCATAAACTTTATATGACCAACCTAAAAATTTACCTTGAGCTCTGTACCATTGAGTGCCATCTGGAGCCTCGAGATAAAAAACCGGACGGAAAAGAGACAGAATTTTCTTTTTTATTCTTGCAATTAAGTCACCATCTGGAGTTTTCAGATCTTGAGCACCTCTGGCAGATATAATTTTAGCATGTATTGTGGCAAGTATAGTTCCATCGGGTTCCATAAGTTCAACTTTTTTCCTAATGCTAAAAATTCTTCTATGCATCTTTCCGATGATCTTGTTATTCTCATCAAGAATATCGCCGCTACCCCAGTCCCAATATTTTTCTTTTAATATATAATAGTTTCGATTAATATCAAACAATCCACCTGGTTTAGGGGGGCTTTGAGAAGGGCTAGGTGTTCCTTCAATAGCAGCTTTAATTTCACTTCCACAATTCTGACAGAATCTTTGATTCAATTCTTTTATTTCTGCTCCACAATTCTGACAATACATTAATTTCACAAAATGATTAATTTTTTTGAGAAAAAAAAGAAAATTTTGTCTTTTAAATTTATACTAATCTTTTAAATTTTAGAAATAAAAATAAAGATAAAAATAAACAGAAATTTGTGGTAAATTTCAAAATCGTCGACCAGGACGTACCCCAAAACGTCTAGGAAATCTCCCACGTCTATATGGAGGTACTCTAAAAGGACCTGGACCAACCATTGGCCCCATACCCCCTGTATCATGTAGAACATTATCGATTGAAAGTACAAATCCAACAAGAATCCTTCTATCGGTCTCGTTATCTAAAATTTTTAACGCATAAGTATCTGCAAAATCAAAAAGACCTCTCAGAAAAATATCTCGCCATCTATCTGACTTTTCTATTTCACCTACAAGTTTTTTTGATGAAACATCATAAATTTTAAAACTCCAACCAAAAAAATCGCCTTCAGCTTCATACCATCTGTTTCCAAAAGTATCTTCTAAATAAAACTTATGTCTAAAAAATGTTAAAATCTTTCTCTTAATTCTCGCAATTAAATTACCAGAAGGATCTTTAAGATCTTGGGCACCTCTGGCTGAAACAATCTTACTATGAATGGTTGCAGCTACAGTTCCATCTAATTCTTGAAGTTCAACTCTTCTTCGTATACTAAATAAAATTCGATTCATTTTACCGATTAAGTTTCCACTTTCATCAAGAATATCACCATATCCTAAATCCCACATTTTTTCTTTGATAACATAATAATTTCGGCTTATGTCAAATAAACCACCCTTTTTATGTGGGACAGGTTCTGATGTTGTTTCTGAAGATTGTTCCTTAGATATAGACTGTTTTAATAATTCGGCACCGCATTGTTCACAATAATTCTGTTCTTCACTTACTTTAGCTCCACACTCAGGACAAAAATTCATAATCCTATCCTTGTATTGTTATTATAAATTCTTACTTTTATTAATCAACAATAATACCTATTGTCTAATAAATTTACGGTTAGGAAAAAAGGATGTTTTTATACTTGGCAAATGATTTAAATAAAATTAGATTTAAATTATTAATAATACTACAACTTGAAGAAAAAATGTCAACTATTCTGAGTCTATTAAAACTTAAAGATTATATAACATTAATCGGATCGACATTAGGCATAATCTCGCTTATTTGTGCGGGTATAGGGACTCGTAGTGCCATATCTCTTGGTTTTTTTTTAATTTCAATAAGTTTAGGTACAGATTTAATTGATGGTTATATTGCACGAAAGACAGGAACGGTAAATGAGATTGGAAGAGAACTTGATTCTCTGAGTGATTCATTAACATTTGGTATTTCACCGGCAATACTAATTTATCAAGCTTTTAAAACGGGAAATCCTTATGATTTTGTATTAATTATTGGGTGCATCTTATTTGCATTAGGAGCTATACTTCGATTAGCAAGATTCAACATTTCGGATAGTCTTGGATATACTGGTATACCTACTCCATTAAGTGCCTTATTAATGATTGCATATTTCTATGGTAATTATTTTTATGCATTTGCCTATGGAGGAGCAAGTCATTATGCATTTCCAGAATTAACCTATTATTTTATACCGCTTTTCTTAGCATTAACAGGATGGTTTAATATTACTACTCATATCAGTTTTGGTGAAAAGAGTAGATTAACTTATACAATTATAATTTGTGTCGCTCCTCTTTGCCCCATTTTGGGTATCATTGGAATTTTAAATCCCAACTTTATTATTTCAATATTGGTTTCAATTTTTTTCTTTAGTTCCTTTATTGGACTTTTTGGATATATGATATTAGGCTTTTTCTTAAAAAGACGTTATAAAAAGTAAATCCAAACAAACAATTGTACCAATTATAGTAAATGCTTTTTCCATTCATCAATATTTTGAATAATTTCGTTTATCTCTGTTTGATTTAAAACTGAATTATTTTCTTTATATTTAAGGATTAAACTTCTTAACTTATGTAAAGTTGT
>JBHLNZ010000066.1:0-15834 GCA_048941015.1 Promethearchaeota archaeon | reverse complement strand
ATTGAATTAATATGTGATAATAATGTTAATACTCACGGACGAATCGTAAAAATTGATGATAAAGTTGAGTTCTAGTTCTGGTATGAAAATTTATTGATTATTTATATTTAAGTAGATAAGTAATTAGAAATACACTAGATATAATAATAAGGTACAATAAGAATAAAAACATATCATTCGGTTCAATAATAAGAGATTTGCTATAATTCCATATACTATTAGACTTATTATTATTTTTATCAAAATCCTATTATATTGTTTTTGTTCTATTAACCAATTTTCAAGATAAGTAAAAGGATAACACAGAAAAACACATAGCATCCTTCCTTATGCCTGAGGGCATATTTTCTTCCTAAATTATCTTTCATTATCTACTCCCATTAATTTTGCAGCTCCAAAACCGAATTTACCAAACTCATTACCATTATATAATAAATAAATTTTACCATTAACTTCAACGAGATTTGGATAACACATCATAGAAGAATCCCAATCACCCGGTGTTGTAGTAATTCCAACGTTATCATCATCTCTTATCCAATTAATTAAATCATCTGAATAAGCATATCCTAAACGATATGCTTTTTCTCTTTCTTTTCTAAAACCAATCATGTGACGAAAACAGAAATACATATGATAACGCTCGCCAATTTTTATAACGGTTGGTAATGCTTGGGATTCATTTTCATCAATTTTATTTTCGATAATGCATCTATTCATCTTTTTCCAATTTATACCATCATTTGAAATTGCATATCCAATTTTATAAACTCTTTCGGGTTCTTCTATTTCATTATCTTTATACCATTTCTGTCCGAAAATGTAAAACATATAAAATTTTTTGTTGAATTTTCGTACAAACCCATCAAGAATTAAGAAAGGTTCGTATAGTGATGAAGTTAACACTGGTCCATTACCATATCTTTTAAAAGTTAAACCATTATCTTTACTTATTGCAAGACCAATACTGTTGTCAATTGAAACTGATTTTCTCCTTGACCAACCGCTTGTATACGCGTAAATCATATCATTTATTCTAACTGGACTAAATGGAAAGATACCATGTTCATCAAAACATCCCAATTCACCAACAGAAATTACTTCTCTTTTTGATGTATTTAAAACAGTTTTGAAGTCCAAACTCATATCCACAAATTCTATATGACTAATAAATTTGTTTTTTAAATCCAATTTCCTTATTGAGAAATAAATTCTTATAAAATCATCAAAGACTATTGCTTGAGGTGATTGAGCAAATCCAAAGTATTTGCTTGATAGCTCATAGGCTAAAGGATCAAATATTTTTCCTAATTTTTTCCAGTTCATTATTTGAGTTCACCTACGAGTTCAGCTAATCCAAATCCATAACGTCCGACTTCATTGCCAAGATAAAGCATATAAATTTTACCATCTAATTCAAATACATGGGGGTAAGCTACCATTTCAGAATCCCAGCCTTCCTCTGATACATCAATTCCCGCTTTAAAATCATTTCTAGTCCAATTGATCAAGTCATCTGAATAAGCATATCCAATTTTTCTTGATTTACTCTCTCTAAATGTAGTAGGATTCCAATAACAGAAAAACATATGATATTTCCTGTTTTTATAGAATACATCCGGACTTGCTTGGCACTCATTTTTGTCAATTTCGTCTGAGATAAGATTTCTATTATTTTTTACCCAAGTTAATCCGTCGGTTGATTTAGCCATTCGAATTTTCACTAACATTTCAGGATTTCCATTTACTAATAACCACTTACGACCACAAAGATAAAATAAGTAATAATGGTCCTTAAAATTACGTATCTTAGGTCCGCTAATAATAAATGGTTCGTCTGGAGAATAGGATAAAATTGGTCCATCTCCCAGTTTATCAAATTTTACTCCACCATTTCTACTTATCCCTACACCAATTGCGGTATTAAATGGAACTGATTCACATCTAGTCATACCTGCATAATATCCCCATACCTCATTATTTTTTTTTATAACTGACATTGAAAAAGTACCAAACTCATCAAAACAACCCCTCTTTCCAAGTTTAAGAACAGGTTCTTGGGCAATATTTAAAATATTGAATAGATTTTTTCTATCTAAATCTACATAGGCGGAGTAACTTACCATTTGTCCTAATTTATCTCGTTTAGAACGACAACTAAAATAAACTCTTACGTAATTATCAAATATCAATGTAGCTGGAGCTTGTGAATACTCATTCAGCCAAAACTTACCCTTCACATCTGCGGGGTTAAAAATTCTACCTAATTTTCTCCAACTAAACATTATTAATTATCCTAAATTAATTCTAACTTTAAAAAACTTGAAGAATTTTTATGTTTTTCTTTAATAAAATTGAACTTATTATATAAATTAACCGCTGAAACATTTTTTGTATCTACTTTTAAACTAATCCAATTGAGATTAATGTCCTTTGAATATTTAATACACTTTTTTAATAAATTTGATGCAATTCCTCTATTTTTATATTCATTTATGATACTAATATTTGTTATATATCCAAATGAAGTGTCTTCCTCGTTAATATACATTGACAACAAGCCAATTAATCTCTCATTATCCCAAGCTTCAAAATTAATTGCTTTATTAAATATTTTTTCTGAATATTCAGAAATATTAATCTTTTCACTTAGCTTTGGAATAAAAAATTTGTCACAATCTAATAAGTGAAGGTAAATTTCATTCTGAGAACCCACTCCGATTTTATATTCAATATTCATGTTATAAGTGCTATTTTAATTCATACTGGTTTAAAAATTTATAAATATCTTCTTTTGAATTAAACATCATTACATCTATAACAGACAACCATGGAATAAATTCATTTTTGAATTGTGTATATTCAATTGGTTTTGATTTTATAAATTTTAATTCAATTCCTTGCTTATTAAATGTTTCTTTTGAGTAAAGCTCTAACCCTCCGATTGGATTTATATATTCTGTTGCTCTAAGATTATTACAAATCGCTAAAACTTTATCTTGAGATTTTAAATTATGGTTTATATCAATTTCTGAAGATATTATCAGTTTTGTTTCAATAGCTAAAAATTTGCGGATTTTTTTTATTGAATGATAAATATATTTAAAAAGGTTTGTCTCATCATAGAATAAAATACTTTTAAACAACGATATTGTCTCATTGAAGAATGGGGCTTTTCTATATGATAGTTCAAATAAATGAAGCATTTTTTTTTTATCGAATGTATTAGATATTATCCTATCTTTTATGTCTAGAAAATCTGAATCTTTTTTCAAGTTAATAGTAAAGAAAGCGTCATTACCATTTTGTAAGAAACGATTTCTGTTAATCCATCCCCTTTTTGTATATTTAATATTATCATATACAACAAATTCATCTACTGCATTCATTAACTGCCAATAGCCAATATATGGACAATAATACGGTTGCATTATCCCAAGTTTCATAGGCATTTTATTCTATTTCCAATTTTTAGATTCGATTTTAATTTAATTCGAATTGTTTTGTAAATATAACAGTATATCACAAATTTTCACAACATTTTCACCTGTTAATTCACCATATAATGGTAAGCATAAAATTTGATTCACAATTTTTCTCGCATTTGGAATTTTGTATTCTTCTTCTTTTTTTGAAAAGCTATAGTCAGTGCATAATGGATAAAAATATTTCCGGGAGAAAATATTATATTTTTTTAAAAACTCGTAAACATAATCTCTATTAACTTTAAATTCACTCTCATTAATTAATATTGGAAAATATTGATAATTATGCTTAACATCTTTTTTTTCATCGAAAAATTTAATCCCTTCAATGTTTTTTAGATTTTCTCGATAAATAGATGATAAATTCTTCCGCTTCTTAATTTCCATTTCAACTAAGTTTAGATTTAAGAGTCCAATTGCTGCTTGTAACTCATTCATTTTAGCGTTAGTTCCCGGAAGAATTACTTCTTCTTCGTTTTTAATTCCGAAATTTTTTAAGAGAGATAATTGTTGTTTAAATTCTTGGTTATTGTAAGTAAGGCAACCTCCCTCTAGAGTATGAAATATCTTAGTAGCATGAAAACTGAACATGCTTATATCACCATAATTTCCAATTCCTTTATTGTTATATTTAACACCAAAACAATGAGCAGCATCATAAACTACTTTCAAATTGCAATCTTCTGCAATTTTTGAAATTTGTTCTATATTACAAGGATTACCAAAAACATGTACAGGTAATATTGCTGATGTTTTTGATGTAATTAATTCCTCAATCATTTCTGGATTTAAATTAAAATCATCAAATTTAATATCGCAATAAATAGGTTCTAAATTATTTTGATATAAAGCATTCACTGTAGCAGGAAATGTAAATGGTGTAGTAATTACTTCACCCTTTAATTTAAGTGCTTTAAAAGCTATTTGAAGTGCTAATGTTCCATTGCAAAAAAGGCTTAAAAAAGGAACATTAAGATATTCCATTAATGCAGATTCTAATTCTTGATGTTGGTTTCCCATATTTGTTAACCATTTAGAATTCCAGATTTCTTTTAACTTTTTATAAACCAATTTGATTGGTGGTAATAATGGTCTCGTGATGTAAATTGGCTTTTTAAAAGGTTGAATACTTTTCAAGAATTATAAACCATTTAATCTTTTTTATATAATCTAGATTTAGCTAATTTAAAAACTTTGATCAATCAAGAAACTCTTAAGATGGAATGATCTTCTCCTATTCAAGTTCCATAATGAGTTTACAGATATATAACTTCAATTGGTTGGAAATCCCCTATTATCATTTTACCAAACATATTAGAGAAAATAAAATATGGAGTCAAAAATTATGAATCATAATCTAATTTAAAAGTTATAAAACCTTTAATTTCTATAAAAAGTGAAAAATTAGCTGGAATTGTAATTTATCAGAAGGTGGAATATGAAAGGAATCATCTTAGCAGGAGGAAGTGGCTCTAGGCTTTATCCGATTACACAAACAATAAGTAAACATCTTATTCCTATTTATGACAAACCGATGATCTATTACCCGTTATCTGTGCTAATGCTTGCTGGTATTAGAGAAATTCTTATTATTTCAACACCACAGCATATAAATTATTACAAAATGATTCTGGGAGACGGAAGTAAGGTGGGTCTTAAATTTATTTATAAGATTCAATCTGAACCTCGTGGGCTGCCAGATTCTTTTATTGTTGGCGAAAAATTTATTGCTGATGAAAAGGTTGCTCTTATTCTTGGTGATAATGTTTTTTTTGGTCAAGGTTTCACACCTGTATTAATCGAAGCATCCTCGTTAAAAGAAGGAGCAGTAATTTTTGGTTATTATGTTAATAATCCTGAAGAATTTGGGATTATTGAATTCGATAAAAACGGAAAAGTTATATCCTTGGAGGAGAAACCAGACAATCCAAAATCAAATTATGCCATTCCCGGGCTTTATTTTTGCGACGAGGAGGTTGTAGATATTGCAAAGGGTTTAGAACCATCACCAAGAGGGGAGCTTGAAATAACTGATTTGCTTAAAGAATACCTTAAAAAGGAGAAATTGCGAGTACAACTCTTAGGAAGAGGATTCGCTTGGCTTGACACGGGAACATATGATGGATTACTTGAAGCTTCCAATTTTGTGGGAACAATACAGAAACGACAAGGCCTATATATCGCATGTATCGAAGAGATTGCTTATAATAAAGGATATATTACTCGACAAGATATGCAAAAGATCGCAGATACCATATCAAACACAGATTATGGGAAGTACCTAAAAAGGATTTCCGACGAATAAGAATAACAAAAATAATAGCTTTAAAAAAAAATTCTCATTTTAAAAACAACTATAATTAAAAGATGATATAAGTGGGAGTGACCACGGAATTTACCAGAAATACAAGTATCCTAATTATCGGAGAAATTATCACTTGCGCTAATATAAGTGCATAGCAACTGATTAAAAGAAATAATATGGTTAAAATGATAATATTATTCCTTTAAGTCATTAATAAGTGTTAAGAAAAACCTTTGATTATAATTTTATATGCTTTAGGAAATTAAATTGAAGCAATATTAATAGCAATAAATTAATTTAATGAGTCAATGATATTATGAAAATCTGTCTTGTTACTGGCGGGATGGGATTTATCGGAAGTAATTTTATAAGATATCTATTCGAATCTAATGTAGATTTTAAAGTTATTAATGTAGATAAATTAACATATGCGGGAAATCCTGAAAATCTGAAAGATATTGAAGAAAAGCACCCTAATCAATACAAATTCATTAAAATGGATATATGTGATTTTAAGGCTGTTGATGAGATCATTCGCAAGAACGATATAGATTATATCATAAATTTTGCTGCGGAATCCCATGTTGATCGTTCAATTAATAATCCTTCTTTGTTTTGTGATACAAATATATCAGGGACAATAAGTTTATTAAACTCTGCGAAAAAAAATAATATTAAGAAATATCTTCAAATATCTACGGACGAGGTTTATGGATCTTTAAACTTTACTGATCCTCCTTTTGACGAGAATCATCAATTAGCACCGAATAGTCCTTATTCTGCAAGTAAAGCTTCTGCCGATCTTTTAGTGAGGTCATATTACAAGAGTTTTAACCTTCCTGTAAATATTACTCGTTGTTCAAATAACTATGGACCTTTCCAATTCCCAGAAAAATTGATACCCCTAATGATTAACAATGCTTTGAACAACAAAAGTTTACCCGTTTATGGTAAAGGAATTAATGTGAGAGATTGGCTTTACGTAGAAGATCATTGCAAAGCTATTCTAAAAGTATTAATAGAAGGAAGAATTGGAGAGATTTACAATATAGGAGGAGATTCAGAGATTGCTAATATTAAATTGGTTGATAAGTTATTAAAATTTTTAGATAAACCCCAATCATTAATAAAATTTGTAAAAGATAGACCAGGTCATGATTTAAGATACGCAATGAATCACGATAAAATAACAAAAGAGTTACATTGGAAACCTGAAGTAGATTTTGAAAAGGGATTAAAAATGACTGTTGAATGGTATATTTCTAATACAAAGTGGTTAGAAAATGTAATAACTAAAGAGTATTTAAAATATTATGAGAGACAATATAAAAATAGATAATCTTATACTATTATCATTAATAATAAGTATAAATGGATTTTTAGGTTCTAATATAGGCCTTCTAAAAGAAATTAATGAATGAGAAAACTAAAATCTTTCCGCAATCGGATCATCAACTAAGTCAAACTATATCTCTTGAAGTATTACCATATCACATTTTAATTATTTCTTTTTATGTAACATAGTTATCCTTAAAGTTTTTATTCTAACAGAACTTAGGAAATTACCAAATAAAGAATTAGATTCTAAATATAGGCATAACTTTCATATCCATTAATTATCCATTTTTGGCTTTTCGATTGTACGTAATAATTGGAACGAACAAATTGGGGAAGAGACAAGAATCGAAGCAGTTAAAAGGGTATTTGGGGATATTATAGCAGAATCTCAAGGTTAAAAAACTAATTTTTATTTTCTTTTACTTTTTTATTGAATTTTCTTTATTTAGATAATTTAAAATTGTTAATTTATTCTCACTTTTTACTACATAGTCTCTGAATCCTTTAAAGGTGTCATAAAGCCTCCAGCTGTTCTTTTAGATAAAGGAAGCATTCTTTCGCATTCTGTTATTTGCACATCGTCCCCTATAATAAATCTTCCTATACATTTAGCTTCTTTCTTTATCTTTTCTAATATTTGTTTTTCTACAAAATCAAAGAGAAGAAGCTTAATCTTAGGATAAGGTTTCTCTAAAATATCCCAGACACCAATAATTCTTCCATTTAATAAAATAGTAGATGTTGCATTACCACTTCTATCAAAGATATAACCATAGTTCTTTGATTGAATATATCTCTCTCTATTTTTGTATCCCATAACATAAGGATCAAGAATTGGCAATAAGTTAACATGACTCTGATGTATTGAAATATTATTGTTTAGTTTGTTGATATCAATATTGTTTATATAGAATATATGGTTCAGAGTTTCGATGTGAACTTTTTGAATATTACTTGTTAAATTATGAAGAGCATTATTAACTTTTCCTTTAGTTATTCCAGTCCACCAAACAATATCATTTTCTGTACATGGACCATATGTTTTAATATACTTATGAATTAGAAGTTCTAAAGCTTGTTCTTCTGTATATTTTCCAAGATCCATATTAGGAAAATATTTTTTAAAAGGAGCATAAAGGAGTCTTCGATCCTTCCAACTTTTTAAGGGTCTTCCTCGTATTAATTCCATTCTATCACACATTACTGATACAATTGCAGAGATATTCTTTTGAGAGTTTAATGTTTTCTTTATTTGAGACGTGGACATTTCATTTTGGTTTAATAAGTTTAAGATTTCTGTTGATATTTTTTTATATTCTTCTATTGAGACATTTCGGTATTCTAAGTACTTCTTTTCGAGACTATCTGTTAAATATTTAACGGCATTATATACGATTGGTATCATTTCTTTCACTTCTATAAACAAAGTCTTTCGCATTCCTCGTATTCTTCCTAAAGAATTTTTCTCGTAGAGTTCTCGATTTAAATCTTGCTTTTCAAAATTATTACTTCTTATAAAAAGTTGAATATAAGGTTCTAAAGTACCGGTTGCGTGTAATCCGCATAAATCTTCTACAATTTGAAGAATATTCTCAGTTTTAGAATCGTTAGTTAAATGATTTTTTTTTAAAACGAAATTATTGACGTGGTCTAAAGTAAAAGAATTCATAATAATTCAATTATTTTTATGCTAAAGAAAATTTATATTATTTCCGTAAAATTTCTCTATAAAGATTTTCAATAAATCCCTCAAAATCGTTAGGATTATATTCAACACCTAAGTAGGGTTTTATGAGTAATGGGATATCAGAAGGATTTTCAAATACTGGAAGAATTCTTATTCTTTCTTCTTGATTTAATTGTATTGCAGCTTCCCGCTCTAGTTTGACCGATTTTGAAGTTTTAGAATGTTGAGAACAGAAATGGACAAAAACCTTAGATCTTTCAAGATTTGCTTCCATATATTCGATTATATTTTGACCACTGTCTTGTTCCCAATAAAATACCTTTGTAATTTCAGGATATTCTTCCAACCGTCTAGCCGTTTCCGCGATTCTGAAAAAATCATTGTCTCTGGTAGCATAACTTAAAAATACATTAAATTCAACTAAACCACCAGTGGCTATTGCTTTCACAATACGAGCAAATTGTTCAACGTGTTTAGTTGCATCATTTAATACTTGAGTATCACCTGTCTTTAAGAATTCAGAGAGATTATTTAAAGCTTTTTCCATAAGTTTAGCTTCTTGCATTAAGAATAGATTTCCACTCGCCTTACAAACATGTATTATATCAACTAGCCAAAATAATTGGTCTCGAAACTGTCCTTGGGGTGGTCTTCTTTTTAATAAGTCAGAGAGTTTTTGTTTGGTCTTTTGAAAATTCTCATTTTCTGTTTTTTCTTCCATAAAGATCCTTTTCTGATTTAAATAAAAAATATATCGAGATTAAGATTTGTTAGATAAAAATTAACCAATTAAAATATATAAAATTTTCAAAAATATAGTAAGAATTCAATTACTAAGTTAACTGGATTTGTCTAATGAAATAATTCCGTATCATAACAGTGTCAATCTAGTTTATTTATTTAAATTTTGTCGAGATGATATTTAAAAAATAATGATATATTATCCGATTTTAAAAAGCACTAAATCAAATTAAATAACAATTGAACTTTAATAAGAAGAACTATTTACAAGATCATAAAATTATTGTATAACCTACAATAGATTAAATGAATAAGATAAAAAAACTCTTAACTAATTAGGAGGATATATAATCAAAGGTGTAAATATTGTCTGAAAAACAGACCAAGGACAATAATGAAGCTAAAAAGTCCATTGTTGGCGTATTTGTGTGTCGCTGAGGTATTAACATTGCTGGAATTTTGGATGTACCACGGATTGTAGAAGAGCTCAATAAATTAGATGGGGTTAAAGCATTCGAATACTTAAGTATGTGTACTGAAGGTGGAAGCTCATATATTAAAGAACAAATTGAAGAAAGTAAACTTGAAAGAATTGTTGTCGCGGCTTGTACACCTAAAACACATCAACCAGTCTTTCATGCTATTCTAAGCGAAGCAGGTTTACCTCCAAGATATTTGGAGTTTGTTAACATCAGAGAACATTGTAGTTTCGTTCATCAAGCTCCTGAAGTTCGTGAAAAAGCGATTCAGAAAGCAGTTGAACTTATCAAAGCAGGTATTTCTAGAGCAAGACTTTTAGAGGATGTACCAACCAAGACTGTACCTGTTAAGCGTGCTGCTCTAGTTGTTGGAGGCGGTATTGCAGGATTAACAGCTGCTGTTGATTTAGGTGATGCCGGATTTAAAGTCTATTTGGTTGAAAAAAATACCACTATTGGAGGCCGTATGTCCCAACTTGACCGTACGTTTCCAACCGATGATTGTTCGATATGAATTCTCGGTCCTAAAATGTTAGAGGCAAATCGCCATCCAAATATTGAGATTATGACTCTAAGTGAAGTTACTCAAGTAGATGGGTATATTGGAAATTTTAAAGTGAAAGTTACACGGCATACACGATTCGTTGATGAAATTAAATGCACTGGGTGTAGTGCGTGTACTGAAGTATGTCCGATTTATTTACCAAATTATTTCGATGAGAATCTTTCGGCGAGAAAATGTATTGACATTGCATTTGCTCAAGCTGTACCCGCAATTTACGATATCGCACGGCAGTCTTGTGTGGAATGTTTTGCTTGTGTTGATTCTTGCGAAGAGGATGCGATAGACTTTAGTATTCAAGATAGAGAAGAAGAAATTGAAGTGGGAACAATAATTGTTGCTACCGGGTGGGACCTATATCAAGGTGATGATTATGGTTATGGAAAATATGATAATGTAATCAATCAAATTCAGCTAGAACGAATTATTGCTCCTAATGGCCCCACTTTTGGACACTTAAAACGACCTTCTGATGGAAAACGACCAACAAAAATATTATTCATAAACTGTGTAGGCAGTCGAGATATAAATAAAAATCCATGGTGTTCTGTGATTTGCTGCAATCTCTCTTTAAAAAATTCAAAACTAATAAAATCGGAGTATCCTGATTCCCAAATTGTCTGTACTTACATTGATATGAGATGTGCGGGCAAGGATTACGAAGAATATTATAGGAGATCTAGGGATGCCGGAATAATATTCGTTAAAGGTCTTGTGGGAAAGGTAGAAGAAGATCCCTTAACAAAGAATTTAATTGTTCAATTTGAACCTGTTGGGACTGATACAGTAGTAACTATGGAAGTTCATATGATTGTTACTTCACCAGCATCTTTACCCTCTCAAGGAACTGTGGAGATTGCTCGAGTATTAAACATGGAAAAAAGTCCTGATGGATTTTTAAAAGAATATCACGCTCGACTTGATCCTATTAGTACTAAGGTTCCAGGAATATATATCTGTGGTTCTGCTCAAGGACAGAAAGAAATTGATAAAGCAGTAAGTCAAGCAAAAGGAGCGGCATCTACAGCTGGCATTCCAATGAGTAAGGGAGAGTATACTATGGAATTAATACGTGCAACCCCTTCAGATGAGAGATGTGCGAAATGTTATAAATGTATTGAATCCTGTCCATATACAGCAATATCTGTGAATGAAAAAGGAAATATTGTCGTTGATTTAATCCGATGCCGAGGATGTGGAACGTGTGCAGCGATTTGTCCTTCGAAAGCAATAGAACTAACATATTATAGAGATGATCAATATATGGCTTTAATTGACGAGTTATTACCAATCGAGGAGTAAAGAGGTGGAAAAAAATGGCAGAAAAAGAAGATATTAAGATTATTGCATTTCTCTGTTGGAAATGAGGTTATGGTTCCGCTGATATGGCTGGAACAATTCGCGCACAATATCCATCATCGATAAGAACTATTTTAGTACCTTGCACAGGCAGAGTAGGCGACGATGTAGTAATGAGATCTTTCGGACGAGGTGCTGATGGCGTTATGATTATTGGATGATACCCAAAAGAATGCGATTATGAGACGGGTAACTATTTTGCATATCGTCAAGTAGAATATCTTAAAGAAGTATTAAAATCTATGGGGCTTAGTGAAAAAAGATTGAAGTTCGGGTACTGTACCGCAGCTGAAGGTCAGAAATTTCAAAAAGAAGCAACGGAATTTGATAAAACAATTCGCGAATTAGGTCCTAGTCCTTTAAGACCAAAAAGCGGCACACCAAAAAAAGACGAAGCTAAAGCGAAAGCTAAAGCTTAAAAATTAATGTGTTAACTAATGATACTGAGTTGAAAAAATGAGAGCTCAGTTGAAGAAATGGGAGCACCATAAAACACATAAAAATAAATAAAAATTTATAAAAAATATATTTAAAAAACTTCATTGGAAGAAAATTTAATATTATATTCATTTAAGAAAAAAATTTATTATTGAGAGTTGGAAAGACATGGATGCAATAGCAGATTACTTAATAAAAGTAGAAGATTTTCCGAAGCTATTAGCAACTCTTTTAAAAGAAAAAGTTGTTGATAAGATCATCGGAGCAGAAACGAGAATTGATAAAAAAACAAATGAAGAAGATCGTTTTACAGTAACTCCTAAATTATATAGTAAACCTGAAGATATTTCAGGTTTTCCGCTAACCAACCTAATTTCTTATGGTTATGCGAGAACAGATTCTGCAGCTAAATATTTGCATAAATCTGTTGATGGGGCATTAAAAGAAAAAGTGGGACTAATTGCTCGGCCATGTGATACCAGAGCGATTATTGAGTTAGTAAAGATAAAACAGATAAACCTAGAGAATCTTTTTATAATCGCGTTTGAGGATCGGGGAATGATTATCAATGCCTCACGTGAAATGAAAAAAGTAAAAGATCTTGATCTAACACAAGTAGTTAAGGAAAAAATTGGTGATAAGGGATTAGTCCTTCTTTTAAAGGATGGTAAAACTAAAGAGGTAAGTTTAGATATAGCTGAAAACTGTTCTCGATGTCTGAGAAAAATTCCAGTGGTAGCTGACTTAGGTATTAGTGACTTAGCAATTCCTATCAATTCTGATGAAATAATCTTAAAGGTTTATTCTGATAAAGGAAATGATTTATTAGAAAAATCGGGTATAGCTAAAAAAAGCCTTCCTAATGATATCAAAACTAAACAAGATGATATGGTAAAGGCAATAAAGCAAAAAGCAATTGAGAAAAGAGCCAAAGATTTAGAAGAATGGGATAAACTTTCTCAAACAGAAAAGCTTGAACGCCTTCAAGCATGCACAATGTGTGGAATGTGTATTAGGGGATGTCCCGTTTGTTATTGTGTAGATTGTATACTTCAGCAGAAAAGAAAAGATAAAGTAATTAATAAAGAAACATATCAACTTACTCGTATAGCTCATGTAGCAGATCGATGTGTTGAATGTGGGAATTGTGATAATAATTGTCCACAACATTTACCATTATCTCTATACTTTCAGTCATTAAATGAAGCATTTAAGGAAATATTTAAATATACGGCAGGAGAAAGCGTCGATGATGTTCCATTCAGATCTGGAAAAGCAATCAGGGAGATGGAATTAGAAAGAACATAAATTTTAATAATAATTAAAAAAAATAATTTTATACAAAAAAAAGTGAGTTAAATTGTCGTTACCAGCAAAAAAATCAATTCAAGTTGATGAAAATACCACAGATTATGTATATAAAATGCTTAATCATGAGATGATATTGCGCTATCATGAAGATAAATGCATTCAATGTGGTTTTTGTCATAGAGTTTGCCCAGTTACAATATCTATTTATGATGAACCTTTAAAAAAAACAGCTATTGGGACGCCAGAAGAAATGGGCATTGAATCTGATAAGAAAATAGTTGTTGACACGGAAAAGTGTATTTGGTGTGGTAGTTGTACTTGGATATGTCCTGGGTATACATTAGAATTATTCATTAACGGTGAGAAGAAAGTACTTTTAGTAGAGAATGGCTCTTTGCCAGAATTTGAAGAGGAAGTTAGAGAATTAGAGAATGGGAAAAAAGTTCGGAAAGTTGTAGAAGGTTCGATCACTATTACTTCTAGTGAAAAGGATACCAAAGTGTTAGATGCATATGCGGATGAATGTTCTGTTGGAGCTATGTCTCGAGACGGGACAGAGATAGTTGTAGATAAAGATAAATGTATCTTATGCTTTAAGTGTACTGAAGCTGCGAAGGATTATAAAAATATTGATGTGAAAGTATTTCGAGACAGGTTTAAAAAAATTAAAGGAGATCCTTCTTCAGTTTGGAACGGAATTATGCTTAGAGTGTTGGGAAAAGAAGGAAAAATTAAAGGCATCATGAGTCGAAGTCAAAATAAATTGGCTGATGCTGTGGTAAGATTACTTGGCAAAGAAACTGCCGAAGAAGAATGATTAAAAATTTCTTTTATTATACTCTTTTTTTGAAGTTTCATTATTTTTGAGATAAAATTTAAAAAATGTAAAAAAGATGACCCCTTAAGTTAATCGAATAAACTTTAGAATAGCTTTTATTAATATTTTTTAGAGATCATCCTTATAATCGTAAGTTGATACTTCATAATTAAAACAAAAGAGATGATTAAATATGTATAAAAAAATTCTACTTGGAACAGATGGATCAGATTATTCGCTTCGAGCAGCGCAAAAAGTTATTGAACTTACGAAATTGAATGATGCACAAGTCGTGGCATTTCATTCGGTTGAACATCATGCGATACCTTCGGGTTTAGACTTAGGATATCCTTTTGTTACTACTAGAACATATGAAATACCTCCACAAGATTATCAACGTATTCGTGAAGAATATGAAGTTAAAGGAAGAGAAGTTATTGAGGAAACAGAGCGATTATTTGCGGAGTATGGATTAGATATTGAAGTGAGATTAGTAATGGATGAAGATGCTGATGATTATATTACTCGTATGGTAAAAGAAGAAGGTTTTGATCTAGTTGTATTAGGGTTTAAGGGGGTTCACTCAACTCTAGAAAAGATTGAAGAATTTTTTTCTGGTTCAATAGCAAAGAAAGTGTTTGAGAAAGCACCCTGCGATGTTCTGTTGATACGTTGAAATACCTAGAGATATTTAGGAATTTTTTGTATAATTGCTGCCAGATAAGGGGCAAGGAAGCCAAAAATAAAAGCAAGGGGGATACTCATACCTTTCTGCAATTTTTCAGTATCTGAGAGGGAAACCCCGAACGAAACGAGGTAATTAACATAGGCTGCAACTGCGATTAAACCGCAAAACAATGAACAAACAACGGCACTGAGAAATAAATATTTCCATTTTTTTTGCAAAATATTCTTCATTTTGCATTTTGTTGTGTATTTTGATGTTCTCTATTGTATTTAGTCTCACATTCAATAGAACAGGTTAATTTCTCACCCTGAGAACGAGAACCTCTCATATTTTTGTCATATTCTTTCCCATAGATTTCACATGTTCCTATTTGAACCTTTTTTTTAATTTTTATCACCAATATTATTTTCTTATACATAATTTTCTGCAATATTATTATATAAAATCAATCACCTTTTTTACAAAAAAAATTCTCTGTTCTGTGATTGCGGTATATAAAGAATGCGCTTTTAAAAAAAAAATCAATAAGAAGTAAGAGAGAATTATATTAAATAATTCAAAGCGGTTAAAGCATATAATTTAGTTGTATTAATTAAATCCTCGATATATACAAACTCATCTTCT
>JBHLNZ010000065.1:0-16483 GCA_048941015.1 Promethearchaeota archaeon | reverse complement strand
GAGAACGGATACTAAAAGCAATTAATCATGAGGAACCTGACCGAGTTCCACTTTTTTGTCAAGATATTATGCCTAGTTTCCGGAAAGAACTATTAAAATATTGGGGAACTGATTTTAAGAAGGATAGAAAATATGTATTTTACTTCTTAGATTTTAATCATTATAAGAAGTTAGGATTTGATTCTTCTTGGGGATTTGATGGTTTTCCTGTAAGAATCCCTCAGAGTTACTTAAAAAGTCATCCTTTACCTAAGTTAGAAGACTCTAATAAATATATTGATATTGATGGAAGAATTTCAATGAAGAATCTTTCATTTGAGTCTGACATTTCTTGGTATTTAACGAATTATATAAAGAATGAAGAAATGGCAGACTTTTTTTATAATACTTATTTTAATATTGAATGGGAAGAAAATATAGATTTTGCTGTGAAAATCAATAAAAAACTTAAAAGATTCCCTATAGATGATTTTCTATTTTGTGCTCATTTACACCCAATTTTAGAACCTATCTGGGAAGGTCTTGGATTAGGATTGATAATTAAATTAATAAGGAAGAAAAGAAGTAAGATTAAGAGATATATTGATCTAAGAACTAAAATTGCTGTTAATGCATCAAAATTGTGGGCAGAAACAGATTTTGAAGTATTCTTTTTGTGCGACGATTCAGCTTTAAAAAATACAACAATGATAAATCCAAAATATCATAAAGAACTAATTATACCTGCTTATAAGCAAATTCTACATCCAATTATTAAAGCGGGAAAATATGTTATATTTCATTCTGATGGTTTTACTGAACCATATTTTGATGGATTAATTGAAGCAGGATTTCATGGAATTGAGGCATTAGAACCAATGGCTGGCATGGATTTGAAGCATTTAAAGGAAAAATATGGAGATAAAGTATGTTTAATAGGAAATATTGATGTTTCTCAATTATTGCCATTTGGAACTATTAATGAAGTTGATGAAGCAGTAAGAAGTTGTATTAAGAATGCTGGTGAAGGCGGAGGATATATTTTAAGCCCATGTACAGATATTACCAATTCCTGTAAATTGGAAAATATTTTTGCAATGATTTCAGCCAATAAAAAATATGGAAAATACCCTTTAAAATTATGAATCTTGAGTAAAATGCTTCATTTTTAATAAATTAAAAAAAATAGATTTAAAAGCCAAGTTCTTTTAGCATAGCTTTATTCGCTAAAACTTTATCTTGTGTGAGAGGGTATATTCTCCAAAATATGATGGTTCCTATTAGCATTATCAACATAGGAATAATACCTAGTAGGAAGCGAATACCCCAGAGAACTAAATCTACGTTCGCTACAGTTGCTACTAATTCTGCATAATCTTTTATCCCTCCATGAAATCCAGTAATACCGTATACGATTGCTATAACCAATTCATCAATGAAAGCAGTGAAAATTGAAAGTAAGGCCCCGACACCCACTAGCACTCCTTTTTGATTTTTTCCTGTACGGACTACAAAATCATCTTGGACATTTGCTTGTATAACAGGTATCCCTATAGCCCATATGCTACCCATAGCGAAACCAATGATAAACATATAGATAGCAACATCGATAATGCCTACAAATAAACTTACTGGTATAAGAGTACCGGATAAAATAAATCCTCCCATTGTATAAACCTTTTTATTATTATTGAATCTCTTAAGTAATTTTAGCCATATAGGGACTGAAATTAAAGCTCCTGTAAGGAAAATAGCAAATAAAACCGTTATAATATCAGGTCCAACTTGTAATAGGAACGTGGCTAAATATGGAATCATAGCTGTCATTATTGTTGTTGCTATTAGAAAAGTAGAATATATAATCCAAAATCCTAAAAAGCTTTTTTGTTTCAGCACTGCTCCTAAACCTTTAAAAAAGGAGATTCTTTCATAATCTCTAGAAAAATATCTATCTATGATTATTTTATCTTCTCGAGCACTTGGGATAAAAAGTAATGTGAAAATAAAAGCAATAACAGCAACTAGTATTGCCATTAATGTATATGAAGAAGATCCTAGAGCAGGAATAATTAACAAAGGAGGAATAGTCATACCAAATACTTGTGCTATCATATCCAATGGGCCGAAATAACCCGAGTATATCCTACGCTCTTTCTCTGTACGAAATTTATCGACTCGAAGCATACCTATATTTACATCAGCAAGAGTTATAAAGAGTTCAAATATAAATTGGGAGAAAATAAACCAAAAGAACGCAGGCCATGGATTTATACTAGCGTCTGGAGCTGAAAAAATTAGAATTATTGAAAAACAAAATGGTAATGCACCTAGAACAATCCATGGAAAGCGCCTTCCCCATCTCCTAGTCCACTTAAAATTTCTATCAGTTATATATCCAATTAGGGGATCATTAAGAGAGGCCCATATAGTTGTAAATACAGTAGCAAGAAAGATTACCCATGCTTCAAGACCTATTACGGTATGATAATAATAAAACAAGAATAAATTGTAGGTTGAAACTATGATTGTCCATGAGAGTTGATACATACTAAAAGATAGATATGTTTTTTTTGAATGCCTGTTTGATTGAGCTTCAGTATCTCCTTCTAATTTTATTTCTTCATTCACTTAAAATCATCTCGAACAAATTATTTTAAAATTTTTAATTAATACTATTCAACTTTTTTTATTTTAAGCATTTCCCTTTTTTTAATGAATTGTTATTTCAAAAAGGATGATGAGTGAAATTTTAACAAATCAGATAAAAAGCACGTAAAATTGATGGTTCATTAATCAATTTTCTTCACGCCAGAAGAAAATACAAAAAGTTAATTTAAATTTATCTTTTAATACTGAATAAAATTATGTATTAATGAACATTTTTATTATTTTAAAGAAGCTTTTGTGAAGAGAAAATGCCAAATTATATTTTAGAAAATCAATTTTGGGAATTAAAAATCCAATTCAGTGATGATCAAGGGTTTCATTACATCCTTCACAGTAAAATTGATGATGTGGTTTATGCTGATGAAGATTACCATTATAAAATTTTAACCTCAGGTAAAAAAGGTTCTCGGTACATTTATCTTGATCACTTAGGATCAGAATATAAGGCTAAAGAGTTATCATCGAGAGAAATTCGAATGATAGGAAGGGATTCTTTAATTATAGAAGGAAGTTTTGAAGATACTAACGTCTCAATTATTCATGAGTTCAAACTTGAAAATAATTGTAAGTGGTTAGATGAAAAGATCACACTTACTAATCAGGGAAATAAAAAAGTTAGATTTGGATTAATTAATTTTGGTTTTAAAAAGGCTTTATTTAAGCAATATTTTGGTTGGAATGAACATTTAGACGAGTTTACTCTAACCTCCATTCCAACTCGAAGATATTTTGGATATGGAGTTGATCGAAGAAAGGAGAATTATAACGCTAATGATATTTTGTTCGGAGCTTGGGTTGCCAAAGAAGCAGAGATGCCAGGATTCTGCTCTGAAGGGTGGCTATGGGGAGATTCGAGAGGAGGCTTACTTGTATGCAAGTATAATCAGTCTCAGATGGAATATTCTCGATTTCAACGGATGTCGACCACATTACCTGGAAGGGGTGCTGAAGATATATATATTTTATTCGGAGGCGTTTCTCTATGTGAAGGTAATCCAGAGTTAGGTACAATGTTGGAACCTCATGAAAGTTATTCATTTGGGCTTTCAAGGTATGCTGTTTATGAGGGAGGTTATAGAGAGGGATATTATCTTTATAGGAGTCATCTTGAGGACTATGGTCATAAATTTAAGGAAGATTATAATCCGCCAGTTCATTGGAATGAGTTATATAATCTAGGTTGGGTTGCTGAAAAGACAGGTTTCTTTGTTGATAGTACCGAATTTGAAGTTTATACTTTAGAGCAGTTATATAATGAAGCTGCTATTGCTCGAGATATTGGTGCCGAATCTTTGTATTTAGATCCTGGTTGGAATATTTGGCTTGGATCTGAAATATGGAATGAAAAGCGATTTGGATCCCTTAAAGATTTTTCGAATACGATTCATAATAAGTATGGTTTAAAGCTTGCTCTGCATCTCATGATGAATTTTGAAGGTCAAAATGAACCTGATGAATTTTATTTAAGATCCAAAAAAGGAGTAAAATTAGTTGCAGATCCCTATATAAATCTATATTGTGTATGTGCGAATGAACATTGGGTTAAAGAAAAAACCCAGAGAATTTTAGAGTTAGCCAAAGAAGGGATTGATTTTTTCATGTTTGATTTTACTGACTTTTCAATGTTTATGGCAGATAATATTGGCTGTTTTAGCAAAAATCATGGACATGAAGTACCAATGAGAAGACAAACACATGCAGAAAATATTTTAAGAGTAATTCAAAATGTGAAGAAAGAATATCCTCACATTCTCATAGAAGCTCATGACAGAGGTGTAAAGCCAAGACATCCTTTATATTTTCAGCATAATCTTCCTCATAGTTTTGATGAAAATTGGGGATTTGAATGCATGTGGAATCCAATGCAAGATTTATTGTCTGGTAGAACTAATCAATTGTTTGAATATAACTTAGCTTACTCTATTCCACTCTATTTGCATATTAACGAAAATAGTGACAATCTGAATATGCTACAATTCTGGTTTTATGCTTCTTTAGCAAGACATTTAGGAATTGGCGGATTAAATAATAAAGATGATCGAAAATATAAAGCCTTGAAAAAGGCAATGATCCTTTATAAGAAACTTAAATCATTTTTCACACGCGGTACATTTTATGGCATAAGTCAAAATATTCATCTTCATGTTGATGAAAATGAAAAATTAGGAGTATTGACTACTTATAATCTAAATAGCAGAAATCAAAAAATAAGGATTCAATTTAATCCAATTAGATATAATTTAAATGTAAAAAGTATAGATATATATAATGGATTAAATCAGAAGCTGCAAACTTTAGATCTAAATCAAATGTCTGAAAATCTAATACAATTCGAACTTGAAATTCCCTCTTTATCACCTTTAATTGGAATTTTTAAAAAATAACACATTTTCTATGATAATTTCATAATAATGTTCTTTATACTCTAATACCTTAATAATGCGTTCATTTAGATTCGATCAAAATAACCTAAGCGAGATTTATAGGATATTTTCGAAATTTATTAATAGCACTCTTAAGGGCTATAAGATTTTTCCATGGAGCATTTAAAATATTATGGCTAGGGCCTATAAAGTACCCGCCCCTATTACCAGCTGCTTGAACGCATCTTTTTACTTCTTGTTCAATCTCAGCAGGTGTTCCAAAATTCAAAATTCGACTCGAATCAATACCTCCCATAAAACATAAATGATCACCAAGATTATTTTTTAAGTTAGCCAAATCAACACCCGCTGCAGGTTCAAGTGCTTGAATACAATTAAGTCCAGCATCCGCCATATATGGAAGATTTTTATCAATATATCCGCAAGAATGTTGAACAATAAACATTCCCCTTTTCTTACATGCTTGATATAATTTTTTATAATAAGGAAGGATAAACTCTTTAAAGTGGACAATTGATAAGATTGAGCGCCCTTTAAATCCCAGATCATCAGAAAAAAAAACGATGTCGACTCCAGCTTCAGCAAATCGTTTTAAAGTCTCTAAATTTGTTTGAGTATATTCATTCATAAGTTCATGAATAAATTGAGGATTTTTACGCATATAATATGCTACGCGACTCATTGTCATTCCTTCAAATAATGATTCATGCATAGCAATGGGTACAAAAGCCATTGGATATACATATTTTTCGAGGCTTTTTACATATCCATCCCATATCTGGGGTGTGTAATTAAGTTTATCATTAATTAACTCTGAGGGTTTGCCATATTTATTCCAATAATAATGTACTGTCTCGGGATTTCGAAAGTAACCATCGATATACCATAAATAAGCTATACCAGTATCAACTTGCTTGACAAGCTTCCATATTCTCCCATCAATTGTGCTAATTGAACATTCAGGATATTCAGGAGGAGCCTTTTTAATTTTTTCTTTGAACTTTTTCGGACCCCAAGGATCCATCGAATAGCAATCAACATTTAAAAAGCGTAAATCGGTAATATCTCCAGCCCAGCAATATTTTGCTCTTGAATAATTATTTTCAATGAAAGTATATAGTTTGTTATATTCTTCTGTTTTTAGAAAATTTTGATATGATATACTGGTTTTTTCGAAACCCAAATAATGAATGGGTAACATATCTATGTTATCATCAAGTTCCAATGTCCTAATAACTCGTTCTCTTTTTGATAAGTTCATAATAAATAATTTTTATTGAAAAATTAAATATTAAAAGAAATCAAACTTTAAAAATTAAGTTCCTTTTAAGAAATTATATAAAAGTAGGACTATAAGTTGACGTTTTCGTATGAGGTTTGGAATTTCCCCATTTACACTAGAACTAATGATTAATGAAGTTCTTAAAGAAAAAGGTTTAGAAGGGTTATCAGATTTCCAGTTTTCTGATGTTGTAAAGGGAGTTGCTAAAGCAGGTTTTAGACATTGTGAGATTAGCTTAGATGTATTTCAAATCTTTCCGATTCATACAATTGATGCTGAGATTAAAAAGTTAATTGAAATTAAAGAAAAATATGATATTACCTATTCAGCACATTTTCCTTACTTAACTATTGAGCTTGCTAGTCCAAATAAATTTATTCGTGAAGGAAGTGTAAAATCCATAGTCGATGCATATAATTCTTTTATAGAATTAAAAGATGATATTGAAGTATTTGTTTTACATCCAACTGGCGAATTTATTGCAGATGCGATGGATTTTATAATGGATCCAGAGATATATCCTTTGGCAACAAGTCTGTTTATCGATTTTTCAATCCAGAGCATTAAAGAAATCATTAAGAAAACTGGAATAGATCGAAATAAAATTGCTATTGAGAATTTAGAATTCCCATTTGAAGCCACTCTTAAAATAGTTAAAGAATTAAAGACAAAATTATGCATTGACACTGCACATATCTTAGCAGGATTTTCAGGAGAGTGTGATTTAATGGAAATTACAAAAAGTTATTTGGATATCACCAACGAAATCCATCTACAAGACTATGATGAAAACAATAAAATTTCTGATCATAGTGCTTTAGGTACAGGTAAGAAATTCCCTCCTGAATTTTTAGAGTTAATTCATTCTAATAATTTTAAAGGGCCAATAGTATTTGAATTGCCAAAACAAGATACATTATTATCCCTTGAATATATTAAAAAAAATACTCCTCAAATAAAAGTACCAGATATTAAAGATAAATACTTCAATAAATAACTGATATCACTCCTATAAATATTTCAGATCCAAGATTAGGTATTTATTTAAAAAAAATAAAAAATATTTAAAATCCAAGTTCTTCCAGAATCTTCTTGTTTTCTAAGACTTTTTCTTGAGTTAGAGGAAAATATTTCCAAAAGATTAATGTACCAGCTAATATTATCAAACTTGGAATAATACCAAAAAGAAGTCTCAAACCTAATAATGCTAAACCAAGATTACCGCCTAAGAGATTAATTTTTGTAACTAATTCACTATAAGTTGTTACTCCTTCTGGAAAACCAGTAGCCAAATTTACAAGTGCTAATATCCCTTCATCAATAGTAGCAACTAGCCGACCGAGGAGCGTTGACATTCCAAGAAGAATGCCTTTTTGATTTTTTCTAGTTTTTGCAACAAAATCATCTACGACACTTGCCTGGATTATAGTATAGAAAAATGCCCACATACTCCCCATTGCTATTCCGAGAATGAATAGCATTATGAATAAATCTATCTCAGTTTGGAAAAAGCTTAAAGGGAAAAGAGCAAAAGAAAGAACTAAACCACCCATTACGAGAACTTTTTTATTGTTATTTATTCGTTTAAGGTATAGTATCCAGAAAGGAAATGAAACAAAAGCACCTAGCATAAAGATTACAAATATGATGAATTCATCACCTGGGGCATACCGCAATAGAAAGTTGTTCACGAATACTGCATTACCCATCAGTAAATTAATGGTAATATTGAAACTAGTGAGTGTTATGAAAAAGATCATGAAACTTTTAGATTTCAGGACTTCTTTAAATCCAGTTAAAAATTTGAAAGATTCATATTGACCTGTAAAGTATCTGTCTTTTACAACTTTATCTTCTGTTGTTCCGGGTAAGAATAATACAGCGCTTATTAGACAAATCACTGCCATCATAGCCCCCATTAACGCAAAACTAGTCCTAGTGTTCCCTGCAACTAAGAATAGAGGCGGAATTAAAAATCCCAATGCTTGGGCAACCATATCTAAAGGAGTCCACCACCAAGTTAATTTTCGACGCTCATCTTCAGTTCTAAATAAATCAGGTCGAAGAGCACTTACATTAATCCCAACCAAAGACCCAAATGTATCAAAAATAACCAATGAGAATAGCAACCAGAAAAAAACAGGCAATTGATTTGAAGGATCCAAAGTTGGAGCCGAAAAGATAAGATAAAGTGCCAATGTCCATGGAATAATTCCGATTACTATCCATGGGAAGCGCCTACCCCATCGTTTTGTTAACCTAGTATTTCGATCTACTAAAAATCCTATTATTGGGTCATTAATTGCATCATAAACAGTAAAAATCGATAAAGCTAGAATAATTAGGCCCGTATTTAAACCTATAACTTGTCTATAATAAAAGTATAAATAGAGAGCTTGTGTGGCACTAATAACGGTTGCAGTTATTTGATATGTACCATTTGAAGCATAACGCCACCATCGATGTCTTGATTCAACATTTAATTCAGTTTCACTCATTTAATAAATCACTTTTTTTCCTAATATTTTTATTGTGTTTTTTTAGTTGTTCGTATTCTTATATATAGTTTTATTTTTTTAATTCAGTTTCAGTAAATTAACAGAACGTTATATAATAGCGCAAAGTGATGGTTAGGTTGGGTCAGAGAATTACATTTAATGTTCTATAAATTTACTTCAAAAATTTAAGGGATAGTTTCTATACTTTTCAATTGCAGCTCTCATTGCTAGAATATTTTCCCAGGGAATGTTTAAGATGTCATGACTAGGTCCTACAAAATATCCACCACCTTTACCAGCGTTTTTAATACAACTTTTCACATTTTCTTTAACATCTTTAGGTGTGCCATATGTTAGAATTCCAGATGAGTCTAATCCACCCATAAAACATAGTTTATTCCCTAAGGATTGTTTCAATCCTTTTAAATCAACTCCTGCTGTGGCTTCTAGAGATTGGATACAATTAAGTCCAGCATCGACTAAGTCTGGTAAAAAGGGGTCTATTTTACCACAAGAGTGCAAAACGATTAAAATTCCCCTTTTTTTGCAAGCTTGATATATTCTTTTATGGTATGGAAGAATAAACTCTCGAAAATTCTTCAAAGATAAAAATTGATTCTCTTTATAGCCCAGGTCATCACCAAAAGTAACTATATCGACTCCAGCTTCATCTAATCGTTTGATAATCTCTATATTAACCTTTGTATATTCATCCATAATCATATGTATAAATTTAGGATTTTTTCTCATGTAATAAGCAAATCGAAAAAAGGTGGTACCACCTACTAAAGCTTCAGAAGGATTTATTGGTAAATTAGCCATTGGATAAAAGTATGGGGAAATTGCCTCAACAAAACTCTCCCATATTCGAGGAGAATAATTAATTCTATCATTAATTAGCTCTGTTGGTTTTCCATATCGATCCCAGTAAGAATTTAAAATTTCTGGATTTTTAAAATACCCATCAACATACCAAGAATACTCTAAACCAGTATTTACTTGTTTAACATTCTTATAAATCCGACCATCCATTATATTAATGCGACACTCTGGATATTCTGGGGGTGCTGTTTTATTTCTAATTTTTATTTTATTTTCACCAAAAGGATCCATCCCCCATAGATCTACATTCCAAAATCGCTGTTCTGTTATATAATATTTCACATTTGAAAATTTATTTATCACATAACTCTCATTTTTATCCCATTCTTCAGAGTTTTTAAAAGCTTGAAAAGATATACCTGTTTGTTCAAAACCAAAACAATGTATAGGAACCTTATCAGGTTCTCCATCAAGCTCTAAAGTTTTAAAGACGCGTTCTCGTTTTGATAAAGTCAAAGATGATCCTCTTTTCCTAATTATAATAGTAATAATTATTAAATGTTAAAAAATTATTAGAAATTACCTATTTACCAATCCTTTTGGAAATGTTTACTGTTTGATATATATTGATTATAATTATTATTTTAATTTATTCCAAGTATTAGTATCATAATTATAATTCCATGTATCACCGAAACAAACATCTGGAAATCTAAAACCTCCAAAGAGAATAACATTTTCTTTCTCAGAATCATATACAAGTGAGACATGAAATCTACTTGTAGGATTAGAGCTTGGAAACGTCTGACTCCATTGATTGGTAAAAGGATCGAATAACCATGTTTCATCCAAAGCTTCTCCAATTCCTCCAGAAACACGCCCTCCATAAAGTAACACGTTTTGAGCGGTCTCATCATAAACCAAACCTTCCCAATATCTGTTGGATGGCATAACTGACAAAGTTAACTCAAGCCAAGAATTGTTAGAATAGTAAAAAACCCACGTTTCATCTGTTATAATAGTGGTGCGACCACCAAAAAGAAGACCCCTTTTATTTATTGGATCATATACCATAGGAGCACCATATCGTCCTGTTGGTTTAATCGAAGGATTAAGATTTGTCCAGTTATTAGTTAAATAATCATATACCCAGGTGTCATTTAAATGCCCTCCCACTTCTTGATACCCTCCAAAAAGAATCACCTTTTGAGCCTGACGGTCGTAATAACAAGAAGAACTTCCTCTAATTGAGGGACTGTTTACGGGAAATACCTCAGTCCACTTTTTAGTTTGAGAGTCAAAGATCCATGTGTCATTCAACCAATTATCATTTAAATCAACTCCACCAAAAAGTATTATTTTCTGATTTATCGCGTCGTAGACCATAGAATGACTTGATCTTGCAGTAGGATGCTCTTGGGGAAAAATTTCAGCCCATAAATTTGTTCTAGGATTATAAACCCATGTATCACCATAATAGGTATAGGACGTACTATCTTGAAAACCACCACCAAATAGTATGACTTTATTAATGCTTTCATCATAAACCATGCCATAGCCAAATCTCGCTGAAGGTTTATTAAAGTAAATTAGAATTCCGAAAGTAATAGAGATACTACTAGCTATTAGTATTACAAGAGAAATTACTAATATTTTGCTTTTTTTTCTCATAAATTCTTCAATTCACTAAAGTGATAATTATGGAAAAATTAAAATAAATAAACTTTTAAATCTAAGGTCAAAAATTTTGAAGTATTTAAGGTTTTAATTTAAAAAACAGATTTATTAATAAAAGAAAAGAATAAGTAGAATTTATTTAATGCTGTTTGAGATATTCATTCATTTCTACAAATGAACTTGTCCTTATTAAGGCAGATTTTAAGAATTGAAAGCCAATATCATATGTTGAGCCGTCGCCCCCAATATGAATAACATATGGAATCTCACCATCAAATTCGCCTTTTGATTTCATAATTTTATAAGCAGTGCTTATTGCTTCTGCAACTGTAGCGCCTGATTCGAATAAATGATGAACCCATGGGACATTCCAAGAGGTCACATAGTCTTTTGAAGTGGAAACTTCTGAACAACTCGTATTGTTTACATAAATTACGTTATTCCCACCAACTGCTTGAGCGGCAGTTGCTAGTTGATTTAAAACCATTCCTGCTCCGCATCCTGGACAAAGCCCATGTCCCGGTTGTAGATGATTTTGAGGTTCTAATTTCTTACGATTTATTCGATAGAAATCTATAGGTTTGTCAGATCCAAATTTGTCAACTAATCGCTTTATTTTTTCATTTCTTTGTTCTGTCAAGTAAATTATTTGATCTATCTCTTTTTCCATAAATTTTGGTTTAAAAAGATGGCGAAATTTACCCATTGATTTCAAATAATCTACGAATTTATCTTTATTAATGTCTAAACCTCTAAAATATGTGAACTTGGGCATACCATCTTCTACCCTTACGGTATAAAGTGGCCAATATCCGCAATCAGTCGCTAATTTTGATATTTCTAAAGCGGATTCAGCACCATGACGCCAACCCCTCATGCAGTCTGAGTATGCTTGTATAAAAGCAGAACCATTAGATTTAAGTGCATCAGCAACTTTGCCCATAAAATCTGTAGGATAAGCTGGATTTACTGTTGCTAAAAAGAGCTTTTTAGTTCCAAAAAAAGCAAAAGGAGTTACTAAATCTTGTTTTACACCTATTTTTCCTGGGATTTTTTCACCAGCCGGACCAGTAGTGGTAGAAGCGAAGGGTGGAGTTCCACCACTTTCTTGGATCCCTGTATTCATGAATGCTTCATTATCATAATTAAAGAATAATACGTTGGACTTTTCTTTTCTAGCTAGAATATCTTCATAATTAATTACATTTCTTTCTGACATGTTTTAATCCACCCCATAAATTTTTTCTTTAGTTTCTCGTAGACCAAGATATGAATACAATTGTCCTTTCATATCTGACACTTTTGCTATTTTTTTCTTTGCAATGTCAAACTCGTCTCTAGTTACATCTCGCCCTCCTAAACCGACAATAAAACTCCTAAAAAGAGTTCCAAGAGGATAAAGTGCACTAGCTACAGACATTGAAAATGGAGGTAACATTCCATTTAGCGAATCACTCTTTTCTAAAAGAATTAACTTTTCCAAGTTATATTGTTCAACAATTTTTCTTAATTCTTCATATGGAAAAGGACGGTAGGCTCTCATTTTAATAAGTCCAATATCCTTATTTTTAGTCATCCAACTAATAATATTTCCACACATAGAACCCATTGTGCAAAATGCTGTTTTTGAAGAATTATCTAAATTATATGTTTCTATTAAATTGTATTCTCTACCTGTTTCTTTTTTGAATTTATTAAAAACGTTAGTCATTTGTCCCAGTACTGGTTTTTTTGCTTCTTCTAAATTTGCTCTTCCTTCCATAAAAAAAGAGGGTGTAACAATGCCGCCCCAGGTACCAGGATGGTTAGTACTTATTGTATGTCTAGGCTTTTTTGGAGTCATTCTTCTAACAATTTCATCAGGAATCAAGGTTAATTTTTGAACGGAGTGAGAAATAATAAATCCATCATGAACAAATATAGTTGGAAATAAACTTTCTTCTGAAACCATAACTGAGAGTATCGCAGCATCATAAGTTTCTTGAACATTTTCTGATACAAGAATATTCCAACCTAATTCAGAATTGACTTGTGTATATTCCCAACTATTCCATATACTTAAATTTGGTGAATTGAAAGCTCTTGCACTAATCATCATTGTTAAAGGCAATCTCCATCCTACTGCCATGGGAAGTGCTTCTGTCATCAGTAAATATCCTTGACTAGCTGTAGCTGTAAATGCTCTTGCTCCTGCTGCACAGGCTGCTGTTGAATAACTAATAGCAGCTAATTCAGACTCAACATTAACAAAAGCTGCTTTCAATCTTCCTTGATGAACTACATCAGATAATCCCTCAACCGATTGGGTTTGAGGCGTTATAGGGAATGCACAGATTACATCTGGATCAGTTTGAGTTACACCGCCTGCTACGGCATAATTTCCAATCATTGTAGTTTCAATTGGTTCTTTAATCTCTTTAAAAAAGATTTTCATTGGTTCTATTGACATAATTAATTACCTCCTTCTTGATCTTCTGGAACTGCACAAGCTGCAGGTCCTTGTTTTAATCTTTTACTTATAGCATCTACTGGACAAACTTCTAGACAGTTTTGGCATGACTTACAATGATAGGAATCGATTCCTTTCATATGCCATAGGCCATCCTCTCCTTTTTCTCGAATAATAGCAAAATCAGGGCATATATACCAACATTGAGCGCAATCAGTACACTTTTCCTCATCCCATATAATATCCCACTCTCCCCATGACCCAGTATTTACTTGACTGCTCCCCATTTCTATAACATTTTCATCCATATACCAAACTCCTGCTTTATCAAGTTCTTTATAGCCAGGTAAGCCAGGAAAGACTTGATGCCATGGAACTTTGGTATCAATAGTAAAGTCTGGCTCAATACCGATATCATAAATACAAGTCTCTTCTATTGCTTGTTTAATTGCATCAATATTCTTACCAGCAATCTCTCCTTTAAATCTTCTCATTATAGCATCAGATAACTCCTCTAAAGTGAAAAGGTGAGAAACTCTAATTAATGCTCCTAATATAATAGTATTAGTTATATTTCTTCCTAAAACGTCTAAAGCTATTCGAGTAGCATCAATAGTTGCAATATTGATATCTTTCCTACCTACGGCAGTCTGAATAGAGACTTGATCTAATGAAGTATTTACAATAAGCCATCCACCTTTCGCTAATCCTGAAGTAACGTCAATTTCTCCCAAAAGTGAAGGATCTAAAACAGCAACGAAATGTGGTGCATATACCTGTTCGTTAGATCTTATTAATTCTTCATTCGCTGATAATCTAACATAGCTTTCAGTAGGACTTCCCATTCTCTCTGCTCCAAATCTTGGTTGGCAGATTCCATAACCATAAAACGCTTCAACGCATAGATTTGATGCAGTTACTCCGCCTTGACCTCCGCGAGCGTGAAAACGTAGATTTATAGTATTTTGCTTTAAAACTTCTTTAACATGTTCTGGAGTTAACATTTTTTTGAATATTACGTATATTTTTTTTTGAAATAATGAATTACAGTAAGTAAAATCTTCTTAAAAAATTAAGGTTTATCCATTTATTTCATAAAGTATGATTTTTAAAAGAAAGAATATCCTTTGAGAAAATTTAATTAAGTTTTTTTGATTTAGAACTTTTCATTTTATATAGATTTCAAACCTTTAAAAGATGTTTAGACGAAATAAGACAAAATTAAGAGACGATAAAATAACTCCTGATTTTGTACCTATGATAAGAATAGTTTTTTGGAATTCTCTAGGATTTTTCTTCTTTTGGTTTTTAATCCCCTATGTATCATGGCAAATTTTAGGAGTAAGTGGTACGGAATTAGGATTGGCTTTTGCATTTCAGACTTTTGGGGGGTTACTTAGCTCTCCACTGGTAGGTTTTTTAACCGATCGTGTTTCAAAAAAACTTCTCGTTCTTATTGGAAGTTTTGGCAGAGGTGCTTCATATTTTGTAATGTATTTAGGTATTCTGATTGCATCATTACCGATATTTACGACAGGTTTATTTATTTTAGGATTTTTTGTAGGATTTTTTTGGAGTCCTTTATATGCTTTAATGTCAGAAAAATCTCATAAATCATATAGATCATCAGCATTTGGAAAACAAGGGGGAATGCTTGGAAAAGGCAATCTAGTTGGCTCGATTTTAAGTTTCATAATTTTCGGTTTAGCAAATGTCTTTATACCAGAAAATCGATTTATAGTTTATTCTCCTCTAATCTTATTTACAGCTTCAAATATTTATGCTGGTATAATATTTAATCGTCAAGTAGATGAACATTTAACCTATGAGAATCACATTGGTGGAAATAGTAGTTTATCTGAAATGAAAGAATCTGATAAAAAACATATTAAATCTTCTCAAAGTAATCAAAAAATTTCAAAGTTCTCATTTGGTTTTATCATTGGATTTATTGTATTGATTACAGCATTTATGACGAGTAATATTAATCAAACTATAGGCCCTCCATTTTTTCAAGTATATCTAATAGAAGAGTTAAAGATTGATAATGCAGTAATAGTTATGTTAATATATTTCCCAAGTCAAATCTTTTCTCTTTTATTATCACCAAAAATGGGAAAGTTGGCGGATAAAATTAATCCAATGATAGGTATGGCAATAGTAAGTGGATTTGGCTCTTTAATCACATGGTTAATTATTAATAGTACAAATGGAATTGTGTTTTCGATAATGTTATTATTAGATTCTAGTTTTGGATGGGCAGGAGGGCTAATTTTGCAAAACATCATAAGTCGTATATCTAAAGGGCATCGTGGAAAAATTTTTGGAATTTCCCAATGGATGAGCTTTGTTGGGGCTATAATAGGTCCAATAATTGGAGGTTTCGCATGGGATTATCTTGGCCACAAAGTCCCATTTATTATTTCAATTTTTGTGGAGGCCTCATTAATTCCGCTCTATATAATTGCTATTAAAAAATTAAAACCTTATATGGCAGAGCAATTAGATTATTGAATTTTCTACTTTTTTCTATAGAAACTCCAATTTACTGTCAAATTAATTAAAAAATCTCTTAAATGTTCTACATACTAAATAACTTATCCAATGTTTAATATCTTTTTCTCCGCCAGGACGTAATAATTTTAAATTCCAAAGACCATCTTCTTGTTGTTCATTAAGAATTTTTTGTAGACTAGATATTTTCGATAAAGATTCAATTGAATCT
>JBHLNZ010000013.1:0-64182 GCA_048941015.1 Promethearchaeota archaeon | reverse complement strand
TTTAGTTTAGTTACTATGCTTTATATTCCTTGTTTTGCTACTATAATAATTATAGCTCGCGAAACTAATTGGAAATTTGCACTTCAAATTTCCGTTTTAGAAATAGGTTTAGCTTTAACAATTGGAGGTATAATTAACTGGGGTTATCTTATTTTTTCAAGTTTTTAGATTTTCTAATTAGTTTTTTACATCTAGAAGATTTAATAAGATATTGATATGAGTTTAACTCGCCTTTAAAATAATACCCTCAATTATATATTTGAAATCTATAATATTATTCATAGATAGAAAAATCAAGATAATACGATGATAAATTCAGAAATAATACCAGCTACTGTTTATATTGATTTAGGACATAACGGAAATCCTCAATCTCTTTTTTGGTATCCTTTTAACTTACCAGAGAGAGTTAGAAATATTATAGAAATGAAAACAAATTCGATAATTTCAGGTGATAATGCTTTTACACCGGAAGTATTGTTAATATTCCCTATTTTTGAATTAAAAGTTAAGATTCTAATAAAATATTTTGAGGTGGTTAACAATTCTCAAAAAGGGAATTATTCAAGGGCAGCAATAGTTTTTACATTTCAGGAACATGATGACTTTCTTTTTTACAGATATTTAAGTTATATTGACGCTTATTTTGAGAAAAGAATTAAAAGGATTATTGAACTTCAAAATCTTAACTCGGAAAATCGGATAATTTTTGATGAAGTGATTAATCTACATAATGATATACAAGAAACGATTAAATATTTAAGGTCAAAAAGTAAATATACTCCCCAAATAGAGCCTACTCCAGAAGCTAAAAAAGAGTTAGAAGAACCAGTAAGCTACAAATTTAAGGTAGTAATTCTGGGAGATCCTTCAGTTGGTAAGACTTCTACTATTCTAAGATTTACAGATAACATTTTTTTAAAAGCTTATGTGCCCACAATGGGATTAAATATCACTCAAAAAAGATTCCATATTAATGAAATCCCTTTGGAATTAGTATTATGGGATATTGGAGGGCAAACAAAATTTGAAACAATTAGAAGACAATTTTACGAGGGTGCCAATGCTTTCACGCTTGTTTTTGATATAAGCAATGCGAAATCCTTTGCTGATATTTCAAATTGGTATAATGATATTAGAAACTTTTTCTCTGATAAAGTTAAAATTAAGGGATATTTAGTCGGTAATAAAGTTGATTTAGTAAATAAAAGAATTGTTAGTCAAAAGGATGCTATAAAGCTTGCAGGAGTTCTAAATCTCGAATATATTGAAGTTTCTGCCTTAACTGGTGAAAATGTAAAAAGATATTTCAATCAAGTTTCATCATTCCTCATAAATAGAGAATTGGAAAACAATACACTTGAAATGAAAAATATATATCGTTTTTGAAAGATCATAATTTATCACTTATTTTCGAAAAATTTCGAAAAAACAAAATTATTTGTGTTTCGATTATCTGTTTTGAAAATTGAAAGAAATTTTGAATTTTAAAAATTTTTTTGAATTCATAAATAAAAATATATTAGAAGGGTTTATAATAATCGCAGAGAAAGAGATTATTAAAAATGGTTACAAATCAAAGATTTATTATTAAAAAAAGAAATATTAATCAGTTTAATTTTTATTTTTGGATCAATTTTAGGTTTGTGATCATTTCATTAATACTTATGTCTGGTTTCGTAACTTTTTATAGCTTTTTTTTTAGATTTTGTCAGATTTGCAACTTTAAGTATCATTTTTCATAAATATATAGTATTCTTGATCATAGAATTTTGAGTCACTATCTGATTATTGAATTATGATCTTTTTAGGTGATGGGATCGTTCTTTTTTATCGAATCTGATAGGATAAATAGTAGTGAATGGTAAAAAATGATCATATTTAAATATGAAATTAACTAAATTAATATTAATGAAAATTGTGATAAAAAAATCACAATAAAAAAAATAAATTGTGAAAGAAAAATGTGTAATAATTGCGATTGTGAGAATAGTGATAAATGCTCTATAGTAGGTTATATAAATTCTCCAGGTTTCTGTTGCTCGATGTGTGTTGGATATGATGAACAACTTACCTGTTTGAAATCTAAATTAACTTTAATAAAAATAGTTCCTGATAAAGTGATAAAGGAAAAGACTGTAGAAAAGAACTTAATAATTCCAAATGAATAAATGATTTTTTCAATAGTTTTTTTATGCTTCTGATAAAGAGCATATTGAGCCAAAACAATAGAAATTGAATACAAATAAGAGGTTCCAAATAAAGATGTGTAATAATTGTAATTGCGATAATTATGATAAGTGCTCAATAGTGGGATATATGCCAGTCGGTTTTTGTTGTTCTCATTGTTATCTTTATAATGAGCAGCATACTTGTTTAAGCACGAAAACAAAAAATCCTACAGGGGAAAAAGTTAAATTAAAGCCAGGAGAAGAGATAAAACCACTGAGTAGTTCAATCGAAGGAGGGCTTCTGAAAGTCGTTATTAAGAAAAAAGACGAAGAAATTCCTATTTATATTGACCTCCAAAAACATCTGGAATAAGATTATATTCCATTATCATTTTTGTTACTTTTTAAATGGGCATATTAACAAAATTAAGAATAGTACTATTAATTTATGGTAGATTTTCTAAATTTGAATGAAAATCATTAAGAAATTTTGTAAAATTTATAAGAGTTATACAATTAAAAAAACAAAATAATAGAAGAAAAAGGTATTGACATGAGTGTCATTAATTATGAGTTTAGGAATGAGGTTCTTAAACATAATGCCTCATTAAGTTATTGTTATCAATGTTCAACTTGTTCTGGGGGTTGTCCAGTTGCATTGCTAACAAGTGGAAATTATAATCCTCGAAAAATAATTGAAGAAGCGATATTAGGACTACAAAACAAATTAGTAGAGAATCAAGAGCCAAATCCATGGTTATGCTCTACATGTCAGAAATGTGTTGAATTATGTCCACAGAAGGTGGAATTGACAGAAATTTTTACGTTAATTAAGAATAGATGTTTTGAACAAGGTAAAACACCTGAAGCATTTTTAGCTCAAGCTCAAGCAGTGTTAGAAACTGGTGTTGCAATTCCATATTCTAAAGCTATCTTAACAAGACGAGATAAGTTAGGACTCCCTGAAGTTAGAACTGCTTCATTGGATGAAATAAACAAATTACTTCAAGAAACTAATTTTAAGAAGAATTTGGTAAAGGAGGGTTGAAAAGATGAGTTATGATTTATTTTTAGGATGTGTAATTCCTGCGAGATTGCCATTTTTAGAAGCATCATCTAGAAAAGTGTTTGAAAAACTTGGTATTAAATTAAATGATGTTGATGGTTTTAGTTGTTGTCCCGATCCAACTGGTATAGAACAGATAGATCATAATACTTGGCTAGCTTTAGGCGCCAGGAATTTAAGTTTATGTAATAATAATGGTGGTGTGATTTCCTTTTGTTCTGGATGTGTAGAGACCCTTAAGGGGGTTAATTATTTCATAAATAAAGATCTTACGATAAAGAAAGAAGTTAATCGATATTTACAAAAAATTGGAAAAGTTTATGAGGGAAAAACAGAAGTAAAACATTTCGCTCAGGTACTATACGAAAATTTAGAGAATTTAAAAGAAAAAATAGAGAAACCCTTAGAAGGTTTTAAAGTTGCAGTTCATTATGGTTGTCATTATTTAAGACCATCTGAGATAATAGAATGGGATGATCCATTCGAACCAATCACGATTGACGAAATTATTAAGACTTTAGGAGCTGAATCTGTAGATTATGACTTAAAAATGGAATGTTGTGGTAATCCTGTAGAAAAGTCTGATAAAGATTTATCTCTCTTAATGATTGGTAATAAGTTGAAGGCTATACAACAAGCAGGAGCTAATTGTATTGTAGTGGTATGTCCTGCATGTTATCAACAATATGAATTTAATCAGAAAGAGCTGAATAAATTAAATAATACTGACTATAATATTCCAATTTTTTATTTATCTGAATTAGTTGCTTTAGCTTTTGGCTTTAAGCCAGAAGAACTAGGATTTAATTTTCATAGAATCAAGCCAAATACTCTTTTTGAGAGTCTTGGATTTGAAATTTAACTTTTATTAATTAAAAAATAAAATTAGGAGGAAAAAATTTGACGGAATCCTCAAAAAGCGCTTTAGTCATAGGTGGTGGTATAGCGGGAATTCAAGCAGCATTGGATTTAGCAGATATGGGAATTCATGTGGATATGGTAGAAAAAAAACCTTCGATCGGTGGAAGGATGGCGCAGTTAGATAAAACATTTCCTACAAACGATTGCTCAATCTGTATATTAGCACCAAAGTTATCAGAATGCTATAGACATCCAAATATAACTCTCCATTCTTTTTCTGAAGTTCAGAATGTAGAAGGTCATGCTGGAAATTTCACAGTAGAGATCTTAAAACGTGCTCGATATGTTAAAGAAGATGAATGTATCAATTGCGGGTTATGTGCAGAAAAGTGTCCAATGCGGGTAGATGATGAGTTTGATCGAGAATTAAGAAAAAGAAGAGCTATATATATGTATTATCTTCAAGGAGTTCCTGCAATAATGACTATTGATAAAGAAAAATGCTTATGGTTTACAAAAAATGCATGCCGAATTTGTGAAAAGACTTGTGAGAGAGAAGCAATTGATTTTGATCAAGAAGATAAAAAAATTAAACTTGAAAATATTGGATCGATTATAGTGGCTACTGGTTATAACTTAATTGAAGATGTTAATAAAGAAATTTTGAAGAATTATGGATATGGAAAGTTTAGAAATGTGGTTTCAGCTTTAGAATTCGAGCGGTTAGAAAGTGCATCAGGGCCTCAAGGAGGCCATATTAAAAGATTGTCTGATGGAGAAACTCCAAAGAAGATAGCATTCCTACAATGTATAGGTTCAAGGTCAGATAAAGTTGAAAAATATTGTTCATCTATTTGTTGTATGTATACAACAAAGGAGGCTATGATTGCCTATGAACATGATAATGAATTACAATCATATGTATTTTATATAGATATGAGAGCAGGAGGTAAAGGATTTCAATCCTTTCTCAGAAGGGGTGCTTCTGACTATAACATTAATTATATTAAAAGTAAAATTGCTGAAATTAAAATTGATCAAAAAGAAAATCCTATTATCGTTTATGAAGATTTAGACACGGGAAAGATTAATGAAATGAAGTTTGATATGGTTGTGTTAGCTACTTGTATTATTCCACCGGTAGGAATTAAAGAGTTAGCATCTACCTTAGGTATTGAGCTAAACAAATATAGCTTTATAAAAACTACTCCATTCATTCCTATAGAAACAAGCAAAGAAGGAGTATTCACTTGTGGTTGTGTACACGAGCCAATGGACATTCCTCGATCTGTAGCCGAAGCAAGTGGTGCAGCCGCAAGAGCTGCTGAAATAATTAGAGGAGGTTGAAGTAAAATGTCAAAAGAAATTACAGATAAAGAACAAGTTAGGGTTGGAGTATTTATATGCCACTGCGGTTCGAATATAGGAGGTTTAATTGATTGTAAAAAATTAGCTGATTATGCGAGTACTCTTCCTAATGTAGCACATAGTGAAGATAATTTATATACATGTTCTGAAACCGGTTTGTCTAGTATTAAAAATGCTGTTAAAGAATACAACTTAAATAGAGTTGTTGTAGCATCTTGTACTCCTAGAACTCATGAACCCTTATTCCGTGAATGTATATCTGAAGCGGGTCTAAATCAATATTTATTTAATTTTGTCAACATTCGAGATCAATGTACATGGGTTCATATGAAGGATCCTGAAGGTGCATACCAGAAGGCAATGGATCTTGTAAGAATGGGAGTCGCAAAAGCAGAAAAACTTGAACCTCTTGATATGATCAATATTAAAATTAATCCTTCAGCTTTAATTATTGGAGGTGGAGTTGCAGGAATGAGTGCAGCTCTTAGTTTAAGTAACCAAGGATTTAAAACATATTTAGTTGAGAAGGATGATAAATTAGGAGGAAGACTGAATTCACTCTACAAATTATATCCTTATGATATTGAGGCTTCAGAATTTGTGGGAAAAATTATTTCAAATGTTCAAAATGCAAAGAATCTAGAAATTTTAACTTCATCAAAAGTAAAGAGTATTGATGGGTTTGTTGGTAATTTTGAAATAGAAATAGATCAAAATGGTAATTCAAAAAATTTAGATGTTGGAGCTATTATAGTAGCTGTTGGTTCTTCTAATTTAGATCCAGTAGGCTTGTTTAGTTATGATGGGAAAAAGCGTATTAGTCAACTTGAATTAGAAGCAAAACTAAAAAACAATGAAATCTCCGCTAAAGATATTGTTATGATCCAATGTGTGGGTTCTCGTAATGATGATCGTCCTTATTGTTCAAGTGTTTGTTGTATGAGTGCTATAAAAAACGCGCTTATTATAAAAGAGATGAATTCAAATACTCATATAACGATATTATTCAGAGATTTATATACTCCTGGAACTGAATATGAGGAATATTATAGAAAGGCAAGAGAAAAAGGAATTGTGTTTGTTAAATATGATGTTGAAAAGATGCCAATAGTAGAAGAAAATAATATTAAAGTATACAACGAATATATTGGGTCTGAAATGGTGATTCCTTATGATCTTTTGGTTCTTTCTACTCCATTAGTTGCAAACGCAGATAATAAAGAACTTGCTCAAATGTTAAAAGTTCCAACGGAGGCAAATGGGTTTTTCTTAGAAGCGCATGTGAAACTGAGACCTAGTGATTTTGCTACTGATGGAATTTATATTGGAGGAACTGCAAAATGGCCTGTGGATATTGCGGAATCTATTACTCAAGGTTATTCTGCTGCATCAAGAGCAAGTACTATTTTGTCTCATAAAGAAATTGAAGTTGAAGGAGCTACATCAAATCTACCTGAATTTAATAAAAATTTATGCACGGGATGTGAAGTATGTATAAAAGTATGCCCCTTTCACGCTATTATAAAGAATGAGGATGATGAGATTGAAATCATTGAAGCATTATGTAAAGGATGTGGAGTATGTGGCGCAACTTGTACTAATCAAGCTATAGTTATAAGACATTTTACAAATGAACAAATATTATCTGAAATTTATGCATGTGGAGGTCAATAATAATGAGTTTTGAACCGAAACTTCTAGGATTTTTATGTAATTGGTGCTCTTATGCAGGAGCTGACTTAGCTGGAGTAAGTAGAATACAATATCCGCCAAATATGAGAGTTATAAGAGTAATGTGTAGTGGTAGAATTGAACCCAAATTTATTCTTCAAGCTCTTGAATTAGGATTAGATGGAGTTTATGTTATGGGATGCCATATTGGTGATTGTCATTATTTGGAAGGAAATTACGAAGCAGTAAGAAAATTCGAAATGACTAAAAAATTTCTCAGTCTTATTGGATTAGAAAACAGAATTCGATTAGATTGGGTTTCTGCATCAGAAGGGCAAAGATTTAGTGAGATTGTTAAAAAATTTGTTAATGACATAAAGGAAATTGGTCCATCTCCTCTTAGCGGAGATAATCCTGATAATAATTTACTTGATAAGTTGAAAGCTATTAAAATGGCAGCTTCAAGTAGTAGAATGAGAGCATTAGTAGGGAGAGAACGAAAAATTACCGAAGAAGCAAATGTGTATGGTGAAAAATATCCACAAGAAAAATTTGATGAATTAATGAATCAAGCAATAAAAGATGAATTTGAACGCCATCGCATTTTATTAGCTTTAGAAAAATATTCTAAATCCGTCAAAGATATAGCAAAGGAATTAGATATTGATCCTAGTATAGTCTTAGAGCATATGTTAGTATTAAAAGCTCGAAGTGAAGTAGACTTCGGAGAAATTATTGAAAATACACCTATTTTTATTCGAATTTAGGAGGATAATATTATGGAAAATGTAGGAGCTGTTATGGTTGTAGGCGCTGGTATTGGTGGTTCTCAAGCAGCGTTAGATTTAGCAGATTCAGGCTATAAAGTTTATTTAATTGAATCTTCTACTAGCATAGGTGGAGTCATGGCCCAATTAGATAAAACATTTCCAACAAATGATTGTGCTATGTGCATAGTTAGTCCTAAATTAGTTGAAACCGGACGTCATCAGAATATAGATTTAAGCATTAATTGCAAAATTGAAGAAGTCAGTGGAGAAGCGGGAAATTTTACAGTTAAAATATTGAAAAGAAGTTTATTTATCAATCCAGATAAATGCACTGGCTGTGGAGTCTGTGGTCGCGAATGTCCTGTTGAAGCAATCGATATTTTTAATGAAGGTTTGGCAAAATATTCAGCAACCTCAGTTAAGTATCCGCAGGCAGTTCCACTCGTATATGCAATTAATAAAGAATATTGTATCGGATGTGGAATTTGTCAAGGTGTTTGTAAAGCTAAAGCGGTTGAATATGATCGAACTGATGAAGAAGTTGAAATTAAAGTGGGTGCAATCGTATTGGCACCTGGTTTTGATGAATATATTCCACCTGAAGCTAATCTCTATGGTTATGGAAAATATAAAAATGTTGTAACTAGTATTGAATTTGAACGAATTTTAAGTGCGAGTGGCCCGTACACAGGAAAGGTTTTACGTCCTTCTGATGGAGATATTCCAGAAAAAGTTGCATTTCTCCAATGTATCGGTTCTCGTGATTATACCGGTAATGGAAAACCTTATTGTTCTTCTGTTTGTTGTATGTACACAGCAAAAGAGGCAGTAATTGCACATGAACATATGCATCAAATAAAGCCTACAATTTTTAGTATGGATGTTAGGGCATATGGTAAAGATTTTGATAAATATATTATAAGAGCGCAAGAAGAATATGGAGTGCAATATATAAGAAGTCGTATTTCTTCGATAACAGAAGTCCCTGAAACTAAAGATTTGAGAATATCTTATGAAAATGAGGAGGGTAAAGTAGTTGAAGAAGATTATCATATGGTAGTATTAGCTGTGGGGTTAAGTCCCCCTAATGACACAAAATATCTTGCTGAAAAGTTTGGTATTGAATTAAATGATCATAATTTTGCTAAAACTGATCTTTTTAACCCTGTTCAAACTACAGTACCTGGGATCTTCGCTTGTGGAGCTTTCACTTCACCGAAAGACATTCCAGATACAGTGACACAGGCAAGTGCTGCAGCAGGTTGTGTCAATCAACTATTATACGAAAGAAAAGGAACTTTAATAATTGAAAAAACGCTTCCCCCAGAAATTTTCGTAAACGGTCAGCCTCCTCGGATTGGGGTTTTTATCTGCCATTGTGGTATTAATATAGGAGGTTTTGTTGATGTACCAGAAGTTACAAAATATGCAGGTACATTGCCAAATGTAGTACTAGCTGATCGTAATTTATATACTTGTTCAGCAGATACGCAGACCATAATAAAAGAAAAAGTAGAGGAATTTAATTTAAATCGAGTTATCGTTGCATCATGCACACCAAGAACTCATGAACCTTTGTTTCAAGAGACAATAAGAGAGGCTGGATTAAATAGGTATTTATTTCAAATGGCAAATATTAGAGATCAATGTTCATGGGTACATATGAATGAACCGGAAAAAGCGACTGAAAAAGCAAAAGATCTTGTTAGAATGGCGGTCAATAAAGCAAGAAATATTGAACCAATTGACAGAATAAAATTGCCAGTGACTCAAAAAGCTCTTGTTATAGGAGGAGGTATAAGTGGAATGACAGCTGCTCTTAACTTTGCAAACCAAGAATATGAAACTTATTTAGTAGAAAAAGATAGAAAACTTGGCGGTTTTGCTCGTAATATATATCATACACTTGAAGGAGGCAATGTTCAAGAATTTTTATCAAATTTAATTAAAAAAGTAAAGGCAAATAAATTTATTCATGTGTTTACTGAAGCAGAGATTGAATTTATTGATGGTTATATAGGAAATTTTAAAACTTCAGTGATTTATGGACCAGATAAAGTAAAAGAAGAGTTTGAACACGGTGTTGTAGTCGTGGCTACTGGTGCAAAAGAACATCAACCTTCAGAATATTTATATGGACAAAATGAGAAAGTCATTTTACAATCTGAATTTGAGAAGCTATTAAATAATAGTGATGAAATAAAAAATCATAAATCAATTGTAATGATACAATGTGTTGGTTCAAGAAATGATGAGCATCCATATTGTAGTAAGATGTGTTGTGCTGAAGCTATAAAAAATGCACTCCTAACAAAAGAGAAGAATCCGGAAACTGAAATTGTTATTCTATTCAGAGATATAAGAACATATGGATTCAAGGAGAAATATTATCGTGAAGCACGTGAAAAGGGAGTAATTTTCATACGATATGATGAAAATAATTTACCTGAAGTTAAATCGCATAATTCTAAATTAATTATTGAGGTTAAGAATCCAAAATTGGGAGAACTAACTATTAATGCAGATCTTTTAGTCTTAAGTGCAGGAATAGTATCATCAAGAGAAGAAAATGAGGAGTTAGCAAAAATGTTGAAGGTTCCATTGAATGATGATAACTTCTTTTTAGAAGCTCATGTAAAATTACGCCCAGTAGATTTTGCTACAGAAGGTGTTTTTGTGGCTGGACTTGCCCATTGTCCAAAACCAATTGAAGATTCCATCTCCCAAGCTAATGCTGCGGTTTCACGAGCATGCACAATTCTTTCAAAGGATGAAATTGAAGCTGAGGGAAAAACAGCTAGAGTTGATCCAACTAGATGCATCGGTTGTGGAATGTGTATAGAAAATTGTGCTTATAATGCTATCGAACTTATAGAAGATCGTCGATTCGGAGTAATCGCTTCAATTAATCAGGCATTATGCAAAGGTTGTGGAGCGTGCTCTGGAAATTGCCGTTGTGCGGCAATTGATATACTTGGCTTCACAGGAGAGCAAATATTTGCTATGATATCAGGGAGGATTTAAAAAAAATGACTGTACAAACAGAACAAGAAAAAGAGATAAGTAAAGATTGGGAACCAAAAATAATTGCTTTTTTGTGTAATTGGTGTTCTTATGCAGGAGCAGATTTAGCAGGTGTAAGTAGAATACAATATCCGCCTACTATTAGGGTTGTAAGGGTTCCTTGTTCAGGTAGGGTTAATCCATATTTTATAATTAAAAGTTTAACTGATGGATGGGATGGAGTAATAGTATCTGGATGCCATCCAGGAGATTGCCATTATCTTACAGGTAATTTAGTAGCTAGACGCCGATTCGCAATATTAAAAGAATTATTAGAATTTTTTGGAATAGAACCCGGAAGAGTTAATTTTATGTGGGCTTCTGCCGCTGAAGGAGAAAGATTTGCTAATTTAATTAAAAAAGCAACTAAAATTGTTAAAGAATTAGGTCCTAATAAAAAATTTGAAAAGAAATGGTGATGGAAATGGGAATAGAATCAGAAAATCAAGAAATTGAAAAATCAATGAAGGAGGTCGCAAGAAATCTACTTAAGAATAATGAAGTTGACGTAATAATTGGTTACACAAAGGGAACAGTACCATTAAGCTCATCACCAATAATGATAACAAGAGAAGAAGAAGTTGATAAACTAATCTGGAATAATTTGTGTTATGTGAATTTAGCTAAATACCTTGTTCCTCGTATTCCACAACTTAAGAATAACGAGGGTCAACCTTTTAAAGTTGGTATAGTTTCTAAAGGCTGTGTTGGGAGAGCTTTATTACATTTAAGTGTTGAAAAGCAAATTGATTTAGATAATATAAAAATAATTGGAATTCCATGTAATGGAATAATTAATCGCAGAAGAATCGAAAGAGAAATAGGGGAGAGAGAAGTTTATGAAATTAGCGCTTCAGGAAATGAAATCATCGTTAAGGGAAAGGATTTTGAAGAAAAGTTTCCGTACAAGGAGTACATTAATGAATTATGCAAACATTGCAAAGTTAAAGCTCCTCCCAGTGACGCTGACATTAAAAAAACGTGTCTTGGTGAATGTCAAGAAATTTCTACTATCGAAGATGATTTTTCAGATCTCTCAGATTTTGAATTGAAATCTCATAAAGAAAAATGGGATTATATTAAGAATCTATTAGAAACATGTACCAGATGTTATGCTTGTCGAGAAGCTTGTCCGATGTGTTATTGTAATTTATGCTTTGTCGATCAAAATAAACCTATTTGGTTCGGAAAAGCTACAGAATTATCTGACATTATTGTTTTTCACTTAGTAAGAGCAATGCATTTAGCCGGTCGTTGTGTTGCTTGCGGAGCATGTAGTAGCGTTTGTCCAATGGGTATTGATTTAAATTTAATCACTAGGAAACTAGAAAAAATAGTAAAAGAAAGATTTAATTTTACGTCTGGAATTAATTCCAAAATCATGCCCCCTATGATGGATTTCGATATGAATGATGAAGAAGAATTTATGTTAGAGGAGAATTAAAGAATGGAACAGAAAATATTAATGAAAAATGAACTAGGGAAGTTATATATTGAATTAGCTGAAGAATATAATTTTTATGCTCCAATTAGAGAAAAGGGTAATATAGTGTTTAAAAAAGTTTTAAATCCTGATGAAATTGTTTTGGATTTTTTTAATTCTAAAGTTCCTCCAAAAGAAATATTATTTCCAAAAACCGAAGTTCTTTTTGAATATAAAACTGATGGTAAGGATGTAACTGAAATTATAGAAAGAACCGATTTAGATGAAAAAAATATAATTTTTGGAATAAGACCTTGCGATGCTCATAGTTTTGTTCTTTTAGAAAGCTTTTTTGCTTTTGGAGAGTTTCAAGATGAGATTTTTTTGAAGAAAAGGAAAAACTCTATTCTTATAGGAATCGGTTGTAATTCACCACGGAGTACATGTTTTTGTACTTCAATAGAAGGACATCCTTTCATGAAAGATGATATGGATATTTTCTTAGTCGACTTAAATGATAAATATTTAGTTGAGGCAATAAGTGAAAAAGGCAAGGAATTAATGAGGCGGTTGAAGTGGCTCGCAGATGCAAAGAAACAAGATGTTAAAAAAGCAGAAGATTTAGCTAAGCAAGCAGAGGAATCAATTGTCACTAAATTAGATTTAAAGGATATAGATAAGATACTTGATCCTAATTTTGAGCATCCCATTTGGGAAGAAATTAGTGAAATCTGCATAGGATGTGGAACCTGCTCCTTTTTATGTCCAACATGTACTTGTTTTGATGTAATTGATGAAGATGATCATTATAATAACAAAGGGCGTAGAATTAGAATATGGGATACTTGTCAATTTTGCTTATATACTCTACATACAAGTGGTCACAACCCAAGAGATAACTGCATTGAACGATGTAGAAACCGAATATTACACAAATTTTGTTATTATCCAGAAAATTATGATATTTTAGGATGTGTGGGGTGCGGTCGGTGTATTCAATTATGTCCTGTTAATAATGATCTTAGAGTTATTATTGAAAGAATAAAAAGTATTGAAAAAGAAAAGGGTGAAAAAGTAAGTGCCTAATGTTTATATTCCAATGCTTACTAAAATTAAAAGTGTCATCTCAGAAAATAAAGTTAATGATATTAAAACTCTTGAGTTAGAATTTAAAAAGGAAGAAGATTACAAAAATTTTAAATATATACCAGGACAATTTGCAGAAATTAGCCTAATAGGAAAAGGAGAATGTCCAATTGGTATTGCATCTTCACCTACAGAAGAGGGCTCAATAAAATTTACTATTAAGAAAATGGGTACTGTTACTACAGGTTTTCATAATTGTGAAGTCGGTGATATAGTAGGAGTTAGAGGTCCCTTGGGTAATGGGTGGCCAGTGGAAGAGATGAAAGGAAAAAATATAATTATTATTGGTGGTGGATTCGCTTTCTCAACTCTTCGTTCACTTTTAACTTTTTTATTAGATGAGAAGTATAGAAAAGATTATAAAGATATAATTGTAATTTACGGTAATCGAGATTCAGGAGAGGTTCTTTATCGAGAAGATTTAGAAAAGTGGAAAAAAAGAGATGATATAAAAGTTATTTTAACTATCGATCGTGAGGAAGAAGGGTGGCAAGAGAAAGTCGGATTTGTTGCTCCAGTTGTAAAAGAAGTAGGCCCTTCTCCTGAGAATGCTATAGCAGTAGTATGTGGCCCACCAATTATGATTAAGACTACTATTGCTGTATTAGAAGAATTAAAATTCAAAGATGAACAGATTTTAAACTCATTAGAAATGAGAATGAAATGTGGAATCGGTAAGTGTGGAAGATGCAATATTGGTAATAAGTTTGTATGTATCGATGGTCCGGTATTTTCTTTAGCAGAACTTAAGAAAATGCCATCTGAATATTAGATTAATAAAGAATTATAAAAAATAATAAAAGGTATAAAAAATGGTTGAAGAGGTTATTCCAAAATCTTTTGAAGATTTAATAAAAGATGTACATGAACAAGGCATCTGTGGATTCTGTGGAGGTTGTGTAAGTTTTTGTTCTGCATCAGAGATTAAAGCAATTGAGATGCCTGAAACTGGTCCTCCAAGATATTATAATAAGGATAATTGTCTACATTGCGGAATTTGTTATTTAGTCTGCCCTCAAACTCATGTTCTGGACAAAGAGTTAAATGAAAAATATAAATATAAAGTATCTATAGGGAATTGGACCAAAATAACTACAAGCCAATCAACTTCAGATGAAATTAGAACAAGGGCCACTGATGGCGGAGTTGTAACAGCAATATTAACTTATTTATTAGATAAGAACCTAATAAAAGGAGCAATTGTATCAAAAAGAGAAGGTCCATTTAATAGAGTTCCTTTTTTTGCCAGGACCAAAGAAGATTTAATTGAAGCTGCCGGATCGCATTATGATCTTTCTCAGAGTGTTGTAAGTTTAGAAAAATATGATTCATTCGTCCCAACAATTACAAAATTAAAATCTGTCGTAGCAACAGAGGAGATGAATATTGCTGTTGTTGGTACTCCATGTCAGATAATGTCAATTAGAAAGATGCAAGAACTAAGTATTTTACCAGCACACATAATAAAATATACTTTAGGTTTATTTTGTAATTTAAATTTCTCTTTCGATGCAGAAGCACGAAGAAAAATGGAAGAAAATTTTGATTTTTCTTTTGATGATGTGGAGAATATGAATATCAAAGAAAACTTGATAATAACTCTTAAAAATAATCAAATAAAATATATTGATTTTAAAGATATCCATGAATTTGCTAGACCTGCTTGCTTTGCTTGTAGAGATTTTTCTAATGTATATGCAGATATTGCGTTTGGTGGATTAGGATCACCTGATGGGTATACTACAGCGATAATAAGAACTAAGATCGGCGAAAAGATTTACAATAATGCATTAAAAGAAGGTTATATAGAGGAATTACCTGAATTTAATACATCTATAAAGAAATCAGAGATGCTAGCTAAAGTTATCAGCTTTGGAAAAAGAAAATATGAAAGATACAAAAAAGCTTTAAAGAAAAGGCAATAAATTAAAGAATTTTAAATATTTTGTTGTATCTCCTTTTTTATTACAAAATTTCAAATATATTTCCAGTATTATAGATTGTTCCATCTAAGTCAAGGAGTATTTGTCCACCAGAAGCTATTTCTACTGCATTATTGATACCTTCTAATACTCTTTTCATCATAAAATCATAGGCAGTAAAGCAATCTTCAAGTTGGTCAGAATGGCCTTCTAATAAACAATTTGAAATTGCTGGTATTAATTCAGGAATAAAGTCTTGACTTATCATAACCTCTTCAGCATCTATCATAGTTTCTTTAGCAATTGTAAATGGGTTCATAACATCCATTTTTGCAAACATTACTTTACATACAAAAAGGGAGGCTTTAATTTCTCTCATTATAAATTTGATTCGATTTTTGTCATCAATAAATTTTTTAAAAGTTAAGGCATTGATAATATCTTCATTAGTTATCGTATCTCCCATATCAAGTAGCTTAGTCACTCTTTCAGAAGCTCTTTTAGATGCAAGCATTAATTTGAGATTCATTAAATTCTTTTCTGAATAATCTTTATAAAACGCAGAAAGAAAAGTTCTGTAACCTTCAGATTGAGATTCATCTAATTTGTAAATATTCTCCTTAAAATGGTCCATAAAATGCTTAATTATTAAAAATTTTAATTTAAGTCGATGTAAAGCGAGATAAAGACATACTCTAGTTTTAGTATATGCTACTACATTCCCCATCCTAAATCGATCATGATGTTCTCGAGCATACATAACGATTGGTTTTAATTTATTTACAACTACATCTATAAAATATTCAATTATTCGTTCAAGAGGCTCTATATGAACCACACGAAACATCTCTATAAGAGCTTTACTTGTTGGTTGACTCTTTGGAATTTCTTTAATCATCTCATAATTATAATGTTCTAATAACAGAGAAGTTAATGCTTCCATTTCTAAAACGGTACGACATGGGATAAATACTTTGTTAAGATCGTTTAAAATGACACTACTTTCTGGCATGATGTAATTACTCCCTTTATATGGACAATAGTATAATATATTAGATCTCTTTATTTTTTTCCAATTAATTTAATCTAAACCAACATTAAATTTATTATCTACTTTTAGTTTTGAATCTTTTTTTTTGTAATTTCTTAAAAGAATTATCCAAATATCGATTATAAACATTTAAATACAAATAGTTAAACTAAAGAGTTATAATTAAATATTATTTAAAGGGTGTAGAAATTAGGGCATAAATTTGGATATTATGTAGTAAAATTGCCACTAGAAGAAGTTTTAAATAGAACATTTAGTTTTTGGAATAATAATAAGGGAAATGTGGTAAGCAAAGTATCGTCTAATAATAAATTGCTCCATAGTTTAACGGTAAAAAGAGATATGTCATTAGGATCTTATGGTGAGACATATATTATAAAGATAGGATATGATCCTGATGATTCGATGACTTATATCAGTGCTGAAGTAAGCTTGTCATTTGGTTATGGATTGCAGTGGTTAACACCGCAAAAATTGTTGAAGCAATGGGCTCAAAGCATAGGAGTAGTGCCAATGAAACTAATTCGTAAACAGGACCCAAATTTCATAAATAGATTGAATCATGTTATGAATATTTCTAATTTCTCGAGTAATATTTCCCAAAAAAAATTCTGCCCATATTGTGGAAAAGAAAATCAAATAGGTAATAATTATTGTAAAAACTGTGGAGCAAATATTGAGAATTTATAACTTCTTTAATAAGTAATTAAAGTCGTAATAACAGTTTGGAATTCAATAAAAAAAGAAAAAATAAAAAATTTCTAAAATAAAATTTATGCCCATAAGGGCTTAGAAACAACGATGAATGACCTGTGGGCCCATTTCCTTATACTCTCTTCTTGTGACCCACATGCGATGAAAGGTTTTCAGAGAGCTTAAAATTGAGCCACCTATCCAAACAGAGTACATACGTTCTGGTGGAGCAATTATTTTTACATCAACACTCTCAGGAATTTGTTCTTTAATTTCTTTGGTTAAACGCTCCTTAATTCCTGGGAACATGGTAGACCCACCGGAAAGTACTATATTGCTATAAAGGTCTCTTCGAAGGTCAACATCACATTCAGAGATGGAACCAACTATTACATCATCTAAAGGCTCTAATTCTTTTCCAATTACAGATGGATTGAAGAAACATTCAGGTGCTAAGAATCTTTCAACACCTACATTAATAGTTTCTCCGTCAGGAAGCATATAGCTTTTTTCCATTCCAGCTACTTTCTTGGAAAGCATCATTTCCTTCTCAGGATCAATTGCAACATAACATAATTTTTCCTTAATATCTCGGACGATTTCTTTCTCTGCTGAGGTAGTGAATGAATATCCTTTTTGTCTTAATAGTCTTTGTAAGTATGTAGTAATATCCCTACCTGCAAGATCAATTCTTTGGATAGCATGACTTAAGGCGAATCCTTCGAAAATTGGTACAACGTGAGAAACTCCATCACCAATATCTATAACGCATCCTGTAGTACGACCAGAAGCATACAATGAGAGTACTGCTTGCATAGCAACGTAAAGGGCTGGAACATTAAACGTTTCAAACATGATTTCGGCCATTTTCTCTCTGTTTGGTCTAGGATTTAGAGGAGCTTCAGTTAAGAGAACAGGATGTTCACTAGGATCGATTCTTAAATCGGTATAGAAAGTATAGTGCCAGATTTTTTCCATGGCAGTCCAATCTTCGATAATACCATGTTCTACTGGAAACATTAATTTAAGAACACCTTTAAGCTGCATAGCTTCCTCTCCGATGTAATATTCTCGAGTATAATGCTCTACATCAGTCATAATCGACTCATATTTGGGATAACCAATAAGAGTGGGGAATACAGAACGGGGTTGATCTTCACCAGCAAAACCATTTTTGGAAATACCAGTTCCGTTGTCAACTACTAAGGCTTTTGCGTTTAAAAAACTTTCTTCTTCTGCCATAATATTCAGCCTTACAATTTTTAATTATTTTAGTTTTTATTTTTGATGTTTGATTATAATCCAAATGGTATTATTAATTTTTATATTTTTATCTCTATTATATTTTTTTTTAGCTATAATAATATCGATAAATTATAACAAATTAAAATTAAAGATATAATAAATTTCGTATTTATAAATTTTTTTTTTCCAATAATTAAAATTAAGGGATACAAACCCAAAAACATGAAAATGTTTAAAAAGCAACATTTTCTTTTTTACAGATTAGCCTATAATGAAGGATTTTATATTTTCTCCTAAATTTTTCTTTAAAAAATCTTGTACACAAATCGAAAATTTTTGGATGTACAAAATCATATATCTTCATTAAACTCTAATTAATTAACCCATAAGTTTTTTTTAATCTTATCATAAATTAAAGATAGAAGAAATAATTGCTGTAGATGTAATTTTTAATTATTATTAAAATGAATTTAGATCCAGAATATATTAGACAAAATTTAAATGAAATTGGAATTAAGGAAGCTAAAGCTATCTTAAGAGATTGTATAAACAATTCTAACGATAATCAACTAAGAAAGCATGCATTAAGAGTATATAGTTCTATAGAAAAAGGTAAAGAGTTTAAATTTTTTGAACAGCTTTTTTTGTCTGATGAGGATCCCGCCCTTAGACTTCTAACAGGACAGATATTAAAAGAAAATTATTTATCTAATAAGAAAATTATTTCGCTGCTAGATTTTATTCTAAATAATGAAAATTATATTGATCTGAAGTTTCAGGCTTTGGAAATATTAAAAACAACTAATACCAAAAAAGCTAATAAAATCATCAAAGATTATATTAGAAAAATTATTAAACTAAATTTTGAGAGAGATACTGAAAGTATTCCAAAAGGGATTATTAAGTTAGATGATAGTAGCTCTATATCTGAATCAATTTTGGAAATTTATCAAAATATACTGCTTTATGATTATTATACTAAGACTTGTGGTTATACTGTTATACTTCGAAACGGTTTAATAATACTGTTAAACTGTGAAGGTATGGGATTAAAGAGAATTTTAGATATACCGGGGTTTGATAAATTAGTTAATTTAGAATATCTTTATCTTCAAAAAAATGAAGTTTCTAAAATTCAAAATTTAGAACATCTAAAAAATTTGAAAATATTAAATTTAGATAACAATAAGATTGAAAAAATTGAAAATTTAGACAGTCTGAGAAATTTAGAAGAATTATTTTTATCGAATAATAAAATAACTAAAATTGAAAATCTGAATCTTAAAAATTTAAAAAAATTATCAATTGATAGGAATTATATAACTGATATAAGGAATCTAGAGGGATTAAACAGTTTGGAGTCCTTAAATTTAAGTAATAACAATATATCCGAAATAGCTGAGCTTAAGAAGTTAAAAAATTTAAAATATTTGACTCTTTCACACAACAAAATTAATACAATAAATGGTTTGCAAGACCTTCATAACTTAATTACGTTGCACCTAAATGATAATTATATAGTGGATATCATTGGTCTTGAGGGTCAAATTAACTTAAAGGTCTTAAATTTAACTAATAATAGAATAGAAAAGATAAAGAATCTGGATAAATTAGAAAATTTAAAGAAACTAGAATTATCTAATAACAGAATTCAACATATTCAGGGGTTAAGTAATCTAAAAAAGCTTCAAGAATTATTCTTAGATAAAAACCAAATAAAATCTTTAGAAGGAATCGAAGGATTGGTAAGCTTAATTATATTATTTTTAGAAAATAATCAAATTTCTGAATTTGAATTAAAACAATTAGAATCTTTAAGAAATTTAAATTTTATTTTTTTAAATGAGAACCCACTTAGTGCGAAAAGTATAGAATTATATAAAAAATTGTCACGCTTGCCCTAATTTTTAAAAAATTATAATTTTTATGGATTATTAGAAAGATAATCTTGTATCCATAAATCCATTAGAACCTCATCATAATATTTAGAATCCATATAGAACTGCTTTTTCCTTATTCCAACTGTTTTAAAACCTAACTTTTTATACAAATATAGGGCTCGTTCATTATTGGAAAAACAGGAGAGAATAATTTTTTCTTTATGGTTTATTCTTTTAGACTCTCTTATAGCAAAATCGATTAGGCTGTATCCTACACCTAAATCTCGATAACTTTTTTGAACAATAATTCCTAAACTTCCAACATGAGTTGCTGCATCCCATTCTGAATTTGAAATTTCGCATTGACCAATAATATTATGGGGTGAATCCAACTTTGGATGAACTGCGACGACACATAATTCCTTCTCTTTTTTAATGATACTAAACCATGATTTTTTTTCATATTGCGATTTGACTGGAAAAAAAACTGGAAGATAAACTCCTTCATCAATAACATCGTTAAAATTATTCCATACACCGTCAATATCTGACTCTTTAATATGTCTGATAAAAATATTTTCTCCGTCTTTTAACTGAATGTTTTTCTTCATTAATTGAATATAAGTTTTTATAATTAAATTCCTTATGATAATATTATGGAAAATAAAAAAAATGAAGCCCGTAAAAAAGATTCTAACGATAAAGAGAAAATTCGAACGTATATAGAACAGATGACTCACAATAAAAAAGCTCCAATTGCTAAAGATTTAGTTCAGCTTAAACACGTCGAAGTTAAAAAACAAAAAGTTAGTCAAGAGACTTTAGATCTTGCAGAAGCATTGAAACAACAATATATTGAACATGATCAATTTGAGCGTCTTTCTAATGACGAAATTACAATCCTTGAGTCTTTTATTAGTGAAAGAATGTTTTTATCACGTATAGCAATTGTAGCAAATCAAAGTAGGATTCCGATGGGAGTAGAGCCTTTCAAAAAAGCAGAATTGGAAAAAATGCTCGATAAACTTATTTCAAAGGGATATATCGAAGTTGAAAAAGTGGAAGATAGTCTAGTTTATATAATTACTGAAAGAGGAAAATATAGAATTCAGTGAAAATATAAGTGTTTCTAATCTTTTTTTAAAATTAATTTACTAATTGGTATGTCTTGAAACTCTTCACTTGGAAGCTCACGTCTGATTGTTAATGGTAAGATTTTAGATTTTAATTCTGAAAGAGCGATCTTAATAGGGTCTATCATGCTTTTAGGCTTCTCGATTAAGATAGGAGCACCAAATGATATCTGTAAAGCTCTTGCACCGACAATCCTGGCTTTTTCATACCGTGTAAGAAAGATTGGTCCAATTTTAACATAATCTTTGACTTCTTTATAAAGTTTTCGTAATTCTCGAGATTCTAAAAAGGAAGACATGTAAAAACCATAAAAGGAGTGATTAAAAATTGGAATGTATCATGAAATAAAACTTTTTTGCTTTATTAGAGATTTTTATAGTATTATGTTTTTTTAACGATATTATTCAAAAAGCAATAGAAGATAAAAAAAATTATTTAAAATTTAAGTAGAATTACTTGGAATGGATTCTTCCTTAAAGTATCCAAAAACTTCTTTAGTAAATAATTCTAAAGATTGATAATAATTATTAGGAGTAGGAGGTCCTACTCCTAATACCATAATTAAAAAATGTTCTACACCAGCTTTAATAAATTCATCTATTTGTTCAATACATTCTTCAGGACTCCCAAAAATAACCATTGAATCAATGACTTCTTGTGGAACATTTTCCTTCGCAAAATTTAAAACTTCGTCTCTTGATTTAATCATTTCTGATGTCGTTTCTTTAAGAACTCGATGGTGAAATTTTTCGGGAAGCTTTACATCGTATTCTTCGAGAATGTACCGATTTAAACTAAGTAAAGGACTCAATCTTCTACCCATCTCTCGTGCTAGATCTGGATTATCTTTACTTATAACAACAAATACTTCACAAGCTTTTTCAATTTCATCCAATCTTCCACTTTTAGCTAAAATTTCTAATTGTTTCTTATATAATTTTGCATTGCATAGAGGAATCCAACCATCAGCAACTTTTCCAGTAAATTCAATTAATCTAGGCCCATTTGCTGCAATCCAGAGTTTTGGAATATTTTTAATAGGATATTGCAATCGTGCATTCTTCAAATTATAAAATCTCCCTGTATAATTAACTCTCATTTCTCTAGATTGAGTAGTTTTCCACAATTCTTTTATTACTTCAACAGATTCAATCAATCTTGATGCTGGATTATCCCAAACAATTCCAAATTCATTCATATTCATTGCCTCTCCTGCTCCTATACCTAAAATATATCGGTCATTACTTAAATGGTGAATGGTAAGAGCATCTAATGCAATTTGAGATGGATGTCTTCTGTGAGGATCAGTTACACATGTACCAATCTTCAATTTTTCTGTTTTCATGGCAGCTATAGGTAATAAAACATTACAGCTAGGGATCTCAGAATTCGGAGGATTTGAAGTTAAATGATCCATCACAAAAATAGAATCATATCCTACTTTTTCACAATATAAAAATGATTTTAAATAATCTTCTGTTTTTAATCCTAATAAGGCAGCATTGGTTCCATGTTGATATCCAAATTTAATACTCATTTTAATATACCTAAAAATATTTTTTTATTAGATTGACATTTTCGTAAAAAATATAATACTAAGTTATGATACTGGTAAAGTTAAAGATATTGATCATCGCACTAATTTGGAATTATAAAACGATTTAAAGAAGATAATATATTATTAGTGCGCGAGGAGGGAATTATCCCATCAAGAGCTATTTTCTTGTTATTTGAACCCCCGACCGTCGTGACCCACATAATAATATTTGTAGATTTACACGGTGTGAGCGTTTGACGTTTTTCATTTCAATTGCATGAAATAAGTCGTCATAACCACTAGACCACTCGCGCATTATAGCTAAGGGTTTTATAATTTAATGAAGGATTCTTAAAAAATGATTATTAAAAAGTTATTAATTTAATTTAAGAGATTCTATAGCCTCTTTTACTTTATTATATCATTAAAATTTTTAAACATATAATAATAAGAAAATAAGTTCTTTTGGTGATATTTGTATCTAAAAATGATATATATATTTCGCATCCTTTAATTAAAGTAGATACTATATTAAGGCGAAAGTATCAAGAAAACATCTTTATTAATTGTTTAAATCGTAATTGTTTAGTAGTAATACCTACAGGATTAGGAAAAACTGTCGTAGGGTTGATGTTAGCTGTACAACGACTAGAAGAGAAACGTGAATCCAAAATAATAATTTTGGCACCCACAAAACCATTAGTAAACCAACATTATAAATCGTTTTTAGATTTAACAGAGATAGCCCCAGAAAATTTGAAATCAATCACAGGGACGACTTCTCCAGAAGAAAGAGAGAAGATCTGGGATGACGTAAAGATAGCTTTTATGACGCCTCAAGTGCTTCAAAATGATATTATTTCCAATTTATATACTCTTAAAGAGGTATCATTAATTATATTTGATGAATGTCATAGAGCGGTGGGAGATTATGCATATTGTTTTATTGCGAAAAAATATATTGAGGACTCAAAATATCCTCAAATTTTGGGATTAACAGCGAGTCCAGGTTCAACAGAAGAAAAAATAAATGAAATTAAAAAAAGTTTATTTATAGATCATGTTGAGATAAGAACTGAATCCGATACTGACGTGAAACCTTACATTCAAAATGTAGATAATGAATGGATAAAGCTAAAACTTCCAGAAGAATTTTTAGAAATTAAGAAAATTCTAATTACTAAATTAAAAGTTATATATAAAGGATTAAAAAAGATGGGTCTTTTAGACTCATTCGATATCAATAAAGTCTCTCGAAAAGATTTATTGAAAGTGGATAAACTTATTAATAGTAGAATATCGTTAGCTCAAGATGAAAATGAGAAAATGCAATTATTCATTGCTAAAAAAAATGCTGCAAATGCTATTAGATTGAATCATATGGATGAACTCATAGAAACACAAGGGATACAAGCAGTAAGTGATTATATAGAAAAAAATTTTGAAAAAATAAAACGAAATACTGCGAATAAGTCTTTAAAAGAACTATTTACTGATAAAGACTTTCGAAACATAATAAGATTAACAAACGCAATTCAGTCAAAAGGACTTGTTCATCCAAAACTTGAAAAATTAAAGGAATTACTCCATTCGCAAATTATTCAAAATAATCAATCAAGAATATTAGTTTTTTGTCATTACAGGGATTCTGTTAATAATATTGTCAATTTTTTAGAAGATGATGAAGTAATAAGGGTTCATAGGTTTGTTGGACAACAATCTAAAGGTTCTGATAAGGGTTTAACTCAAAAGCAACAAATTAAATTACTTGATGACTTTAGGGAGGGTATTTATAACACATTAGTTGGTACTAGCGTTGCAGAGGAAGGTTTAGATGTTGCTGAATGTGATTTAGTTATTTTTTATGATGTTGTCCCTAGTGCAATACGTTCAATTCAACGACGTGGACGGACGGGAAGAAATAAAGAAGGAAAAGTGTATATATTAATGGCTGAAGGAACTCGTGACGAAGCTTATTTCTGGGTGGAAAAAAATAAAGAAAGACAAATGAAACTTAGTTTAAAGAAAATGAAGAACGCGCTTGAAGATTCTACAGGAGCCCAATCTAGTATCTTAAATTTTGTTGAACAGGAAAATGAAAAAAAAGCAGAAAAGAATAATATAATTGAAATCAATGATAATCAAATTAAAATTGTTGAAAATGCGGATAAAATTAAAATTTTCTGTGATACAAGAGAAACCTCATCTCCAGTCGTTAGGATATTATCTTTAATGGGAGTAAAACTAAAGTTAGTGCAATTAGAAGTAGGAGATTATGTTATTTCTGAAAGAGTAGGAATTGAAAGAAAGTCAGCACAAGATTTTAATGATTCCATAAAAGATGGGAGACTTTTTGATGAATTATTTAATCTTACGAGAAATTTTGAACGTTCAATTTTAATTTTAGAAGGAGATCCATTTAGTAATACAAATGTTAATGAAAACGCACTTTATGGCGCAATAACTTCGATAATTTTGAATTTGGGTATCACAATATATAAAACTAATGATGCGAAAGAAACTGCTACATTTTTATTACAATTAGCAAAAAAAGAATATTCCGAATCCAAAGGTGAAACAAAATTGAGATTTGAGAAAAAGCCTATTGAAACTTCTCGCTTATTAGAATATATTATTGCTGGGATTCCGGGAGTAAATGCTCTACGTGCAAAAAATTTATTAAAGAATTTAAAAACTTTGAATGAAATTTTTAATGCTGATATTAGTGATTTAATGCAAGTAGAAAATATTGGAAAGAAAATTGCTCAAGAAATTTATAAAATAAGTAGATACAAGTATCAAGATGATTGATATTATTGTAATCTTATAGTAAAAAAGTATCTTGTAGGTTTCAGAAGAACTTTATAAAAAGATAGAAATATTTATTATTTTGTACGTTGTCCACAATATTGACAAAATTTCAGTTCTAAGGGATAAAATTGACCGCAATTAGGGCATTTTTTAAGCGAATTATTTAAAATTTCCCGTCCAAGAAGTTTAAACACTTCCTCGACATTTTTTCCAGTCTTAGAAGAAGTTCCCAAGATCTCTCCCTGGAATTTATACTTGTCAAAAATCTTCTTAGCATCAGTTTTTTGAACTTCGCGTTGATCTTCTAGATCTGTTTTTGCTTCAACAAGTAATCTTGTTTTAGGATTATTAGGTACAGAAGAAATTACATTCATCCAATCATGGAGATCTTCTAATGAGTCTTTATTCGTGATATCATATAATATCAAAGCGCCAGAAGAACCAGCAATATAAGAAGGTAATAATAATCGAAATTTCTTTTCCCCTGCAAAATCCCAGATATTCAATAGAATTTCTGTATCATCTACTAATACTTTTTTTGTTTCAAAATCTACTCCTATTGTTGATAAAGTAGATTTATCGAACTTTCCTGTAGCGTAGCGCCGAATAAGGGAGGTTTTCCCTACATTTTACCAAGGAGCCGGCAAGGTCGGAAACTTCCACTTGGCACCAGCGACTACGACCTTAAATTTTATTATTTTGACCACCAAATAAGATGAAATCGCTTTGTCAATATAATTATCAATTTAATATAAAAATATTAACTTTTTAACGTTAAAAATTTATCTTTGTAAATTTTTACCTTTTTTTCGAATAGTGTTAAAATAATTTGGAAATTTTTGATTAATAAATTTATTAATAAAATGAAAAATTTATCAACATAAAAGAGCATAAAAGAGCCGTTAAGTTACTATGGAATATAATTTTCAAGATGATATCAATGAAATATTAGATCGTTTGAGAAAAGAAAATATTTCATTTAAAGATAAGACTATTTTAGTCACAGGGGGCGCTGGTTTTTTAGGGTCTTGGGTATGTGACGTTTTAGTTAATCAAGGTGCTTATTGTATATGTGTAGATAATTTTAGTTCAGGTTCAGGAAGAAATGTTTCTCATTTAATGGGTAAAGAAAATTTTAGACTAATTAACCATGATATTTCAAAGCCCATTTACTTTGGATTCAGTAATTATCCAGAGAGTGTATGTGTAGGTGATATAAAAAAAATAGATATAGTAATGCATATGGCAAGCAGGGCTTCACCTTTTGAATTTAAGGATCATCCGATTTCAATTCTAAAAAGTAATACAATGGGAACAATGAACGCTTTAGGAATTGCTAAAGCCCATAATGCATTATTATTTTATACAAGTACTTCCGAGGTATATGGGAATCCCCCCGATGACGCTATTCCTACTTCTGAAAATTATTTTGGTCACGTTAATCCTGTGGGACCTAGAAGTTGTTATGATGAGTCAAAAAGAGCAGGTGAGGCATTTGTGAAAGCCTACGAGTTACAACACAAAATTCGGACAAAAATTGTAAGAATATTTAATACTTCAGGGCCAAGAATAAGACATGGTCCTGAGTTTGGAAGGGTTATTCCTAATTTTATTCATCAAGCATTAAAAGAGGAGGATATAACTGTTTTCGGTGATGGCTCTCAAACAAGATCATTTATTTATGTTATTGATGAAATTGAAGGGATTCTAAAAATGGTCGATAATGATAGAGCAATGGGAGAGGTAATTAATATAGGTAACGATAAAGAATATACTATCTTAGAAATAGCAGAATTAATAAAAGAATTAACCAATTCTAATTCTAAGATTGTATTTAAACCCTTACCGATTGATGATCCAATAAGAAGATGCCCAGATTTATCTAAAGCTAAAAGAATTCTAAATTGGCAACCTATTACTCCCTTAAAAGAAGCTTTAATGAAAACAATAGCTTGGTTTAAAGATAATGAGTGAGATATCTGATGATAGGAGTAACATTGTTAATGATGGAAATCAATTTGATAAAATAGTTAAAATTTCCTTAATTATTGGAGTAATTGTAATATCAGGATTTATAATTTATTATTTATTAACACCAGAACCTGGTTATGTTACATTTGGAGTCTTAAATTCTGATAAAAAGGCTGAAAATTATCCTACTAATGCAACAGTGGGAGAGAATATCTCATTTTATATTTCTGTAGGGAATTATTTAAGACGAGACTTTAATTTTCGGATAGAAATATTAAAAGGAGATAACAACACATTATTAACATCCTCTGGTTCAATTAACGCTTCTTCATATCTTAACACTAGCATAACAAACTTAAACCATAAAATGCAGTGGATGTCTGAAATGCTTAATATCTCATTTTCTCAGCCTGGAACTAATCAAATTATGATTGCTGAGTTAAAGGAAGTTGACATTTCCCTTGAAGAAACCTTTATCGATATTTTATGGTTAAGATTTAATATAACAAGCTAGGATAAGCTCCCGATTATTGGAACTTCTTCAATCTTGACATATGGTGCCTGAAAAGCTCCATAAGTAATTACCTCTTTTGATACATATTCAATTTTCTTAAAAAGATCAAATAAATTTATACCTAATAGTGTTTCATTTAGAGGCTCCTTTATTTCACCATTTCTAATTAAATTTCCTTGGAGAATTAAACCAGAAAAGTCTCCTGTTGAAATATTTGGTCTATCACCTGTATAATTTAAAAGAATACCTTTTCTGGTGTCTTTGATTAACTGCTCAGAAGATATATCTCCTGGTTTCATAATACAATTAGTAATTGCTATTGAAGGAACGGAATTATATGAAAATCGGGAAGCATTTCCAGTACTTTCAACACCTTCCTTTCCAGCACTGTAAGAATTATGCAATAAACCCGTTTTCAAAAACTTTCCTTTATCGATAATAGTTTTATTTTTGCATGGAACTCCTTCTCCATCAAAAGAAGCTGAACCTACAGCTCCATTGATTAATCCATTATCCTCTATTGTAAGATTTTGATTTCCTATCATCGTTTCTCTCTTACCTACAAGAAAGCTTCTGTTATATTGAAATGTCTCAGCATTAATTGCTTGAGTAACTGGTTTTAATATTAAACTAATTGTTCCATGTGGAGTTAGTACTAAGGGATATTTCATACTTTTAATTTTTTTTCGATTCAGATTTCTTTTTGCATTCTTTAAAGCTTTATTTATAATATTTTCTGCATTAATTTTTTTCAAAAATCTTTCAGATTGATAATTAAATCCGAAAGTTGTATCTTTACTAACTTTATCCTTGACTATTACATTTGAAGAAATAGAACATATTGTTCCCTTTCCATTTACATTAAGATCATTTGTATTGAATATATAATTCATATAAGAACTAGAAAGAAATCCACCAGATTGAGATATTGCTAAATCATCTTCATTGCATATATTAATTAAATCTTCAACGTATCCAATTGAATCTTCAATTGTAAGATTTTCAATATTTTCATCAAAAAGATTTTGTACTTTAGGATAGTTATTAAATGAGGAAGGTAGAGATTTGAAATCAGGATCATCGGTTCCTGAATTCATCATTTTAGTAGCAATATTAACCATTCTTTCAATATATTTTTTTTCTAACCGATTTGTGCTAGCAAATCCAAGGGACCCCCTTGAATTGATTAGTCTAATTGAAGCTCCTCCTTCATTACCAAGTTCGCTATTTTTTACAGAATTTTCTTCTATTTCAATATTGATATATTTACTAAACTCAAAATATATTTCAGCTCCACTTAAATTTTTATTAAGGGCTTCTGCAAGTTTTAAGCCAGATTCTGCTAATCTAAAGATATCGATTTTAGTAGTCATCTAATTTAGACCACCTACATTAATATTTTTTATGCGAATATAAGGTCCTCCATCACAAACTCGCAAATTTTGACCTCCTTTTCCACACAATCCATCTGAATAGTTAAAGGATTTCTTATCTCCTATTGCTGTTATTCTATTTAAAACTTCGAGAGTTAATCCTGAAAGTGACACATCTCGCATCATTTGTGTCTTCTCACCATTTTCAATCTTATATGAAATTTTACACTTAAATTGGAAATTCCCAGTAGTGGGATCAGTATAACCATATTGAAAATCCTCACATAATATACCTTCTTTAGTATCTCTAATCATTTCCTCTAAATCCCAATCTCGAGGTTCTAAATAAGTAAAACCCATTCTAACTTGTGGCTTAGAATTACTTGATTCTGCGCGACCATGTCCATTTGGTTCAACTTCCATCCTTGAAGCTGTTTCTAGGTTATGTAAATAGTTTTTAAAAATACCTCCTTCAATAATTACGGTTTTTTTCGCAGGAATTCCCTCATCATCAATGAAATAACTTCCATATAATTCGTATGGAAGATTATAATTTTTTCCTTGTCCAAATGAAGGATTATCAATAATGGTAATTTGATCGGTTGCGACCTTCTCCCCTATCTTTCCCTCTAATATGCTTTCTTTGCTTAAAACCAAATCAGCTTCACATGCATGCCCAAATGCTTCATGTATAAAAGTACCTGTTAATTTTGGATCCATTATTATATCGAATTTTCCTCCAATAGGAGATTTTGCTTTAAGCAAATTTACTGCTTCAGTAGCTGATTTGACGCTCAAATTTTGTGCCTTTTCTGTTTCTGTTATTTCAAAACCTCCAATTCCCCCAGTAGAATTTGATCCCTTCTGAATTATACCTTCTTCTTGGGCATAAACAACAGAAAATAAACGTAATAACTCTAAATTTTGTGAAATATAACTTCCGTTTGAATTTATAAATAATGAGTTATTTACCCCGTCTAAATATACCGTTCTTGTATTTTTCACTTTATCTGAGTAATTAGAGGCAATTTTTTCATGGGTTTTTACGAGATTTATTTTTTCTTCAATATCAATGGTTTCTACTCTTTTTTTACTTTTGGCTTTAAAATCTTTTATTAATGGATCTCCCTTCATAATTGTAAAGTTTGTTTTAGTTAATGATCCAGAAAGTTTTGCTAACTTTATAGCTTTCAAAAATCCTTCTATAAGAGAACTTCTATTAAGATCTTTTAAGACATAAAAACCCCATCCACCATTAACAAAAGTTCTTATGCTACATTCGACATTTTCATAAAAACTTACTTCTTTACTCTTTTGATTCGTAAATTCAATCGATGTTCCAATATTTAATCCCGCTCTAATATCCCAATAATCTATTTCATTATTTGAGCTCTTAATAAACTTCCTTATAAGGTTAGTATCAAAAATTTTTAACTCTTCATCGATTTCCATAATTTTCATAATAAACTTTTTTATGTAGCACTGTTTTAAGAATGACAGAAATAAATTAGGTTCTTTAAAGAAATTGAAGTTGAATTGCTTTAATAGTTTTTTTTTTTACTATATAATCCTTGTAAAAGTAGCTTTATGAAACCAAATTTTTCAATTTGCTTTCAATTTGTCTTTTTTCTTTTAAAACTTTAATTATTCTTATGGCATCTTGAGTTGTACAACTTTGAGAAAACTTCATTGAATTTTTAAATAAAAAACTATGATTACATTTCCAACACTTTTTGGATTTTATCATTCTTTTAGAATAAAACCATTCACCACAATTATAACAACGAAAAAAGAAATATTTATGAACATATGGCACAATACGTTAATATAAGTTAAAATTATTTAAATTCATTATTAGACTAAGAATTTTCTAACTTTTTCAACTATTTTTCTAATAATATCATCTTTTTAATAAAAAAAATAATAATTAATTGAATATTTTTCCAATTAAAGAAGTTAAAAAATTTAGAATGTTGAAATGAAGCATAATTTTATTAATCCTGTTGAAAATCGCTATAGGACTGAAATTGCTGAATATTTTACTGAAGAAAAGAAATTAGAAAATTGGTTGAAAATTGAAGCTACTTTAGCAAAATCACATGCACTATTGGGAAATATCCCAGAGCAAGCTGCTGAAGAAATAGTAAGAAAAGCAACTTTAAATTATGTTAAATTAGAGCGTGTAAAAGAAATTGATAAAGAAATCCATCATGATTTGATGGCTATGATAAAATCTTTAGCTGAACAATGCGAAGGGGACGCTGCTAAATATATTCATTTAGGAGCTACTAGTTATGATATTGAAGATACAGCTATTGCATTACAACTACGTGATGCGTTAAAGTATATTGAAAAAGATTTAAAATATTTGCTGATAGAACTTATCACACTTATAGATGCAAAAAAAGAGCTTGTTTGCATAGGAAGAACTCATGGACAACATGCAATTCCAACTACTTATGGTATGAGATTTGGAGTCTGGGCATATGAAATAGATCGTCACATTGAAAGAATACATGAAGTGATAGAACGGATTTCTTATGGAAAAATGTCTGGAGCTGTTGGAACAATGGCTAGTTTTGGAGAAAAGGGTATAGTTTTACAAAAAATGGTTATGGAAAAACTTAATCTTAAACCTGTATTAATAGCTAACCAAATAGTACAAAGGGATCGTCATGCTGAGGTTTTATTCTTAACAGCTATAATTGGACAGTCTTTGGCAAAAATTGCTCAGGAGTTTCGAGTTCTTCAAAGGAATGAAATAGCTGAAATGTTTGAACCTTTTAAAAAAGAACAAGTAGGAAGCTCAACTATGCCTCATAAAAGAAATCCTCACAAATCAGAAAGAATTTGTAGTTTAGCACGTATATTAAAATCTAATGTTATCGTAGGATTAGATAATATTCTTTTAGAAGATGAAAGGGATTTAACAAATAGTGCAAATGAAAGGATGATTTTTGCAGAAAATTTTGTATTACTTGATTTTATGATTAAGCAATTATTAAAAAATCTACAAGGAATTGAATTTGATGAAATTCAGGTAGAAAAGAATTTGAATCTTACAAAAGGGGCTTGTTTAGCTGAAAAGATTATGCTAGATTTAGTAGATAAAGGAATAGGCAGGCAAGAAGGACATGAAATTTTAAGAAAAGCAGTTATTAGATCAAAGAAAGAAAATCGCTTTATAAAAGATATCCTTTTGGAAAATGCAAAAATTAGGGAGAATTTTGACGAAGTAGAATTAGATAATTTATTCGATCCTCATAAATATATAGGAAGAGCTTTAGAACAAACTATGAATTTAATAAAATATTTGAAAAATAAATATAAGATATAAAAATGGAGAAAAAAGAGGGAATATACTCGAAATTAGGGGTTTCATCTAAAAAGGAAGAAGTACATCAAGCGATTAGGGGACTTGATAAAGGATTATTTCCTGATGCATTCTGCAAGATAGTAGAAGATGTAAATGAAAGAGACGATTATTGTTCTATCTTTCATACTGATGGTGCGGGGACAAAAGCGAGTTTAGCTTATATGTATTATAAAGAAACAAATGATATTTCTACTTTTAAAGGGATAGTCAGGGACGCAATTGTTATGAATATTGATGATGTTTTATGTGTTGGAGCTATAGGAAAATATTTTTTATCAAATAATATAGGGAGAAATAGAAGGCTTATTTCTGGTGATATTATAAGCACAATTATAAATGAATATCAAGCTTATAGCAAGTTTTTATCGAATTTAGGATTAGATTTGATATTTAGTGGAGGTGAGACTGCCGATGTTGGAGATATAGTTAATACATTATTAGTAGATGCCTCTGTTTTCACCAACATGAAAAGAAGTGATGTTATCGATACCCGAAATATTAAACCGGGAGATGTTATTATAGGATTAGCTAGTTATGGTAAAGCGAGCTATGAGGAAGAATATAATAGCGGAATAGGAAGTAATGGCTTAACTTTAGCGAGACATGGTGTTTTATCACATGATTATGTTGAAAAATTTCCTGAATGTTATGACAGAAATATTGATGAAAAGTTAATATTTTTTGGGAATTTTTTACTTAATGACAATATAGAAGATTTGAATTTAACTATCGGAAAAGCTCTATTATCTCCAACAAGGACTTATGCCCCGATTTTAATAGAAATTTTAAAAAAGTTTAGGCATAAAATTGATGGAATTATTCATAATACTGGAGGTGGACAAACAAAAGTCTTGAATTTTGGAAAGCAAATTAGATATATCAAAAATAATCTTTTTAGACTACCAAAAATATTTGAAATAATACAAAAATCTTCTGAAACTCAATGGAGAGAAATGTATCAAGTATTTAATATGGGCCATCGAATGGAAATTTATTGCGATGAATCAAACGCTACAGATATAATAAATATTTCAAAAAGATTTAATGTAGATGCGAAAATTATTGGATATTGTGAAAAATCACCTTTAAGTAGAAAGAATACAGTTGAAATTAAGTCTGAATATGGATCTTTTGAATATAGTTAATTAGATATAGACATGAGATTTTTACAATAATAAAATTTATAATTTTTTAAACCAATACTTTTTTATTCAAATAAAGATGTGAAGATGGTTTATGGTAAGAGGAAAATCACCACTCAGTCAAATTTTTCGGGAGCGAATTTATTTTTTAAGCGAAGTACTTATCATAATTTTTGGAATCTATTTCTTATTGTTATTGGTCGAAATTCTTCCAATTATCATTCAATCAACTAGTGTTTTCTTTGGTCCATTGTACTATATGTTAAGAGCGATCTTTCTTGTAGTAGGTATAATCATTTTCTTGTACGTTGCAAATTTTGCTTTACAGTCAAGAAGAAAATTAATTATAGAAGAAAATGTTAGTTCTACAAAGAAATTTTTGAAGCTTTTTAGTATTTCAAAATCAAATTTCAAATATCAAATAATGTATGGTTTTCTTATATTATTTTTAGTTTTTATTCCAATGGATTTTTTAACATATTTAATATTTCCTCAAACTTTAGATTTACTTTCAATGATCTTTACTTTTTCTACGAGTAATTCCTACCTTTTAGCTCCATATTTCACATTCTTAATATCAGTTTTAGTAATTCAATTTTCTGTAGCACTTCATGAAGAATCATTTGCAAGGGGATTTCTTACCAATAGGGGGAGTGATTACATCCCAAATATGTCTGCTGTTATAATATCTTCTTTTTTTTGGGGATTAGGGCATTTTGCTTATATTCTGCATCCGTTAGGTCGATTTATTCCATTAGGATTTCTTTTAGTTTGGTTTATTCAAGCTTTTATAATTGGAATAATTCTAGCATTATTCGTTTTAAGAAAAAGATGGATTTTCCCTGTAATTTTTTCTCATGCACTTAATAATATCCTTTCAGCACATTCCATTTGGAATAATATTCAAGGGAATGAATTTACTTCCTTAGCTATACTTGTTTATACTCCATTCTTGTTAATCAGTTTAGTTTTATTTATCTGGCAATTTTCGAGAATTAAAGAAAGTTTATCAAGTGGAATTAAAGAGTTTAAAAAGTATTTTTCTAATGATAAAACTATTAAAGAGTCAACTAGCGATAAAGTAATAAGAATAATGTTAGACTTTTTGTTTGGATTGATAATATTTGCTATAGCAATCCTTATAATATAGTAGGTTTAAGATAAAATGGTAAAATGTGGTATATTATCGGACACTCATATAACTATAAACGATGATCCAGAAAAAATTAATAATTTATTAAGCCAATTAAAAATAGTATTTCAAGATGTAGACATGATTATCCATGCTGGAGACGTATGTGAAGAATTTTTCTTAGAAAAATTAGAACAGATTGCTCCAACTAGGTCTGTAATGGGAAATTTAGATAAGATTGAGGGCTTAGAACCTTACATAAGTTTTACTATAGGAGATTATAATATTGGAGTTATTCATGAATTACCTAATGATATTGAAAGTTATTTTAAAAAAAACAAATTGCATATTCTTATTTATGGTCATACTCACCAGCCTCTTATAGAAGGAACTCCTTATAATACTCTATTAATTAATCCGGGTAGTCCAACAAAACCTAAAGCCCCCCCCAAAAAAAAAGGATTTAATAAGCCTATAGCAAGACCCAGTGTTATCACCATGAGTATTGATGAAAATAATATTTTATCAACATTCATTATCAATTTAAAAACTAAATAAGTTAAAATTAAATAATAGATAGTTCATATTATTTATACAGAAAGCAATTAAGAGTTAAGTTAATTTTATTTCATAAATAAAAATTATAACGTGAAATTTTGCTATGGTAAGCCGTCTTGAAATGGTCCTCAAAGAATTAAACGAAAATGGAAATTTTAGAGCTTCTTTATTTGCTACATCTACAGGGTTAGTATTAGCTTCCCAAAAATCGGATGAATGTGATGAACGTGTTATTGCTGCTATGGGCTCTTTACTTAGTGATGCCGCATATAAAGCATCTGAAGAATTAAATTTATCTCAACTATCAAGTTTAAAAATCAAATACTTAGATGATTTTATTGTTTGCCGAAACATTATTATGCCAGACCAAAAAACACAATTCCTTCTTGCGGTTCTTTCAAAAGTCCCTGAGTCAGAAGATATTGAAAAATATTATGACCAACTTCTGGATTGGGCTGAAGAAAATAGTAGGGATGACCTTGAAAAACTTTCCTCTATTTAGTTGTAAAAAACTTTCTAATTATTAATCATAATATATAATTATGATTTTTTTATAAATTAGAAATGTGATATTTAATTGCGATACTAGCAATTAAAAAAATATGAAAGCTGCTTTTATAAGTAATCATGGAGATTTAGAGGAATTGAAAATCGGAGAGCTTGAGACTCCTAAAATCAGCCAAAATGAGGTATTAATAAGAACTAAATTTGGTGCGCTAAATCATATTGATATCTTTTTAATTAAAGGGTGGCCTGGTCTTAACTTAAAAATGCCACATATAATAGGAAGCGATGGGAGTGGTATTATTGAAGAAATAGGGAAAGGAGTATCATCTTTAAGTGAGGGCGATCGAGTTACAATAAATCCTGGTCTCAGTTGTGGAAAATGTAGATGGTGTCTTTCAGGTCAGCAAGTTTTTTGTAAATCATTCTCCATAATGGGAGAACATGGATGGGGTACTTTTGCTGAGTTTTTTAAAGTTCCAGAAGTAAATGCTTTAAAATGTCCTGATAATTTTCCACTTGATAAAGCAGCAGCAGCACCATTAGTTTTTTTAACAGCGTATAGATCCCTCGTAACTCAAGCTAAAGTGAAAAAGGATGAATATGTATTAATTCATGGAGCAGGAGGGGGTGTTTCTTCAGCAGCTATACAAATTGCTAAATTTTTCGGAGCAGTTGTTATAACTACTACAAGTAATGATGAAAAAATGCAAAAAGCTAGAAAATTAGGCGCTGATTATGTTTTAAATTATAAAGAAAATCCTGATTATGGTAAATTTATATTTACTGAAATAACAAAGAAACATGGGGTAGATATTGTTTTAGATAGTGTTGGAAAATCTACTTTTCAAGACAGTTTACGTTTATTAAAACCAGGTGGTCGTTTGGTGACACCAGGGAGCACAAGTGGTCCCTTTTCTGAAATTGATATAAGACAAATCTTTTGGAAACAGTTAGTAATAAAAGGATCTACAATGAGTAATCAGTCAGAATTTAGAGAGGTAATGGATTTAATATTTAATAATAAATTAACCCCGCAAATAGACATGTCATTTCCATTTGAAAAATTAGTCGATGCTGAGAGATATCTAAATGAAGGAAAACAATTTGGAAAAGTTTTAGTTGAAATAATTTAATTTATTTTTCAAATTATAGAATTATAATAATCTAACATAATATTCGCAGCTCGATCTTCATATCCCCAATAAAAATGGTCTGCTCCTTCAATAATAACATATTTTTTTGGATTTAGATAGAAATCAAAATGATGGTTAAATCTACTATAATCCGCAATAGTATCCCTATCACCTTGTATAAACAATTTTGGCTTTTCAGTTTGAGTTAATTGCTTATACTTAATACCTATAAAATCCCATGGAAATGAAATTGCACAATATCCGATGATAGAATCTGAATAATTGACTGCAGAACATCCTATTGCTGCTCCATATGAATAACCACATAAAAATATTTTTTTTAATCCTTTTTGATTGATTAGAAAATCAATACAGGCTTTCACATCACTTAGTTCCCCTTCTCCACTCGTATGTGAGCCATTTGATTTTCCTACGCCTCTAAAATTAAATCTTAAAGTAGAAATATGGTTATTTTTTAATAATTCAAATACAGCGGATACCACATTATTATACATATTACCTCCAAATTGAGGATGGGGGTGACAAATTAATACTATTGGTATTAAAGAGCTAGTTTTGGATTGAAAATATTCTGCTTCTAATTTGATCTCTTTATTTTTAATTAAAATTTTCTCTGATTCTACCATAATCTTAATTAATTTTTAATCTATAATAATAATACTATTGATTAATCTGCGAAATTATGACATATAATAGATTTATTATCGAAAGAAAGTTAAAAGAATTTCTTGAAGAGGATTGTAATTTCAAGGACGTAACTTCAAGTATTATTTCTAATGATGCTGAAATATCGGCAAAAATCTTGGCAAAATCAGAAGGATATATCTCTGGATTAGAAGAATTAAAAATTTTATTCAACTTATTAAAAATTTCTTCAGAGTTTTTAAAAAGTGATGGAGATTACATTAAAAATGGAGATATAATCGTAAATCTAAAGGGAAAAGTACATAATCTTTTATTAGGTGAGAGAATTGGATTAAATTTAATTACTCATATGAGTGCAATTACTACGATAACGAGAAAGTATATTAATATTATTAAAGACTCTGGGAAAAATGTTAGAGTAGCATGTACAAGAAAAACAATGCCAGGTCTCCGCATTTTTGATAAAAAGGCTGTAGAAGTAGCAGGGGGAGATACTCATAGATTCAATCTTGATGATATGATTCTTTTAAAAGACACTCATTTAAAATATTATAACGGAAATGTAGAAAAATTGCTAAACGACACGAAAAAAATTGCTAGTTTTACAAAAAAAATTGAAATTGAAATCGAAAAAGTTGAGGATGTTTTAACTGCCACGAAAAATGGAGCAGATATAATAATGCTCGATAATTTTACTCCAGATGAGGTGGAGGATGCTATTTCTTTACTTAAAAATAACAATCTTAGAAATAAAGTGATTATCGAAGTATCTGGTGGTATAAATGAAGAAAATTTATTGGATTATGTAATCGCTGAACCGGATATTATTAGTTTAGGATTAATAACACAAAAGTATGCTGAATATATTGATTTCTCTCTTAAATTCGATTGATAGAATAATTTTAATCTAAGACAATTTCATGTATTGAACAGATTACGTCTTTAATTTTTGCTATATTATTATAGAGATCTTTAATCATACCAAATTCTCCAACAGTTAAAATGATCTCAATCTTCCTTTCAGCGATTCTCCAATCCGTTACTGCTTTAATAATTGAATTATATGAATGATATAATTCAGATATTTCATCTGCAATCACATCTTTGAAAGGATATACTAAATTAATTGTCATTATTTTATACCCTTCTAAATTTTCAAAGATTTCATTTTTTTCAATAAATTTAACTATAGCGTCTCTTAAAGCTTCACTTTTTGAGTTAAAACCGCTTTCATATCTTACTTTTTCAAATCTTTCTAATAAATCTTCAGAAATTTGTAGCGAAATAATCTTCAAATAATGTATCACTATTTTTTATTTAAACTAAATTAAGATCTTTTTATGATTGAGTGCCTTTAAAGTGTTGTTTGTTTCACTAATGAATAAAAATATAAAAAAGAGTTAGGAGTTATTGGATATTGTCATTAATTTTGGATTGATTAATGATCCAATTAAAGCAAAAAGGATTATTAAAGGAAGGGCGAATGATTGAATAGTTATTTGTTGAAACAAATAATATAATGTGTGGACACCAAAATTAGAATAAAGATTTGGAGAAACTAAAGTATCTATAAATTCAAATGGTAAATTTATTCCAAACATTCTGTAATTAATAAGAATGGCATACAAAAAAAACGAGGTACTTAATCCAACAAATGCATAAACTAAGCTTATTTTAATTTTTCGATTAATTAAACCTATAAATAATCCTGGAACAGCCCATATTACAAATACTAGCCAGAACCCGCTACCTAAGATGGGTAATTCATAGGTAAAGTTAAAACTATAGAAGATAATCATTGTAAATAATAATTTTGGATCATTATCGACAGCAATTTTTAAATTAGGCCATATTTCTATAGAAACAAGGAAGATATATGTCAGGAGCCAAGGACCTGCGATTCCTACAATCAATGAAATTATAATTGGTAGATGAAACTTTGAATATTTCTTTTTTCTTTTTTCTCTTCTAAGTTTATAAGCTTTAATTTTTAATTCTCTAACTATTCCCATATTACGTAGTCCTCCTTAATTTTTTTTTGCTCAAAAGAATTATGAACTCCTTTTTTAAAGCTAGAATTATCATTAAACATAAAGCAATATAAATTAAAATCGTCATTATTGAAGTCGTAAAGGAAAGTATTGTCTGCTCTGAAATAGGAGCTTTTGGTGGAATCACTTCACCATCTACTAATGTTATTAATTCATCGAAATAGTTAGAGATTCCCTGGTTTTCTAAAAGAAGATTCGCTGCTGTCGCATGAGAATTTGTTTCATTATTAGATGCTATTAACGAAAGAAAATTCCAATAACTTGATTTATTAGTATCAACTATCCAATCGTTTGTTGGGATTATAGGAAGATTATCTGTATTTCTAAAAGTATTGATGAGAAAAGTAGTTATATTATCATTTGTAATCATTATATCTTGAGTAAATGTTTGGTTTAATTGTTCAAATAAAATTGAATCATTTAATACGCTATTTGCTAAATTAGCCATCTCGTTATTAATTTCTAGAAATACATGGTTTACAAGATAACTAATAAGTTCATCAAATTCTATTCCAAGAAAAGATAGAAGGTATCCAAGACCAATTCCTGAATCTCCCATTATACTCAATGCTTTACCAAAATCTATTAATAATATTCCCAATACATATTCTGCATCTATATTATTATCGTAAAAAAAATCAGTCATTTCACCCATTGCTTCTACAACTGCGGCTAGTTTTTCCATTTCTGCTAAATCCACTACTACGTCGTTAAGATATAAGAAATGCATCAAATTCATACCATTGGTATCTAAATACGATAAAAAGTTCCCAAAAAAGTCAATAACCTCTTCTTTTTCAAATCTTTGGTAATATTCCGGTAATTCACCTCCATTTGGTACAGTATATGAGTATTTTTTAGATTCAATATAATTTCCATTTCCTTCATGATCGATATTAGCAGCATAATCTTCGAGGTAAATCTTAAAGTCAACTTTTGTTCCAGCAGAAAATCCAGGTATAATAGCTTGAAAAGTTTCTTCATGTTCAGTTGAAGGAATAGGAAAATAATTCGGTAATTGATTTCCTAAATAAGAATTGACCCAAGTTCCGCCTGTCATTGTTACATTTTGCCAAGAAGAACCCCCGTCAATAGAAAAAAACACGAATGTGTTATTCGAAATACCCGTACCACTATCAGTTGCATTTATTGTAATTTGAACAGGTTGATTAGCTTGTACAATTGATCGATTAATTGAACAAATATTTGGAGGAGTTCCAGATCCGGAGGATGGAAGTGGAAATATTAGAGGGGTAGGAACTGTTAACCCGAAAAGAGGGAATGTATGTGTAATATCATCGACGAGGATATAGGCTTCAAAGTCAGCGATTAATTCAAGAGGATGTCCAATTAATAGTGCTTTGAAAAATGATTCAACCATTTTATTATTTTCCAATTTTAAATAGCCAGAATTGACTTTTATTTCCCCTGGTTTAACTAATTTATCTTCTGAAAACCAGCCATTACCAAGTGTGCTTCCAAAATAATTTACAGTAAAGTTTGCACTCGGGACTATCATATTACTTGACATATAATTGGTAAATTCAAAGTCCAGACGCCATGTGATTGATGTCCAATTATCATGAGTACTGTATTGTCTATCAACTAAAGCCATATTTGTTAAAGCCATGGTCCGGGGATCATTCAAAGCTTGGTCAAATGCTAAGTAGGGATTTAACCTCGCTATTCCATAGGTGCCAATAGGAATCATAGTTCCCACGAGAAAAGCTAAAATTATGAGTATTGTTATATATTTTTTCCAATTAAATCTTACCATGACTATATTCGCCTCCTTGACAATTTTTTCTTTTTAATCAGGTCTTGTTTAACTTTAGGAGGTGTAAATATCCTCTTATTCCTTATCCGAAAGAATAGAGATAAAGCAATGATAGTTAAGGTAAAGATAACAAGTCCTATAATCGGTGTAATGATAGAAGGTTCTTTAAAAGCAGGAGTTATGAATGAGTAAGTTAAGGTTTCAATAGAATTACCATTATAGTCGATGATTTTTATTTGATATTGAATTTTTAATCCAGATGATTGTCGAGGGATGTCACCATAATATAAACCATCAAAATATAGCATTTCGACAGAATATAAACTTTCTTCATCCCCAATTGTATAATATATAAAAACACTTTCTATGCCTGACTCGAATTCTCCATCAGAAGTATTTATTCTGAGTTCGTAATTAGATTTAGGATTATTTGGAATATATAGTTCAGGAGGATGAAATGTTGGAGCTTTCGTATCTTTATTCAAAACATTAAGAGTTAATTCATTACTAATAGCTGGATTATTAGTATTATAATGAGTATCGTTATAAATAAATGATTCTCCACCATTCACTTTTACATTGAAAATATTTAAAACATTAGATTCTATAGAACTTACATTCTTGAAATAATAACCTAAAGGTATTATCCATGCTATAAACATCCAAACATATTGGTCATTATCATGGGGTGTAAGTTGGAAGGCTCCATTAGTATAGTTTAACTCATATTCTAATGCAGGATAAGTGGGTGGCCAGGATACTGTGTATGGTGAAAGTATAACATCAATCCAACCAATCCCATCGATATACGTTACTAGACTTGCATTATAATTTGCATAAAATGCTGTAAGAGTGATCTCTACTGAAATTGGTGTATTATTATATATTTTCAAGGTGAAAGGTCCATCTCCAGTTATGAAATAATCTCTTACTTCTCCGTTTTGAATAAATTCAATATCAGTTATTACAGGTAAATTTAAAAAGGTGACATTAACAAGAACAGAATCTTTATCATAGTTACCATCTCCATCATTGATTTGAATTGTAAAATTATATATTTCAATTTCTAAATTATTAGGAATATTATATCTTATTTTCGTACCAGATTCCCAAGTTCCCTGACCAACTAACGTTCCATTACGAAATAGGCTATAAGTAGTTGGATTATCATCGATCGCGGTCCAATCTAAATAATATCCTTTAGTTCCATTTTGTATATCAATATCTACAGGGAGCGCTATAAAACGTGGTGATTCTTCCCATTCTATGTATAATTTCGGGACAAATTTTGATTGTAATCCATCAAAAGACCAAATTTCAAGATGTTCTAAATCTTGAAGGTTTGCTGATGGTCGTATAATTACCCCAAAGATGCTATTATTGGTCCAGTCATTTCGATTAATAACTGCTTGTAATTTAGTAGAAATATTAGGAGTTATTATTGATTCATTTGCAGATATAATGCTAGGAAGAACCCAATTTACGCCTCCAGTGACTTTAACTCTTGTATGCCAAACACTTTCGTTAACATCTGAAAATGGAGGTGTCGCTACATCATTAATAGCAAAAATTTGACTAGTAAAACCCGTATATATAGGTGTTGTAGTATTAACAGTTATATTAATGTAAGCGTTAACTATTCTAGAATGTTTAGGAATAGATATATTCCAACGGAAGCAAATTCTTTTTTGTTGAACATCATTAATTTGCTGAACTCCACCTAGCAATATCGTTTCAGAAGAATAATCAGTTCCGGTATTATTTGTCCATGCATCATTTTCAGATTGGCTTATTTCGAAGGTTTTATTAAAGGTTATCCCAAGATATGATGGTTTTAATGTTTCGCTATCAGTTTTACCAAAAATATCAGATGTTAATTTATATTTATTTGAAAAAATCGGCAATGTTATCAGAATAAGCAAAAAAAGAAAGAGAGCAAATGATTTTTGTAAAGAAATTCTCTTTAAATTTCGCAATTTAATCACATTACTTTAATATGTAAAATTGAATTTTAATATGATAAATTTCTATAAAAATATTTTGATCACTGCAGGGCATCACTGCTGATCAATTTTTTTATTGTGTTTATTCTACAGAAATTTTTTTATGAAATTTATACTTTTTTCTAAGGCTTTCGCAGAGGATAGTTCAATAATCATAGGCCCTCTGTAATTAAATCCTCTAATTATTTCAAAAATTTCATTAAATTTAATTTTCCCTGTTCCTAAAGGAGGATGAGTATCAGAAATCCTCGTAAAATTTTCTACTAAATGAATATTTTTTATTTTATTATGAAATTTCTCCCATAATAATTTCACATTACCACGGTTAGTATAAAAATGAGATGTGTCATATGTGAGAAAAAGTTTTTCATGATTGATGATATTAAATATCTCTTCAATATTTTTTTCATCTAACATAATATAGGTATTTTTAGGCATATTTTCAAGACATAATATTATATCCATAGAGGATGTGATATCTAATAGTTTATTAACTGCTTTTTTTAACTGCAGTTTATTATAGTTTCTAATAGCATCTATGAGATAATTGGCTAAACCAGGATGTATTGTCATCATTTTTACTTTAATTTCTTCACAAAAATGAGCAGTTTTGATGTATGATTTAATAGATGCTTCAGATATAATAGTATTATGAGAACATAGGTTAACATCAACAAATGGTCCATGAACTTGCTTATCAAGTGAAAATGAGTTAATTAGTTCTATAAATCTATGTTTTTTTTTATCTCCCAAAATATCTGAAGGATCTATAACTAATTCAACTAATTTTATACTATTTTGTTCAGCATACAGAAGACATGCTTCAGTTGAACTGAATAAAAGATCAAAAATATTACTAAATTTATTTGATAACCCCTTTTCAATTATGAAACCTAATGAGCTTATTCCTAGCTGCATTTTATAATAAATATGTTTTTAATCTTTAAACATTTTCCTTGGACAATTAGAGAATAGTTGTTGAAACATCTTAAAAAATTTCTCTAGGCCTTTTTCAGGCAAAATAAATGGTTGTCCAATTAGTAATGAACCCCAATACGTTTTAGCGAACTTTTCAACGAATTCGGCATTCTTTACTGCATTAACGATAGATTTACCGCATACGACTACACCATGATTAGATAATAAAGCGGCATTCTTAAAACTTAAAGCATCTAATGCCGCATTTCCAATATCTTCTGTATGAGCTTCTCCATAAGGAGCAATGTCAATTGATCCTCCTAAGTATACGACTTGTTCTTCCATTATAATCGGTATTTTTTTCCTGACAACTGAAATAATCGTAGCAAAGGTGGAATGTGTATGTATGACACTCTGAACTTTTGGTCGAGAATTATAAATTGCTACATGTAGCTTATATTCTGTTGAGGGAAGCTTTCCCGAACTGAGGGGAGTTCCATCAAAAGCCATATGAACAATTTGATCTGTTGTTAATTTATTATACCGGTTACCTGTAGGAGTAATAAAAAGTTCTTCTTTTCTTCCGTTTCTTATACTGATATTTCCTTCATTATTCTCGACTATGCCTTTTTCAAAAAGCTCTTTTGCTGCTTCTACAATTTCTACTCTAAGTTGTTCCTCTTTATTTATTTCCATAATAAAATAAATTAAAAATATGTTAAAAACATATTTAATTAGAGCAAGAATCCAGAATATAGATAAGATGGGAAATTAAAAATTTCTAATAGTCTGAAATTTTAAATTGTTTTAAAGAAATTTACAAATGTATTTTTTGATATTTTTTAATGATTAATGTGATATGATGAAAAAAATCATTTTACACTGTGATTTAGATTGCTTTTTTGCAGCTGTTGAAGAAAGAGATAATCCAGAATATCGTGGAAAACCGGTTATTATAGGAGCTGATCCAAAAGATGGAAAGGGTAGGGGTGTTGTGAGTACTTGTAATTATGAAGCCAGAAAATATGGTTTACACTCTGCCCTTCCTATTTCAAAAGCATTCCGTCTTTGCCCTCATGGGGTATATCTTCAACCAAATTTTCATAAATATAAAAAAGCTTCAGAAGACGTGATGAAAATACTAAATTCTTATTCCTCCATATTTCAACAAGTAGGTATTGACGAAGCTTATTTAGATTTAAGCGAGATTTGTGATGACTTTAATCAAGCTAAGGAATTGGCAAAAACGATTCAAAATGATATTATCAAACATATTGGAATCACATTATCTATAGGAATTGCTCCAACTAAATCTATATCAAAAATCGCTTCCGATTATAACAAACCAAATGGCATTACTGTTGTAAAAAAAGAAAATATTAAAAGTTTCTTAAGTAAGTTAGAGATAACTAAAATTCCCGGAATAGGAAAGAAATCTAAAAAATATTATAATATGAAGGGTTTGAAGTTAATTGGGGATATTATCAACACTCCTTTGTACGAAATGATTGAAAAATTTGGAAAAAACGGAGAATGGATCTGGAAAATTGCAAATGGACTGGATAATCGCGAAGTTAAAGAATTCTATGAAGAGAGGAAATCTATCAGCAAGGAAAGGACATTTTCTGAAGATTCTGAAGATTTACGAGTAATTATTTCAAAATTAGAAGAAATTAATAATAGAATACATAAATCAGTCATTAAAAATAAGATATTTTATAGAACTGTTACTTTAAAAATAAGATTAGAAGGTTTTTTGACATATACACGTTCAAAATCGTTACCTTATCCTATACAAAATAGAAAAAAAGTTATGGAAATTATTATTGGATTATTAAATGAATTTACTAAGCCGAAGAAGAAGGTTAGATTAGTTGGAATTAAGCTTTCAAACTTAGAAAAGGAGATAAACTTGGTTCAAACTTCTCTAATAAAATTTGTAAAAGCTTAATTCATATTATTCTTCAATAAGTTTATTTTTCTGAATTATAGAGAGTGCTTGTTTATGAAATTGACCATTTGAAGCAATACAACCAGGAGCAGTAATTAGGCATTTTTCGTTTTTAAAGCTTAAAGCTTTTCCATTTAAATCTGTAACTACACCTCCAGCTTCTTTTACTAGTAAAGTCCCTGGTAAAAAATCCCATGAATTGGATTTCTTTAAACTCATTGGTTTTAAATAAATATCAGCAGTTCCATCTGCAATCATACAAAATTTCGCCATACTATCTATTTGAATAAATTTTTCAATTCCGGTTAATTTTGCAAATTTTAATACCCAAGGTTTGTCGTAGTGTAAAGAGTGGCACATTATAGATTTTTTAATTTCTTGATTCTTACTTACTTTAATAGGTACTTTAGGACCATCTCCATAAATAACTTTTGAACCTTGATTTTTTTCTGCAAAAAAGATTGCTCTACCTTTTGAATTATAATTTGGTATACCTATAAAACTTAAAGTTAATTTGGATTCTATCATTAACCCTAATCCTATTGCGTACATTAGTCCTTCTTGAAATCCTTTAGTACCATCGATAGGATCAATGGTCCATTTCCTTTTCGAATTTGAACCCCGATAAGCTAAAATATCTCGAAATTTTAGGTTGTTATTTATTTTTACTGAAGTAAAACTCTTTTTAATGAGGTTTTCAACATTAATATCAAATAAAGGACTAACTTCTTCCTCTGCAATTATCCTATCTTCTGGAAATTTATCCTTTAACTCTGATATAATATAAATTTGTGAAGCGTAATCCGCTAAAGTAACTGGGGATTCATCTTTTTTATAAAATGATTGAAAGCCTTCTGTCTTAAACCATTCAGTTACTTTTAATGCCTTTTTAATAATGTCCAATGCTATTTTTATTTCTTTACCATAGAACGCCATTTTTTTACAATAAATCTAAATTATACTTGTCTTATATGACCTAAGGTTGATTAATTTAAAATAGAAAAGATTTATTAGAATAAAAATTATGAGCAACTTAAAGATTTTGGATTGATTATTTTATTTGAAATAAATAGGCTTAATATATATATGTCTTAAACTCAAGATATAAATATAACTTCTAATTACTATTTTTTATGTCTGAATTAGTATTTATTGGCATGACTTTCGAGTCTTTTATTATATTCATTGCTGTAATATTACTTATTTTAATATTAAAGAAATATTATGAGAAACACCATCATTTAACTTTCTATTTATTCTTAATCTTTCTTTTTTATGTTATTGCTATAGTATTTTCATGGTTATCGAAAATATTAGTGCTATATTCAGGAATTGAATATGTTTATAATCAAGCAGCTCCCGATCCGGGAACTATTCTATCATGGATTTTACTGAGAATAGCTGATTTTCGTATTAGTTTCGTTTTTCTTTCAATCGCTATTTTTCTTTCATATATATTGAAGGTAAATGTGTTTGAAAAAGGATATAATAGAGTGTTTAGGATCATAGTTAGCGTTTATGCATTAATTACAGGAGCTTATTCACTTTTAATTTATGAGAGAGGAAATACTTTACTTGATGCTGTTGCATTTTTACTAATTTTTATCTTTATGGCAGGTATTTACATTCCATTCTTCATTAGATCATATGAATCATATAGATCCTCTGAGCAGAAAATAGTTAAAAATGCGTTCTTATCATTAGCATTAATGTCAATATTTTTCATTTTAGTCCCTTTGAATTTCTTGATTGATAGAATAATGATTTTATTAGGGAGCCCTGGTTTTACAGTTTTTTACTTTTTGGCCTGGTCTTTTGTCATTTTAGGGATCATTATGGCCTATTTTGGATATATTAAACCACGTGTAAAATAAAATTTTAAAGTAAATTTGGAGGTAGTTCTGTGAAAGTTCTCCAAGATATCTGGATACAAACTGAAAATGGCATTGTATTATTTCATCGCGTGTTTAATGAAAAAGTAGATGAACAATTATTCGGAGGACTTATGGCTGCTCTTAATTCTTTTGCTGAAGAGCTGGTAAAGACTGGATTATCGAATTTTGAATTGCTAAACAAGCGATATACAATAATAAAAAGTAATAATTTGTTATTTATTGCAAACTCTTCTAAAAATGTTAAAGAAAAGAGAGTATCAGAAGAATTGAATTTTGTAGTTGATAAATTCTTTAAATTATATCCACCTGAGACTTTATATAATTGGGATAATGATATTAGTATTTTTTCTGATTTTGAGAATGAAATCAAAAATAGTTTGGAAGAAACTATTAAAAAATTTCAAGATGCATTTTGGTAAGCAATTTATTTTTTAATTTGAAAAATATCAATATTTAATGTTTCTAAATCAATTATCACATATTTAACATAATCTTCATGAAAATTTGATTGACCAGGTTGAATACAAAGAGTTTGATTTAAGTATGTAAACCATTTATTCGAAATCTCAGAAGATTCATGTATGTGCCCGTGAAGTGTTAATAATGGCTGATATTTGAGAATAAAATTATAGACCGCTATTGAGCCGACTTTGCGGCCATCATGACATATATCTAAACCAATATTAGCAGGAGGCATATGAATTATATATATTGAATCTTTAAAATTATCCGGTGTTATTAAGTTTTCAAATTCCTCTTCAATAGTTGGAAGACTTGATATATATGAGTACCAATCAGGTATCTTTTTCCATCCTTTCAAACTAGAAATCATAGCTGTTCCAAATTGTTTTGGAAGTATGAAATCTTTTGTATCTTTTCGTGCTCTATCTTTTAAAGCAAAAGGTAAATCAGTGACTAAATTCATACCTATAAATTCATATTTTTGAAATTTAAATCGCTGTTGTGCGATAGATATTATGTATTTGTATTTATTACAGATTGTATTAAAAAGTTCATCATATATGATTAAGTCGTCATTTGCTAACATTGCTAAATAATAAATTTTTTTGTCATTAAACTCAGAGAAGTAAGAATCAAGAAAATTCTTAATAAATTTATCTTGATTTAAAAAGTCTCCAAATGGTAACATATCCCCTCCATTAATTACCATAGTTATTTCTAAATTATCTGCTATTTCTAAGATTTTTTCATATTTCCAACGAGATCCATGAATATCGGTGATATAGAGTATCTTCATATAATTATCTAAATAAATTTTTAAAAAAATTTTATGGAATATAAGCTAAAGTTATAATAAAAATTAATTATTTGTACTTTATATAAACAAGAAGGATATATTTTTTAGATATTTAAAATGAGTGCCATTGGAATTGTATTTTTATATAACAGAGAGATAGGAAAACCCCAGGAAGTTTCGAAAAATTTCAGTAAGTATTTTTCAAATATAACAGAGAATCTTGTTAAGCAAGATTTATTGGGAATAGTTGAACTGAAAGAAATAATAGATTCTAAAAGGATTTACTGGGGTGCTATAAAAGAAAACTTCAACGATTTTTTTAATAATGAAGAATTAATAGGTCAAGTTGCTTGGAAAGTTTTTTATGAACATTCCGGAATTGAACCATCTGAAGAAGTAAAAATGTTAATATATGATGAAAACAAATCTCCATGGTATTTCACACTAATGGTTTGTGTTATTTACAATTAACATTTTATACAATTCATAATATTCAATTTGAAAAAACTATTCAATCTCTAAAACTTGTTTAATTTCATTTAGATAATAATTAGCTCTTGTCTTAAATTTCTCAGATAATTTTATATGTTCAATATTTCGACTTTTGAGCATCTCATTATTATAATCCCTAAGGAGAGAATAAATACAATATAATTCTATTTTTTTTTTAAAGTCTTTATCAATTCTATAGGATTTAGAATATGTTTCATAAAACTTGTTTTTTAAATTTTCGTTATTTAATAATTTAAATGTAATTAGTTCCATCTTAACAAAATCTAGGGCACGAACTCCAATTGCCCATTCATCAAAATCTATAATCCCATTTATTTTAATTTGGGTTTTCTCATTATTCACTATAATATTCTTCCATTGAAAGTCATTATGAACTAAAATAGCTTCGTCTTCATCTTCAATCAAGGATTCATAATCTTTAAAATAAATTTCCACTTCTTTTTCTAATTCAAATTTATTCCGTTTTGCTTCTTGGATCTGGGTTTCCAATCTTGCTTCGAAAATGTCTAACCAAGTGAGTGTAGATTTTTTACCAATATCAATAATATTATCTTGAAAGAAATTAAATTTTATATTATGAAGCTTTAATAAGACTTCTGCCAATGAACTAAATAAATTTATGAATTTTAATTTACTAAAATTAGAATTTTCTACTGTGTATTGATTTAAAACATATTCTAAAGACTCACCTTTTATATATTCTTGAACAGTAAAAATGTAAGGAACATTTTCTTTTGTTTCATCATAATATATTAAATCTTTAACTGGAATGATAGGTGGATTTTGTTTATCAAATAAGTATTCTCCAATTTTATTTGTAATGATATGTTTGATGTTTTCTCGAAAGCCAGGTGATTTTGGATTTAATTTATGATCTAAAATTGGGAACAATAATTTTTCTTTAATTATATCTTCATAGGGAAAAAATTTAGATGTACGAAATCTAAAAATCATTTCGCTATTTTCAAAATTGACTCGATAAATTGTATTATTTTCACCATCAAATGGACCTAAAATTCTTTTAATTTTACCTTGATTTACTAGAATTTCAACATGCGAAAAGCGTTTTATTATTTCGTCGAGTTGATATATGTCTTCTTTTCCTAATGTATAAAGCTGGTAAATAAATTTTTGATTCAATAAATAATTTACAATAGCTTCAATCCTTCCCTTTGTGATTTCATCTAATTTACTTGAAAATCTTGGAGATAAAATATTTAATTCATCAATAGAGAATGGTAATATATCTTTATATAAGAATAGGAAAGCATACTTTAAACCACGTAGTTCCTTTCCTTCAATACTTTTAACATCATAAACTTTGCTTATAATATCATTTAATTGTTCTTGTATCTGATAAAGTTCTAGAATTTTTTCTTCTATAGCACAAAAATATAGTTTTGAGCATATATTTACTAAATTACTAATACTAGGTATTATTCCGGTATTTTTTCTTAAGTTTAAGGGAATTAATTGGAAAAATTGTTGAAAATTATCTTCTTTTGCACAAAATAACGAAAAATTATCATTTATTAAATTGACATAAGTTTTACAGAAATTTATATTATCAAACGTATCAATTATGCCATTAAAATTGGGATATTTCAATAAAGAATCAACAATTTCAGGATTTATAGCGTTTCCAGCAAATTCTTGCGGATTATTGTATATATAAAGAGAATTCTTAACATTAATAGTTTCAAAAACGTTCTCAAAATGATCTTTTAATAGATTTGAGGGCTTTTTTTCTAAAAATGGACTGTTGATAACAAAATTTAGATTATTATATCTTTTTCCTAAATCTTCAATATGATCAATTTGGTTTTCTTCACTACTAGATAAAAATCCTAAGATTATAGGGGTTTTCCTTCCTGTCAAATCAAGGCTTAAGTTTATAAGTTTGATTTTCTCTTCAATTTTATCAGCAAGAAAATCTCCTTCACCTGTATTACTAAATAAATAGAGTGAATCGGCACCGTTCACAAGTAGATGTCTGATTAATAAAGTTTGAAGTGTTATATTTATCTTATAATCATCATTGAAAAATGTAAGTGATGGAACAACAACCCCTCGAATTTGCAAAATATTTATTCCCTCACCCAAAATCTTAAAATAATTTTCAATTCTCTAAACAATATTCTAAATGGTCTTTTAAAGTTAAGACATTTTTTAGATTTCCTCTTTATAGAATTATTAAATAACGTTAGTTAAATATTTAATTTTTTTTAATTGAAATTTTAATTTTTTAATTTTAATAACATCAATAATAATGTATTAAAAATCAAAATAAAGAGAAAAGAAACGAAATAATTAATTTAAAATTATATTTTTTTCGATTCTTTAAATATTTCAAAGATATCTTTTTCAAAATCGACAGTATCATCGGGTAATAAATTAGGGTCTTTTAATAGCTTTGCTAAATAATAAATCTTGGACCCTCTTTCTAAATATTCCAAAACCGTATAAGCGCCCTCTAAATGGCTTCCACAGCAAATATTGCCATGGTTTGCTAAAATAAGGGCATTTTTTTCACCTAAACTATTAATAACACTTTCTGCTAATTCTTCCGAACCTGCTTCTCCATATTCAGCACATTCTATTTCACCTCCCAGATAAGGAACAAGTTCTTCAATTACTGGAGGTAAAGAAAGATTTAGTGTACTTAAAATTGTAGAAAATATTCCATGAGAATGAATAATTGCATTAATATCTTCTCTTGATTTATATATTCCTAAATGTAATTGTTTTTCAACTGAAGGATTTCTTTCTCCTTCGATTACTTTTCCTTTAAAATCAATAAGAAGAATATCATTAGGTTTCATCTCAACATAATTTACGTTACTAGGAGTTATTAATACAAATTCTTCTCCGTCCTTTTTTGCTCTTACACTGACATTTCCAGCTGAACCTATAACATGTCCGTCATTTAACAATCTTTTGCATACATTTACAATATTTTGCTTTAAAATATCAAATGAATCTTTCAATTCGCTACTTTTTATTTTTTTATCGTGAAAAACCTCTGGATTTAGAATATGTCTTGGAATTTCTTTATTTAACCATAACTTGATATCATCTACAATCATTTTAGATTGGCGCTCAATTACTTCAATTGTATTTCCTCCATAGTGGGGAGTGACAATAACATTTTCCAATTCCAGAAATTCATTATCTTCATCAATAGGTTCTAAAGGAAATACATCTAAAGCAGCTCCTGCAATTTTTTTCGATTTTAAGGCTTCGTAAAGTGCATCATAATCAACTAGGCTACCTTTTGATAAATTCAAAAGGAATGCTGTCTCTTTCATCAAGTGAATCCGTTCCTCGTTAATTAGATTATCATTCTCATCCGTCGCTGCAGCGTGAATTGTAATAAAATCAGATTCTTTCATTAAATGATCTAATTCTACTTTTTTTCCAAAATCTTCTATTAAATCATTGGAAACATAAGGATCGTAAATGAGAAACTTCATTCCAAAACCTTTAAGTCTATCTGCAACTCTACGTCCTATTTGTCCATAGCCAATAATCCCTACAGTCTTGTTTTTTAATTCTTGACCCATGTATTTATTATAATAGTTAATCCAATCTTCAAAATCAATTATTTCAAAATCCTCGGAATGTAAAAATCTGTCAAGCGGAGTTAAATTCCGTGCTAAAGAAATCATAAACCCTACTGTTAAATCTGCAACCGCATCAACATTTCTTAAGGGGGTATAAATTACAGGAATATTCTTTTTAGTTGCAGAATTTAAATCAATATTAAAGGGATCACCTCTACAAAAGACTATAAGTTTTAGATCTATCTGTTCAAACAATTCAGATTTCTTTAAATCATCCACAACTGTAATAAAAACATCATAACCTCTCAATTTTTCTGCCAATTCTTTTGCATCAAAATAAATAATTCCAGTATCTCTCCAACTTTCATAAGTTACTTCCATATGTTTCTTTAATTCATTTAATGCTTGATCTGATAAACTTGCAGTTATTAGTGCTTTCATATTTTTTCACTTATATTAATATTACATTTACTCTAAATAAAGCATATTAAATATAAAAAATTAAAAAACACTAAAAGAATGATTATAAATGGTTAAAACATCAAACTTTTAAGTTTCATTAAGTTTCTGATATTTCCCTCAACTACTTTTATTTTACCAGCAGAATAAGCTTTGACTGCACCTAATTCCTTATTAAATAAATCAATCATTACTTGTTCGGATAAAAAGTCAATTTTAACAGTTGCATTTTCATCACCTGTATTATCTTTAATCTCAATTCCTTGATCTTTGTTAATTAAAAGGAGAACTTTTCTATTTGTGTCTAAAAATGTTACTTGAATAGGTTCGTCATAGTTTACTAATTTTTTTCTTACTTTTTCTGTGTTAATATAACGATTTTCAATCTCTTTTAAACATGCTAAAACATCTTGATACTGTGACATTAAATTCCCTCAAAAATTTTTTTAATTAATGATTTTTCGATAAATATGTATAATTAATAAAGTAATACAATGAAAATAAATTTTATAAATCATCAATTCTATTTTTAAGATTCTTCCATTGAGAGTAGACATCCTTGTAAAGGTCAGAAGTAGAAGAATTAGGTTTAAAATAGTCAAATTTCAAACAATTTTCTATAATACTATCATAATCCGAATAATACTTTAATCCTATTAATGTATTAATTGCTGCTCCTATAAATGATGAATCTTTAACATATGGAGAAGATAATTCGGTGTTTAATACATTAGCTAAAATTTTACAGAATTCATTTGATTTTGACATTCCACCAGCACAAAAAGCTCTAAAATTTGAACCACAATAATTCTTTAAAGCTTCAAAATTTTCAAGTACGCCAAAAGCGATATTTTCAATTACACTCCGAGCAAAATTTTGCATTTTTGGTAATTCTTCAGCAACCATACTAGGGGGTTGAAAAATAAATACTCCTCTTTTTATTGAAGTTTGATTCTTAATATTCATATGTTCAGGTCCTAAATATGCATAAGTAGAGAAAGCTCCTGGAGTTGAGTTTTTTAGATATTTTTCGATTAAATTATCAGGATCTCTTGATAGATCTGACAAAAAGGAATCTTTAAACCAATTATAAGCTGCTCCTGTACTTCCTGAATGAGACTCAATTAACCACTTATTAGGTACACAATGACAGGAACTCCAATAATTACAATTAGGATCAAAAACGGCTTTGTCACTTACTAGTTGAACCGGAGCTGTAGTTCCTAAAGTAATACCAATATCTCCTTGATTTATTGCTCCCATTCCTAATAAAGAAGCTTGAGTATCACCTCCAGTTTTTATTATAGGAACTGTTCTATTTTTAATTCCAAACTTATCTACCAATTCTGGTTTAAGTTCTCCAACTATAGAACCCGGTTCTACGAGTTTAGGGAAGAAGTCTGGATTTAAATCAAAAGTTTGAATAATTTCTGAACTCCATTTTCGTTTTCTAATATCCAAAATCTGAGATTCAGCAGACGAAGAAACATCAGAACATAGCACCCCTGACAATAAATATATTAACCAGTCATCTAACATTAGGACTTTATTAATTTTTTCATATAAGTTGGATTTTTCTTCTTTGAACCATAATAATCGAGCTAATGCAAATAATAGTGAGGGTGTATGTCCGGTAATCTTAAATAAGTCCTCTTCAGTAAATTCATCTTCAATAATATATGCACTATCAATTCCACGTAAGTCTGTATTAGGTCCTCCATAAATGACATCCCCTTTCATATCAATAAATACGGTAGCAATCCTTTGAGCACAACTAGAAATCCCAATAAGATTATAATTGTTAATATCATTATTGTTGAAGATTTTTTTTATACCTAAAAAAATGCTGTTTAAGAAATTGTCCATATCAAACTTTTTAGCAAAACCGTCTATATCTTCATTAATGACTATTATTTTATTAGTATTCGAAGATTTAATGCTCAAATCCTCTGTAATTAGTGCTGTTTTAATGGAATTTGATGATAAATCAATTGTTAAAATGCAATTATCTTTTTTATTCATATTTTTATTTAAACAAAATCTAATTATTAATTTAGTTTCATTTTAATAAAATTCTTTAAGGATTAAGATATTTTCTTACTACTTCTCCACGAGGTTCTTTTTCTTCAAAGAGAATAGCTTGAAATGAATAGATTTTAGTTTCTTTTTCTTTCCAAGCGTTATCTGGTAAGAAAGCTTTATTACAGGTATGCCTAAGGAAGGTCTCTACATCCCAATTTCTTTCATGCTCAACTGGAACTTGTGGAAGAAGTAAACCACGTCTCATGCCTCTCTCTGCTATCAACCCATCTCTACCAATTACTATTTTTTTAAGATATTCTTTCGGATCATTTACCTCTAGTAATTTTGGTGGGGTTAAAATTGATATTTCGATTACAATATGATCCATTTCTTCAATAGTGACAGAAGGAAATCGAGGATCTTCAATCGCAGAACTAATTGAAACTTTATGAACTACATCATATAAAGGATATGAAGGTTCAATATAACCAATACATCCTCTAAGCGGATTACCTCGAATATTTGTTTTATTTAAAGTTACGAAAGCACCATATTTATCTCCGAATTTGCTTTTTATCTCCTCTTGGACAGGAATTCTCCTGTTATTTAGTAAAAAATATTCAATATTTTCCCGAGCAAATTTAACAAGTAAGGCTCCATCTTCTAAATTAAATCTATCTTCATCAGACATATTTCCTAACTTTAAATTCTTTAGTTTTTATATAATAATAGATTAATTGTCGATTTATAGTTTACATTCTAATAATTTTACCATGAGGAACAGAATTCTTTATATTTATTTCTTTACCCCTTAATAAAACTTTCGAGATTTTGACGGAGGATTTACTGTTTTCATATGGACTATATTTTGCCATCGAGATAAAATTTTTAGATTTAATATAGAAATCTTCGATCTTTTCAATGATTATTAGATCAGCATCATATCCTTCTTTAATAAACCCCTTCTTTGACAAATTAAATAGGGAAGCTGGAAATTCTGAAGTAGCATGAACAAAATATTGTATGGGAATTTCATTATTATAGACTTTACCTAATAAAATAAGTGGATAGGTCTCAAACTCAGGAAATCCCGAAGGTGAGTTGAGAAATTCTATTGATTTTTCTTTTAATGTGTGTGGCGCATGATCAGAGGCAATTAATTTAATTTGACCTTTCCTAAGTTCATTAAATAGGAATTTAGAATGTTGTTCATCTCTTAAAGGAGGATCAACCTTTCCAAAATTAATATTTTCTAAAATTAGTCTTTTAGTTAGAAGTAAATGGTGTGGGCTAACTTCATATGAAATTTTAAAATTTTTACTATTAATAAGGGCATCTTTAATTAGGAAATAACTTTTTTTACAACTTATATGACAAAAATGAATTTTCGGGTAAGAATCGAAATTGATATTATTTTCACTAACGAATTTTTTGTATTCACTTAGAACGAATTCAATATATTTAGTTTCAGCATCAATTGGTTTGAGCTTGTCGTGTAATTCAAGATAACCTATTCTATTAATTGAAAAGTCTTCAAGAACTTTCTGCTTCTTATCTTCTGATAGAGGCCATTCTGGATGGATAAAAATGGTTCTTTTATATTTAGAAGATAGGGCTAATATTTTTCTTAAATTTTCTTTTTTTTTCCAATCAAGATTGCTTATGGGGCTATGTGGATAAATTTTAAATCCGATAACTCCTAATTTTATAATTTTTTGAATTTCATCAAAATTAAAATCTTTTGGAATTCCAGCAATAAAGCCTACATCAATAAAAATATTATTTTCTGCTTGATTCATCCATCTTTCTACTTGTTTAGAATCAATTGCTGGAGGTATTGTATTGGGCATGTTAAACACAGTGGTTATACCTGAGAAAGCTGCTGCTTTTGTACCGGTTCTAAAAGTTTCTTTTTCCTTTTGACCCATATCTCTTAAATGAGAATGAATATCAATGATACCTGGTAATATTAATTTATTTTCACAATCGATTTCAATTCGATCTGAATTTTGTTTTTTAAAGATCTGAATTTTTTCACCAAAACTTTCAAAATTAATAGATTTAATTTTATTTCCATGAATTAAAATAGTGCCTTTGCGTAATTTTCCATTAGAATAAATAGTACCATTTTTTAAAATCATTTTTTAGATTTATTTATATGATTCTGAATTTTATCGATTTTAAAGTTAATATATAATATTATATTTTCTATAGATTTAATCGGAATAAGTACTAAAACTTTCACTTTTCCTACTTCTTTAAGAAGATTTAATAAGGTATTTGAAAAATCAGAAAGATTGTAAATTGGAATAATATAAAGGTATTCTTCTGGATTTTTTATTTGATCGAATTCAATAATTTCCCAGCTGTGATCTCTTTCATTATAGGTATTTACAATTAAAACACTTTTGATTTCTCTTAATCTCATGATCTCAATAATTGCATCGAGATCATGCAATTTCTTAAGATAAATCCCTGGAGTAGATTTATGCCAATTCTCAAACGAAATTTTTTCGGAATTTAAATTTAACGCTTTATATATCAACAATGCTTGAGATCTCTCATCTGAACTTAAAAATTTCAACCTTTTTCCTTCAAATTTAATTAAAACATTACGCTCATGAAAGTATAAATATAAGTTATTTTCTTTCCTGATTGAATATGATAGACAAAAAGCATCTCTAATGCATGAACATAATTGATACACATCTAGTGGTGTTTTACCTTGATCAATATCTTTTTTAGAATAAGCTGAGATTTTATTAATTAATAATAAGAAATTTACCACAATTATCTATTAAACAAATTAATTATTAAAATTTAAAATCTTTACCTATTTTATTAAAAAACGAAGGATCTATTTTTCCAATTCCGGGAATAGTTGGCATTCCTTTTCCCTTTTTCTGCATTTGTAGAAATGTTTTCATGAATTTTTTCATCTGATTATATTGATCTAACATCCGATTAATCGTTGAATAATCTGTTCCACTACCAATTGCAATTCTTCTTTTTCTAGATTTTTTTATTATTTTCGGTTCTTCTTTCTCTTCTTGAGTCATAGAACTAAGTACTACTTCCCATTTTTCTAAATTTCTTTCAGCATCGTCTTTTAAAGCATCTGGGATATTTCCACCACCTACCATTGCTAAGATCTGCTTCATTTTTCCCACTTTTTTAATACTTTTTAATTGATAATAAAGATCATCCAAAGTAAATTTTCCTCGCATCATTCTTTTAACCATTTCGGGATCCATTTCAACCTCTGCTTCTTGTACTTTTTTAACTAGCCCCTCTATATCAGGTATTCCAAGTAATGTGCCTATGAATGATGTGGGATTAAATTCTTCGAAATCATCTAGTTTTTCACCAACACCAATAAATCTAATAGATTGATTTGTAGCAGCACAAGCAGAAAGAGCACCACCTCCTTTAGCAGAACCATCTAATTTGGTAACTATTATACTTCCTATTTTTGTAGATTTAGAAAATTCTTCTGCTTGAGGAAATGCTTGTTGACCTAAAGTACCATCAATAACTAATATAACTTCATTAGGTTTTAATGCATGTTCGATTTGCTCCATTTCGTTCATTAATTCTTTTTCCTTCTTATGACGGCCTGCTGTATCAACAATTATAATATCATGATTATTATTGATTGCTTTTTTCGTCTCTCTCACAGCAATTTTAATCGCATTCTTTTCTTCAGGATTTCCATAACAATCAACTCCTATCTGTTTGCTTAATTGAACGAGCTGTTCATATGCTCCAGGTCTGTATGTATCTGTAGTTACTGTAGCAACTTTATAACCTTTATTTTTATAAAAACGTGCTAATTTACCTACTGTAGTCGTTTTTCCTGATCCTTGTATTCCTACAAGTAAAATTACATTGCTTTTTCCCGGTTTAATTCTTATAGGACTTGGTTTTCCTCCGAGAGTTTTAATTAATTCATCATGTACTAACTTTATAACAAAATCGCGCCTTTTTGCTTTTTGAAGTTTGGTATTCATCGCTTCTTTCTTGATATTCTCTGTCATTTCGAAAACTAACTCTACTTTAACATCAGCGGATAAGAGGGCTCTTTGTAAATCTTGAATAAGTGCATTAATTGCATCCTTATCTACCTGAGGCAATCTTCTAATCTTTCGTAAAGCATTATCTAATTGTCTTCCAAGTTGTTCAAGAACCATAATAAAATCATTAAATTTCTATTATATAATCTATTCTATAATATTATCAAAAACTAATATTTTTTTTTGAATAAAAATAATTATAAATAAAAAAAATATGTGAAAATTAAAAATATTTGTAAAAGAACAATTATTTATTTAACAAAAGTAGGAGAATATTATTTATGAGTATTAGAAGAACTGAAATACAGAAACTTAAAACGGGAAATTATATTATGGTTGAAGACGAACCTTGTATCATTAAATCGACCGAACGTTCTAAGAGTGGGAAACATGGTCATGCTAAGGTAAGAATAATCTGTATGGGTATGTTTGATAATAATAAGAGATCTCTAACATTTCCTTCAGGGTCAATGGTTGAGGTTCCAGAAATAAATAAAGGTACAGCGCAGATAAATTTTATCGAAGATAATTTAATTAATATTATGGACCTTGAATCATATGAATCAATGGATGTTCCTTGGCCAATTGAAGAAGAACTGGTTTCAAAATTAAGAGAACTTAAAGCAAATCCAAGTAAAATGTCAGCTTCACAAGTTGAATATTGGCAGATTGTTGGAAAGACACTTATTAATAGAGTCATTTCGAATTAATACTATCTTTTTGAAATAAATCATAAATTTTATTTTATTAGAATTTAATATTTTTTTAGAAAATCAATTTATTTAATAAAATTGCATTAAAAGCCTGAAATTTATGGAAAAAAAGGCGATATCTTTAGCTTGTAGGATGGATTCTGAGAGAGCTATCAAATTAACTAAAAGAATTTTCGAATACTTAGTTAAAAAAGGAGAGATGGTTCAATTAGAAACTAGAATTGCTCCCAAAATTTTTCCTCATAATGGAAAAGATCTCGTTGAGATGACCGAAAATAATACTAAATTTTTAATTTCTACGGGTGGAGATGGCACAATTTTACGAGTAGTAAGTAGTTTACCACAAAAAAATTCTCCGCCAATATTGGGGGTTAATATTGGTTCTCTTGGCTTTTTAGATGAAACTAATGAAAGAAATGTTTTTAATGATATCGATAAAGTGTTAAATGGAGAATATATTACTGAAAAATGTTCAAAGATAACAGCATTTCTTGTTAAGGATAATGAGGAATTAAGATTAAATAACGCATTAAATGAAATTTTAATTATATCATCAAAAAATTCAAAGGTATTACTAGTTTCTATTAAAGTTGATGGTGTATTTTTAAATCGAAGCTATTTAGATGGAGTTATAATATCCACTTCTGTAGGATCTACTGCTTATAATTTAAGTGCTGGAGGGGCGATTATAAATTCATCCTTAAATTTAATGCAACTAACCCCCTTAAATAGTTTCGCGAGATCGGGTTTGAAACCAATAGTATTACCGATGGATTGTGAAGTTGAAATTGAGCTTTTGCGACCACGATTAAATGCAAAAATTGTAATTGATGGTCAGAGAACCTATAAAAAAATCCAGCCCAATTCAAAAATTAGAATAAGAAAAGCTAATTCATATAATAAATTCATCAGGGTTTCAAAAACTTTGAGTGACAATTATTATAGACGTTTAAAAAAAAAAATAATTGGTACAATAAGGGTACCTCTTGATGATAGCCCAGAAGAAGGATTCAATTCTAATATTTGATACTAATATTTTTTTAGCTGGAGTCGATTTCAATATTTTTAAGGAAATTATTTATACTACTTCAGAGATAATTGAAGAAGTTGAAGTAGATAAATATAAAGAAAAAAATAGGAATATTTTAAATAAAATCCAAGCTGCTTTAGAAAGTAAAAAATTAATTATAAATAATCCAAAAGAAAATTATCTAAAAATAATTTTAAAAAAATCAAAAGAAACGGGAGATTATAGAGTTTTATCTTCTCAAGATAGAGGTATTTTAGCATTAGGTTTAGAATTAAAGGATTCAAAAACTTATGATGGTAAAATAATTACCAATGATTTTTCAGTCCAAAATTTATGTAAAGCCTTAGACATTAGTTTTTCGCCATTATATAGAGATGGAATAATCAAGCAGATAAATTTTGAAATTTATTGTCCAATTTGTAATGTTATTTATAAATCAGAGCATTTCAATGAAGAATGTGAGAATTGTGGCTCAAAACTCAAACGAAGACCAAAGAAAATATTTTGAGTTATTGGTGGAAAATATAAACGAAGAATTCTAATTAATTATAGAAGAGAACTGGAGTAAGTCATAAAATGGGTATAAAAATTAATGAATTAGTAAAAGAAGTTAAAAGAACAATTACATTTGAGAATCTTCATAATCGTATTATAGCAATAGATGCATTTAATACTATATATCAATTTTTGGCTATTATTCGTCAAAAGGATGGAACCCCTTTAAAAGATTATAATGGAAATGTGACTTCTCATCTTTCAGGGTTATTTTATCGAACAATTAATTTTATAGAACATAATATTAAACCAGTTTATGTTTTTGATGGTGAGCCTTCTGTATTAAAAATGGACACAATTGAAGAAAGACGGAAAGTGAAAGAAGAAGCTAAAGAAAAAATGTTAAAAGCACAGGATGATGAAGATTTCACTCAAGCTAAAAAATTTGCGCAATTAACTTCAAAATTAGATTCAGATATGATTGAAGAGAGTAAAAAGTTAGTATTATATCTTGGAATCCCTATAGTTGAAGCAAAATCCGAAGGTGAGGCACAATCAGCTTACTTAGTTGAGAAAGGGGATGCTTGGGCTTGTGCATCTCAAGATTATGATACTTTATTGTTTGGAGGAGAAAGGTTATTGAGAAATTTTGCTATAAGTAGAAGTAAAAAAGTGAAAGATACAACCGTGACTTTAGATATAGAATTTGTATCGTTATCTAAATTTCTTGAAAATTTCAAAATAAACCGAGAACAGTTAATTGAAATGGGTATATTAATAGGAACTGATTTTTTTCCAGGCATTAAAGGTATAGGGCAACATACAGCTTTAGATCTAATAAAAAAGTATGGTTCAATTGAAAATATCATCAGTCAAGATTTAAAAGTTGGCGGAAAAGAGATTAAAGTTGAGAAATCGATTATAGAAGATATAAAAACGATATTTTTAAATCCCGAAATAAAAAGAAATTACCCAACATTATCTTGGAGAAAAATAGATTTTGAAAAAGTTGAAGAATTATTGATTGAAGAACATAATTTTTCAAAAAAGAGAGTTGAGAATGCATTAGAGCGTTTAAGGAAACTAGATTCTTCTAAAATGCAAGTATCTCTTGATAGTTTTTTTAAAAAGTAAAAATATAATAAAAAAATGAAAAAAGCAAAAATTTTTACAAAATTAATATTTCATTTAATTAAATATGTTAAATTAGTTTTATTCGATTGATAATGTCAACTAAAGACAATAGTAATAGCGAAAAAAGTGAAAAGAGCCCTGAA
>JBHLNZ010000144.1:0-4141 GCA_048941015.1 Promethearchaeota archaeon | reverse complement strand
TCATAAATAAGGATAGTTTTATCTTCCATTTTGAAAGCATTTCTGAGTACTTCCTCAGATCCTTTAATAAGACTATCTTCAGCTCCACATTGAATTAATAAAGGTAATGTTAAGTTGTTTGTAATTGATTCAACATTTTCAAAACTCTTCATTAATTCCCATCCTAAACGTATGGTAATTTTATCAGCATTAACTAAAGGATCATTTTCATATGCTTGTACAACTTCTGGATCATGGCTTAATTTATCAGCCTCAAGGCCAGGATTTATATATTTTTTTGGAGCTATTTTTGCTAATATTTTTACTACGAATTTTAATGATTTGCTTATACTTTCTCCAGCTCCTGTACCTGTACCTGATAAAATTAATCCATTTAATAAAGATTCAAATCTTTCAGTAAAAATTAAAGCTATCATGGACCCCATAGAATGTCCTAACATAAAAATTGGCAGCTTAGGATATTTATTTTTTATTAAATCACATAATAGTTTTTCATCCTCAATGTATTGGTTAAAAGAGTCAACATAATTTCTTTTTCCTTCAGACTTTCCATGTCCGCGATGATCAGTGGCATATATTGCATATCCTAATGGTATTAATTTGTTTATTATGTTCATATATCTGCCTGAGTGCTCAGCAAATCCATGAACTACTTGAATTACTGCCTTTAAATGTTCGGGTATCCATGCTTGATAATAAATTGTTAGATCTTTATCTCCTTTAAAATTTCCTTCTAAATGTTCCATTTATTTTGCACATTTTAATTTTTTTTAACTTTATCTAATTGTTTTTTTAATTTTTCAAAAAATTTTGGGGTTGATAGTTGAAAAGAAATAGGATATCTCGTTCCTGCTTTATGGGTCATCTCCATTCCTTCAATTATTTCATGAATTAATGCGAATGGTATTGATGCTATTAAATCGGTATCTTTTGCCATTCCAAATCTGCGATCTCCCAAGCATGGAAATGCAATTTGTAAATCTCCTGTTAAAATAGCATTCGAAATTGTATCTGCACAAACTCCATCGCAAAAAGTTGACAATGAGACTCTTCCCCCTTTTTTCCATAGGTAGCCTTGAATAATACGCATTATTTGAGCTGAATTACCCCAAATTAGAATTAAATCGGGTTCAAAATCTATACGGTATAAAGCACCAGCGACTATAGCAGAATATATCCCGTAAGATAATTTAGGCATCATAGCTGTGGTTTTTTTTGCAGCTTCTTTAGTTTCATTATATCTACCTATAAAAAAAGCGCCTTCTTCAAATAATTTATGCGATTCTTCAAACCCAAGTGTTATCTCTGCGAGCGGACATAAATTATCTCCTTTAACACATCCCATAGTCCATCCATAATATCTTGCATAACTAAATAATTGACATATCGCTAATTTTTCTTCTGGAGTTTTTAGATATTTAATCGATTTTAGAGTCTCTTGATCTTTCAAAAGCTTAACACCAATAGGGAACGTATTCAATCTTAGATAATTATTCAATTTATTATCCAATTCTTTCCAGCTTCCCATATAATTTCTCTCACTTCTTATGGTTTTATATATATTATTTATCCCAATCTGATTTTTCTTTGCATAATTTTATCAAATAAATCATCCATAGTGGGAAGAGGTATAAATTCTTTTTCTCTTTTCTTTAATTCAATTGCAGAAGATGGACATCTTACAACACAATTTCCGCATCCAATGCAGCGTTTCTGGATTACTTTTGATATATTATCCTCTATGATTATTGCATTCATTGGGCAAATTTCTACACAAGTTTCACAACCCGTGCAAGATTCAGGATTTACTTCAGCAACAAAGTTTGATACAGTAAGTTCACCCGGATTTGGGAACTTAACTATTCGAGACAAGCCTTCACAGCAACAACTACAGCAACTACAAATAAAACATAGCTCTTGGGCATTATCTGGTTGAATTACTAAACCATCGTCTTGATTTTGTTTAAGTATGTTAAATACTTCTTCCTTTGTTATTTCACGACCCCAGCCTTGCTCTATGTACAATTTAGCTCCAAAACCAAAACCAAGGCAAATTTCTCTTCTTGAAGTGGCTTCACAGGGTTTTTCCATTAAATCTTTTACCTGTCTACAAATACAATTGGTCACCATATAGGGACCTTCAGAATCTTCAATAAGTTTAGCAATATCATCATAATTACTGATATTTTGTTCAATATCGATACTTTTTTCAATGGGCACTACACGTAATTGAGCCGCTTTTACCTTAAATACTTCTCTTAACCATGCTTCATCGAAGTATTTATGGAAATCCTTAAAAAATTCTTTAGGAAATTTACCTAATTTATTTACTTGGAATTCAAATATGCCAACCATTAGTAGCGCATTTCCATAATATTTCAGATCCCCTTCTCGTTTAAACATGATGAGCCCTTTTTTAGCTAAACTATCAAGTTTTTGCTCTAATACTTCCTTTGAAATCTTTTTGTCTTTAACTCGTTCATAAATAGTATCTATTGTTTCGAGATCTCGATCCCACCCAAATTTTAATAACATTGCGATCTCTGCTTCTTCTGGAGTAAATAAATATTGTAAAAGCCGTAAATCCGAACCTGATTTCGTTGTTGGAAAACCTATAGGCATTTTATCAAGATGTTGTTGCAATTTTCTATATATATCTAAACTTTCATTACTAGATGCCATTGTGACCTTTCACATCTTATTTTAAGAATCTTCTAAAATTTAGAATTAAAACAATAGTAAAAAAGAAGGAAAAAAATTAAAGATTCTTTTTTATTACTCTATTCTACTCCGCTTCCTCTTTTTAAAAAGAAATTTTTTACTGGTTTAGGTAATATAAAACCACAATAAAAACTTAATGCACTCAAAATCTCTAAAGATCTTACTAGTGGTAACGTTAAAAAATTCAGAGGAATAACTGCATCTAAAGAGGATCCAGCAACAAACAATAGAAATGCTAGGAAAAGAAATTTCCCTTTTAATCTTATCTCTGGATCTTCAGACTTTAACGATTCTTTCGCAAATAGTATCCCTGTGATTATTGCAAATAACAAAATAGTAAATACGTATACTATAATAAATGTATTATATTGTACATCAGTATACCCCTTTAGATAACCAATAACACTAGGATCTATTGCAATAAAAATGAAAAAGATAACATAGAATACAATCCCATACAATGTAAATAACCCTACTAAGAGTTTTTGTTTTGTTTTGTAAATAAAATCAGTTAAGGCTATCATCCATAATATTACTGCGATAGGGATAAAGACATTTCCAATTATAAAATAGGGTATAGCTGAAAGGCTTTCACCAATGATCAGTACCATAATAAAAGAAATACTTGCGGGATACCAAGGACAAACTAAAAAAATCCAAACTAAACCTACTAGTAGCAATTGTCTTTGTTTATATTTAAAATATTTAAAACTTATTCTTAATCCTAAATAAATTGATAAAGCGCAAAATAATATAAGCACTATTCCATTTGTTATATCAAGAGCTTCTAATGCCATAATAAAAACTGTTTTTTTATATTATTGATCATAGAAAAGTTATAAAAATTTTAACAATTGAAAAATATATGAAATTCTAATGAAAATTTGAGGTTGACAACTATTCGAAAAAGATTAAAAGAAGGACTCGTGCAAGTATATTTTGGACGAGGCAAGGGAAAAACTACCGCAGCTTTAGGTCAAGGGTTTCGTGCTACAGGACATGGTTTTAAAGTATATATGATTCAATTTATGAAAGGTTGGGATAAATATGGAGAAGTAACTGCTATTAAAAATACTGAAAATTTTGAACTTAGACAGTTTGGCACACCAGATCTCATCTCTGAACCAAAAGAAATTGATTATGAAGAAGCAAAAAAAGCATTAAGATTTGCTGAGGAAATAATTACCAGTGATGAATACGATATTGTTATTTTAGATGAAATTGGTGTTGCAGTTGCTTATGGTTTACTTGATGTAGATGATGTATTAGCCTTAATTGAAAAAAAGCCTGAAAAAGTTGAGTTAATTTTAACTGGCGGTCCTGATATGCATCCAAAAATAAAAGAACGTGCTGATCTTCTAACAGAAATGAGAATGATTAAACATTATTATTCCTCAAAAGGAATAAGCTCTCGCTTTGG
>JBHLNZ010000012.1:0-66210 GCA_048941015.1 Promethearchaeota archaeon | reverse complement strand
TAAAAAATGACAGAATATAAAATGTTTGAAGGTTGTGTTATAGGAAATAGAATTCCCTTTATTGAAGCTGCTTCTAGAAAGGTTTTTGATAAAGTAGGTATTGAAACATCACAAGCGCCTTTCACATGTTGTCCAGATCCAACAGGGTTGAAAAGTTTTGATAATAATGCATGGTTAGCGATAGGTGCTAGAAATTTATGTTTAGCGGAAGCTGAAGGAAAAAATATAATTTCACTATGTAATGGCTGTGCTAATACTTTACGAGGTGTTCAGCATCAATTAAAGCATGATTCCTTGAAAAAAGCTAAAGTTAACAAAGAATTAGCTAAGGTTGGAAAAGAATTCAAGGGATCCATCGATGTAAGACATTTTGTTGATGTATTAAAAGAGAATCTAGATAAGGTTAAAGGAGCTATCACAAAACCTTTATCAGGATTAAATGTAGCGTGTCATCCTGGATGCCATTATATGCGACCCGCGGAATGGATGGAATCTGATGATCCAATGCGCCCTACAACTCTACGAGAGCTTGTTAAAGCAGCTGGAGCAACGGTAGTTGATTATGAAGAAGAGGTTTTATGCTGTGGTTCAGCAGTTACCAATGCTTATCAGGAATATGGAATGGCTAACTTAAAGACGAAGTTAGATAGTATCGAGAAAGCAGGTGCTGATGTTATTGTTGTTAATTGTCCTGCGTGTTTCCAACAATTTGATACTATGCAACGAGATTTATCGAAAAAGTATGAAAAGGAATATAAATTTCCTGTATTATATATTACAGAGCTATTTGCGTTAGCTATGGGGATTACTCCTGAAGAGATTGGCCTGAAGTTTCATAGGACCCGTTTAGATATGGAAAAACTCGGTTAATACCCGAGATTTATTATAAAATTTTTTATTTTTTTTTTCTATTTGAAATTAATTGTAAGATTTAAATATAAAAAATTCAACTTTATCTTTGAGCCTTGAAATATTCTTGAAAAGACTTAATATAGTCTAATATATTATAGCTTATAGGTATAAAATAAAATCAAATCATAGTTAATAATTGAGTGATATAAATGTCTTTTAGTATTGAACGAGAACCTCCTTGGTTTTTTCCGTATATTGAAAGTTATTATCATTTATTTTTAGATTTAAAATTCGATAAACTTGATGCCCTTAGTGAGAGAATGTACTTTTCAATGGATTTAGACATTAAAGGGTTTGAAGGTGTATTGTTTTACATATATAAGCCAAATCAAAATAAAATCCTATTTGATATTCTCAATCATAAAACCGAAATTATTCATAATATTAAAAATTTATATATTGATCTCGAGGATCACAGATCTTCAGCTTCTTTAGATTTCATTTTTATTCCATTTGGTCATTTTAGAGAAATCAATAAATTTACACCAATCATTAAAAGTGGTAATGTAGAGTCAACGTATCAAATATTCAGATGGATTCCTTCTACTTTATTTAAAAATGTAAAGTCAATTATAAAAATCGCAAATAGATATGATGAATTAATTCCTTTTGATGATTATGAAGGATATTATTTCACTTTTGATAATGCATTTAAAGGAAACAAAACAGAATATTTATTTACTTTGATAAATCTTTTATGTAAATTTGATAACATTCCAAATTTGGAGCCAATGGTATTAGAAATTAAAACACTGATTAACAAAACAAATGAATATCTATTTGAGTTAACACAAAAATCAATCCCAATTGAAACTCAAAATCTGTTGAAAGAATTAGAACGATTGAAATATAATATAGATAATTTATCAAAAGAAGAAATTTTCAACTGGATTGACAATTTAATTGATTACTATTCAGGACAATTCTAACACGAAATTAACTTAATTTTATGATTTCAAATTTTAATTTTCTTTAATTTTGTTATTTTCATTAACCATTAATTTTTTTTAGAGGAGAGCATTTTAGAAATTAAATAAAGTAGAGTATTAAATGTTATTATTATGTGTCTTGCTATACCTGGAAAAATAGTGGAAATTAATGAAAATTCTGCTCTCGTTGATTTTGATGGATTGAAACAAAATGTTATTATTGCTTTAATTAAAAACCCTGAGATTGGAAAATATGTAATTGTACATGCAGGCTATGCTATAGAACAAATGGATGAGAAAGAAGCTCTAGAGGCTATAGAGGAATGGAAAGAATTAGCAAATGAACAAGATTTAAACCTGTCAGATATATTATAATAAGGAAGATAGTTAATTTCTTTACTAATTAATTTTTAAAAATTTAATACTATTTCTTGTTTTTCTCCAAAGATACTAAGACTATATACCTCGCATTAGCAAAAATTGCTATCCCGACAAATAAAAATATTAGTAAATCGAGTATTAAGTTAGCATCTCCGAATCTACCAAGAATAATTGCTATAATTAAAGAAAACATACCTAAAACCAATAAATTTTCTTTTTTTTTCATCATTCACATCCTCTTTTTTATATCTATATATTTGTAAATTTTTATTCCTCCAATAGTACTATATAATAATTAAGTATTAAAAACTCTAATATATAGAATATATAGAAAATAAATTTACAGAAAATAATACTTATAAATCAAAAACTTCCTTTTTGAGAGTTTTTAATTTTTTGTAGAGTTTTTGAATTGATTTGATAGCTTCAGAGTTGGAATTATAATCCAAAGGAGCCGTTCCATTCAAATCTGCTTTTCCAATTTCCGGATCAAATGGAACTGAATGATATAATGGAACTTTCCAATCTACTATCCGGTTATTTATAACCGCTATTTGAGAATCATCGATTATTTTATTGGCAATTAAATATATATTAATAATTCCTAATTTTTTTGATAGCTCTATTATTTTAGAGCATAAATCTAAAGATTTTTGAGAGGGTTCTGTAATAACTAGCATAACGTCTATTCCTTTAGCCGTACCTCTGCCTAAATGTTCTAAACCAGCTTCAAAATCGACAATAATTATCTCGTCTCTTTTTAGAAATAAGTTATACAATAAAGTTCTTATTAAAGCATTCTCGGGACATAAACATCCGGTCGCTGGTTCTTCAATTCCTCCAAGAACCAGTAATTGTAAACCATCAGGACCCAAAACTTTAAATCTATCAGGAATATCTGAAACTTCTGGATTAATATTATAGACACCTGGACCAGCCCCTTTAACAACAGTTCTTTCTTCAATTAAATTTTTCATTTCTGAAATAGGTACAATTTTGGATTTAGTGTCATTACTTATACCAAGGGTATAACTTAAATTCATTGCAGAGTCATTATCAATAGCTAACACTTTAAAGCCATCATTTGCAAAAAGTCTAGCTAATGTTCCAGCTATTAATGTTTTTCCAACTCCTCCTTTTCCTGCTACAGCAATTTTCATAATCTGATAAAGTTAAAACTTGAAAATAAATAAATATTTAGTTTGAATTTTGTAATTTTAATCCATAGATAATTTTATTTTGATAAGTGATTATTCGAATTTTTTATGAGATATTAATTAAAAATTATTAAGATGAAATAATACTTAAAATGGACGGAATTGATTATACAGAGTTATTACAAGATAATATTTCTCTTGATGAAGCAGAGAAACTACAAATAAAATATAGAAAGTTCTTAAAAGAAGAAGAGAGAAAAAGTAAAGTAATAGAGTCACCACGAGAAATTTCTATTTTAGCTGGCGTTGATGTTTCATATTATTTAAAAGACGATTTAGAATATGGAGTATCTTGCGCAGTTTTTTGGAATTTAGAAGAAAACAAGATTATTGAGACATCAATTGCACATGCAAAAGTAAATTTTCCTTATAAAGCAGGATATTTAGGATTTCGTGAAAGTAGATTGATTTCATTAGCTATAAAAAATGCCCATTTAAAACCAGAATTAATAATTTGTGATGGTCATGGAATTAATCATCCTAGAAGATTTGGTGAAGCGGTTCAAATTGGCTTAGCATTACAAATCCCATCTATTGGAATCGCTAAGAATCCATTTTTTGGTTATTCGGATTGGAAATCTATTAAAAAAGAAAAAGGCTTAAAAGAACCAATCTGGAAATTTAAACCAAATAGAAGAGTAGAAAATAACGAAATCTTGGGTTATTCAATTTGTTTAGTTAACAGAACAAAACCGGTTTTTATAAGCATTGGATATAGAATCACTTTGGAAACTGCTCTAAATATAGCTTTGAGAATAAGTATAAAAAATAGACAAACAGAACCATTATTTTTAGCAGATAAATTCTCGCGAGTAAAAGTTAAGGAGTATAATATTTAAATTAGAGATTATTCTAATCAACTCTTCCCATGCACTGCAATTTTTTTGAAATTTTCATCATTTGGTTAAAAATTCTCTCATTTTCTTCAAGTGTAGGGCAAGATATCAATTTATCATTAAGTTTTTTAATTTTCATTGTTAAATATCTAAATTGTTCAGGTGGTTCTAATTGATAATAGTAATTTTTTTGCCCATTTGGAGATAATTCTATATAGACCCAATGACCGTCTTTTTGGGACCAATTCCATCTATTTGGGGTTAATTCTCTTGCCATTAGTTAACCTCAACTGTATTAAAAACAAGAATATGATTTGTACTTACCTCAATAGTACAGATTTATAAATTCTTTAACCCTTGTTATTGTAAATAACTTTGTATGAAAATATTTATAATGTTTATTAGGATGATATATTAACCGGTTATTATAAATCTGTCTTTTTTTTTAAAGAATATATTTAAAAATAAAATTCAAAATCTCTTTGATAATCTAGAGCTTCTCAAATTTACACAATAAGTTTGTTGCTGCTTCTCGTACGTCAATATCTCCATCTTTTTGGAGTTCTTTCAGAATATTTTTTACCTCAGTGTTTTTAAACTTATTTAATGCTTTAATAATGTATAATTTAATTATCCAATCCTTATCCTTTATCAATTTTTTAAATTCTTCAAAAATTCTAGGGTCATCAATAGAGCTGAGAATTTTAAGCGCATATATTCTCTTATCCCTAATATTATTTTCGTTTAGATCTTCAATAAGCTGGTCTATAATTTGTTTTTTATTTTCAGTATCAAGTAATTCAAACATTTTATGGAAAAGAGAAGGTGGGATATAATTTAATTGACTTTCTTTAGAGATGGGTTGCGATGAATATGATGGAGCAACTTGAGCAGTAATAGAATCTCCTTTTACTTTTAATTCAACTATTAAATCGCTTAACTTTTTATTTGCATTTTGAATTTTTTGATATTTTTTATTTAATTCTGCTAATTTTTCTTCATTTTCTATAAGTGTTTTATCGTAATCATCTTTATTTGAATTTATAATTTGGAATGCATCTGTTAGATTATTATTAAGTTCAAGGTTCTCATTTTTCAAATTTTCAATTATATTGAGGTTTGTGCTGATGATATTTTTTAACTCATTGTTTTCTGCTTCAAACTCTAATAACTTCTTATATTCTTCAGATGATTCTAGAAAAGATTCCCGTATTTTTTTCATATCTTCTAATTTATTTTGAAGATATTCGATTTTTTCTTTATATTCACTAAGTTTATCTTTTAAACCATCAATTATTTGATTGTTATTTTCTAATTCATGCATATATTGATTTTTATTTAACTCAGACTCATGGAGAGAGGATTGTAGATCTTCAATTTCTTTTTTTAATGATTCAATTTGAACACGATTTAAACCATTTTCTTCTGTTAATTGAAAAATTAATTTCTTAGTATCCACAAGCTTCTGTTCAATCTTTTTGTAATCTCCATTTTCGTACAATTGTACTGTTTCTTCTAAATCATTTATTCTAGCTTCTAATTTCTCAATTTCAGCGTGATATATTTCTTTTTCTTCAGTTAATTGTACTATAACTTTGTTAGAGTAAACTATTTCTTCATCTTCTTCATCGAAATTCTTTGCCTTTTCTAACTCAACTGTAATATCTTCAATTGTTTGGGTTAAAATCTCTATATCTTTATCTTTTTTAATTAGCTCTTCTTTTTGATTGACTATTAATTCCTTTAAAACCTCGACATCATCAGGGATAGTTGACGATTCAAAATTAGAAAGTTTTAATTTTTGATTTTGGATAATTCTCTTTTGCTCATTAATAGTGAAATTAAGTTTTTGAACTTCCTCTTTTAAATATTTAATAATTGTTTCTAAGTCAGAATGCGCACGGTTTGCAGAATTTGTAGATTCAATTAAATCTTTAAGATCTTTGCTCATAATTATATCATTCAGTATATATTAATCTTATAAAAGTTTTTACTAAAATATCTTTCCTAGTTATAATTTACTATAAATTTATAATTAAGAGGTTCAATAATAAGTTTTTATAATGCGTTTATAATTTCCCTTAATTATCAATCAATATTAATTAAAACAATAAATAGAAAGCTTTAAAAATATGGTTTATATTAATTGCATTAGAATAAATACATAACATATTGATAAGATTCTGTAAAAAGTCGGGAGGTAATAATATGAAAGATATAGAATTTGCAGATATGGAAAAGGATGATGACTATGATGATGATGATGATTGGGACGATGATGATGACATTGACGAAGATGATTGGAATGATGAAGATGAGGAAAATGATGGAGAATGGGATGATTATGATAATGATGACGACTGGGACGATGATGACGATGATGATGATTACTAATTAACTATAGCACAATATTCAATAATAACTAAATAGAAAAATAAAAAAAATTCTATTTTTTTAACTTAAATCTATTTCAATAATTAGATCTCCTTTTTGAATAGAGTCAACCACATTTTGGTCGTTATTTGATATAACTTCTCCAAATATAGTATGATTATTATTTAGATGAGGAGTAGGAACATGAGTAATAAAAAACTGAGATCCATTTGTATTAGGTCCAGCATTAGCCATAGCTAAAATACCAGGTTTATTAAACGTTCTTCCACTTTGAAACTCATCAGAGAAAGGATAAGAAACTTGCTTTCCTTTAAATGGAAAAGAAGTAATCCCTTTTTGTCTTGGACCATGGAAACCTGTTCCTGTGGGACATCCTCCTTGTATCATAAAATCTTCGATTACCCTATGAAATTTTAAACCATTATAAAAACCTTGTTTAGCTAGAAATAGAAAACTTTCTACTGTCATAGGAGCTTCATTATCGAATAACCTTATATTAATATTTCCTTTAGAAGTTTTCATTATAATATTTGTCATGATATTTACCTAATTTTTAATCTATATTATTCTTTTTTATTACAATTTTTAAAATTAAATAATTTTTGGATTTACCATTTATATTCTAAAACTTTTAAAATTAATAGTGATAATTAATTTTATTATCTAATTCATTAAAACGATAAATTCATTGATACAATAATGACAACTAATTCCGATATTTCTTACTTTTTTAAACCTAAAAGTATCGCAGTTATAGGTGCCAGTGCTACACCAGGTAAGGTAGGTTATAATGTATTAAAAAATATTATCGATTCTCAATATAAAGGAAATATTTTTCCAATTAATCCTACAACAGAAACAATATTAGGTTTTAAAACATATTCTAGTATTTTAAAAGTACCACATCAAGTAGAAATCGCAATTTTCGTTATTCCTGGAAAAATTGTGAATGCTGTTGTTGAGGAGTGTGGACAAAAGGGAGTAAAAGGAGTAGTAATAATTTCTGCAGGTTTTAAAGAAGTAGGTGGAGAAGGTGTTAAGCGAGAAGAAGAACTTGTAAAAATCGCTAAGAAATATAAAATGAGAATTATTGGCCCAAATTGTCTAGGATTTATTGGTACAAATTATAATGGTTCTTTTGCGGCAAATACACCAAAAAAAGGACATATTGCGATGATATCGCAATCTGGTGCTATGTTAACGGGAATGATGGATTATTCTATGGAACAAGCTTTTGGATTTTCATGTAATATAAGTTTAGGAAATAAAGCAGATCTTGATGAGGTTGATTTTATTGATTATCTTTCTAAAGATGAGGAAACTAAAGTAATTTTATGCTATCTTGAAAGTATAGAAAATGGAGAAAACTTCTTAAAGATTGTTCCAGATGCTGCTAAAAAAAAACCAATCATCATCTTAAAAGCAGGAGTTAGCGATGCAGGAGCAAGAGCTGCTTCAAGTCATACTGGAGCTTTAGCAGGAGCTGATATTGCTTATGAATTAGCATTTAATAAGTGTGGAGTTTTGAGGGCCAAAACAATATCAGATCTATTTGATTATGGTGAAATATTTCTGTATCAACCAATACCTAAAGAAAATTCCTTTGCGATTATAACAAATGCAGGTGGACCAGGTATTGTGGCGACAGATGCATTCGAAAGTGAAAAACTTAAATTGACTCAATTTTCAGAAGATATACTTCATTCACTAAGAGATAAATTACCTCCAGAAGCAGCTATTTTCAATCCCGTAGATATAGTTGGTGATGCTTCACCAGAAAGATTTGAATTTACAATAAAAACGATTTTTAGAATAAATAATAAATCCAGCTCTTTAAAAAATAATAATGAAGTTACTACTAATGGGGCACTTGTAATAATGAGTCCCCAGGCACAAACTCATCCAAATGATGTAGTTAAAATAATATATGATATATCTTCTCAATTCTTACATAATAAACCAATCATTTGCTCATTAATAGGAGGGATTTCTATAAAAGAAGCAACTAAATTTCTCAAGGATCATCAAATTCCGTGTTATCCCTTTCCAGAAAGGGCAGCAGAGGCTCTCAAATCTTTAGTTAAATATAGTGAATTCTCAAAATCAGAATCTTTAGAAAAAATTGAAATTCCTAGATTTAAAGTAAATAAAGAAAGAGTCCGAGAAATATTCAAAATAGCTCGAGATGATGGAAGAACTGTCTTACTTAGTTACGAAACAAGTGAAGTTTTCGAATGTTATGGTATTAAATCACCAAAATCAAGATTAGCGAAAACACCACGCGAAGCTATGGAATTTCAGAAAGAAATTGGTAAAGCAGTAATGAAAATCTCATCACCTCAGATTATTCATAAAACAGATGTAGGAGGCATTCTTTTAAATATAGAAACTCCTGAACAAGCATTTGAGGCATATATTCAAATAATTGATAATACAAAAAAATTTGGTCCTCATACAGCAATCATATATGGTGTAGAAGTACAAGAAATGATTGATTTTTCAAAAGAGAAGAAAGTAAATGAATTGATTCTTGGTATGTCAAGAGATCCTCAATTTGGACCACTTTTAATGATTGGATCAGGAGGAATATATGCTAATTTCCTAAAAGATGTATCATTTGCTTTATCTTATAAATTTTCTAAGGATGATGCAAGAAGGATGCTTCAAAGTACCAAAATATTTAATCTTCTTCAAGGAGTAAGAGGAGAAAGTCCTTCAGACATAGAATCAATTATTGATGTTTTATTAAAACTTTCACAATTAGTTAATGATTTTCCAGAAATTATGGAATTAGATATTAATCCTCTATTAAGCTTTATTGAAGGTTATTCAGCTGTAGATATTAAAATTACTATTTCGAGAGAATAAGAAGTTAAGAAAAAATAAAAAATGAATAGAATATTAAATTATAATTGAAAATTAAAAAAAGGAAAATAAGATGGTAAAAGCAATTTATTTATGTTCATTGAGTGAAAGAGTAGGAAAAAGTTTACTTTCTATTGGAATGATGTTAAAACTCCAGAAAGAAGGGAAGAAAGTCGCATATTTTAAACCAATAGGAGTTCCTAAAGGTGCTTTTTCAAACAAAGCAGATAGAGATGTAGGATTTATCCAATCTACAGTCTTTAAAACTGATCTCCCATATGATATTATCAGCCCCATTTCAATTCCAGATTGCTATTATGTTGATTTAATTGATGCTTCTAAGAAAGATGAAAATTTAAAGATAATTAAAAATGCTTTTGATGAATTGAGTGAGAAATACGAATATATAATTGTAGAAGGAGCACCAAGTATTAAAAAGTATATACGAGTAGGATTGGATGACGTATCAGTAGCCCAGACGTTGGGTATTAATGAATTAGTTTTTATTCAAACTGAATCTTCTGATAAATGTATAGATACCCTTTTTTTTACAAAGAAATATTTTGATTTTAGGGAGATTAAAATTAAGGGAGTGATTTTTAATAAAGTTGATCACGATTATATGGCTCGTATAGAAGAATTAAGAAAAAATCATATTGAAAGATATAAAATCCCTATAATTGGGATGCTAGAAAAACGACTTCTATTACTTTCTCCTAGAGTATCAGAAATAAAAGAAGCAATAGGGGGAGAATTAATAAATGAGATAGCTGCGGAAGGATTAAGTTCTATAGTTGAGACTTATATAATAGCAGCAATGAATGTGCAAGCTGCATTGAAATATTTGAGATCAGTAAGAAAAGCTGTCGTTATTACAGGTGGAGACCGAACTGATGTTATCTTAGCAGCATTAAATGAAGATGTATGTGGTTTAGTTTTAACAGGCTTCATACAACCTGATGCCACTGTTATTTATGCTGCTAATGAGAAAAAAGTACCAATAATTCTTAGTCCAAGTGATACTTATACCACAATTAGGAATATGGAGAGAATTAAACCCGGAATTCAAGAAGAAGAAGTAAACTTAGTCTTAAAATTAATGGAAGAAAATATAAATTGGGATCTTTTATTTAAATAAAAATAAAAATTTTTAATAGTGTTTTTCACATTACCATTTTGAACCACATTTAGGACAGAATTTTGCTTCTGGGGGTAATTTTTCACCACAATGAGAACAAAATTTCCCTCTTACAACAGATTTTTCTTCTTCAATTTTGTTATTAATTTGATTAGATGATAAATTTGTTTGAACTGGTTTTTGAACTCCATAAATTTCTTGTTTTATCTTTAATACTTGATTCTCTAATTCTGAACCAGTTTTTTTCTTTTTCGCAAAGGCAATTGTAAGACTCCATAATATTATCGCGACAGGTACTAATAATATTGTCATAACAAGTGATATTACCATTGAAAATATTGATCCTATAGATCCCCAGATTGAACCGCCTCCACTGGGAATTATCCCTGATAAAAATAGTATAGAAATTACTAATCCCGCTGTTGCGATTACAGCAAAGATTACAGAGACATAATAAGTCCACTCTGTTTTTGATTCGATTAAATTTTCTTCAGAATCTCTTGTTTTATTTATAATATAATTCATTCTTACTTTTGCGCCAGATATGAGAGAACCAATAATAATTAGTTCATCTGATATGTTAATATATGGTTTTTTGGTTGGTGAAAAGCAATATCTCATATCACCATTCTTATCCTCAAGCATAAAAGCTAAGTTTCCTGATTCTGACCTAGTAAATTCTTTAACTCGCCCTTTTAATACAATAAATTGCTCCGACATTTTAATTTAATCCTATTTTTCCATATATAATGAATTCCTAATTATATAATATTTTTAATGAATTAATATACTTTCTTCTAATTTATACATTATTTCTTTTTTTCTTAAAACCATGTTCATAAAGTTTTTCTGTTATTGGCTTCATACCTGGACAGGAATTCCAATCTCCTTTATATTCACATTCTAAACAATCTTTCTTAATATGATTTCCTCTAATATACGCTATTACACCAACAACTATATTAATATCAAGTAAAAAAAAGATTTTCATGATGATATGAAAATAAGGAAAATTTATTATAAAAGCAACTTGAAAACCAGTTCCTATTCCAATTGCAACTTTAGAAAAAATTTTCAAGAATTTATATTTAGTAAGTCCTAATATGTTTAAAATTAAAGGAAGAAAGAATAAAAAAGACAAATAAAATAACCAGAGTAAAATTGTGATGCTTAATTCGAGAAAAATTATAATCAAAACATAGGTTAGAATCAACACTGGATAAAAGGTAAAGCATCCAATACATAACTTATAATTTTTTATATGATATACATGACCAGAAAAATGCTCACAATTAGGATGATGAGACAATAAAATTGGTTTTACATCAGAAAAAAATAGCCTTGCTCTTGCAATCTTTGTTCTTAATTTCTTAATTAAAGTCATAATGTCAATATTGTATCAGGTTATCCTTATTTAAACTAATGTTATACTAATTTTTTAAAATTTAATATTAATATTAAAAAAAAAAGTTTTTAGGTTTTTGATTAATTCGCTAATTATTATCTAATCCCTGACCACTAAGTATATAATACAACCAATACAACCAGTTAAGATAACAATAACAAGCCATACAGCTGCATTCATATCTCTCTTTTTAGCATCCTTGTATACCCAGACACATAATAAAATAGCGACAACGTAGTATATAATAACTGGGATCAAGATCATTAGCCATAATCCGGCAAATAATCCTCCTAAACCTGGAATAGTAGTAAATAACATATATATTCCCTCAATTTGCTTGATTTTTTTATTAAATTTTTTTATATAGAATCTATTTGTTGTTCAACTAATGTGACTTCATCTATTTAAAGTTAAATGTTGTTTAAATAATAACTCTTTAACGAACCTTTAAAAATTAATAATAGGCATACTTGGTTGTCAATTTGATGTTATTAATACAAATTTTTTTATATCAATAACAAATTTAGCTTTTTATATGTTTAGACGTTTTACAATTAAATTTAAACTGTTTTTAGTTTTTACTATTTTAATTTTTACTTCTAATTTAATTTTATATCTTACTTTTAGAAATACAAACATGATGCCAACTTACTTGGATGTTGATCGAAAAAGTAATGGAAACACATTAATCTGTTCTTTTAGCTTTTCTGAAGTAATTAATTATCCAAATCGAATAAAAAATCAAATTCCAGTGCCTGAAAATAGCCCTGATCATAAAATTTTTGAAATAGACCAAAAAGGAAAAAAGATATGGGAGTTAATAGGAGTAGCTCAACCACATGAAGTTTTAGAACTACCTAATAGCAATCTCTTAATTGCTGATACTGGTTATGATAGAGTAATTGAAATCAATTATCCTAATAAAAGTATAATATGGGAATGGAAACCGGAACTTATTAACTGGTCAGAGGTGAATTCGAATTGGGATTCCAATCATTATTATAACAACCCTTTACCATTCGATTGGACTCATCTTAATGATGTTGAGTTTAAAAATTACGGATCTTGGAACGCTTGTTTAGTTTCTATTCGCAATTTTGATCTGATCGTTGAAATTAATTATACTGCTGAAATAGCTGGCCCTTCAAATGATCCAAGTAATATTATTTGGTATTATGGAGACTATGGTAATTATTCTTTATTGAATCACCAGCATAATCCTGATTACTTAAGCAATGGAAATATTATCATCGCGGATTCCGAAAATCACAGAATTTTAGAAATAAATTACACAACAAAAGAATTAGTATGGAGTTATCAGGGTAATTTAGATTGGCCACGGGATGCTGATGAATTACCTAATGGAAATTTACTGATAACAGATTCCTTACATAATAGAATTATTGAAATCGATAGAAATACAAAAGAAATTGTTTGGAAATTTCATGGAGATCTTATTAATCCATACGAAGCAGACCTATTAGAAAATGGTAATATCTTAATTGGAAATGGAATTGGAGGCGTTGTTTATGAAATTAATAGAGACGGGATTGAGGTTTGGAGGTATGGGCTATCATATTTAAAAAGTGTTGTATACCTCAATAGCCTTATTTCAATCTTAATTGGTATAATTACGATTTATCAAGCTAGTAATAAGATTAGATTAAAAAAGCTAGATTCCGTAGATAAAACTAAAAATTATGTTATAATTGGACTATCAATTCTGTTTATAATTGTAAGTATTTTTATAATGTTTATCTATACTTCCATTACTGTTTTAATTTTCAGAATGCTATTTGGACGGTCTAGATAGACTTTTTAATGTATTACTTTATAGATCTCTCTATAACTTAATAAAATCAAACATATTCTTTAATTAGTATTTATAAACCTTCAAAACTCAAATTATGTGATCAATTTTGATCTTTTTTTGAATAATTTTATTTAATAGTTTAAAATTAATAATGAATATTTGTTTTTCGTTATAAAAATATGAATCTCTATAATAATTTATTATTTTTATGCTAAAAATGATACTATTTATGATTGTTTTCTTACATCTCCCAACATTGCATATACTCTTTCCGTCATCCGGATTTTGGGATCATTCCCACTTTTTTGGTATTCATTCATATATATGATCATATTTATAAACTAGTTCTTCTATTTTGATCATAGAAAAGATAAAAAAAAGCGTGATTGAAAAAAAATGCTTGAAAAGGAAAATAAAAAAAATTTTGATAATGTATTTGATAATTATTATATGAAAATTAAAGAATCTCTAAGTGGTTTAGAGGAAATTTTTAAGATTAACTTTTTGGACAGAAATATTTATTTTCAATTAGGTATGGATAACATCACGAATTTACATAACAATATTCTTGAACTTATGAAACATACGTATAGTCCTCGCCAAGTAAGGATAAAGTTAAGAGAAATTAGAGCCGATGAGCTCGATGTTAAACAAACTATTTTAGAATAATTTATTCTTTTTCTTTTTCAATAAATCTATTATATAAATATTTAGAACTCAAATAATTTTTCATTTTTGTATAAATATTCAAGCTGAGTTTTAAAATTTTATATATTTATACATTGTTTTTATATTAAATTAAGGTGATATTATGAACCAAAAAAATAAATATGGTTTAATTGTGGTGGGAGGCGGAATAACTGGATTAAGCACAGCACTTACATGGGCTATAAATCATGATGTAAGTAAGGAGCCTGTGTTAGTAATAGAGAAAGAACCTAAAACAGGTGGGTATGTTACTTCATATGAGCGTGAAGGTTATTTATTTGATACCTGTCAAATGATTCCGAACTTATCTGAGATTTTAGATTACCTAGGGATAAGTATTGAGCTTAAAAAGTTTAAGGGATATTATATGCGAATTTTTACTGTCGATACTAAAACAGATAGTGTTAGAGTGCTCGAATTACCGTCTGGTGTCGACTCTTTTAAAGAAGTTTTAATGGAAAAGTATCCCGAAAATGCGATTCAAATTGAAAAATTTTTAGATTATTCCAGAGCAATGTATTTAGAGCTATATAATTTAAAAGTTGAACCTACTCTCGGTGAAATATTCAAAACTCTTATAAAATGTCCTAAAATTGTAGGAAACGCTTCTAAAACGTTTAAGAAATATTTTGATAAATTTGATATAACAGAACCAGATGTTATTGATATATTTAACACATTCGCAGAATTTAGTGCGTTACCAGCTGAAAAAGTGTCTGCGATAGTTCCAATTTCAGCCATGAATTCATTGTTGGATGGAGCATTTCGTCCGACCAAAGGCTTTATTGAGTTTCCCAGGAAAATTGAAGAGAGATATAAGAATCTGGGTGGAGAATTATTACTCAATACAAGGGTTAAGAAGATTTTAGTTGAAGATGGGAAGGTTAAGGGAGTAAAATTAGAAGATGATACTGAAATTTATTCAGATTATGTGGTTACAACCGTAGATCCAAAATTAGCGATGCTTAGTATGGTAGGTTTAGATATAATTCGAGAATTAGATAAAAAGTATGCAAAAAAGGTAGAAGAAGTCAAAATGTCTTGTTCATCGATAAATTTAAGTATTGGATTAGACGATGAACTTGATTTAGCTTCTTTAGGATTGGATTGTGGATACAATGTAATAACAACTGGAGAAGATACTTATGACCGTCTTTTTGATTTTTATGAAAAAGGAGAAATCGGATTTAATGAAAAAAGGTTCCATATAGGAGTAGTATGTCCTTCTTTAACAACGGGTGGAAAACCAAACATCACTGTAAGGATTACACCAATTGCTCTAGCAGATTGGCAAGATCTGAGAAAAAATAATCCAGAAGAATATAAAAAGAGAAAGCAATATTGGGCTGATTTTTTTATCGATAAAGTTGAGAAATATTTAATTCCCAACCTGAGAAAACATATTAATGTATTAGATATTTCAACTCCTGCAACCTATGCGAGATTTTCAGGATCGCCATCAGGAGCAGTATTTGATATGGCGCCATACACAAATAATTTTGGTAGGACTCGATTGAAAATGAGGACTCCTATTGAGGGTTTATTTCAACCTAAATTCGTTCATGGTGTTTTTGGATGCTTACTTGCAGGAATGCAAGTGAACGATATGATTCTGGATCGAAAGATAATGGATGGAAACGCTCGATATAAAGCTTAAGATAACTAATTATTTTTTTTTTCCCAGATGTTTTTTAATTCCCATATATCTAGATTATTGATATTATTATTATCTTCTGAGATTATGCTAAGAGATAATGAATTATTAGGCTGAGAGTATAATTGACCAGAAAAGCATTCACGTTTATTTATAAATACTTCTATAATTGAATTATCAATGAATATATGTAATTCTAAAAACTTTTCATCGTTAGACAAAAAGAAATTAAATTCTTCTTTCCCAATTTTTATTTGATTAGACTTTTGAGAATAAATAATGGATTGAGATTCATCTATTTCATTGAATTTGATTCCAATTAAATCTTTATTAGTAAGTTTAAATCTTACTAATAATTCTAAACAATTTGATTTAATAGCTTTCAATGAATCATTTAGCGAATCATGAGTTGCCAATTGATCAAATGAATAATGATTTTTTCGTAAACTCTCAAGTTCGGGTGCTGGTTTGAACCCTAATTTATTATCAAATCGCAATGTTAGAATTCGTGGTAATGTTAAGCATCCATTCCATCCTTTTGTGCCTCTAGCGCTTAACCAGCCCCACATAATTACTCTACCTCTTGAATCAATCATAGTGCTTGGAGCATAAAATAAGGATCCTTGGTCTAAAATTCTCCATTCATCGTGTTCAAATTGAGTATTTTTATATGTCCCCAATGTGTAGAAAACATGTCTATCAATAGCATGGACTTCCTTCGTGTAAATTTGATTTCTAAAAGAAGAAACAATTAGGATATGTTTACTTTTAATTGAGAAAAAATTTGGACATTCCCATTTTATCCTTTTTTTAAAATGCCCTTTAGTTAAGATTTTTATAAATTTCCAATCGATTAGATTGGTTGATGAATAAAGTAAAATGACAGATTGATGAGGTTTATATATATATCCTGCCAAAACAGCATAATAGTTATCTTTTTCTTTCCAAACGTATGGATCTCGCCATTCTCTAATATCTAGATCCTTAGATTTATGAAGTTCTAAAGTCATTATTGGATTTTTTTCAGATTTTTGCCAAGAAATCATATCATCAGTACTAATAGCAAGCCATTGTTCTGCTCCCGTAGTTTGTGGTTTGTCAGAACCTATACTCGTGTAAATAATTGTAGGAATTCCATTATTTACTATGCAGCTTCCAGAATAACAATTTTCCTCATTCTTTCTTTTGGATGGTACTAATGCTAGTGGTAAATGTTCCCAAAAGACTAAATCTTTACTCTTTGCATGCCCCCAGTGTAGGGTCCCCCATTCTACTCCATAAGGATTGTGCTGATAAAATATATGATATTCACCTTTATAATAGATAAGTCCATGAGGGTCGTTCATCCAATAAGCGGGAGCTAAAAAATGATATTTAGGCCTTAATGGACATCTTTCAGCAATTTTACGGGCTTTCTTTAGGTTTTTCATAGCGAAATTTACGTCAATATTTTCCTTCATCAATACTTAAGAAATTTTATAAAATATTTTTAATTTGCTAAACCTATGAAAATTTTCTTGATAATTTTTGATTCACTAAGGAAAGATCACACAGGCAAAACATATGGGAATAATTGGATAAAAACGCCACATTTCGATAAATTTGCGAAAGATTCAATTGTATTTGAGAAGGCATATCCCGAATCATTACCTACAATTCCATTTCGAAGATCAATTCATACCGGAATACGAACGTTTCCTTTTAACCATGAATTACCAGAACTTCGAACTGATGATGAAGTATTAACTCCAGGTTGGGATCCGATCCCTCCTTATCATAGACACCTCTCAGAATATTTGAAATCATTTGGATATCTATCAGCTTTCATTAGTAGTACTTACCATCAATTTAAACCTAATATGAATTTCCATTTAGGGTTTGATCAATGGAATTGGATAAGAGGCCATGAAACTGATAAATATCGAGCACGATTCAGAGAAGGAACGAAAAAATTTAGTAAAATTATTGAAGATCATATAGTTAAAAAAGATCTCATCGCAAAATTAACTCAAAAAAGAATTCTAAAAAATTATTTTCCTAACATTCAAGAAAGAGGTGGAGAGGAAGATTACTTTCCTGCTCAAACGTTCAAGAAGGCTATAGAATTCATTAAAGATACTAAAAAATTGAATAATACTTTTTGTTTTATAGATGAATTCGACCCTCATGAACCATGGGATCCGCCTCAAAATTATCTCGATTTTTATATAGATAAAAATTATGATGGAAAAAAGATAATTACACCTTCTTACAGTGAAAATTTGGATTATCTTTCCGATGAAGAATTAAATTATATGAGAAATTGTTATGCTGGAGAAGTATCACTATGTGATAATTGGTTCGGTTATTTTATCGAAGAATTAAAAAATTTAGAAATTTATGATGATTCCCTGATCATTCTAACTAGTGATCATGGTCATAGTATCGGAGAACATGGGGCTACTGGAAAGATTCCAATGTTTATGCATCCTGAATTAGTGGATATTCCCTTAATTATTAAACCACCTAGTAATACGAGTAGCCCAAAAAAAATAAAGAATCCATATGTTTATAATCATGATATCTTACCGACCATACTGGGCTACCTTAATAAGGATAAACCAGAAATAATTGAAGGAATTGATCTTTCAAGGATTTTGGAGGAGTCTAATAATGAAATTGAAAACCGAAATTATGTAACTTGCGGTTTTAGTATATGTACATTATATAAAGATGATAGCTATGCCTTAATTTCTACTAATGATAACAAAATTAGAAAATTGTATGATTTGAAAAAGGACCCAGACTGGAATAATAATATTGCGGAATTTAATCCCGATATTTGTAATGATTTATTCAATAAAATCAAGAAAGATGCAAAAGATCAGCTTCTTTTGGAAAATTTTAAAGCAATTGGCCCCTTAAAAGATTGGTATTTAACATTTGAAAAACCACGCTAATTTTTTATTTTTTCTAAGATAAAAGATGATCAATGCTAGTGAAAAAAAGTAAATATTTTCAACTTATAGCTCATTTAATTCTCTTTTTGTTTCAATTATTGTTTTGGAATTTCACAATAGATGATGCTTTTATTACATTTAGATATGCAAAAAATCTGTATGAGAGTAATCAAATTGTTTTTAATGTTAATGAGATTCCAGTAGAGGGGTATTCCAATTTTTCTTGGGTGCTTTGGATCTCAATTAGCTTTTTCTTTAATATTGACCCTATACTTTTTTCAAAAATTTCGGGAATGGTATTTTGTCATCTTACTATCCCCATTTTATATAAACTAGCCCATCTACTAAATAATAACGAAAATTTTGGTAATTATATCATAATTTTTTATGTTTTAACACCTAATATAGCATTATGGTCTATTGGAGGCTTAGAAACTTCTTTATTTTGTTTTTTATTATTAATTTCTATTTATTTCTTTATTAAAGGCATAAAAGTTAGAAATAGTTTCCAAATAGCAATATCTGCCATTTTTTTTGGCTTATTAAGCATTACACGACATGAGGGTGCTGTTATATTCGCTATAACCTGGTTGTATTTCATTATTATTAATTTAAAATCTAAAGATAAGAATTTAATCAAAGAAATTACTGATAGTTTAATCTTTCTTGGAATATTTTTATTGATTTATTTACCTTATTTTATTTGGCGAATGTTGTATTATAATAGTTTATTACCCCATACATTTATAGCGAAGCAAGGAATAGTGAACTTCACAGTTCTTTTTGAACGAGTGTTATTTTATATACCTCTATTTCTTTTTTTTACTCCTATTTTGATTTTAATTCTTATAAATGCTTTTAAAAATAGGGATCTCATCTTTCGGGATCAAATACGATTATATTTAATTATTTTAATTTTCGCATTGTCTATCATTTTAATGTTGATTACTAGTTGGATGCCAGGTTTTAGATTTGCTATTCCATTGATTCCTTTAATGTATTTATTACTTCCTAGATCTGTAAATTTTATTGAATTTTTCAATGAGAAAATTAGAAACGATAAAGATCTTCTCAAAATAATCAAAATTTTTTCAATTGGTTTAATTAGTATTTCAAATTTTTTAGTTATTTTTACGTTCTATCCTTTTATAAATTATTATGGAAGTGGAATTAAAGATTGCAATATTACTTTGGGAAAATGGATAAATGAAAATTCTTTACAAAATTCTAGCCTTGCTGTGTGGGATACAGGTGCTATCCCTTTTTATGCAGATATAAATACTATCGATATTTACCCAGAAAGTTTACAAAATTTGCACATTTTCAATAATCCTGAAGATGCGGATTATATTTTTAGTTTAAATATAACATTCCTTATTTTAAATGATGAATATTTCGATTATATAAAAAATGATATTCGATTTTCTACAAGCTATCATTTAATTTTTTATGCTCAGTTTTTTTATGCTTCTAGTGCTTATAGATTTGATTATATTTATCAAGTGTACCTAAATAATGAATATTATATTTCTAATGAATCAATCAATGCTCTTATTGATTCATCGTCAAGATTCTATAAATAGATTTCTACCATGCAGAATGTCTTAAAATCGCATTAGTAGGGCAAATATCTTGACATGCCATACAATCGGTACATTCTCCAATATTATCCGCTACAACTTTACCATCGACAAGTTCATAAACTTCAACTGGACAAACATCAACGCAATCTGCCGCACCAACGCATAAATCTAAGTCAACTTCAACCCAATGTTCATTATCTTCCCATTTCTTTAAATTTGTCATATAATATCACCTTCATTACGTTAATAATTTCTTACCATTTTTTTTAGTAAAAAATCTTACTCTTATAAAATCTAAGTAGCTAAAGTAATTAATAGTAATATTGAAATCGCTATTAATATTTGAATAAATGTAATGTTGGAAAAAGGTTATAATCGTAATATTGATGATCAATTTAGTATACATATAGCTGAAGATACGGATAAAGAATTAAAAGCCATTATAAATTTGAATCTGACAGTTCATAAGGAGGAAATATTAAAATCTTTTATTCATAGGATTTTTTATGAACATCCTAAAAAAGAGGATATTTTTTGGCTATATATCAAGGATAAAAATAAAAACAAGATGGTTTCCTCTATATGTTTAACACCAATAGACTGGCAAATTGAAAATTGGAATTTACCTGCTTGTGAAATGGAATTTGTTGGCACATTAGAAGAATATCGCGGAATAGGGCTTATTAGGGAACTAAATCAATTATATGAAGATCTTATGCTTCAAAAGGGATATAATCTTTCAGCCATAAGAGGTATTCCCTATTATTATAGGACCTTAGGCTATGAATATATTTCTTCATTAGATGAAAGAATTAAACTACCCATATCCAATATTCCAACAACAGAATTAAAAAGAATAAATATCAGAAAAGCTAATACAGATGATTTAACCTTTATTGAGTTAAAATACAATGAATTCCATAAAAATTTCTATATTTTCAATAAATTTGATCCGAAATGTTTTACTTTTAAATATATAAATGATCATTTTGACGTAGAAGTTCGCTCAACTTATATAATTGAAGAAGATGGAAAAAGAAAAAATTATTTTTCTTTGGGTTTAAGTTATGATGGACAAAATTATGAAATAATATGCCCAAATTTAGAAAAGAAGCACATGATTAAATTACTTCAATTTATTAAAGAATATGGAAAATTCTCTTCAGATGATATAATAACTTTAAGCATCAGCGAATTTTGCTCGCTATACAAATATATACAATCATTAGAAGGAAAAGCACTACCAACCTATGGTTGGCAATTAAAGATCCCTAATTTAAATATATTTTTTAATTCAATAAAACCACTTTTAGAAGAAAGATTAAAAAATTCAATTTTTAAGGGCATAACTAAAATTGTTAGAATTAGCAACTATAGAGAAACGATTGAGTTAGATATCAAACATGGAGAAATCAATGAAATTAATATTAAAAAAGGATATCCAGATCTTAGTGAGACAGATTTAAGAGTTCCTGGTTCGGTAATATTTAAGATCCTTTTAGGTGATAATAAATTTGATGAGATTAGTTATATTATAAAGGATGCAATTATTGATCTATCTTCTAAAGCTCTAATTGAGACTCTGTTTCCAAAAAAGGCTAGTTTGCTTGGTTCATACGTTTAAATGACTAAAAAAAAATAGAAAAAAAAAATTTTATTTATCGGGAGCCTTTCTTTCTAACCAATTCTCATAAAAAGCATCAATATCTGGCAAGAAATTGAAAATTGTTGGATATCCAGGGGGTACTGCTTCAACATCCAAAAGCGTAAAGCACCCAGGGCAGAAATATTCTCTTAATTCTTCCCAATCAGGGTCACTACCCATATCTTTTGGATATAATTCTTCTATTTCTTCAAGGGTATCTCTTACTCTAACTCTACATTTTGTTTTCCAATTGATTTTATAATCTCCAAATTCATAGCCACAATCGCATTTTACAATTCTCTGCCCATCTTTAGCCACAATATAAAGGTGTTCATGTAATGGTAAAATAATTTTCTCACTCCAGGGAACACGGCTTTGTAAAATACTAAGAATCTTATCGAATCTATCTTGATCTTTTCTCCCGCTAATTATTGGTTTAAGTTCATCCCATGGTAATTTTCCATCAATCATCCTTTCTAATGTTTTTTCATCATACTTAACCATTTCTTACACCTCCATTTCAAAATCATCTGGTAATTTCCAGAATTCTTTGAACTCCTTTTTCCAATCTTTTGAAAATTTCAAACTCTCTGAATACATAAGCTTTACTGGCTCGCTTAACTTATCTTCACTTAATTTTTTCCTCTCTTTATCCCAAAATTCTACAAATGTCATAGATTTATCCTTTCTTTCTTGTTTCATTACAGCTCTCTTTTTATTTGTAGCTTCTACGTCAATTTCCCATTCTTTATCCTTATTGTTATATTTAGCTACAACCCCATATGCATTATTAACAATATCTTCTGTATAAAAACCATCATCAAGATCATGCTTTACTTGTTCTATATCACGTTCTAGTGGATCACCATATCCCGGACCACCACTTAAAAAGTAATAAACAATATCATAATTTTCAAGAGTAATCGGATATATACTGCAATAGGGTTTTCTGGTTATATCACCCTTAATTAAGCGTTCAAATTCACCATTGCTAGGATCAGGATCTCCAAGTGGATAATCTTTTCTATTTCTAATGATTTCTTCTAAATTTGTGTTTTTTGCATATAATCTATAACATGTCGCATTAGGATATCCTCCATGCATTCCTCCAGCTCCGTGAAATACTAACCCTTCTCTAGCTCCGAAAAAGTCGACATCTTTAGAATATGCAACTAATGCAACGCCTTCATAATTAGCTCCCCCTCTAAACTTCCCATGACCTGGTAAATTCGGCTTAACCCTTCTTGAGAGATAAGGAACTCCTCCTTGAAATAATTCCCAAGTTTCTACATCACCAAGATCTGATTCGGGATTCCACATAGCATAACCCCAATTTAAACCATCTCTTACAGCACTAGCTCCAAATCCTTGTCCACTAATTTCAAATGTAGATAATGACCAACGAGTTCCAGAAAGTGGACCCTCAGTAAATATTCCCCCTCCTTGGATTGCATCTCCTGTGAAAGGATATCCTGCCACAACTTCTTCTCTATAACCCCGAGAAAATAAGCCATAAGAGATACATTTCATCATCCCCGTATATGCAGGAATCAGATTTCCCCAAGGAGCTTGATAAGAAAGATATATATCTCCTGGATTACACCATGTGCCTTCAGGATAATTTTTCTCTACAGCAAAATAGGCCCCATCATTAACCTTATCCGCATATATTAATATTTGTGTTAATAAAACCCATTGACCTCCCTCCATTGCTCCTTTCTCGGCATTCATACAGTTTGGACCTGGACCACTAGCTCCATCAAAAGATAAAGCCATTTTCCCGTCGTTTCTTATTAAAATTTCTAATGGTTGATTTGAAATCTTATTCAATCTTGCTCTTGGTTGCCATGCTTCTTCCTTTTGAGGCATATCCATGAAAGCTGCAGCTCGATATCTGCCCGGAATCAACCTTTCCTTTACTCTTTCTTGAAAAATCCTTCGTCCCTCTTCTATTGCTTCTCTCATGAATCTTTTGTAGAAATCTATTCCTTCGTGTTCTATAAAATTCATAACAGCATCTCGTATCATCAAATTCCCTGCTAATCTACATTTTTCATCTAATTCCCAATAAAGAGGCGTTCTAACAGATCTTCTTGCGCTTATTAAATGATCTTTCCATATTCTGTTATTTGATCCGATTTTACGGCATGTGTAATAAACACCATCATCAAAACGCTGCATAGCTGGAACTAAATCGTGTCCAGGAGTAATACCTCCCGTATCTATTTGATGAGTAACACCACCTGCCCAACCAATTAATTCATCTTTCCAGAAGAGCGGTATTAATGTCTGAACATCAGTTGTATGAACATTTCCACAAGCTGGATCGTTATTTAAGAAAATATCTCCCGGGTTTATTCCAGGATCATCCTCATAATTTTGACGAATCATAAATTTCACAGCTTCACTCATAGTATGAACATGAACTAGAATGCCTGTTGAAACTACAATCGAATCACCTTCAGGAGTATAAAGAGCAAAACAAAGCTCTCCAATTTCTTTAACTATCGGAGATGCTGCTACATGTAGTGCAGTTTCTCTAGCAGATACAAGTGCTCCTCTCAAACTAGCATAAGCTTTTTCAAATCTAAAAGGATCTTTTTCTTTTAAACTAAGATGTTCTATTCCATGATAACACCCTGTATTATTAAATAATTGTTCACTTTCTTCTAACATGTCTATTAAGGATTTTTGATCCCATCCTATTAACTTATTTGACATTTACCTAACCTCCATATGAAAAATTCTATGTTTATCTAATTTAACTCTATATCCAGGTGGTAACAATATGGTAGTTGCTGGAGCTTCAATTACCGCTGGTCCTTCTATTAAATTTCCACTTTTCAGTAAATTCATTTCCCAGAGTGTTGCCTTATGCCATCCTTTGCCCCAAAATATTTCTCTTTCTCCTTTAAAAGCTTCTCCATCTGGTTTTTTATCAGATTGCTTGTGTTCAGGAAGCTTGGGTTTAGGAACAGGTACAATTCCAGTACCTATAGCTTTTGTAATATGATAGCCAAGTTCTGGGCTTTTAGTACCTCTACGATAGATCTCTTCGAATAATTCATCATAATTTTTAGTAATTTGTGTTAATTCTTTTGAATCATAACGTTGAAACTCTTCAAAAAATATAATGGAAAGCTCATCAGTGGAAGATTGAACTTCAAGATCATCCATCATTCCGAGGTATTGTATTCTTAAGGAAGGTTTGAAGATCATTTCACTTGGATCTCTCCCCTCAGCTTCAAATTCTTTAATTATATTCATTTTTAAATCCAACCATGTAGAATTCAATAATGATGATACAAAACCATTCATGCTCCCATCAGGAGGTAAAACTAGATCAACAGATTTTTCATGACGATATGAATGATCAGCACATGCACAACCAAATGCAGAAAAAGCAGCTGCCCATTCAGGTAGTAGAATATTCTCAAAATTTAATCCTCTGGAATATCCGGCTACATGAAGTGGTCCTCCTCCTCCAAAAGATATCAATGTATAGTTTTCCGGTCTAAAACCTAAACCCTGTATCATTCCGTTAAGATGATTATTCATATTGATCTCTATTAAGTCTAAAGCTCCTCTTGCTGTACTGTAGGGATCCGCTTTAAATGGTTCAGAAAGTTGCTCTTCAATATACTTGAGAGCTCTTTTTTTATTTAATGGAATTTTTCCACCAAGAAAATATTCTGGATTTAGGTATCCTAAAATTAAGCTACAATCAGTCATAGTGACTGTTTCCACTCCAGATTGTTCATTACAAACACCAATTTTATAACCAGCACTTTCAGGTCCAAACTCTAATCTTCCAGAAATCTCATTATATCTGACATACATTCCTGTTCCTGCACCAATAGAATCCAAAGCAATCATCGGGATATTCAAAATAAATCTTCCAAGTGAACTTTCCCATTTTGTTGGTACATATCTTTCCATAAGTAAACCTACATCAAAAGAAGTTCCTCCTACGTCACTTGAAACTAAATTTTTTATTCCATATTGTTCAGATATGAATTTCGTACCAATCATCCCGCCTATTGGCCCAGAAACCATTGTTGGAATAAGAGATTTGTGATAAGGTGATATTGTACCTCCGTAAGAAGTTAAAATTCTTAAAGGAGCAGGCACTCCTTTTTGTTTTATTCTTTCGGCTATCTTGATTAATTGCTCTCTTGAAGGTTCTGCAGCATATTGTTCAATAATAATAGCATTTAATCTTGGTGTTTCTCCTCTTACAGGATTATGCTCACTAGACAATATAATTGGAACTTTTTGACCTCTTTCCTCCATTATTTCTTCTGCAATTGCCTTTATTTGAACTTCATGGCTGTCATTCATATAAGAGCATAATAGGCACACACAGATACTCTGTACTCCCATATCAAGTAATTCTTTAACAGCTGTTTTTACATCTTCTACATATAATGGAATTAATTCATCTCCCCAAAAGTTAATCCTTCCCCGCACTCCTTTAATTTGTTTCATTGGGATTAAAGGTTCAGGATGTTCGTGTTCTCTCGCATGTAATCGTCCACCGTAATCTAGCCATATCCAACCTTGTAGTGCCCTACCTAATCTATGAAGATCTTCGAATCCAGCATTTACAATGACTCCAATATTACTATTACCTTCTCTCTCTAATAATCTATTTAGCATAGCAGTGCCAGAATAAACTAATGCTTCCACAGTTTTACCTGATTGATCCAAATTTGTGTTCCATTGAACTAATGAATCATGAATAGAGTTTAATATTCCATCTGATTCATTATTGGGGGTAGTCTGAGCTTTACCAATAGAAAAAGAACCTTTATCATCTACTATAAAAGAATCGGTCATAGTACCACCTGTATCAAGAGCTACAGCACGAATATTTCTTAAATTTTCTGTTTTTGACATTTTTTTTTCTCTTGTATTGTTATTTCTAATATAAAGTTCGATATTAGATCTATTTCTTTTTCAAATTTATATAATTTTTTTTAATGAAAATATTGAATATTGAAATTATAAATTACATATTGAATTTTTATAGCTATATTCTTATTTTTAAAATATAAATACTATTTAATGTTAAACATGAATGACCTTCTAAGAAATTTAAAAAGTGAAAGAAAAAGATATCTAAGTATTGATGTATTTAAAGGATTATCTGTAGTGCTAATGGTATTTGTGAATGCTCTTGCATTATATGATAACGTTCCTGCCTGGAGTAAACACGCAGATCCTTATGGCTTAACTTATGTAGATTTAGTTGCTCCTTTTTTTATTTTTATGCTGGCATTAAATTTTGAAATCTCCTTTAATAGACGGGTAAAGTCAGCAGGAAGAAAAAATGCATATATAAGATTTATTCGTAGATATTTAATCTTTATAATTCTTGGATATGCAATTACCTTAGATTATGTTTCAGGAATGATAATTTTTCGTTGGGGAACATTTCAAATATTAGGGACTTCTGGATTAATATTATTGCTTTTAGTAGAATTAAAACCATATATAAGGTTATTAGTAGCAATTTGTATGATGGTAATACACCAATTAATCCTCTACTCCAATTTTAGTTTAGTTATTTATAATGGAATTGAAGGTGGATTTTTCGGTATTCTCTCATGGACATCGATGATGCTTCTCTCTTCATTAATATCAAGGGGTTTAATAAATGGAAAAATTAAAGAATCTTTTTTATATGGAGGGATTTTACTTACTGCTTTAGGGATTATAACAAACTTTTTTTGGAAAATTAGTAGACCATATATCTCGATTTCATATATATTTGTGAGTATTGGAATTGCTTCAGTTATATATTATTTACTTTATTATCTTTTTGAAAATTGGAATACCAAATTAAAATTTTTTAATCAAGATAATTTTTTGAGTATAATAGGAAAAAATGCTTTTATGTTATTTCTTATTGATTTCTTAATTATTTATATCATTTACATGATAATTCCAACAGACGTGCAATTTTTAATAATTTTCATTGCTGGAGTTCTCTCAATTATCGCTATCTGGATATTGGCATTTCTTATGAATAAAGTTGAAATGTATATTGTAATCTAAAATTTGATTTATTGAAATGAATAAATTAGAACAAAATGATAAATTTAGAAGCTTGTCAACTAAAAGGAATATAAGTATTGACGTGTTCAAAGGACTTGCTATTACACTAACAATATTCATCAGTTGTACTGCTTATTTTGATCAATCTCCAAGTTGGAATAGAGGAACCATAGGATTTGGATTAAATTATGTGGATATTATTGCTCCCCTCTTTGTTTTTGCTCTTGCTTTAAATTATAAAATTTCTTTTGAACGGCGTTTAATTAAAAAAGGATATTTAAAAACTTATCTTCATTTTATTAGAAGATCCCTAGTCCTCATCATAATTGGCTTACTTATTACTATTCAAATAGGATTAGATGGGATTTCCTTAAGATGGGGAACACTTCAAATGCTTGGTAGTATAAGTCTAATTTATTTATTATTTCTTAGATTGAAATGGATTATAAAGTTGATAGTTTCCATTTCTATGATGCTTTTCCATCAAATGTTTTTACTACCTCATTTTGAATCCACAATTGCCGATCCAGCTCATGGTGGTATTCTTGGTTCTATAGCCTGGACAAGTATTCTAATTTTATCGGGTGTTATTATTGAAAAATATACGAACACCAAAAAATTATTCATTTTATTAGGTGGAAATTTACTAATTATTTTTTCTTTAATTTTTTTACCGATTTGGGGTTTTAATAGGGATTTAATAACTATCCCATTTATTCTTATTTCTGTGGGAATATCTTCAATACTTTTCTATATAATTTTCAACCTGTTTGAAGGTTTTAAAATGAAATCTAAAATATTTGAAAAAGAAAATTTTTTAAGTATAATGGGTAAAAATACTCTCTTATTATATATTATCCTAGCCTTTGTTAAGTATATTCCTTACTTACTTTTTCATATTGATATTAATTTTATATTAATATTTTTGATTGGGATAATTATGGTATTGTTTAACTTTATTATCGCTTATATTCTTTATAGAGAAAAGATATACTTAATTATTTGAATTTATTTTCTTCAAAATTAGTCAATTGATTTTTATTCTTAACTTTTGCAAAACACGACAAGTTATCGGGATTTTCAAAAAGACTTAAAAAAGCAATTTACTTCTTCATCAATGAATCCAATATTTAAAATTAATCTGATCCTAGAGAGGATTTCGTATTACAGAATTAGAAAAAAGTTACCAAGTTTTTGAAATAAATGATGAATTAGAAGAATTCGAGAGAATTGAAATAGAAGATGAACCCTTATATAAAATACTAAAGCCAAACTCAATATTTTTATTCATTGACTCAGGAAATAAAACAGTATGGTTATGGAACGGCAGACATGCAGATATTCGAAAAAAATTTATCGCTTCGCAATTAGTTCCAAAATTAAGAGATAAATTTTGTTTAGATTACCATATAGTTACCGTGGATGATGGTAAAGAAGATTTAGAATTCAAAGTTTTAGTTGGTATTGATTAGATTCCTTACTTATTATTAATTTTTGCTAAAAGGTTATAATTACGTGAAAGATATATTTCACGATTAAAATATTATTAAAACCTATTTTATTGATTTGAATATTGATTTTTATTTACTTGAGAGATACATAAGCACAAAAATAAAAAAAAACATTGCAATTTTTAAGTTTCAAATTTTTTTCCTATTTAAACAGGTAAAGAGTAATGAACCAAAACGAAAACATTTTTGAATCCGAGAAAAAAGCATTAATAAATTTTGAAAACATGAAAGAATGCATTCAAGGATTATATGAATTATCAAAAATAATAATCCCCCCGGATAGTATATATTTTCAAATAGCACAAGACAATATCGAAGCCTTATATGAAAATTTTATTGAATTGATGATAAATGAAGCAGGGGCTAAACATTTTATTGAGAAATTAAAACGTTCCGAAGTCGATTTAGATATTTCTTTAGATAGTTTATCAAAAAAGATTTAATTTTCTCAATTTAAAGGGTTAAATCTTATTTTAAAACTTTTCCTGTCTCTAAATACCATAAATATAAATCTAATTCAGCCATATTTAGGTCTAAAGACTTTCCTAAATTATTTAAAACATTTTCGATATCTAAATATTTATTTTTTGTCATAGTTTTTGGTTTATCAACCAAACCGTGTTTAACAAGTATATCAACAATATGGAAATCTATAATAGCACAATTTTTAAAGCCAATATTTCGTAAGAAATGGCTTGCTTCCTTTAACCCGAGTCCTTTAATATTTTTGACAAGCCAATTTCTTAATTCTTTATCATGAATCTCTTGAGATTTGATTTTGTGTTCTATTTCCTGCTTAGTCTCTCTTGCTTCAATGATGAACTTAGATCTCACATTTGGAAAGCGATAACCATATTCTTTAAATTTTTCTTTTAATTCTACTTCTGTTAAGGTAAGAAATTCATCTCCAATTTTCTCATGAATTTCAATACACTTTTCAGCTCCACAATTAGCTGTCATAATACAAAAACAAAGTTCTTTAAAAATTTGTCTTATATCTTGGTTTCGAATTCTTTCAAATTCTTGAAGTCGTGAGTTAATCATTATTGAAACTTGATCATTTTTTAAGTTATCAACCGTTTTAATCAAATCATTCATGATACTTTTATTATAATCGATTATTTATAAGAAAAACTATTTAATTTGATAAGTGATTTAATTAATAAAACATTCAAGAAAATTATTAGACCAATTTTAATAGCGTAGAACTAAGGTTAAATTTTATGAAAAAAAACAAAATTCTAGTATTAGGTTCCCTAGCATTTGATTATATTATGACATTTGAAGAAAATTTCATTAATGCGGTCTCTATAGATCATCAAAAACAGGAATATCAAAGTACAGTTACAGCAAATAGTCGCTTTCAATATTTTGGTGGAACTGCCGGTAATATTGTTTATAATTTAGGTTTACTTAATCTTGCAAAGGTATCGGTGTTTGGTTCTGTTGGAAAAGATTTCGAGACGTTGGGTTATAAGGATCATATATCTAAATTTGAAAATATTGATATTGGGGTTGATGTTCATGAAGATTTATTTACTGCTGCCTGTTATATTGTTAACGATGTGAAGGCGAATCAAATGATAATCTTTCATGGAGGAGCTTTAGATCACTGTAAAGATATAGATCTTAGACAAAAGATTAAAGATCCAGAGAATTATATTTATGCTATCAATTCTACTCAGAGCATAGATGCAATGGGTAATTTTGCTGACCAATTATATGAATTAAAAATTCCCATGATTTTCGATCCTGGACAAGTATCCCCTCTCTTTACGAAAATGATGTTAATGGAGATTATTAAGAAATCTCAAATATTAATCGGTAATAGTTATGAAATTAATCAAGTTCAGGATAAAACCAATCTTACTACAAAAGAACTCTTGCAATATTTGCATGCTGTTATTATTACTAAAGGATCAGAGGGATCTGAACTAATTTATAAAGATGATTCAGGGCATATCTATAATATTATAATACCTATAGCAAACCCTAATCAAGTGAAAGATACTACAGGTGCAGGAGATGGATATAGAGCAGGTATTCTATCTGGATTAATTTTAAATATGACATTATTAGATTCTTGTCGTCTTGGATCTATTATTGGTTCATTTGTAGTAGAAACAGATGGTGCTCAAACACAAAAATACACCATTCAAGATATAAAAAAACGCTTTTTTAGTACCTATGCTTACATTCCGCCAGAATTGGAACGTTCATAGATTATATTTTACTAATTTTTAAATTTGTGATATCCAAATACTATAATGGATAATAAAACAAAATAAAAATTCTAAAATTGAATATTGAGTTTTAATACGTTTTTAAGAAATTTGTATACATAAAATCTATGTACGGATTATTATAACAGAAAAGTAAGTCTCTCAAATCATTTAAAAATTATTAGAAGGGTTATCTATATAGTATTAAAGGCTTAAAAAATAATATGCCACAAAAAAGTGAAGATATGGAACTTGAATATTATTTGAAAATAGTTGAGTTCTTTCAAAGTAATAATGTAGATCAAGATGCTATAGAAATATGGAAAAATAAGTCATTTATTGAATTAATGAAAGTATTAAAGAGAACAAAGAATAAAGAATTCGTAAAAAATGCATTAATTTTAATAATATCTCTTTTTGGGCATGTTCCACCAGATCTCTTCAATAATAGAGGTATTAGCACTAATATATTGAATGAAAAAGATAAAGCTTCTTATCTTTCTATTTTAAAAACGGAATTTGCCAATCAAATACCAAATTAACTCTTACTTTTAGAATTCGACATTCTTCTTTGTATTCCATTTAAAGAAGAGAAACAATAGTATTAATAAAAAATGATTATTCAATAATCGAATTAGTAGGTATCTGAATGCTTAAATTTATTAAATCTTACTTTTATTGACTTTATAACCATTTACGTCTTAGTAACAGGGGTTTATTATGGTTATTTTTTTACAGAAGAAAATTTTAAAAAGTAAAATACTAATTAGACTAACGATTTTTTCTACCATTTTAATAGGTATCTTATTAAGCACTAGCATTTTTAATAATTCTTTAAATCTATATAAGCAACAAAATAAATACAGTGAACTTAGAAATCTTAAAATCTCTGATAGCGATTCACCTTTATTTGAAGGACTTGAAGATTCATTGAATATTACTGATTACGGAAATTTGCATAAACTAAGTGATGATATTGAAGTCACTAATCAGGATCAAGTAAACTTAACATATTATCTCGATGATGTTCATGATTGGAAAGTATCGATGATTAATTCCTCTATCTCAAATATAAAAGATACCCGAAATTGGGTCAATAATTCAGGATTTCAATTACCGAATATTTTTAGGAAATATCTACCTATTCCTTTGGAGACACCTCATAATTATTCACAAAATAATAACCCTAATCCATCTAGTCCTGAAGATTACATAAATGAACCAAGCGCTTTATATATGAGAGCTCATTTTGTCAATTTTTCATTTGAACCAGATTACGACTATATGTATGTATATGATGCTCTTAATGAAGTATATTATGTTAATGATAGTAGTGGCTATGATGTTTATACTCCATGGATTCCAGGAAACTGGATTAAATTTGACTATGAATCAGATAATATAATTCAGTATTATGGTTATTATATTGATTATTATGAATTTATTAATGAGTCTTCTAATTTAGAAATTAATTCTAACTGGGGATTTAATTATGACCAAATAGGGACTACAGGTAAAAATTATTATGGTATTGGAGAGATTGAGAATACAACAGCTGCTTATGTAGCTACTTATGCAGACTATATTGATTACAACGAATTTTCATATGAAGATAATGCCTTTTCAGAAATATATCAAAACTTCACGGTTCCAAGAAAAGCAATAACAGAAGCTTATGTTAGCTTTGATTATTATTGTGAATTTGGATTAGAGACTAATGATAATTATATATATGTTGCTATAAATAATCAAAAAATATATTCGAAAGGAATGGGAGAAATATATGATCAAGGAAAAAGGAGTTGGCATAAATCAGGAAAAATAACCATGGATTTATGGGACAATACTTCTGATATTTTTGATTCAGACGTACAATACCAAACTTTTAACATCTCAATAGGATTTAAGATTGATATCGGTTGGACTTATACTAATTCTCCCGATGGATTACTAAATTTTATATGGTTTGATAATGTATCCTTAGTTCTGAACTCAATAGCAAATTCAAGTCAAAGCGATATTATGTTAAAAATTAATTCAGAAAATCCAATTGAAGGAAATTTATGGGGGGAATCTCACATAAGTTTGAACAGTTTATGGGAAAGCAATCCTATAATTTTAAATCTATCAACAATATCCCCCTCTCTCACCTTAGATTTAAATACAACATTAGTAGGATATCACAATGCTAAAACAATGATTAATCAACAAAATGAGCAGGGTTTACGTTATAATATTCTTAAGAATGGTACTATTATTTGGGAATTTTTCCACAATCTATATATGCCTTCTCAGTATAGTGATTTTAATGTCATTATTGAAAAGCCAATTAATTGGGATTTTAAATCTGTATTAGACCCCACTTTATTTGATGTTGAATTTGAAGGAGGCAATTATGGAGATGATTTCTTGAAAATTAATAGTACTTATGCATTATATCCAGGATGGTGGAGTTTCATAGCAACCTCTCCAAACTATTTGAATTTAGAAAACACAAAATTATTAAAGCAAGGAGTATGGACCGGTACAACATTTAATACAGGAGAATCAACCGTAATCAAAACTCAAGTTAATTATAGCAATGAGATACCTGCTAATCTTGATTCCACATCCGTGAATTTTACTGTATATGATCCTGATGGATTAATGTGGTTTACTGAAGAAAAAGCGCCCTTATTAAATGGAACGGTGTTTTTTTCTGAGTTATATTTCGATGCGTTGAATACAACTGGTGGTCAATACGATTATACACTATTCTGGTCTAATGGTACCTCTTTAGGCGGTTTGAACTCAAGCTTTCTCGTTGTACATGAAAGTTCATTTTCACTTCTTAAACCTAACGATGCAATTTTCGACTTAATCGCTGATGCATTCGTTGGAGACATTATTCCAGTACGAATCAAATTAATAGACTCTGAGAATAATAATTCTATTTCAAACGCAATAATCTCCTATAATTGGACTTCTGGAACCCTATTATTTGAAGAAGCCGCTTTAGGAATATACGAGGCAATCTTAGATACTTCAGACTTAGGATCAAATGGATTTTATGAGATTTTAATTGAATCTAGTAAGGTTGGATTTTTAGATTACAATTTAACGCTTAAAATTAATATAGGAGAGGAAACTAGTTTACAACGAATCCAATCCGATTATGACATAGAATTACACGCAAATAGTACAATAAAATTTAGATACTACTCTCTATTTGATGGAGAAGGAATCGATGGAGCAAATATAGCAGTTAATATTACAAATCCTGATCTATATCATATTACAAATTCTTTAGGGGGATATTACGATATTGAATTTAACACTTCTTTCATTAATGAGTTAGGTATATTTCAGCTCGATTTCAATTTTAGTGCTCCAGCATTCGAACCGCAAACACACATTTATCAATTTGAGATTATAGAGCAGAGTGTTATTATATCAACTTATATTGATAATGTAGAAATTACTCAAAACTCGATTGTTGAAGTTACATATATGGAGAAGCTTAATGTATCAGTTAAATCAAGAGCAATAATCGATAATAATTTTTTAACAGGGGGAAATTTTACATGGATAAGCAATTCTTATCAACAAACTTTAAATGAATATGCCGATTATTGGTATAATGCATCAATTGAAATAAATCCATCAATATATTCACCAAGTTTGAATTTAGTAACGCTGCGTTTTGAAATGGAAAAATATCAAACTGAGTCATTTTACTTTCAATTGTTAGTATATGAGCAACCAGTAAATCTTTCAGTGTATTTAAATTCCGAACAGATCTCGGAAAACCAATTAAAAGAAGTCATGTTTAAACAAAATTTAACTATTTCTGTGAAAGCATATGGAGATATGGAGTTGGATTTTATTGATAATGCTGATATTTATTGGATTAGTGAAAATTATTTAAATAATTTCATCGAATATGGAGATAATTGGTACAATTTATCATTTATTCTAAGTTCCTCAAACTTTAGTTCAGGCGTTAATACTGTTTCAATTAAGTTCGAAAAGCAGAACTATACTACAACTTACTTTTCATTTCAATTGTTGGTAAAGGAACAATCAGTACAAGTAAACGCTTCAATTAATAGTGCCCCAATCCTAGAAAATGCATTAATTGAAGTTATGTTTAAGGAAAATATAACTATTGCAGCTCAAGCATATGCAATGGGAGAAGGAATCTATCTTTCGGGAGGAAATATAACATTAATAGGTGAATACTTTACTTTTAATCTTTATGAAGAAATTTCAAATCCTTCTTGGTTTACGACTTCGATTGTAATAGATGGAGCTTATTTTGATTTAGGTATCAATACTATGTCTATTAGATTCAAGCAAGAAAATTATACTGAAGCGTATTTTTCGTTCCAATTCTTTATTGTCGCTGAAACTGTAAATTTGTCTTTATATGTTAACTCAAACCAAATCTTACCAAATAATTTAACTCAAGTAACTTATTATGACGAGTTTTCCCTTTCCTTAAAAGCTTTAGCTAATTCTGAAAAAATCTTTCTTGAGGGTGGAAGTGCTACTTTCGTAATAGGAAGTCATAGTCAAGATTTCAACGAAAACGCTAACTTTTGGTATAACACATCTATCTTTTGCGACCCATCTTATTTTGATTTAGGTGTTAACATTGTATATGTGCAGTTTAATCATCCAAATTACACATCATCAACTTTTCATTTTCTGATATTGGTAAATCAAATTGATATGAATGCCTTGACAATTGATTTTCAAGATACAATAGAAAGTTATTCTGGAGATATTTTGACTATTCGAATTAATTTAACGGAATCAGTTTCTGCTAATATTATTGAAAACGCTACTATAAGTTATTCATGGAAATTTGGACTAGGTAATTTTGAATATCTTGGTAATGGAATTTATGAAGTTGATCTTTATATACCCGATAATGTCCAAGGTAGCTATAAAGTCTCGTTGATTATTTCGTCCGACAATGTTTTGTATAAAGCGAAACAAACTTCTTTTATTGCAGTTATTTCAGCAAAACAATTACCAAATTTTATACTATGGATCGTTTTAATAGGACTCGCAATATTAATAAGTGTTTTAGGGAGTTTAAGTATAAGATCCTATGTAATAATTCCGAGGAGAAAGAAAAAAGAAGCAAAACTGTTATCAAGAACGCAAAGATTTAAGGATCTTAAGAATATACAGGCTATCGTCGTAATTCATAAACTAAGTGGAATTCCTTTATACTCAAAAAGTTATTCAATATTAGAAAAACAAAAGAAAGAACTCTTTTCAGGATTTATTCAAGCAATTACTACGATAGGTGAAGAAATTGCAGGGAAAGGTCAAATAACCGAAGATTCTGATGAAATTACAGTAGTTGAAAAAATTTTAGAATTAGACTTCAAGTATTTTGATTGTTTAATTTGTGATCAAGGAGACATTCGAATAGTACTTGTATTAAAAGAAAAGGCATCAGATAGATTAAAGGAAATAATCGCTAACTTTTCAATGGGATTAACTTTACAATTATCCAGACAAATCGAGAATTGGGATGGGTCTTTAGATATGTTTGAGACTTTAATTCCCCCCATACTTGAGAATTACATAGAGCTTTTCTATAAAGAACCTTTTGAATTAAATTCTCCTGAGTATATAGCCCAAATGAGAAAAGAAATGGAATTGACATCAATGGAAACAAGAGTCTTAAATGTGATTTATTCAATGGTTAAAACAAAAAATTCGTTTTATTTAGATTATCTCTTAGAGGCTATCCATGAGCAAAATAAAGACAAAGTTATTGATGCTTTAGAAAATTTAATTGAAAGGAAGTTAATAATTTCTGCCAAAAAATAAATTTTTATTTTTATTCTATCTTTTTTTTTTAATATCAAATGATAAATTCAAAATCTCTTAAATTTCAATGTATTCATTGTGGAAATTGCTGTACTGATCAAACTACATTCATAAATCTTACTTATCACGACATAATTCGACTAAAAGATGGTTTAAAATTAACCTTAGCAGAGATAATTCAATGTATAGGTTTTTATATTTTTGAAAAAGGTTTTACTAAAAAAGACCTTAAAAAATTAGTTATATCACCAATTGAAACTAAAAAAGGTTTAGCTTTTGTAGGTCTCCTTAAAAATCAAGATGGAACGTGTTTTTTTTATAAGAAAGAGAAAAAAAGATGCAGTATATACCCTTTAAGACCTGCTTTTTGTAGAACTTTTCCTTTTACTTTTCGAATGACTGAAAATGAGGGAATTGAAATTTTTTATACTGAGAAAGCTAAAGCTTTTTGTCAAGGAATTAGCCATGAAGCACCAGAAATTGATTTAGATTACTGGAAAAATTTAGGTGATAATGTGTTAGCAAATTTAAAAGAAAATGAGATTTTCATAAGTAATTGGAATAAACTAGTTAAAGATGGAAGGATAGATCCTACTGTAAAAAACTTAATTCTTATGATTTTAAATCTTTCTTCTAAAAATTAACTCCTTACGGCAATTTAGGAAAAACATTGGGCTAAAGCGATTAAAGTCCAATAAAGCATTCTTAATTCTACCTTAAATGCAAGTTTATCATTATCCCAATTGAATTCTTTATCAAGCTCATTATCACTAAAGAAATTTATTGTATTCGTAATATATCTCAAGAGATTGTCAACGAATCTTGGTTCTTGTTCTTCTGATTTCAATAAATGAATTATTAATAATGATTTCGCAGAATCTGTAATGTTTTCATTAATAGAACCATTTTTTGTCATACTTTTTCCTAGTTCAGTTATAATTTTTTTTTTTAAATCCTTAAAATTTATATCTCTATCAATTAGATTTAGTAAACACAAATAGCAAAAAAGATCTAATGGTACGCGATAATCCTCTGAATTAATCAAATCTAAGTTTAAAAGTGGATTTATCAAACTTTTTTTGTCTTTAATAATCCTTCCATTCTTTTCTAAAAGATATAATGATATTATCGAAAAAAAGTTCAGATAAATATTCTCGGGGATATAATTCTTTAATTCTTTTTCTAAATACATTTCAATATCTAAGAGATCAACTAATTCTGTATCATTTATTATTCCTAATTCAATTAATATACATAATCCATAGAAATTGCTTACAGGATTAGGTTTGTGGTATTTCCCAGAACTGAATATTTTCCCACTGATAAAATTTTGTAGAATAGCTTCAAATTCTTTCAGCTTTAGTGGAGAATCCAAGCTAAGCATTTTTAAGTTACTTAAATAATAAAATAAATTTTCTAAATCAAAATAATCTAAATGATTTAATCCAGAATTTAATAAATTAAATCTATTAATCTTTATCATTTCAATCATTCCTTGAGATAATTTTGGAGCATTACCAAAATAATCTAAAAAGGAACCATACATTGATTTTGATACTTGAATTGTCTTAGCTTTAAGAACATCTATATTTTTTTGTCGAGCCTCTTGCAATTGTTTTATAATATTATCTTCTGCTTCTTTACTATCTACTGCATCTAATTCATGAGCTTTTTCCTTATTTATATTCAGATCTGAAATATTGAAATAGTAATCAACCTTTTTAATGAGCAAATTTAATTTTTCCTTATTTATGAATGAATTTTCATGTTTATTTTTAAAATCCTCTAATTTACTCATAAATTTACGAGGTAATAAATCAAAAAGATCTAAATTAGTTAATTTTGAGGAATCAATTCCAGTTATGTATTCCATAATAATTTGAAATAGATATTTATCAATATATGGTTTTAATCCCTTATCGAAGAAATCTTGGAAATCACTAAATTGTTCTTCTTTACTTTTAAAGATTTTAGTAAATAATTCATTTTCTGGTGTTAAATCTTCATTCAAAATACCAATTGTATTTAAACCAGAATTAGTTGAGGATATTAATAATTTTATAGTATCTCTAATGGTAGGATCATTCTCAGACTTAAATTTAATTTTTAAATTAATATTTCTATACGAGTATAAATCTTTAAAATAAGAATATGAATTTCTAAAAAATTTAAGAATTTCATTTTTAAAAGATTGACAGAAATTATCTAAAATTTCGAATATGTCTGCCATTCCTCTTAACACCAACCTTTAAAGATTATTATTTTATCTATTAATTTAGAGAACTTTTATTTTTTTGTATTTTATCAATCCAAGGTTTTTTTTGAAATTTAAATTTTATTTAAGAATAGACTTTGAAATAGTTAGAAAAATGAATGATATTTATTATAATAGTCTTGCGGAAGATTTTCATCAAAAGCGAAAAAAGCCATGGACATCATTGGAGAATTTTTTAAAGCTTGTAAATGATAAAAAGTTTCAATTTATGGGATATAATATAGATCTTGGATGCGCAAATGGCAGAAATTTTAAATTACTGCATTCTAATAATACAAAATTAATTGGTGTAGATAATTCGATTCAATTTTTAAAGATTGCTCATCAAAAGTTAAAAAATTCAAATGAATTTTCAAAATATGAAAAAAATTCCATACAATTATTATTAAGTGATATCCTGTTTCTACCGATTAGACCTAAAACGATTAATAATGTTTTTTCAATCGCTACAGTCCATCATATTAAAAGTAAAGAGAAAAGAGAAAATTTACTTAATCAAATTTCTAAAATATTAAAATTTGATGGGTATATACTGATTTCAGTATGGAGAAAGTATCAGAAGAATTATAAAGTCTATTTTATTGTTGATTGGATTAAACGAATTATTAATAGTACTTATCGTAAAAAACAAATAGAATTAGGACTAAATGAATTTGGTGATAAATATGTACCCTGGAAAATATCAAAAGATCAAGAAACGTATCTTCGATTTTATCACTTTTTTTCTAAAAAGGAAGTAAAAAAGTTATTTAAGGATTATCGAGTGGAAGAAATCAAAAAACTAGGAGGGCCAAATAAAAAGGATAACTATTTTATTATAGCGAAGAAAGAGTAATATTACTATTTATAACATTCTTGTTAAATAGGATGACAAACAATATTTTTATAAGCATTAATGATAAATGGCTTAAAATTTTCATAAAATTTGTCTATTATTGCGGTATGAATATTTATTAATCTTTCTGTTATATCACAGTAAAAAATACCATGGATACTTTTTTCTGGATAGAAGCGTTTTCTAATCATTTTAGTCCTTCTTCCATACCAATAAGTAAATTCATGTGATAATAACCAAGAATTTTCTTTTGAAGTAACAACCAAACCGATGGCATTATAAGTTTGAATCGAATTTTCAACTTCTTTTGCATAATAGAAGTTATTTCTTTCCTTCTTTTCCCAAAAGATTTCAATCTTAGCATTTGCGCCCCAAATTTCATCATAATCATTTTGCGAATAAAGCTTTATCTCACCTTCATTGTTATCTCCATTATATTCAACTTCTTTAAACCAGATTGGCATTTTATTAATAGCAATATTACATTCTGGTTTATTGTAAACATAATAATTGTATTCCATATAAACACCGGTATCTGAAAAATTCTTTCAAAAAAAGTATAAGACTTACTCTTTTAATAAAATTATAAAATTAAAATTTTTATTTTTATAAAACAAAATGAATTATTTATTTAGGATTTCTTTTGCTTCTTCGATCCATTTAATAATTCTCTCTTCAGAAACACCTTTTATTAATGTTGCTAATTCTGTGGCGTCCTCCTGTAATAGATCTTCAATGGAATTAACTCCTAATTCAATAAACTTATCAGATGTTGTAGGTCCTAATCCCGTTAATTCTGTTAGAGGAATCCCCTTAACTTTCTCTTTTGGCTTTTTAATTACTTCTAATTGTTGTTCTAACGGTTTTTCTTTAGGAATAATTTTTGCTTTTTTGATAATCTTTTTAGGGGTTGGTTTAGCTTTCTTAGGAGTAGTTTTTTTAACTTTTGTAGATTTTGGTTTAAATTCTGTCCTTTTTTTCTCTTTTTGAACGAAAGGTTTTTTAGGTTTTTCTTTCCCAGGTAATTTTTTCAAATTTTTCAATTTTTCTACGTTATCATTATGAATAGATTTTCTAAAATAATCTATTTTTATCTTTAACTTTTTAATCTCTTCGATTGATTTCCCCGCTTTTTTTATTTCTGATAAAGAAAAACCACTTCCCTTCAGCTGATGATGATCCTTTGAAGGCGATCTTACAATAGCAATAATTTGATTATTCTTCTCCATCATCCACGCACTTTTAAAAATATCTTAATGTAATGTAGATAACTTTTGAAAGTTTTTATTTTTTTCTATTTAAATTGATGATCAGAAAGAATAAATTGCGATAGATTTTAAAAAAAAGAAATTTAATAGGTTTATATTCGAATAATATCCAGTTGTTCTAATTTTTTTAAGACTTCATTGATTTCAGTTAATGTTTTATTAAAAAACCTAGAAATCATTAACGGAGAATTTTCTCCTGTACATTTTTGAGCAACTTCAAATTCAAACTTAGAAATCATTCCCATTGATAAAATTTTCTCTAAAACATTTTTTATTAATAATATTTTCGGAAAAATCTCAGCTATTTTACCACCATTAGTAAGATTTTCAATATCAGCAATTATTGTTTGGAACCTACTTTTTTCAGTAGTAGTTCTGAATAATTTTATATCTGATTGATGCTTTTTCCAAAATCTTATTGCTATTTTTTTTATCACTTCGATAAGTTTATCTGTATTATCATCCGCATCTGAAATTGAACAAAATAAGATTCGTGATAAAGGATGATAAAAAATAACGATCGTAGATTTTTCTGATTCTAACAAACGAACCATTTCAGTCCCTTTTTCACCTTTAGCCATCATTTCTTGGATATTATCGATTATCCTATTTATTTCTTGGAAAAACCCTGGTATTAAATCATCAGAAATCTTATCTTTTTTAAAATCTTTAAATGTTGATTCTAAGATGGAAATACCGTTATCCCCATCAATTAAATAAATCCTATATATCAAAACTTATCTTAAAGGAGTATGATTTTTATTACCAAAATAATAAAAATTCTTTCTTAAGAATGTTCACATTTAATTTTAACAATCATTAAAAATAAAAATAGAAAACTTTATTGTTATTATAACAAATTTTAAGGTTTTGTATAAATCAATGAAGAAAATAATAGTAACTTTCTTACTCAGCTTATTTATCTTTCCATTGGTCACATGTTTTTTTTTTAGCTTTATAACTTATTTTGATACCAATAATTCCTTTTCTTTAGCATTAAATAATGATTCTGGCGTTTCACACTATGAAATTAAAAAAAGTGTGACTTATCAAGTTGAAATTAACTTTTCAGCAACACAACTCACAGGTGGAGCAATATGGTATTTCAAAGTACCACGATTAAATTATCGTGGACCAAGTTCCAATTTAACAGCATACTGCCCTCCTTACCAGGAAAGTTCTATCTTATATGATAATATAACGGGATATAATCCTAGTGAACTTATTTTAGGTTATAATGATAAGTTTAATAATACTTATGATTCTTATAATGCGACTTTAGCACCCCTCCAAAGTGTAAAGCTGAGCCAGAAATACTCAGTAAAGTTAAATGAAATAGAATTTAGCAATATTCAAGATACAGATATAGGAATTTATGATTATTCTGATAAAATTTTTGAATTATATTGTAACAACTCAGATCCTTTCTATAATCGCACTGATCCTAATCTTATTGCTGCATCTAATAGTATTGTGAATCCAACAGATAACCCTATTGAGAAAGCACAGAAAATCTGTGATTGGGTAAGTAATTATTTAACTTATAATTATAGTCTTTTAGATGAAATTGGAGCTTCAGCAGCCTACGGGAATAAATCAGGAGACTGTTCTGAATTTTCAAGTTTAATGATAACATTATTAAGAATCCAAGATATTCCTGCACGTAAGGTTACTGGTTTACTTTTATCAGATGAATATTTATTTAAACCAAAAGTAGGAGATATATATACTTATACCTGGGGATATGGAAAAGTACCTACTATATTAGGCCATGCGTGGGTTGAATATTATGTCCCTAATATTGGTTGGATAGCCTGTGATCCAACAGCGTATTCTGTTACTGGTGATTATTTCAATAAAATAGACTTTTTACACTTTAACTTCAATGTAGGTTCTTGGTTTTTTTATCCTCCTAATTTAAATGTTAGTGAATTTGCTTTTCCAAGTGTTTATGCACTAGGAGCAGGTAATTATGATTATGATTTTCAGTTTAAAGCAACAGTTCTTGATACCGATTATTTATCTATAGATCTTTTGGGGCTTATCATTATTATCATAGTAGCAGCAATTTTAATTATCGCATTCATATCGCTCATAATGGTTACAAAAAGAAGAAGAAGAAATAAATTGGATTATTCATATTAATTTTTTTTATATTTTTTTAAATATAAGTCTGGATTAATTCTTTAAGATTTTTGATAAATTTAGGTATATATTTCTCAATTTGTTCTATTCCTAAGAATTTTTCAACAAAAAGAAGTAAATAAAGATTGTATTTATCAACACTAATCTTCTTGAAAATTATTTTTTTTGACTCATCACTAATTCCTGAAGAAACTATAAAATCTTTTTGTAATAACTTGAACTCCTTAAAAGTTTTATACAAAGTTTGAAAATGAGGAGCTGAGATTTCAAACATTTTGCCTGATATTTCCGAAGTAGAAAAATTTGATAATATTATTCCATTTTCGTTAAGTAAAAGCATAGCATCTGAGTTTGTAGCTTCAGCAAAAAGTTTTAATTGATTTTCAAAAAGTTCTCGATTAGGACTTAATTCCGAAAGACCATATGAATAGGCTGAAATCAAGGACCAATGGTCAAAAACAGAAGTTTGGAAGATTTTAATAAAAAACCCTTCATCATTCTTTTCAATTTCTTTTTTAGCATATTTAAGACTTTTATTGACTATTTTTGAATCCTTCAAATCAGGATCGTATTTATTTAAACATAATACTATCGGAGGAAACTCATCCATTTCTTTTAATGAGTTTAAAATTTTATTAAATAATTCCAATGCATCTTTTATTCTTTCTGAATCTTGAATATCTATAAAAAAGAATAATAAATCCACATTGTAAAGATAAACCTTACTCTGTTCAAGAAATCTATCTCGATATTGCTTTTGGCCTCCTAAATCCCAAATTGAGATCTGAGAATTTTGTTCTTCAAATAATTTCTCTTCTGTTCGTGCAATCCCTCGAGTTGGTAACGTTTTTATTATTTCAGAATATTTTTTCTTTACGCCATGCAAAAAGCTTGTCTTTCCCGCTTGATCTAAACCAACGAATAATATTTTTAACTGATGTTTGATAGAAAATGGATCTTTGATATCTTTTGTGAAATCGAAAAGTTCTTCTCTTAAATCGTCCATAATCATTTCATAATCTTTAAAGTTTTCTGCTTCTTGTACTTTTGAAGCTGCTCTGTCTATGATTACTCGTAAATATTTCATATTTTCATAAAAAAAGAGCTTTTTATCTTCATCAATCAAAGCAGTTATCGTCGCAGCTTTCGCATGGCCACGCGCTTTTGAGTCTGATATCAAAAAGAAGTAGGTTAATCCATTTAATTTTAAGTCGGGAAAGGGAAGTATTCCAAAATAATTAATTCCTTCATTTTTTTTCCCATTTTGATATATAGCATCCCCCATTAAAAGGCTAATCGTTTTCATAGCTATTAATAAACGAGCAGATTCATCCATATCATCTGGCCAATATATTTTTGGGGTAGGACCATCTTCATCAAACAAACTAAAGACTAGAGATTTTAATATACCTATTTTTTGTTCAGCCATAACTTTGCTAGAATTCCTAGATTAATCTTAAATACTTAAAATAAGTAGAATGAAAGAAACCTACTTATTGACTAAAAAGATATTGATTTTTTTAACTTTTAATACTATTAAAATTGATTTAAAATATTATAATATTCTAATATATCAAGATAGAATTTATTATTAAATCTTTTTAACTAAGCTTTTCTTCTTTCTCTAAAAATTATGGTATAAATTTTAGACAGGATAATTTACTCTTTTGTATAACAAATTTTAATATATTTTTAAGATTTTTTGTTTCTAAGTTGTATTTTCGCATTGAAATGATATCTAATACTCCATTTTGAATTATAGATTGAAATTCACCTTGTTTTACTAAATGATCCTTAAGATTTAGGTCACTATTTTCTGAAAAATGAGCAGAATTAGTATATTGATCTTTTCCTCCAGTTAAAATTGAACTTGCTACTTTTGGAAAATGAATTAAATCTAAACGAATAAATCTTTGCAACGCTTTATCTGAAGTTTCTTCAATTAGATTATAAACTTTACCAGAATTCAGACTTTCTTTTTCACATAATTCCTTTATTGTTAATACGATTTTTTTGCCATAATTTATCGCCTCAGGTGATTCATGTAATTCAAAATTTACTAACTTTTTCACAGTTTCATTTAATCCAACAAAACCAATACATAATTCTTGTTTTTCCATTGGAAATAAAGATTCTCCCTCAATTTGACCACTTAAAAAAGGTAAATGTTTTGTTTCTAATCTCTTCTTAATTATTTCATATTTCTTATTTAAAATTCCAAAACAGAGTTTTAATTTATTACGTAAAATTTCCATAAACATATCTTCATTTTTTGCCATATATGCATATCTTGGAAGATTTAAGGAAACTTTTTGTAAAATACCATTATTTATATATGAGCTATTAGTAATTCTACTAATATCTCTCTTAAACCAATCAGAGTTTGAATTTACAAAATACGGAATATGATTAAATCTAATTGCATTGAATAATACTTCATAATGAGAAAGGGAATTCTCCAATAATTCTTCATTAAAAATTACTCTGTGGGTTGGGTATAAAAATTTATTTTTATGATAGTCTCCTTCGATAAATATTTCTGACAAAGCTCTAAAAATTTTCACACCTTCTTCACTATAATCATTGTAGACACCTTTATAATTTCCATTAAAAGAAACTGCGGGAATTGAACCTATATCTCTTAATAACGATGGAATACAATAAATTGAGCTCTTTAATACATTCTTACTTGACATCATGGCAAAATGATTTAATTGATGAATAAAAAGCTTAATTGCTTGTTTTATCTCTTCTTTAGAAAGCCCTTTTGCATATGGAGATAAAAAAATATTTAAAAAATCTAGATTTTGATTACCACATAATTCAGTTTGCATTATTCCTAACCAATTGGATAATTGAATGACAGCTTCATTTAAATTCAATGCTGGTCCAGATTTAATTGTTAATTTCCACTTTTTTAATGGAGGTAAACCATATTTTAATATAATTCGAGGATCCCAACATAATTGGTAAGGTCTTGAATCAAAATACTTTAATTGATGAATATATAGATCTCCATATAAGTGTGCTTTAGATTCTTCGTCATTTAAAATTCTTAGAAGTGTGTATTCTTCAGCCAATTGATTAGCAGCAATATGGTGTACTTTTTCAGGATTAATTAAGATTTCAGTAATGCTTTCAGATTCTTTTTCTAAAATGGCTTCATAATCCATTACTGGCATTCCAATTCGAGTGTATATCTTTCTTTCTTGTTCAAAATGGTTTTCAGAAAGGATAGAACAAACAATTTCTCTAATATGAGGTCCTGAAAGAAATTTTATTCCTGAACTAATAATTCTTCTTACAACTAGTTCTGTTATATGTTTAGCATCTTCTTCATTCATACCAGTTTCGCTGACGATACTATTAAAAATTTTTGTAGGATCAAAGTCAGCCATATCCCCTTCAGTACGGAAAACTTTCGGTAATAAATCCATTTTTATAACAATTTTTTAAAATGTTTAATCTTGTTCAATAACATTATTTTAAAGTTTTATCCCTCTAATAAAAAATGTTATTAACAGATTAAACTTCAAATTAAAATAAGATAAGATCTGGTTTTAATAAAACTTAATCAATATTTCATTAGTCTGTTCTTCTTATTTTAAGAAAGAATTTAATATTAATTGATGATAAAAATATTTTCATCTTCATTCTTAAATCAATTTTTTTCTGAAATTTATACTGTTCTAACTCAAAAAGATGAAAAATTAACTGAAATTTGGCTTGAGATCCCTGAAATCACTTCTATAAAGCAAATTAATAAGCATGAATTAAAAGATTTTTTAGATCAGTTTGAATCAATAACTATTAGAAAAGGCAATTATATCAATTACATTGTAGTTGATAAGATCTTATTTATAATAGAATCTTTCAAATTTCTTGATTTAGATATTCAAAAACTCTCAAATTTATTAGATTTTAATGGATTTGAAGTTCTTATTAAGCAGATTTTAATAATGAATGGTTATAAAGCAATTAATAATTTTAGATTTACCGATAAAACTGATTTTAAACTAAAAACACTACAAAAAAGATATGAAATTGATGTTATTGGTATACTTGATTCCCATCTACTGATTATAGATGCAAAACAATGGAAGCGTAAAGATTCTTATAGTGCAATCAATAGAGCAGCATATTTGCAATTGCAGCGAGCCTTAGCATTACAAAAGAACATTTATATCTTTTCCTGTCTAATTAGGGAACTTTTAGGGAATTATAATTCTATAAGGCATAAATTGCCTTTCAAATTAATACCTATAATGGTGACTTTGGAAGATAATTCAATACGTATAAGTGAAAATAGTATCCCTCTAGTTGGAATTTATTATTTTAATTCATTTCTACAGGAATTAAAAACAAATTTGCCTTATTTCAACATACTTGAAATAAATAAAATAGTAATCCAAAAGAAGTTATTATAGTTAATTTATTTTGAAATTCCTAAATATTCTTTAACTTGTTTTCTAACAATATTTGCAGCAAAATTGATTATCCCACTTTTAACGCGTGGATTAGATAGAATTATTAAAAGCATATCTTTTCCTAATGTTGATTCTATATCAATGGGAGCTAAATCTAATACACCATTAGTCCCTCTTACTGAAATATTCATTAATTTACCAGCAGTTAACCCTTCAATTATATCTTTTCCAATCATTAAGAGGTTCTGACCGATTGTTGCAAATAAAGAATCTGAAATACGAGAAGAAATTGCTGATGCGAGAATTGTACCATCATTTTTTATAATTGCTGATGCTTCAATATGTAAGTCAAGTTTAAGGAGTTCTTTTAGAATTTCACTTAAACTCGCAGGAGATATAGTAGGCTCTGTCTTTTTTTTGATTTCCTTTTTCTCTTCTGATGGTAATTTTTTAACGGTTATTTTATTTGATAGAAATTTTAAGACCTTTGACATATCCTCTTCTAACTGTTTTTGTTTAAGTAGCGAAATTTCAACTGAACTGTCTTTTGTTGTTAATTCTGCTTTCTTCGATTGCTTTATTGATGATTGATTTACCGATTTAGAAGAAATAATAGATCCTCTAAATGGTTTAGGTGCAATTTCTTGTAAAATCTCCTTTTCTTCTTTATACTCGTCATATTCATTATCTATATCTTTTTGATCTAGTTTGAAATTAGCATCATTTAATGGTTCAGATTTAAGTTCATTATCCGTTTGAATGACTCCTTTAGGGATTTCTTGTAAATTCAATTTATTTGAAATGGTTTCTTCCTCTTGAAGAATAACTTTTTTTGGTTTAGATTTCCCAGTGGATTTCTTTGGGGTAGTTAATCTGATTCGAGGAGGTTTACTTGATATTGGAAGTAATGCACCGCATTTTCTACAAATATGGGTTTCTGCTTCGTTATTTGTTGCTCCGCAATTACTACATATTATCATTATTAAATTAAAATTGTCTTTGTGTGTTATAATAATAAAAATTTAATTTTATTAATGTAATTTTTTATTAAATAATATAAATCGATATTAAAATTACTTTTTTTTAAAAAATTAATATAGAAAGGCTTCTCTATATTAGAAATAATATTAGTTTGATTATTTATATAATATCTCCTGCAATAAATTAGCAAAAGAATCAAAATCCTCTCGATTTACCGTTGGATCCTCCTTAAGCATTAATATATAGTAAGGTGGACTTCCCGGTCTTAAACTTATTTGTTTAAAAATAAAATTTCTTCCAAATCTTTGGACTACCATTCTATTTTCTTCTTGCTGTCTGCCTGGTAGTACTTGTGTAAATTGGAAACTATCATTAAGAGTCAAGAAATATGGTGTTGATGCCGAAAGGAGGTTTTTAGATTCCTCATTTTTATAATAGGATCCTATGATAAGTGAATTATCATCAATCAATACCACTCCTTCTGAATCTACCTTTTGGGCAAATTCGTTGATAGTTTTTGAAATTAATTCAGATTTAGGGTAAAGATTGAGCAATATCTCAGACATAGCTTTAATAATTGAATTTAGGTCATAAACAGAGGTAGTGTAGAAAAAGATATTCTTATAATCAACTGTATTTTTTAATTTTTCTTTTATATCTATTTCAAGGGCTTTTAGCTCATTTAAAGCATTACGAATAAGGGCAGGATCATATTTATGAAGAAATACGTATATTGGAGGGGCAATTTCTAGCTTCCTAAATTGTATAATTACATCTTTAAAATAACTAATTGCTTCAGGAATTCTCGCTTTATTTTGAATATCAATTACATATATAGCGATTTCGGTACCGTCAAAATATTTTCCTGGATTCTTCAAATAAGCAATACGGTACGATATTTGCCCTCCAAGATCCCATTCTGCTATTTCCCTCCCTAAGAATTCAAAGATTCTTCTTTGTGCCCCTCTAGTTGGCTTTAATAAAGCAATTTTAGAGAATTCTCTTTGTAAAGCTAAAATTATAGTAGTTTTACCAGCTGTGTCAAGACCCGTGAACAAGATTTTTGATGGCTCGATTTCTTTCTTCTCTTTTATTTCCTTAGCTTTAGATAAAAATTGAATTTCCAAAATAAATTCACCTAGTAATAATGTAAATGATTAACAAATATATTCTTTTGTAAGTTTAAAAATGATAGTATTCTTTAAAAATTCTTTTGTAAAAAGTACTTAAAGTCTTGATAATTAGAAATTTCGGATGAATATGGATATTCCTTCCTCTTTTCAATTAACTTTAATGAGTTAGGTTTTTTCGGTACAACATTAATTAATGAAATTATTTCTTTCGGAAATTTTGCGGGATTAGCAGTTTCAAAACACACTGCTTTAATAGCATTTTGTTCTGGAAACTGAACTCGATATTGATTTAATGCAGCCCATCCTACAGCTCCATGTGGTTCAATAATTTTTTGATAATTTTTATAAAATTCAATAATAGTTTTTTTGGTTAATTCTTCACTGATAGAATAAGAGATAATAGTTTGTTTCATTAATTTGATATTAGGCTCTTTGATTAAATTTCCATTCTCATCAATATGACCATTATATATATCGAAAAGTCTTGCTAGATTCGAAGGATGCCCAACATTCATCGCATTTGAGATACAATTTCGTGAAGGTTCTACTTTCTCATATTTTCCTGTAGCTAAAAATCTTGGGAACTCATCATTTTCATTTACAGCGGCTATAAATTTTACTACCGGTAATCCCATTTTGAATGCCATTAAGCCTCCTACTAAATTTCCGAAATTTCCTGAAGGAACAGAAAAAATTATTGATTCATTTTGATTTTCTATAATGCGGGAATAACACCAGAAATAATAAATAGCTTGTGGTAATAACCTTCCAAAATTAATTGAATTTGCAGAAGTTAAATTTAGATAATCTAGATCAGTATCAGCAAAAGCTTGTTTAACCATTCTTTGGCAGTCATCAAATTTTCCATTAATCCCAATAGCAATAATATTTTTTCCCAAAGTAGTCATTTGCTTTCTTTGTAATTCACTAACTTCATCTTTTGGATATAAGATCACTACGCTAATATTATTCATTTCATAAAATGCTTGAGCAACTGCACCACCCGTATCTCCTGAAGTAGCAGTAAGGATAATGATCTTTTTCTTTTCTTTCGTAAGAAAATATTCCATAATTTTTGCTAATGTTCTTGCTCCAAAATCTTTAAAACTACATGTTGGTCCTCCATCTAAATAACATAGGGAATCGTTTTTATTAATTCGTTCTATTGGAACGTCAAAATTTAAAGCTTTTTTAATAATAATTTTAAGAATATCTATAGGAATTGATTTATCAATAATAGGCTTTAATATATTTAAAGCAATATCTTTAAACTGGAGATCCTTAAAGGAATAAATTATCTCTTTTTTTATGATTGGAATTTTATTTAACATATATAAACCTGAATCTAATGCTTGACCTCTAAAAATAGCTGTTTTAAGGTTAACTTCAGGAGTATTATAGTTTGTTGAATGGAATAGAATATTTTGATTACTCATCTTTACCTATACCTTTAAATAATTCATTTAATTTTTCAATCACCATCTGTGGAGTATTTACTCCATAAATCATATCAGATCTTCGATCATCTAATCTTTGGTTAGCTAATTTGGATGACCATCCTTCAACACTAGATAATGCAATTAATGGTTTTCCATAAATCCAAGCAAAACATATTTCTGACAAGGTCCCTGCTTTTCCAGCAATAGCAACACAAGCATCTCCACTTAAAACTACAACAATATTTCTAGCTTGAGAAAAAGGAACAGGAATTACTATGTCAACATATCTATTTGCTGCATTTTTTTCTTTAAAAGGGATAATTCCAATCGTTAATCCACCTTCTTTTTTTACACCTTTACAAACGGCTTCCATTACCCCTGTTAATCCACCACAAGCTATAGCATAACCATTTTTTGCTAATAACCTACCTAGTTCCATTGTTAAGATTTCTGTTTTTTTATCAATTTCACTAGCACCTATAATTGAAATAGTAGCTTTATAAGAAGTTTTATAATTAAAATACATTTCATTTACACCATATTTTTAATTAATTTTAGTCATTAATTCTATAATATTTGAAGTTCTTAATTATAACTCAATTATTAATTCAATCCAATTTACTCTTAAGAAGATTTTAGCTTAATTATGTTAAGAAGATCGTTTATAAGAGCAGATGCTGCCTCGAGACCTCCAGCTCCTCTCCCAGTTAATATAATAGGTCCTGCATATTCCGTATTTAGTTCAATTACATTCAAGGTACCGTTGATATTTAGAGGAGAATCTTTTTCAATTAAACGTGGTTCAACTATTAACCTATTATTTTCAGCCACTGCAAGTGGTTTGATCACTAGACCTTCCGACTTTGCTAATTCAATAGCATGAGGCGTAATTTTAGAAATGCCTTTTATCTTTACATCTTTAATACTTTTAGACCATCCTAATAAATGATTTGCTAAAATAACTAGCTTTCCAGCGGCATCATATCCGTCAATATCTAAACTGGGTTTTGCTTCCGCATATCCCAATTCCTGAGCCTCTTTCAAAGCAGATGAGAAATCAATACCTTCTGCTGTCATTCTACTAAGTATATAGTTTGAGGTACCATTTAAAATAGCTTTAATACTAGAGATATAATTTCCAATCAAACTTTTACTAATTGATATAATTGGGACACAACTTGCTACTGTTGCTTCAAATCCAACATGACACCCTTTTTCTTGAGCTAAATTCATTATTTTTTTATAGGCTAAATAAAAAGGCCCTTTATTTGACGTAATAACATCTTTCCTATAATTTAATGCGGCTATAATATGAGAGAGCCCTGGCTCTCCAATTTCTAAGTTAGTAGGTGTAGTTTCAACTATAATATCAACATCTAAATTTGGAATTACTTCTTTAAATGTAAGATTTTTCTTCCAATAAGATAATTCGCTAAAATTATTTGTATTATCTATTATTTTAATCAGATTTATGCCACTCTCATTAATTAAAGCACCATTATATTCGAATATTGCAATTACTTTTATTCCTAAATTTAATTGTTCTCTAAAAAATTGCTGCTTTTCTAACAGTAATTTGATAAAGCTTTTGCCAACGTTTCCATAACCGATTAAACATATTTTAGTCTCCATTTTATCTATGTAATTATGACATTGTTAAATTTTGGATTAAATATTCATTGAAAACTTATATTTTTTATGAATTTACAATATTTCCTAAAAAGATTGAATAAATTTATAATAAAAGATAGGAATCCAATTTTCTTTAATAATTAAATCGATCAAGAAGATATTAAGAATAATCCTTTTTCATCACAAATCTTTTCTAGTTCAGTAATTAAATCATTTTTTGAAATAGATTCAGGAAAGTCAATTTTTAATTTGACATTACTACTCTTATTTATTTCTGTAAATTTCGCATGTAATTCTGATACGATAATATTTTTAGCAGCTAATCTTTTAATAGTATCTAATACATCAGTATCAAAAACATGTCCAGTTATAATGATGATAAGATTCCTCTTTTCAGTATCTATATCGATGCTTTCAATTTGAATGTTTTTTTCATTAAGTTCCCTTTTGATATTTGCTAAACCTAATTCAAAAATTTCTTGATTTAATTCAAAGGTGATACTTACAGGAATTAAATCGTTAACTTTTTTATCATGGTAATGGAGTACTCCATAGATATTTCCTCCATTTTCAGAGATTGGTCTAATAAGTTCTATTAAGCTTCCTGGTCTATCAGGTAATTTTACTTCTAATTTTATCATAATAATGATAAAATTCATTTATATAAACATATAAAATTTTACATTCCCGGAGGATTGTAGCGTAAAAATTCAGGTATTCTAGCACCACATTCAGGACAAAAAGTAAGGCCCTCATCGATTGATTTGCGACACTCAGGACATTTAATCTTCCCCTTAATAACTGAAGTAGATTCTATTGTTTCAGTTGCTCCTACAACTTGAGATGTAGATTTAGATTTTACTGTTTTTCTATGTTTAATCAAAATAATAATAAGGCATATAAAAAATGAGATTGATATAATTGTTAAAATAGAATAACCTAAAACAAAAATAACTTCAAAATTTTCATTATATGTCTGAATTCCTGTAATATTCAACTCAAATCTATAAATCCCTGGGAAGGTAAGAAAACTAGGTCGTGCTATTAAATGTATTGTTTGAGAGACATTACTTCCGATTAAATCTACACTTTGATTCACACCATAAAATCTTGAATTATCTGGGAATTCATTTAAATAACAAAAAATCTGTCCTGATTCGTTAGAAGAGATATTTAATTTTACTTGGACTTCAAGCCATGCTAATCTTGGAAGAAATGTTTCAATAGAAGAATTTCCATTCGTTTGCGATAATTTTAAATGATCTATCTCAATGTTTTCAGAGAGAAAGTGATTATACTGAAAAACCAAATTAAGAGAAATACCGAAAATAACTTGGCATATTAAAATAAAAGAAAAAAGAATCTTTCTAGATTTTCTATTAAAGTTTATCATTAGATTATCAAAATTATTTTAAAGTTTTATAACAATTAGAGAATCTTTTCCATTATTTATTTTTAATAATTGTGGCTCTTCCTTAATAATTTTTCCAATAACTTCTGCTTTAAGTCTAAATTTTTCAAAGATATCAGATATTTGCTGAAATTTTTCTGGTGGTGCTGTCAATATATAAGAAGTTGTTAGATACATTTTAATATAAGTAGTTAAATCATACCCATTTTCGAGTAATTTTGGTGGAATTTTTATTTTATTAATATTTATATCAGCACTAATTTGTAATTTAGAAAATCTTATGAGTTGTAAAATGGTTCCAAAAATACCTCCGTTTGAAATATCTTTCGATGCATTTATTGAATGTTGTTCTGCTAGTATATTCATAGATTTACGTTTCCTTATAATCTCTTCAGAATCTTTAAATGTTACAGTATCCCAATATAATTTATTTGCTTTACCTACCTTACCTTCAAAATCAACTACTAATATTATATCATCTCCGGCTTTAGCTCCTTTTGCTGAGATATAATTTTCTTTGTCTATTTCACCTATTATTGTAGAACTTAATTCGTAACACTTACTTTTTGGGTTTGTATGTCCTCGAATGACAGGGATTTGAAATTTTTTAGATCCTTCACATATGCCATCAATTATTTTATATCCAGTAATTTCATTTTTATATGAGATTATTATACTTGCTGCAATAGGCGTTCCCCCGCAGCAATAAATGTCATCAACTCCCACTAGTATTGAACTAAAACCTGCGCCATAAGGAAAGTTTTCAATAAAGTCTGTCCTAATTCTGTCAGTTGTTATCAAAATATATTTTTCTTTATTTTTTATTGATGCGGAATCTTCTCCAATGTCGGAGAATATTTTATTAGATTTGAATGAGTTTTTATCAATATATTGGACTATAGGATCAATGTCTTTCTTTTCAATAATATTATGATTATTTCTGATACTATCTGCAATTTTTTCTAACATCTGATGTTTCTAGAATAAAATTATTAATAATTAATTTTCCTCTAGTGCATTATCATTAAAGTTAAAAAAAATTAAATTCTTATAGCTTTAGATAATGGAAGAATTAATTAAATCTTCAGTAATAAATGGATTAGTCTTCAGTGCTTATGATAAATTAGGACCTCAACCAATTTACTGCTTTCCAGAATATGTTAGTAAGCTAGAATCAGATGATAAAAGCAGAACAAATGACACTTCAGATATACTTGAATTAACACAAAGGGATTATACTCAAATTTCAATAAAAAATCTAAGTCTTCTAATTGGAGATGGATCTATATTAAAAAATGTTGATGTAGAAAATTTCCAATATTTTGGCATTATCCCTTATCCTGATTTTAATTCGACATCTTTAACTTATTTTCATTTTATTAAAAAAGATGAAGAAGATTTACCACTAGCTAGTGCTTTCTCAATTCTCATTGATGAAAATAAGAGAAGTTTCTTATATAACAATATGGAAAGATTAAAAGGCTTAATATTGGAATTCTTTAATAAATTAGATCCAATTTTAATAAAGGAATTTAAACCACAATCAGAAGTACAACCTTATTTTGAAGATTTTTTAAAAGAATTGATTGATATTGAAAAGAATCCTTCAACACCATTTACAACTCATCGAAAAATGAAAATCATTTTTGCTGGATTAGACGATTCAGGAAAAACTTCATTTTTATTATCCGTTGACAGAAAATTCTCAAAATTAATTGGATTAAAACCAACATTAGGAGCCAAAGTTAGCTCAATTGAAGCATTAGGGGCAACAATCTTCCTCTGGGATTTAGGTGGCCAATTAAAATTCAGGGAAAGTTATCTCAATAAAGCTGAGATATATCTTTATGAAGCTGATTTAATTTTTTATTTTATTGACATAAAAAATCCAAAACGATTTGAAGAAAGTATCGAATATCATAATAAAATTAAAAAAGTATTAAAGAACTTTAACCAAAATACTCCTATCGTTTACATATTGTCTAAAAACGATCCAGACATATCTAATTTACCAGAAATTAAGGCTAATGTTAAATTAATTAAGGATTTATTAACGAATCAAGACCCTCTAGCAAAAAAAGAGATATATGCAACGAGTATCTTCGATATATTCACTATCTTACGTGCTTTTAGCGCGGGAATTTCAAAATTAAGTCCTAATAGAGACTTAATAAAACATAACCTTAGAAATTTTTCAAAAGAAACAAAAATTTACTTATCTCTATTATTAAGTAATGAAGGGTTAGTCTTAGCTGAATACTTTTCTCCTAAATCAATTGAAATAACAAAACTTCCTGATCCCAATGAAATTTTAAATGTTTTTGAACTTACAGCGCCACAATTTACGATATTATTTAAAATATTTTCAAGATATAAGTCAATTCCTCAAAATGAAGCGATATTCAAGGTCTCCGATTCCGTTGTTCTATTTAAACGAATAAATGTTGCTGAGTTCGAGATGTTTGTTTTATTTTTAATGCAAAATGAGAAAAATAAAGAAAATGTTAATTTAAAACTCCCTGGTTTTTTAAATCTTACTCAAGATTTGCTTTTAAGATACATTTCTTAAAAAATCTTATTTAATGGAGTTGTCTCTGATATTTTTTTTCTTAAAATTCGTTTTCTGTAGTATGAATTTATTGCTGAGATTAAAGAAATTGCGGGAATTACGCATTTTGCGAATTTTATAGGACCAAATAATATAAAATCACTTCCAGCATTAATACAATATGCCATCTGAGCAGCTATAGCTCCACATCTAGCAATATCACCATATTTTTTAATAAAATTCCATCCATATATTGCATTTGCTGGCGCAAAACCTGCAGGTAATCCTAAGTTTTCTTTTATTAATCTAACGGTTTCAACATTAATACCAATAGAAGGTAAATCTAAAACAGCTGTATCTATTATATAATTTTCTATATTAGCTTTTTTCGCTTTTGGTATAAGTTCTTTCTCAAGAAATTCTAATTTTTGATGAGGGAATATATATCTTGAGCCAAAAGTTAAAAGAACTGCATTTTTTACACCAATTTCCTTAAACTTATTAAGATTATCATCAGAAGTGGCTTCATCAATACTATTTAATATTGCTCGTTCTAACAAACCAATTTCTTTTAATCCCTCTATAGCTGGAATCCTTATATTATCATTTAAACCATCAACCAAAAAGGGATAATCTATAATCTGAGCGATATATTCACATTCTTTTAATAATGCCTCAGGATACCCTCCTACTATATCAATGATTCCTTGCATTCCTGTATCTTCAACAACTTCTATGAAATCATTTAATTCTTGTTCCAAAAGTTTCTTGTCTATTTTTCCTGTTTTCTCATCTAATAATGCTGCATGATTAGCATAAAAAACAGTCCCAATCATAACAGGTGGATTTTCACCAGGTTGACCACCTAATTTTACGTTTGCAACATGAACAACTTTTTGTTCTTTTTCATATTCTAACTTAATATAAAACACCTTTCTTATCTTTTAATTTATAAATCTAATCTTATAGTTTCTTTATTTTTTTTTTGTTTAAAGGATTTAATTTTGTTTTTAATTAAAGTTCCTGAATAAATGATTGAAATAATAAATTCTGGAATCCACCTATGAAGCAATAAAATTATAATTGCCGCAATAAAAGAGCTTGCAGCACTAATAGAAACATGAATACTTTCCCAAGGATATCCGACATAATACAAATAGATTTGAATCAACATGCGAATAATGTTTACTATATAAAAAATGAATGAAGAAACAATTAGAGCTTTTGCTTTCCTCCATAGAATATCATAACTAGTTCTTTTATCTTCAGAATGAGGTATACAAACAATTATTCCTACAAAAACATTTATTGCTTGGATTCCAGTACAAAATGTTTCAAAAAATATACTAGACTTTCCTGGAATGTTAAAGCTCCAAAAATATTTACCCACTGGATTATAGGTTGCGCTAGCACCCATTTTAAAAAATAAATTAAGAAAAAATACGGTTTGTTTGACCACAATTTCATGTAACCAATAATTAAATTGTAAATCGAAAAAGAAATATGTTAAAAAAGCTATTATTGGAGTGCCTATTCCTAAAATAATTAGTGAACTCGTTGAAAAGATAAACTTTTTATTATCAAATTCTATAACGGGACGAGAATAAGTGCTTTTTTCGTCCTTTAGCATTAATTTTTTCTCTATATACTCTTGGGGGAAAATTAGATCTTTTTGATTTTTATCTATTAATACATAACTTAATATTATCAATAATGGAATCATAACTAATCCGAAATTATATCTACTGAATGATTCCATAGAAGGAATAAAATAACCTATAACAAAAGAAAAAACTATATTCAGACTATGCATAAGTAAAAAGCTAATTCTCTTACGATTTTTTAATTTTTTAGTCAAAAGAAAAAGAATAACAAGACTTTGGAAGACAACAATAGCTAAAAATAAAGTTATTAATAATATACTTGTCAAAAGGTTGCTCAAAGGAGTGAAAAGGCCGATAAAGAAAGAACTAACTAATAAGATTGAAAAAAGCAGCCATGTTAAATATTTTCTTGTCGAAAGTTGCTTCATTATGAATTTAATTCCAAGAATTTATACTTTTTAATTATATAATTCTAAAAAATTTTATGGCTAAAAAAAAATTTTGAAATTATTTAATATTATCTCTTAAGAACTTTAATGTACTTTTATAAAAGGAACCCTTTCTAATTTATATACAATTTTTTATTAGATTTGAAAGATAATGTGCTTTTTCTTCAATTTCTTCTTCAGTACTCATAATGTTAATACCATATCCTGAACCCAATCCTGGATCTGTAACACCGATACTAATATTAATTGCTCTACTTAGTAGATCGTCTGTTTGAGGAAGCATTCCTTTTTGATATTTAATTGCATTACCTTTGTAATAGGGACACTTGAAAGGGCACCCCTCATCTGTGACCGTCATTTGTCCTAAAAAGTGTTCCATATTATTATAAACATGCCAACCAGACTTTGCCACTGTTTTAGTCCCTAATTTGACTACCAATTTTTCAGCACTTTGAATTGTGGGCATAAAAAATGTCAATAAGGTCCCAACATCTCCATCCTTATCTAATATTTTTCTAAAATTAATTCCTATGGTATCTTTTAAAATATTCAAAAAGAGTTTCTTATTTTCTTTAAGTTTCTTTCTAATAAGATTTACTTTTTTAAGTTGAGCACCTGCTACTGCTGCTGTAATTTCATTCATTCTAAAATTTAAACCCAATACTGTTCTTTTTCCTTGTTCAACTCCTTGACGCAAAGGTAAGTGTCCTTGGTCATGAATTGCGAAAGCACGTTTATATAATTCATCATCATCAGTTATAACCATACCTCCATCGCCAGCTGTTATTGTTTTATACACATTTAAACTGAACGCTCCTATTTCTCCAAAGGTACCTACAGATTTTCCCTTATAAGTCGCTCCAAAAGCTTGTGCACAATCTTCAATTAAAATTAAATCATTATCCTGAGCAATTTTTACTATATCATTTAAATGACCAGGATTTCCGAGCATATGAACTAACATTATAGCTTTTGTACGTGAGGTTATTTTCTTTTCTACATCTTTGGGGTCCAATGTTAATGTATCATCAATTTCAGTTAAAATGGGAATTGCTCTAGCAAAAATAATTGATGTTATACTTGCTATAAAAGTATAGCCAGGAACGATAACTTCATCTCCAGGACCTATTTTTAAAGCCCACAATGCTGTAAGCAGTGCTGAAGTTCCAGAATTAACTGCCAATGCATATTTGGATTTTGTATATTTTGCAAATTCTTGTTCTAAATTCCAAACTTTCGCTTTAAATCTAGGATCATTCAGATCTCCATATCGATAGAGATAACCTGATTCTATAACTTCTAAAATTGCTTCCTTTTCTTCTTTTCCGATTAATTCCATTCCTGGACCGGGCATTATTTGATACCTACAAGAGTATTAAATAAAAAATAAGTTTTTTTTATAGTTTTTATAAGTTTGAACATCTTTAATAGCTTTTTAAAATTTTTATAATTCTAAAATAAGATTCAGATGGTAAAAGTAAGGTATTTTAAAAAACCTAGATAAATTGATAATATGGAAAATGAAAATAATGGAATCTCTTTAGAAGGCAAAATGGATGATTGGGGTCCTTATGGTAAAAAAGAAGGAGAATGGTTGATTTTTTCAATTGGAAATCCTGAAGAAGGTCATGGTTATGCATTGCCCAGGAATATAGATGATATTCATTCCCAGCATGTAGCAGTACTTATCTCTCGTAAAACTGGAGGTAGATATGTTGCTCATATTCCTTGGTCAACTGATAATGTTGGTCCCATTGCAAAAGATTGGTCTCCAAAAACTATTCCAGTAAATGAGATCGTGGAAAAATTGATAGCCTTTTTAAAATTTCACATCAGTAATTATCAAGAAATGGGATTAGCTGCATCAAAAGTATTTATATATTCTGGTCATGGAGGAAATAATCCGATTGTTGATTATACCGAGAAAATTCAGTCTGAATTAAACCTTGAACAATTATTTATATCAACTACTGAAGGTTTTGCTGATCAAATTGCTGATAAAGCATTACGAGAAATAGAAAACCTTTCAATTAAACTCACTGCTGAAGGTGAAGACCAAAAGAAAATCAGACGAAACCTTATTAAAATTGTTACAAGTATCGATCATGCCGGTCATTTTGAGCATTCATTAGCAGCGGCATTAGATGTTCTAGACAACGAAAAACTTGAGTTAATGAATAAAGAATTAGAAAAGGATTTTTACGCAGCAATTATGAAATGGCCTCCTCTGGGAGGGTTAGGAGGGTTTTTAATCCATGGTGGAAAATATGAAAAATTTTTGGGAACTAAGGAAATTGATATAGGAGGACATTGGAAATGTCTTAACACTTTACGTAGATTAAATGGGGGTAAAGTCTTAATAATCAAAGAACTAGCAGAGCTTATTATTAATTTAATTGTAGAATATTACTCTCAAAAAATAAGAGAGTCTTAAATTTTAATCAAAATCTAAACTTTGTATGCAAGTTTTCACCATCTAAATAAAATAAATATTTATATTGTTTTAACTCATAATTTCATCTATTTAAAAATAATTTCTGATTAAAAGAAAATTAAAAGGAGAAAATTATGGAGAAAGAAAATCTTGAAATAAAACATTCTAGATTGAACATGGCTTCATATGGTGCTGGTAAATTTATTAATGAGTTCTTTAATATTGCATTTGGATCATTAGTATTTTTCTTTTACGAAACTGAAATTGGTCTACCGTCCTATCTTACAATGATTGGATATATTATTTTTGCTATATACAATGCAATAAATGATCCTCTTGTTGGGTATTTAACGGACCGCCCATTTAAATTTACTAGGAAATGGGGAAGGAGATTTCCCTGGGTTTTTGTTGGTGGTGTACCTTGGATTTTAAGCTATATTTTAATTTTCATGCCTCCAGCTGTCGATCCAAATCAAGGGGTATGGATAATTTTTATTTGGTTAATTTTTACAACATGTCTTTATGACACATTCGCATCAGTCTTCAATGTTAATTTCTATGCTATTTTCCCAGATAAATTCCGTTCTGGAAGTGAAAGACGCTCCGCATCAACCTATAGTACTGTTATTGCTGCCTTAGGAACCGCTTTAGGTTCGATAATTCCTCCATTATTTTATCACTTCGAGGATTTACAATCTTATATAACACAAGCTATTGTCGTAATATTTGTTTGTATGATTGCTTTAATACTTTCAATTCCAGGAAGTCGAGAGGATCAAGTTCGAATTGATTGCTATTTAGATAAGTGCGAAGAAGGAATGGAAAGAGAATCATTTTTTAAAGAGTTACGAAAATGCTTAAAATACAAGAATATCGTTGCATATATTGTAGCATTTACTTTCTATCAATCGTTAGTCCAGTGTATGATCGGGTCAATTCCTTATGTTGCTCAATTCGTATTAGAAGTTCCCTCGGAGGATATTACGTTCATAATGGCAGGTATACTCGTTGGTATGGTTGTTTCAATGCCAATCTGGTCAAAATTTGCAGAAAAAACAAATGATGACCGTAAAACGATAATATATGCATCAATCTATTTAACACTTATTACAGGGTCTTTGTTTTTCATAAACAACTATATAGTTCTACTCATAGTTATGATCTTCTGGGGAATAGGTGAAGGTGGTTTTTGGGTTATGATGTGGCCTAATTTTGCTAGTGCCATTGATGAAACAATTGTTGATTCAGGTCAAAGAAAAGAAGGAATTTATAATGGAATTCAGACTTTTGTAGGTCGCGCTGCTTTGATAGCACAAGCTATGAGTTTTTCATTCATACACACAATTACAGGATTTAGAGAAGACGCAACAATTCAGAGCATTAATGCAATAAGAGGCATTCAAGTTCATTTCGCATTAATTCCTATGCTATTCATGACCATAGCAGTGGTAGTCTTTTGGTTATTTTATGATATAACCCCAGAAAAATCGATGCTTTTAAAAGATAAATTAATCGAAATGAAAATTTAATTTTTTAATTTTTTAGAAATTTTTTTTTAAAAACTAATAATGAACATGTTTAAAAAAATATTAGAAAATGTCTATTTATTTAAAGATGCGATTAATACTTACGTAATTAGAAATAGTGATAAAGCTCTTCTTATAGATTTTGGTTCTGGAGAGATTCTAAATTACTTATCAGAAATTAATGTTAATAAGATCGAATATATTTTACATACCCATTATCATCGTGATCAGAATTATGGAGATTACTTAGCAATAGCAAATAATATAAAAATTGGAGCTCCTAAAAAAGAAGGAAAGTTATTTGAAGCAGCAGAAGATTTCTGGAAAATGAAATCATATTATGATTTATATTACTTTAAACCAACGTATTTTGTATCTACTTACAATATCCCTTTAGATAATAAATTTCAAAATGGTGATATTTTCCATTGGGGGCAATACATTTTTAGAATTCTTAGAACCAATGGCCATACTAGTGAAAGCATTTCTTACCTTTTAGAGATTGATGGAAAATTGCTAGCATTTACAGGTGATTTGATTCATTCAGGGGGAAAAGTAATTACTTATTATGATTTAGAATATATTTATAATGATAACGGGGAAGGGGGGATTAAACTTTCATTAAAATCATTCAAAAAATTACTAGCGCATAATCCTGACTTTCTACTTCCTTCCCATGGAGATGTTATCGAAAATACTGAAAATATTATTAAAATTTTAAGTCAAAAGTTTCAAAAAGCGAGACTAGCTTTTTGTTCGCAATTTTCAGGAATTGATGTTGAGTTATACAACTTGAAAGAAAGAGAAATTCAACCAATTGATTTGAAATTACATTTTCCTCATATTTTTCATGAAGGAACGCACCCTCCCTTTATAATTAAAGGACAAAATAAAAATTGTATATTAATTGATTTTGCTGGTGATGATTATCATGGTTATCCATTATCAGATTTTTATCAGATTTTAGATTCCTTAAATATAGATAAAATTGACTTCTTACTCCCTACTCACTACCATGATGACCATGTTGCAGGTATCCCTTTACTACAAGAAAAGATGAATCTTAAAGTTTGGGCTCTTGAGAATATTGTTGATGTTTTACAGAATCCCATCCATTATAGATTGGGTTGCTTGATAGACCAACGGATTAAAATAGACAGAGTTCTCAAAGATGGAGAAATATTTAAATGGGATATATATAAATTTCAAATCTTTCATTTTCCAGGTCAGACAGAATATCATATGGGATTATTCAGTGAGATTGATGGTAAAAGCCTCTTTTTTGTAGGGGATAGCCTTACTCAGAGATCACTAGTTGACCGAGATACTAATGTAAATTGTTTTAATTTTTGTCGAATAGGAGATAATGTAGGTTTTATGAAATGTGCTGATATTTTACTTAATTGCGATCCCCAATATTTAGCGATTAGTCATTATGGAATTATTAAAGTGAACAGAGATCTATTAAAAAAATTTAAAGACTTTGTTTCAAACTATGAACCATTATTGTCTGATATCGTTGCCCAAGAAAATCCAAATATGGGTTTTGATCCTAACTGGATATCTTTCAAACCAATAAGGGTTATATCGAAACCAGGTCAAAAAATAACTACTAAATTAGTTGTTCGGAATTATCTTAATAAAACTTCAACGATAACATATAAATTAAACTTACCAATTAAATGGAAGGCTGATCTTCTTAATAACTCATTTAATATCAATCCTAATACATTTTTTGAAACACCAATTTCAATATTTATCCCAAAAGATGAAAATCCAAGAGGAAGAACGATACTTACAGCAAATGTTATATGGAATAATAAAAATCTAGGACCTCTTCCTGATCTTATGATAGATCATGGCTATACTCCATCTCCTAATTGGTCCGCTTGGAACCCTAATAAAGAGGTAAACTTATTTGTTTGGATTTTAAACAGTATAAAACATTCAAAATCATTTTTCAAATCATTTAACTTAAAAGATTATAATAAGAAAAAATAAAATTTTTTACTAAGTTTAAATTAATTTTGATGAAGATAAATACTTAAAAATCAATAAT